>CAVPNO010000115.1:0-95945 GCA_963706455.1 uncultured Acidobacteriota bacterium | reverse complement strand
GATGCTGATGCCGCTCGCCATGGGTCTCCTCGGGCCGGATGGCACCGAATTGCCGACCCGGCTCGAAGAGGAGGCGGAGAGCCTCGAGGGGACGCGCATCATCGCGCTTGCCGAGGGCCCGGGAAAGTTTTCGTTTTGTCGAGCTCTCGGCGCCGCCGGTGCCGATCGCTGTGGCGCGAGCTTCTCCGCTCCGGTCAAATTGAAGGACGTGCCGCTCGAGCGGCTGAAATTCCTTGCCGTCAATGAACCCGAGCCGTTCGCCCGGTGGGAGGCGGGCCAGCAGGTCGCGACCCGCGCGCTCATCAACCGCGTCGAAGCCTATCGGGGCGGCGCGGCGCCGGCTCCGCTCGACCCCGATCTCGTCGCGGCGATGCGGCGCACGCTCGCCGATGCCGACCGCGATCCCGCCTTCGCCGCCGAGGCGCTGACACTGCCGAGCGAGCCGTTTCTCGCCGACCAGCTCGCGGTCGTCGATGTCGACGCCATTCACGCCGCGCGCGAAACCGCCCGAACCGAGCTCGGGCGCGCATTGTCGATGGAGCTCGTCGCCGCCTACATGGCATTTGCCGATGCCGGCCCATACCAGATCGATGGCACCTCGATCGGCCGGCGGGCCTTGCGCAACACTTGCCTGGCCTATCTCGCGGCGGCCGATCCCGAGAGGGGTGCCGCACTGGCCAAGGCGCAGTTCGATGCCGGGACCAACATGACCGATGTGCTGGCCGCGCTGACCGTGCTCGTCGACCTCGATCGGCCCGAGCGCCCGGCGGCGCTGGCACGGTTCTACGCGGCCTGGATGCACGACGAGCTGGTGATCGACAAGTGGTTCGCGCTGCAGGCGCGCTCGTCACTGCCGGCAACGCCGGGCCGCGTCCGCGAGCTGACACGGCACCCCGCCTTCGAGCGCAAGAACCCGAACCGGGTGCGTGCGCTGGTCGGCGCGTTTGCGCAGGGCAACCAGTTGC
This sequence comes from uncultured Acidobacteriota bacterium, assembly GCA_963706455.1. Lineage (GTDB taxonomy): Bacteria > Acidobacteriota > Terriglobia > Terriglobales > Acidobacteriaceae > Telmatobacter. The sequence goes on along the minus strand of CAVPNO010000115.1, from coordinate 94,980 downwards.
GCTTTCACGATGCGAGCGGCGCCGGCTACGTCTTTCTCGCCGACGAGGTCATCGCCCTCGACAGGGTTAATCCAACGACGGCGGCCCGCCTCGTCCAGCCGCTCGGCGCGTGGCGCCGCCACGACCCGGCGCGCCAAACGCTGATGCGGCATGAGCTGGAGCGCGTCCTCGCGGCTCCAGACCTCAGCAAGAACACTTACGAGATGGTATCGAAGAGCCTCGCCTAGCCCCGGCCTGGCCGACAGTCCGACCCCAATGCTGTTGTGCGGAATCCTCCTCGCTCCCGCGAATTGAGCGGTATTTCCGCCCCGCGGAATTTCCGTTGCTATTCGCTTGTTAGGGCAGCTTTAATTCGTTGATCGCGCGAAAAATTCCGTTGATCCGCTAAGTAACGAATTTGCGATGGAAGCAATTGATATATCGCTCAATTCTGGCGGTCTATCTGGGCGATTCTAGGGCGAAAACGCAATTTTCGCTGTATTGCGGCAAATTGCGCCGGCCGATGCCCGGCGGAGTGCATACCGATTTTTCCGAGCGGCGTATGCTGCCGCGTCTCGCGGTTGGCGAGTGGAGATGCCGCCCCCGGACAGTATCAAAAATGCGCACTGGCGCTTGCCGGTGCATCCTCGGGGACGGTCGGATCTCGTTTTGCCGTATATGACCTGGGGCAGACCGAATCACCCGTGAGGAAGCGGTTGCACGCGACCGGTTCCTGCGACAGGCTGGGCCGCAGACGAGGAGGGACGGCATGACGAAACGCTCGGCCGGACTGGTCGCCCTGATCACTGGCGGCGCCCGAGGCATCGGGGTGTCGAGCGACGACGCCTCGTTCGTCTCCGGCCAGGTCCTCCATGTCGCCGGCGGACCGCGCGGATGAGCCTTTCGTCGGAGTGGCGCTACGATCTCTTAACTCTCGGCGAAACGCTGATGCGCCTCTCGCCACCTACCGACCAGCGGCTCGAACAGGCGCGGCTTTTCGAGATCGGGGTCGGCGGCAGCGAGCTGAACGTCGGCTGCCTCCTCGCCCGGCTCGGCCGCCGCGTCGCCTGGGTATCGCGGTTGCCGGAAGGACCGCTCGGCCGCATCGTCGACGGCGAGGCGCGACGGCACGGCGTCGACACGCGCTGGGTGCGCTGGATCGCGAACGCGCGCCTCGGTCTGATGTTCTACGAGCCCGGACCCGAGCCGCGGACGAGCCGCGTCATCTATGACCGCAAGCATTCGGCGGCCTCGGAACTCGGCTTTCGAGGACGCGCCGTGGGATGCGCTCGTTCAGGCGAGCGCGTGGCTGCACCTGTCCGGGATCACCCCGGTGCTCGGCCCGAGTTGCCGGGCGCTGATCCTGCAACTCGCAGCGCTCGCTGCCGCGGCCGGAAAGCCGGTGTCCTACGATCTGAATTATCGAGCGACCTTGACGACCCCCCTGGAAGCGCGCGAGTTGCTCGAAGTGGCGGCGCCGCATCTGCATCTTCTGGTCCTCGCCGAGCGCGATGCACAAAAGGTTTTGGGCTTCACCCAGGCGGGAGAGCCGCTTGCCGCGGCGATCGCGGCACGCTACGGCGTGCCTCTCGTCGCGCTGACGCGGCCGCCCGATGCCGAACCCGGCACGCTTCTGCTGACCCGCGGCGAGTTTCGCTATGCGCCGCGCTATGTGGTGAAGGTCGTCGACCGGATCGGCGCCGGGGATCTCGTTTGTCGCCGGGCTGATCCACGGGCTGCTCGACGGCGATCTCGATCTCGCGATCCGCCTCGGCGCCTTTGCCGCCGCGATCGGCCTCGCTACTCCGGGCGACATCAATTATATTGGTCCTGAGGATATCTGCCGGTTCACGCCGGCATGATCGGCGGGCTCGCGCGTTAGCACCGCCGCCCCATCGTCAGCATTTTGCGTAATGGCAGGTCACGATACCGGTGATGAACGGTCCGGTGACCTTGTTCAGAACCGTAAAGACGTTATAGATCTGGACGGCTGCGGCATCGGCAACAACGATAATGTCCTTGTCGCGAACCGGAAACTGGTCGGCCAGAAAATAGGAATTAGCATCCGCGAGGTCAAACCGGTAGACGACCGGCGAGATCCCGCCTTGCGCGCGCGCCGCCAGCGGCTGGTCGAGCGCTCGGACGATCGAAGTCGGCTCGTAGCGGAATAGGAATACGCCCGAGGGGTTGGCCAGGTCGTCCCGCAATCCCCGGGATTTCGCCAATGCCTCGCTCAAAGTGATGTTTTCGGCGTCGAAACTGATCGCCGCATTTCTGCCCGTTGCGCCGAACACGCTGAAGGTTTGCGACACGCGAGCGAGGGTGAGGATGTCGCCCGGCTGGGCGTAGATGTCCTCGGCCGGGTCGGCGACGAGCCGTTCGAGGGGCAACGTCGCCGTGATACCGTTGCGTGCCAGCCGCACGAAGGTCTCGTGGACCGGCGCTCGGGCCCCGCCCGCGGCGGCGATCAGCTGGAGCAGCCTGTCGCCCCCGGGTGACAGCGGGACCCTGGCACCGGCGACCACTTCCCCGCCCACCGTGACCGCGTTGGCGGCACTCTGTTTGACGATCACCAGCGCCTGCGGCTCGAGTGCCTTGTCCGCGAGCAATGCCTCGATCGTTTGCTGGACTTGCGCCGGCGTTCGCCCGGCGGCCTGGACCCGACCCGCATAAGGGACACTGATCGCACCATCCGGCGCTACCTGCTGGTCGGGAAGCGTCGCGCCCTGCCGGCCGCCTGCAGGCACGTTCGCCTCGATCGAAAACGGTTCCGGCGCGGGATTGGTCTCCGCTCGGCCGCGGACCCGGGGATGGTGTCGGCGCCTCCGAGGGAGGGCCGGCTGGCGGGTTCGGGAGCGCCGAGAAGCTGGTCGAGCGGCGGGTTCAATCCGCCCGGCGTCTCGGCGGCATGTTCAATCCGAATGCCGCTTCGCGGCCGGCGATTGCGGCGAAAGCGGTTCGGTCGCCGGCCGGGAACCGGCAGGCGACTGTTCGGGCCGCGGCTCGCTGAAGAGCCCGCCGGCTGCACTCTCCCATATGCTCACCGAGATCGTGTCCCCGATCGCGATCTTCAGCTCCGGCGGGCTGCCGTTCTGTTCAAACCGAGCATGGAAACTCTCTCTCGGCTGGGCGAGCAAGGTGGCGACGACTTGGTCGTCGACCCGGACCACGTCGAAGAGGATCTCGTCCCCTGCCTGCCCTTGGGCAACCACCGTCGGACGCTATCGGCCCGGTGCTCTGAAACATCGAGCATCCGCCGAGCGAGAGGGCCAACAAGCAAGCTAAGAGGGCGGCAAACTTCATGGGTTCCGGCGCACCTCCTACCATTTCCGGATGCCGAAATCCAAAATTGCTCCCCGCGACATGCGCGGGGTCGCCGAACGCGTTAGTCTCGAAGCCCGCGCGACTGCGGATGCCGCCGACTACCGCTGCAGCTTCCCGGACGGCCACAGCGGGTTCGATTCCGCCTTTGGCGACACCCGAAGCCGGTCGCCGATTTTACGACGCCGCCATTTCATGCGGCCTCGATCTGGCATCGCGGGCAATAATAAGCGGTGCGGCCGGCAAGCTTGCTGCTCGCGATCTCACCGCCGCAACGGGGGCATCGTCCGCCCCTCCCGCGGTGCGGGATGAGGAAAAAACCCGGTAGACGATCGACGAGCCGCTCCGCGCCGGCGCCGCTTGTGATGGCGATCTCCAGCACATTCTTGATCCGGCCGAACAGGTGCCGGCGCGCGCGGACGTCGAGCCGATCGCAGCGCGTCCGCGGGTTGATGCGGGCTTGGAAAAGGATCTCGTCGGAATAGATGTTGCCGATCCCCGCCACCACCTCCTGATCCATCAGCAGCGATTTGACATCGCGCTTGCGGCCCGCGAGCGCCCGCTCGAGCGCCGCAAGATCAAAGCGCAGATCGAGAGCGTCCGGGCCGAGCCCCTCAGCCGCGATAAACGCATCGGCATCGGAAGCAAGTCCGATGCGGCCGAGCAATCGAGGATTGACATAGGCGAGATGATGTCCGCCGGCAAAATCGAGGCGCACGCGGTCATAGGGCGGATCTTTCTCGCCATCTGTGAAATGCTTGAGCGAGCCGTTCATCCCGAAATGCAGGGTGAGCCAGCCCGGTGGTCCGAGATCGACCAGGAGATGCTTGCCGTGCCGGCGGGACGCGGTGATCCGCGCGCCTTCGAGTTGGCGCGCCAGCTCGGCGGCCGACACGCCTGCGAGAATCCGAGTATCGCCGACCTCTACCTGATGAATGGTCCGGCCCAGGCAGGTCGCATCCAAATGCTCCTTGTACAACTCGACATCAGGTAATTCCGGCACTGGTTCCTCCCCGCAGCTCTTATCGGTGCAGAAGTAGGGGTGGATGGTTACAAAATCTCGACGATGATCAGCAAGACGATCTACCATCCGACACCTGAGTTGCTAGGGGTTTGCGCCGGCCCGGTGGCACTCGACCCCGGCGGAGCAATGCCGAGCGGCTTGTGGCGCTCGGGGGCGAGTTGTCAGCCACCGCAGCCGCTGACCGCGATTGACCCTCGATGCCGCCCGTCGTCAGCTCGAAGATCACGCTCGCAACCGGCGTCAAGCTCCACACCGGGCCAATCGTGCCGAGGGGCAATCCACTTCCACCGCCATAGCGCCCGGTGCGAGATCTCGTTTCCCGTAAGGGATCGGACATGGGTTTGGCGCTCTCGGTCGTTGCGCGACCGTCGATTCGGAGTTAGCGTCGCGCGTTCGTCGGTCGATGCCGGCTGCCGCCTGTCTTTAACTGCAGCAGCGTCTTAGATGTAACGATGGAGATGTCTGGCGAAATCTTGGTATGACGTCAACGAGCTCGAATTTGTCTGCCAGCGCTTTCGCGACACCGGACGCGGGGTCTGATTACCTCGCCACCGCAGAGCACTACCACCATCTTGCCAGAGGCATTGCCGACGCCTTGCGCCGGGGCCGCCTGGTCCTCGTAACTGGCGATCCGCCGGCAACCCTCCCGATGCTCGCAGAGGCGCTGAGGAAGGCGGCGGCGCTGCGAGTAGTGACCGAGATCCGCTCCGGCCCCGAGCTCGATCTACAGAAACTGATCGGCTGCGGTAGGGCGGATGCGGACCTGCCGACACCCAACCGCGAGACAGGAGACGACGGCGGGCGCGCAGTGTTCCGTTCTCCGATTCTTGTTTTCGCCGACGCGGACCGGCTCTCCGATGGACAGATCAAGGATATTCTTGGGGCGGCGCAAGGCGTGCCGTCCGAGCCTGACGCACTCGAAGCGGGCGTGCTGTTGGCGCGTTCAGCCTTCCTTGAGCGCTTTGAGAGGCCGGGGCTCCACATCCTCAAGGAGGGGTTCGCGGCGCACCTTCGCGTCCAACAGCTCGAGCGTGACGAAGTCGAGGCGTTCATTCGCCATCAGCTGCCGCCGGGCGAAGGAGCGAACCTGTTTACCGCGCAACGGGTGGCGCTGATCGCGCTGACCTCGGGCGGCGATCCGACGGCGGTCAATCGCCTCGCGCGCCGCATGCTCGAAATCGATCCCGGGAGGGGTAGCCTGCTCGCAAGGTTGTCGCAAAGACGCCTTGGCAGGAGATCCGCCGTCGAGCCCGACACGAGCGTTGCAACGGACCAGATTGCGCCACCGAGCCTCGCGCCGCGCCGATACGCCGCGTTCCTGAAGCTGCCGGCGGTCGTCATCGTCTGCCTTGGCGCCCTTTGGCTGATCGTCGGTGCGTTCGTGTCACAGGATCTCGGTAGCCTTGTCGGTCTTGTGCGCGACCACATCTGGCGGCGCGACGACAGCAGTGCCCTGTCGGCGGACGTGCCGGCTCGTGTGGCAACACCGATAGCGCCCGTGCCCGCCGCCGGCTCGTCCTCGGTCACCGTCGCCGCCGCGCCCCCCGACGCGGCGCCTGCCGCCGACGCAGCCCCACAACCAGCAGTGCCCGACACCGCGGGCCCGGGCGCCGCAAGTCCCTCCCGGCCAGCGCCGGAGCCGCCACCACAACCGGCGCCGACCGGGGCCGCGGCTGTCCGCCGCCGAGACCGCCGCTCTCGTGGCGCGCGGCGACGCCTTCCTCGCTGCGGGCGATATTGCCTCGGCGCGGCTGTTCTTCGAGCGTGCCGCCAATGCGGGAGACGGTCGTGCGGCGATGCGCATGGCGGTGACCTTCGATGCGGCCTTTCTCGGCCGCGCCGGCCTGCGCGGCCTGCGCGGTGATCCCGACCAGGCAGTATTCTGGTATCGGCGGGCCCGCGATCTCGGCGAGGCCAAAGCCGAGCGCTCGCTCAACGGCCTCGAGACGGCCCCTCCTGCAGAGCCACCGCCTCAACCCCGATTGAAAGCGGTCGAGAAGGAGGACGGCCGAGCGTCGAAGGACGGTGAACCGAGGAAACCCGCCATGGGCATCGTTTTCGCCAGCCCCTTGCCGCAGGCGATGCCGTTGCGGGTTGCGATCCGCGACAGCTGCCGGGTGGACGAAAGCGAGGCGGTGGCGCGCATCCTCGCCGTGGGCGAGATCCCGGCGGACAGGCGTGACCGGATCGCCGACACCGCGCGCGGCCTCGTCGCCGCCGTCCGTCGCGAGCGGCTGGGCAAGGGCGGCATCGACGCCTTTCTCCACGAATACGACCTGTCATCGCCGGAAGGAGTGGCGCTCTTGTGCCTCGCCGAGGCGTTGCTGCGCATCCCCGACGCGGAGACGGTCGACCGGCTGATCCGGGACAAGATCGGCGCAGCGGACTGGGAAAGCCATCTCGGGCGGTCGGAGTCGATCTTCGTCAACGCCTCGACCTGGGCGCTGATGCTGACGGGCCGCCTGCTGCGCGCCGAACCGGCGGCGCACGATCTGCGCGCGGCGCTGCGCCGCTTTGTCGCCCGCTCCGGCGAACCGGTGGTGCGCCAAGCGGTGACGGCGGCGATGCATATCCTCGGCCGTCAGTTCGTCATGGGGCGCACGATCGAGGAGGCGCTCGAACGGGCGCGCGGAGCCGAGCGGCACGGCTACCGGCATTCCTATGACATGCTTGGCGAGGCAGCGCACACCGCGGCAGATGCCGCGCGCTACGCCGCCGCCTACGACCGCGCCATCGCCGCGATCGGCAGGGTGGCAGCGGGCCGGGCTGTCGCCGAGGCGCCCGGCATCTCGATCAAATTGTCGGCGCTGCACCCGCGCTACGAGATGGCGCAGCGTGATCGCGTGCTTGCCGAAATGTCCTCCATTCTCCTCGGCCTCGCGCGCCACGCCCGGCAGGTCGGCGTCGGTTTCACAATCGACGCCGAGGAGGCCGATCGCCTCGACCTCTCGCTCGATCTCTTGGAGGCGCTCGCGCTCGCTGCCGATCTCGCCGGTTGGGACGGGCTCGGCCTCGCCGTCCAGGCCTATCAGAAGCGGGCTCTTGCGGTCATCGAGTGGCTCGCCGATCTGGCCCAGCGGGGCCGGCGGCGGCTGATGGTGCGCCTCGTCAAAGGCGCCTATTGGGACAGCGAGATCAAACGCACCCAGGAGCGCGGGCTCGACGGATACCCGGTCTATACCCGCAAGGTCACGACCGATGTCTCCTATCTCGCCTGCGCGCGGCGGTTGCTGGCATTCGGGCCGGTCTTCTATCCGCAATTCGCCAGCCATAACGCGCATACCGTGGCTGCCGTACTCGAGCTCGCCGGCGAGCGCCGGGATTACGAGTTTCAGCGCCTGCACGGGATGGGCGAGGCACTCTACGAGCAGATCGTCGAATCCGAAGGGACGGACCGGCCGTGCCGCGTCTATGCACCGGTCGGCGGCCATGAGGATCTGCTCGCTTACCTGGTACGGCGGCTGCTCGAGAACGGCGCCAACACCTCCTTTGTCAACCGCATCGTCGACGACGCACAGCCGATCGACGAGATCATCGCCGATCCGATCACGCGGCTCGCCCGGCTGCCGGTAAAACCGCATCCCAAGATCCCGCTGCCGCGCGACCTCTACGGGCCGGCGCGGCAAAATTCGCGCGGCCTCGACTTGAACCATCTGCCGGCACTCGCCGCGCTGCGCGATGGACTTGCCGAGGCTCTCAGCCGGCCCAGGACGGCGGCCCCGATCATTGGCGGCGTCGAGCAGCCGGGCGCCGCCGAGCCGGTCTTCGATCCGAGCGACCGGCGGCGCCGGGTCGGCACCGTCGTCGCGGCCGGGCCGGAGCTGCTCGAACGGGCGGTCGCTCGCGCGCTGCGCAGCGCGCCGTCCTGGGATCGCACGTCGGCCGGCGCGCGGGCTGCCATTCTGGAACGTGCGGCCGATCTCTATCAGAACCGTATGGCCGAATTGATGGCGCTGATCATCCGCGAGGGCGGGCGTACGATCCCCGCCGCGCTCGCCGAGGTCCGGGAGGCCGTCGACTACCTGCGCTATTATGCGCTGCAAGGGCGGGCCGATTCCGCAGCCCCCGAGCGGCTTCCCGGTCCCACCGGCGAGCGCAACGACGTGGCACTCCATGGGCGCGGCGTCTTTGCTTGCATCTCGCCATGGAATTTTCCCCTGTGCAACGCTCATTCTGCCTCCACGCGGCATATTTCGTCGTTCGAAGCGTATTCCGGTTCAAAAACCCGTCCACGCTCAAGGATGGCTCAATTGCTCCTGGTTTTGATCGGATGTAAAATGCGCGCCGTTCGGTGCGGCCCTCTAAAAACCGGCAACGATTTTCGGTGAGTCTCGCGCTCAGCTCAGGGGGCCAGCAGGGTCTTGCCGACCACCGATGTCAAGCCGTCGAGCGTGTCCATAAATCCATCAGCCAGCTGTGGCACGGCCTCGACATGGTTGAGGAGTTCGGCGTTGTTCCACGCTGCCTCGCGTGCCGCGGTGATGGACCAGGCGGCGAGCGTATCGTCCAGGGCCGAGATGGCGGGTAGATCGTCGCCCAGAAGGCGCAATCGCAGGGTCGATTTGGCGACGTCGATCAGCGAGGACAGAGTGGCGTTGATGGAGGTGTAGTCGTTGTACTGCGGGGTGCGATGTTGCGGAGTTGCCCCGAATGCCTTGCAGGTTTTGACCACCGCCAGGGGTAAATCGTGGTTGATATGCGCGTTCATTCCCGCGAACGCAAACTGGATGCGCGCCAGCCGCGGCTGGTTGCGCACGGCAAAGAGTGCCGCCCAGCAGCCGGGTTGGCTGCCGCCCGAAAGCAGCGACTGCGCGGCTTGAAAATAGAGCCCGGCGAACTGGACGTCGAGTGCAGCCATCCAGGCGGGATCGGCGAAGCTGCTCGAGGTGACGCGGTCCTCGACGGTTTGGGTAACGCGCAGGTAAAGCCAGTTGAACCATTTCAGCCCGTCACCGTCGGCGCAGATGGTGTCGATGGCCTGCATGGTTTCGAGCACACCGGGGATGGTCTGCGGCAAAGGCTGGAGCGCGGCTTGAAGCTGAGCATCGTAAGGAAACATCGTGGGCCGCATCATAAACGGACCACGGCTGGTCTGAATATCGCCGATTCAGCTCAGGAACTCCGCAATTGCATTCACGACCGTCTGCTGCTCGTCTTCGCGCAGCTCGGGGAAGATGGGCAGCGCGAGCACTTCGCGGGCGGCGCGCTCGGCTTCGGGGAAATCCCCCTCGCGGTAGCCCAGGCACGCGAGCGCCGGTTGCAGGTGCAGCGGCAGCGGGTAATAAACCTCGCTGCCGATGCGGCGGCTGGTGAGGAAAGCCCGCAGCTCATCGCGGCGCGCGCAGCGGAGGACGTACTGGTGCCATACGTGGGTGCGGCCTTCCAGTTCCCGTGGGAGAACGACACCGTGCGCCGGGTAGGGTCCGGGCTCGGCCAGGCCTGCGTTCCGGAACGACGCGTGATAGCGCTCGGCGACGGCGCGGCGTTTCTGATTCCATTCGGGAATGTACTTCAGTTTCACGCTCAGGATGGCGCCCTGGAACCCGTCCATGCGCGCATTCCAGCCGATTTCGTCGTGGTAGTAACGGCGGCGCATGCCGTGCTGGCGGAGCATGCGCAGGCGTTCGGCGATTTCCCCCGAGTTGGTGGTCACCATGCCAGCATCGCCCGCGGCGCTCAGGTTCTTGGTGGGATAAAAGCTGAATGCGGCGGCGTCGCCCAGACCCCCCGCCTTGGCGCCTTGCCATGTGGCGCCCCAGGCCTGGGCGGCGTCCTCAATCAGCTTGAATCCATGATCCCGTCCGAGACGAGCGAAAGAATCCCAGTCGGCAGGCTGCCCGTAGAGGTGTACGGGCAATATGGCCCGGACTGCGGCACCCTGGCGGCTGTGGAGCGCCTTTTCCACTGCCTGCGGGTCGAGGTTGAAGGAAGAGGGCTCGATGTCGGCGAGGATGGCGGAGGCGCCGGCGCGCAGAATGGCGCTGACCGAGGCGAAAAAGCTGAAAGGAGTGGTGAGAACCGCATCTCCCGGCCCCAGGCCCTCGGCCGCCAGCGCCAGCCACAGGGCATCGGTTCCCGAGGAACATCCGACGGCGTGGGCTACGCCGAGCTGTGAAGCTGCCTCGGTCTCGAACCGTGCGACCGAGTCCCCCAGGATGAATTGCCGGGTTTGGAGCACGCCGGCAAGCGCCTCGAGCATCTCCTGCTTCAGGGGCTCGTACTGGCGTTCGAGGTCCAACATCGGAACCGGGTTGGCCACGGAAACCTGCTGCATGAGAGGGCTTTTCACGCATTCATGGTATCAGTGGGATGGGAGTGGAGGCCCGAAGGCATAAGCCCCCGGCGGTTGCCGGCCGGACGCTCCGGGGTGCCCGGTTGAAAACATTTGGGTTTAACGATATTGTTGTCACATTGCGGGATTTGACGGCTCCCGGGGCTTCCGTGGGCGGTCCCGTGGTTTTGTTTTGATCCACAATTCACGTTCCGAAACGCATCTAAACGATGAGGAAAGTAGGAGATCGGCAATGGAAAACAAGCCGGCACAAAATATTCAGGACACGTTCCTGAATACCGTTCGGAAAGATAAAACCCCAATCACAATTTATCTGGTCAGCGGCGTCAAGCTCACTGGCAAGATTCGCTCGTTCGACAAGTACTCGGTGCTCCTCGAAAACAACAGCCAGGAGCAGTTGATCTTCAAGCACGCCATCTCCACCGTCGTCAGCAACCGGAGCGTGCTCCACGCCGAGCATCGTCCGGCGGCTGTCCATACGGGCCTTGGTCCGTCTGCGGTGACGACGCCGGCCGCCGGATCGGGCGAGGCTCCGCGAGGAGCGGTTCCGATTGGAAGTTGACCCGCTCAGGAGCCGCGGTTCCCTGATGCTTACCACTGAGGTTCGTGGCCGAGGTCGAATTCGGGAACGCGCGATTCTTGTCGGAGTGGATTTCGCCGCTCGTCCACGCACCAACAGGGCTGGCCTTGAAGGTGCGCGGGCCGAAGTGCGCCTGCATGGGCCCGACTCCTCCGAATTGCTCCCTTCCGATCTCGAAAAGGACAGCGCGTCTGCGCCTCCCGGAAAATTATCCTCCCGGCCCGGATCGCCCGGCCTGAGCGTGGAAGAGTCCCTGGCGGAATTTCGCGAGCTGGTTTCGAGCGCGGGAGCGGACATCGTCGAGGAACTGATGCAGCGGCGGCCGCGCCCCGATCCGGCTACGCTGATCGGCGCGGGCAAGGTGGAAGAGATCGCCGCCATTGCGGCTTCGTCGGATGCGGACCTGGTCCTGTTTGACCACGACCTGTCTCCCACGCAGTTGCGCAACCTGGATGCTGCCCTGCCGTGCCGCGTGCTGGACCGCACGCAGCTCATTCTCGACATTTTTGCGCGCCACGCCCGAACCCGCGAGGGCCAGCTCCAGGTGGAGCTTGCTCAGCTGGAGTACATGTTGCCGCGCCTGACGGGAAGAGGCAAGGCGATGTCGCAGTTGGGCGGAGGCATCGGCACCCGCGGTCCTGGGGAAACGCAACTGGAAACCGATCGCCGGCGCATCCAGCGCCGCATCGATCAGCTCAAGCTTGATCTCGAAGCGGTGCGCCGCGTGCGCCGCCAGCAGCGGCAGCGGCGCGAATCGGTACCGGTGCCCACGGTGGCCCTGGTGGGGTACACCAACGCGGGCAAAAGCACGCTGTTCAATCGCATTACCGGGGCGCAGGTCCTCGAGTCGGCGCAGATGTTCGCCACTCTCGATCCCAAGCTGCGCGCGATCGAGCTTCCCAGCCGGCGCAAGGTTCTGCTCTCCGACACGGTGGGGTTTATTCGCAATCTCCCGCACAGCCTGGTGACCAGCTTCCGCGCCACGCTCGAAGAAGTGCAGCAGGCCGAGGTGCTGCTGCACGTCCGCGATGCGGCGTCCAGCTATGGAGAAGAACAGAAGGCGCAGGTGGAGAAGGTGCTCCTGGAGTTGAATGCGCTCACCAAACCGCGCGTCGAGGTACTGAACAAGGTCGACCTGCTCGACGCTGACCAGCGCCAGGGCATTGCTTCGCGCCCTCATCCTGATTCACTCGCGGGAACCGAGGTCTTTGTTTCGGCACGCACGGGAGAGGGAATCGACGCGCTGCTCGAGGCGATCGACCGGGTGCTCTACTCCGATCCGGTCATCGAGGCTGAACTCGATATTCCCCAGCAGGAGGGAGCGGCGCTTGCTGCCATTGAAGCGGGCATGGTGATCCGCGATCGTTCCTACGAGGGCAACCTCGTGCATCTCACGGTTGCCGGGCCGGCATCGCTGGTGGGACGGTTTCGTGCGTACAAAAGCAGGGAACAGGCGATAGCGAAACGGAAGTAGCTACTGTGGTGGCCGGACTTTCGACTTCGCGGACGTAACGACGTTGCAGTGGGTCAGGGCAAAATGCCATGGCTTGGTGCTGGACTGGCTTACGCTCATCGACGAGGGAATCTGAAAGTCCCCGAGCGTTTGATAAGTGAAGTCAAAGGTGGTATCGGAGTCCGGAGATCCGGCTGGCGGACCGCTGGTCACCGACTCGAGAAGATAGCCGTGCGGCCCATCGACAAAATGGGTGGTGAACCGCGTGGGTTGGGGAAGCTGGGTAACGCCGCTGATGATGCGCAGATCGCGGTTGAGGAGCAGGTTGGCTTCCACGCCCTCAGCAGCCATGGTGAGCTTGTACGTCGTCCCGGCGTCTTCGAAATGAAACGCCGTCGGACTGGCGGGCAGGATCACGTTCGTGCTGAATGGGAGCCACGCGTTCAACCCTTGCTTGAGCATGGCGGTGAAAACCTGCTCGAGTTGAGCGATGGACTGGGAACCGCCAAAGTCAGGAGTGTGGGGCGCGCTGAAAATTTTGGCGCCGCTCGCATTTACCTTGACGCTATGCTGGACTTTCTGCAAACGCTCGACGGATTCCACAACCGAGGACGGGAGTGTTCCCACAAGGTCCTCGAAGTGTCGTTTCCAGTCGAATTGAACTGCGCAACTGAACGAGGCCAGGTTGCCGGTGAGGGGCGTGTCGTAGAGCGAGCGCGCCTTATTGAGTAACGCTTCGTCCTGGTTCACGGATTGGGACGATGCGGCAAGAGCCATGGATGCGGCGGCGGCGAGGAGAAGCACCCGGCGAGGCATAAGGCCATCGTAGCGCGGCGGGTTTGTAGCCGGTTTTGGCGGATGCCGCGGAGCTCTCCACATAGTGACAAATACAAATGCGTCGCGACGTTGGGGTACCCATATGGGTTCTCAGTAACGCGGCAGAAGGTTGACGTATGATGCGTTTACCTCATGGCACTGGCCTTCTGCATGGCCGTATTCGTCCTCGGTGATGTCCATTATGAATCCGGAGATGGGACCGACGGTGGCCTGCGTTCCGGCGCTGTTGCCGGGCCTGTATTGATTCTCCTGGTCATCGGCTTCCCAGCGCCATCCGAGTTCGAGGCATGCGGCCTGCCGGTGGCGGGCCTGGGTCATCAGCGACTGCATCGCCCGCTGCTGGACATGGCAGAAAAGCGCGAACCCGGATTCGGCGGCCAGAATACCGGCGATCACGCACAAAGCCAGCGGTGGGGCGAGAAGGGGGGCTTTCCAAGATGAGAGCAAAAGCAAGGGTCACCGGCAGAAAGGGAAGTGTGGTTTGGGAACATTATATAGCGAGTCAGGTTGCGCTACCAGCGGAACGTTGACCCTCCCTGTCCAGCGAGGGGATGCCCGACCACGCATGACCGCGGTTGCTCTGTGCAACTTCGGGCGGGAGCGCCTACAATTCTTCGAATGGCGAAGGCAGAGGAAAAACTATTCGAGGTAGCGTGTCCGGATTGCGGAGCAATGCTGAGAATCGACGCGGCCACCGGCCTGCTGGTGAGTCATACGTCGGCGCCACGCAAGCGCATGTTCGAAGACCTGGAAACGGCGGCCAAGGCCATGCGCGAGCACGATGAGCGCAAGGAATCGATCTTCCGGCAGAGCGCGGAAGCGGAGCGCAATAAGGCCGATCTGCTGGAAAAGAAATTTGCCGAGGCGCTGCGCAAGGCCAAGGACGCACCCGACGTGAAGCCGCTGCGCGAATTTGACCTGGATTGACGGTCGGCTTCGATGGCGGGCTACGGTATCAGGGCAAACTGCATCTTTGGGAAAGACGGGACTGAGGGACTGACGCTGGATCTCACTACAAACGCTAATCCCTAATCCCTAATCCTGGAAGAAGGAGAATACATGGGCGTGACGGCATTTCCTCAACCATCCGGCTTTCCGCAGGGAGAGGGTGGTATCACGAAATCGGGGCACGGCCTGCCCGATTGGTTGGGAACCGCCGTGGGCGGGGCGTTCCTGGCCGGCGGCTTGCTGCTGCTCAGTGGAAAGAAGAAGGCCGGCCTGGTTGTGACGGCGGGAGCCATGGCGCTCACTCTTGTCGATCAGAAAGACACGGTGCGCGACTGGTGGGGCACCCTGCCTGGGTATCTCGACGACGCGCAGCGCCTGCTCGATCAGGCGTCGCACACCATCGACGACCTCGCCGCCAAGCGCGATAAGCTGCGCAGCATGTTTAACCGGTAAAGCAGGGAACGAGGGACGAGTGTCAGTCCCGATGGATGGTGGTATCCCAGGTCCCAACACCGGGGACCTTGGGCACCCCCGGTCAGGGCGTGACGATCATTTTTCCCACTCCGTCGCGATATTGGCTGGCGATCGCGAAGGCTTCATCGATCTGTTCGAGTTGCCGGGTGTGGGTCAGCAGCGGCGCAAACCGGCGCGCGTCGGTGCTGAGCAGGCGAAGAGCCGCTTCGGTCTCGTCGTTCGAACGGCGCACGTTGAATAGGGTGAGTTCCTTCCTCCTCATCGCAGATCCATCCAGCGACACGAAGGGCGTGGAATGAATGCCGGTGAGCGCCACCCGCCCGGCATTGCGGGTGACTTGAATGGCCTGGCCGGTGGTGTCGGCTCCGGCCGCACAATCGATGGCGCAGTCCACGCCGCGTTGCCTTGTCACTCTGAGGATTTCTTCCACTGCTTCCTCCGGCTCGAGGGCAATGTCTGCGCCCATGCCACGGGCCAACTCGCGGCGGTGAGGCAGGGGTTCGACGGCCCAGATACGCGCGGCCGCGGCAGCCCGCAGCGCGGCGATGGTTAACAACCCGATGGGTCCCGCGCCGAAGACGGCGACCGTTTCGCCGGCGCGAATCGACGCCAGCCCCACGGTGTGCAGGCCCACCGCAAGGGGCTCCGCGAGCGCGGCTTCCGCGAACGACAGCCCGGCCGGGATAGAAAAAAAGTTGGCGGCCGGCAGGTTGATTACTTCACGAAAGAAGCCGGGATGGTGAGGGTTGCTGAGAAAGCGAATATTGGCGCAAACGTTGTGGCGCCCGCTTAGACAGAATTCGCAGTGATAGCAATAAAGCGCGGGTTCAAGGGCTCCGCGGTCGCCCGCATGCAGGCCGGTGACCCCGGCGCCGGTCTTGACGATCGACCCGGCCGGCTCGTGCCCCAGGACCATGGGGTACACATTTGGAGTGCTGCCGACCGTGCCCTCGGAGTAAGCGTGTAAATCAGACCCGCAGATTCCCACCGCGCCGATCCTGACCTGTACTTCGCCGGGTCCGGGATCGTCGATCGGCATATCGGCAAGCCGGAATGTGAGGGGAGCAATCAGTTCTGCGGCGCGCATCAGAGGCCCTTCTTTACAGACCAAGTTTCAAGAGTGTAATCAGCAGAAAACTGAAGGCTGAAATCTGCTTCAGTTCTTGCGCTCGACCAGGAAGCGGGCGACGGATTTCAGGCCTTCGGCGCGGCTGCCGTAGGGCTCCAGAGCGGCAAAGGCTTCCTGGATGAGGTCGGCGGCGTCGCGCTGGCTCTGCTCAATCCCGAACACCGCCGGCCAGGTCGCCTTCTCCGTTGCCAGGTCCTTGCCGGCGGTCTTGCCCAGGTGCGCGGAATCCACCGTCATGTCGAGGACATCGTCGACGATCTGGAACGCGAGGCCGGCTTTGCGGCCGAAGGTGTCGAGGGCCGCTACGTCCGGCGCGGTCGCCCCGGCGTAGATACCGCCGGTCACCACGCTCACCCGGATCAGGGCTCCAGTCTTGGCGCGGTGGATGGCTTCCACCAGTTGCGGCGTAGGCTTCAGGTGCTCGCTTTCGAGATCGAGCACCTGGCCGCCGATCATCCCTTCCACGGTTCCGGTAGCATTCGCAATCAGTCCGATGATCTGGATGGCCGCTTCCGCAGGGCACTCGAGACCGGCGAGCACCTCGAAAGCGCGCGTCTGAAGGCCGTCTCCGGCGAGGATCGCAATGGCTTCGCCGAAAGCCACGTGGCAGGTGGGCTTGCCGCGGCGAAGGTCGTCGTTGTCGAGCGCAGGCAGGTCGTCGTGGATGAGCGAATAGGTGTGCAGCATCTCGATGGCCGCGCCCAGCCGCTCGATGCCTCCGGGTAGCTCACCGGCAATGGTTGCCGCCGCCTGCATGGCCAGCACCGGCCGCAGCCGCTTGCCGCCGGCAAAAGTCGAATGTCGCATCGCGGCATGGATGTTCGCGGGAACGGCGTCGGCGCGGGGAAGAAGCTCTTCCAGCGCGCGATCGGTCAATTCCGCGCCTTCCTGGATGAGCGATTTCACGTCCATGGGCATCGACCTCATGATAACTGACCTTGCATCCGGCGCCGCTGGAACCACCAGAGGGCTGTGACCAGCGCCAGCACCATGGCGCTGACCAGACGCCCTGCGATGACGTCGGGAGTGGTGGTCCAGTCGGCCGTCAGCGCTACCGGGCCGTGCGGAACGGGCACAGCCATCAGGCCATCCTCCCGTTCGGGCAGGGAGGAAACGCCTTGCCCATTCACGCGTACGTGCCAGGCAGGGTACGTTCTGAGGCGCAGTACCAGGTACCCGGCATGGGGTATGTCGGCCTGGAGCCGCAGGTGCTGCGGCGATTCTTTCTTCCGATCCACGGACCAGGTGGCGTCGCAAGTGCCCTGCTCGGGCCACCAATCCGGCGTCATGTCGGGATCGCCCTGTCCGAGTGTGATGGCCGGATCGCTGACCAGGCAGGCAAAGGGGAGGCCGCTGGCCACGAGGGAATCGTCCGCGCGGGGTGGGGCGTATTCGTCGGTGCCCTGGAACCCCATCTCCGCCTGGTAATCCCGCACGACTCCATTCACCCTGTCATCCTCGTCGCAACCCTGGAACAGGGAGACAAAGGCAAAAGCGGTTGCAGCCAAAAAGAATAGGACACATGCGGCGGCCGCCAGCGTGCGCCAGGCGCGGCGCCCTGCCCAAAGAGCCGAGGCGAAGAAGATGGCCATCGGCGCTTCGAGCACGACGAGCCAGCGCCAGGGGAATTGCAGGAAGCGCATCTTGGGTAGCGCGTTCCAGAGGAAATCCGAGGCAGGGAACTGGAGGAACAGGACGGCGACTGGGATGAGCGCGAGCGGGATCCACCATCGGCGCCCTGCGGGAAGCGTGTGCCGCCACCAGCTCACGCCCAGTCCGGCCATCGCCAGCAAAACCATGCTGACTCCGATGGCCGAGACCCGGATCAGCTCGACGTCGTGCAACTCAAGGCGGGGATCGGGGTGGCGCGCGAACAGCCAGCTGTTTTCGATCAGCAGCCCCGGATCGTCGACAGCCTGCCGGATGGCCACCCAGCGCTGTTCCCAGGCGGCGGGAATGAGAAAGAATGCGGCCAGTCCCAGGCCGAGCGCGGCGCCAACGGCTGCGCGCAGGATAGGAATCCATGATCGGTCGAGGAGCGCCACCACGATGGCCATCGCCGCGAGAAGGTAACTCAGCATTACACCCAGGGGCGCGTTGGAGAGCCATGCGCCGGCGACGACTAAAGAAAGCAGCAGAGCGGTTCGGTCGATGGTTAAGAGAGAGGCTGGAGGGGGTTCGTGGCTTCCCACATCTCTGGGAAAAAACCGCCCGGAGATTCGGGGTACCCCAGGACGATTGGCCGACGGAGAGGAGGCCCGATATTCGCGCAACACAAGCAGGAGCAGGATCGGAACCCAGAAGCCGCCGGTCATTTCGGCAAATGCCGACCTCTCGTAGGCAGTGAACAACGCGTAGCCGGAGAAGACGGCGGCGCAGCCGGCCAGCGTTGCGACGCCGTTGTTGAATGCCTGCCGGGCAAGCGCGCGGGTTGCCAGGCCAGTTGCGGCGAACAGCAAAAAGACCATTGCCGGCGGCACCATCTTCCAGGGAAGGACCGCGCCCAAAAGGGCGCCGGCCATCCACGTCAGCGGAGGATAGAAGATGAAGCGGGGCTCACCAGCTTCGAAGTTGGGGCTCGGAGCCCAGCGCGGATACGGGATGCGGTGATGCCAGCTGTTCAGCGCATCCAGCCACGATACAAGATGGAAATCGAAGTCGTGCCCGCAGGAAGGGCCGCGGACGATCTGCGGGAGGGTCGCGACCAGGGTGCAAAGCAGGATCAGCGCCGTTCCCCCGAACCGGCGCCAAAGCGGTTTCAGATCGCTGGCCTCTTCCCCTATTCCCAGTTCCCTATTCCCAGTTCCCTGCTTTTTCATGGCGTCAGCCGCAGAGTGTGGCGGGCCTGAGCGGCCACGGCCGCGGGACTGAAGGGAAGGGCAAAGGTGGTTCCGCGGTAATAGTCATCCCATTGATCGCGGAAGTATGGGCCGTAGGGATTGCTGCTTTCGCCGAGCACGATGTTCTCGGTGGATCCGTCGACGTTGCTCCAATCCATGGTGAACCGCTGCGAGGGCCCGAAGGCGCGGCCTACCTGCTTGACGGTAATGTTGTCGCCGCTGAGCGGCTGCGGTCCAGTCCCGGCGACGCGGCCAATGACCGGCAGCAGCCCGGCCAGCGGATGCTCGATGTCCACCACGTGCCAGGTTCCGTAGGCCCACTTGCTCAGGTCGCGCGGAGCTGGCGGGTGCTCGCGGGTCTTGTCCATGCCGCGGCGCACGGCTTCGGTGAGCATCGCATCCCAGTCCTTGTATCCAGGAGGAAGCCAGTCGGCGCTGCCATGCATGACGATTTCTTCCTCAGCGAAATTCGACTCGGACCACCTGTACTGGGTCCACAGATCACCCAGCCGGGGCTCAATGACCAATGGTCCGAGGGCGGAGCGCGTCGAACGTACCAGCGAAGCCGCGGCGGAATCAACGCTCAGCCGTCCATCCCAACTGCGCATCAGGTCTGCGGCCTTGCGCAGGCGATCGTCGACGCCGGATGTGTGATCAATGGCGTAAGCAAACCGGTGCGCGAGTTCCTGGTCGGATTCACTGTAGACGTCCGTCTCGACGGCGATCATGTCTTTGGGCGCAAGCCCGTCGCGGCCCTGCAGCAGCTTGTAAATGCGCTCGGCGCGGTAGGGGTCGGCCCATTCCAGGGTGATGGGCGTGGGGAATTTATCTGAGGTTACGCGGGAATTGGCGGTGGCCAGAAATCCCGAAGGCGGATCGAAGGCGTTGGGCATGGACTCGAATGGGATCAAGCCATTCCACTCATGCTGCGCGTCCTCGACCGGGGTGCTCGTCAGTCCGCCGGGGCGGACCGGCACCTTGCCGACGGCGTGATACGCGATGTGGCCCTGGTCATCAGCGTAGACCACATTCTGCGTGGGCCAGTACCACGCGGCCAGCGCGGCCGAGAACTCCTGCCAATTCGATGCGGTGTTCATCGCGTACAAGGGCAGGGCATTGAGGCCGGGGTCGTACAGGGTCCACTTCAACGCGATGGCGCGGCCCTCGTGCGAGCCTGTCATGGACAGAATGGGGTTGATCAGCGGCCCGTGATCGGACGAGCGAACATCCTCGTCCACGTCCTGCTTTCCGCGGACGTGAATCACTTCGTGATCGATCGCGAGCGGCTTCCAGGTTGCGTCGCTCGCCTGGTAGTTGCCCTTGCCGTCGAGCTTTTCAACGTAAAGATCCTGCACATCGCCGTACAGCGCGGTGAATCCCCACGCGACATGCTCGTTGTGCCCGGCGATGACCAGCGGCATTCCCGGCAGCGTCACGCCGGCGGCGTGAAATCCCGGCGCGCGCAGGTCGGCCATGTACCAGATGTTGGGCGAACTGAGGCCGAGGTGCATGTCGTTCGAGAGCAGCGGCTTTCCGCTGGCCGTGTGCCTGCCGGAGATGACCCAGTTGTTCGAGCCGGCCGCGCAGGCGTCGCAATCGGGCAGGCCGAGCAGCTTTCTCAATCCTTCCAGGTCACCCGAATCCACGAAACCGGGGTGCTCGGTCCTTGCTCCGCCAGGGCGGGATACGATACCCGAATTTCTGCCCGCCTGCGTCCTGTCATCGTCTTCGTCGTCACTTGCCGGTGGAGGCGTGGGCCGCGGCTGGGTCAAATCAACAACCTCGCCCGTCGGCGGCCGGTCGCGCCACGAGCCCACCGGGTACAGGTCCGCTTCCAGCTTGGGATTGCTCAGCTTCGCGGCGATCTTCTCGCGGGAGAGCTTCACGTCCCAATGCGAGTCCAGCATATCCACCATCATCATGGCGATGCTGATCGAGTCCGCGCCGGACCACGGCTGGGGTTTGTACATCAGGAGGCGGAACTCCACCGGAAGCCGGTCCTGGTGCTGGGTGATGAACAGGTTTACGCCGCGCGCGTAATCGTCCAGGCGGCGACGATCGTCGGCGGACAGATGGTCGTAGACGCGATGCGCGGTCTGGCGAAATCCCAAAACGCGCTGGGCGATGTCGTGGTTGACGAGGGAAGAACCGAGAATCTCCGCCAGTTCGCCGTTGGCGTTGCGCCGGTAAAGATCCATCTGCCAGAGACGGTCCTGCGCCGTGATGTAACCCTGCGCGACAACGAGGTCGTCCTGGTTAGCCGCGTCGATGTGGGGCACGCCATGCGCATCGCGCCGCACCGCTACGGGAGCGGACAATCCAGCGAGGTGGACTTCGCCGTCGAGCACCGGCAAAGCCGCCAATACCTCGGAACGCAGACGCCAGAGGGCGACCGCCACCGCCACCACGACGACGAGAAAAAGACATGCCAATGTCCACAGAACGAGTCGCAGCCAGCGGCGCGTGCGCGGCCGGTTTCGAGGTGGGGACGGTTCGTCAGATGTGGGTGGCAAAGCGTCGGGCGTGGACATGGGTCAAGCAACAGGATAACGCCGCGAACATGACGCGCGCTGCGTCACCGCCGATGCAAAGGAAACCGCAACGGGACGTTGTATCCGATCCCGTACGCGAATGGCTGCGGCGGAGGCAGGTGAAACGTGACGCAATGGCCGGAGATGCACGAAAGCGGCACGGCCACCAGCGAGCCAAGGCCGGTCCCCAGCAGCCCGCACAAAAGTCCCGCGGATTCCGCATCGCTTTGGTAGACCTGTGTCGAAGCACATCGAATTCCAAGCGCGAGCCCGGCGCCAAGGGCCACGCCAGCAAAGATCAGGCGCCCGTTGCGCTCGTCGTGATCGATTTTGAAACCGGCAATGCTGAAGCGGTCGATCCGGTACTCCTGCGCCCGATCGGAGTCCTCGCCGGGTTCGCAAAAGAGATACTGATCCGTCGCGCCGGCGAAGCGGCAGCGATCCTTGGCGCCATGTCCATAGTCGACCTTGATCTTTTCACCGCGCGGCAAGTGCTCGATGCGATCCCATATCGCTGACCTCGGTTCCGGCGCGGGGGCCGGCGCTTCGGGCAGTGGGGCCGGCGCTCGTACGGCAGGCGCCGGTTGGGGGTTTTCAGATGGAGCCTGGGCAAGCCCCAAAGCGGGCCATGCAATCGCGATCAGAAGGGCAGTCTGTCTCATGTCCACTGATCGTAGGCATTTCGCGGAGGAGTGTTCCCATCGCTTGGGACAGATTCGCGAGTGTCACACGGCCGGCGTCGGGTCTGCGCAAGCCTCGGTGACGCGGGCTTCAATCTGGCGCAGTTTGTCGATGGAGGCGTGGTCGAACAGGCGGAACACAATCGCAAAGCAGCCGCGGGGCAGTTGCGGCGCGGTCATGGCGTCGCATACTACTGCGGCAGTCTCCGTGAGTCCGCGTTTCCAGCCGGGGCGCGCGGCATCGCGCACCAACAGGCTGGTGGGCGAGATCCCTGCGGCGATGAGCATGATTTTCGCCAGGCGCTGAAATTCTTCCCAGCGAGAGGCGATGCCGATGAGGTCGGAGGCATGCTCGGGCAAATAGCGCTGCAGGTAAGCCTGCAGTTCGGGCGCCACAGGATGGACTTCCAGGACCGTCAGATCGCGTCCCGGGGGAAGGAGCTTGCGCACCGCGGCCGCCTTGCTGGGCAGAACCGCGGGCATGGCGCCGTCGAGCACCGCCGCAGCGCCGCAATCCTCCGGAGCGCACGCGGCGATGGGCAGCGAAAGCGCGGGTTCCAACTCGGCGATCACGATGCGCCGCAGTTCCGGATCGGGCTCGATGACGAGCCAGCGCGCCGGCGGCTGCATTTGTTCCCACTGCCGCAGACGCGCGTGCACCACGGCCGGCGGCGCACCCAGCTTGCGCGCCTTCGCCATAAGCTCGCCGATGAGCGCGTCCACGGCGAAATCCACTGCGCCTTCCCCGCTGCGCGGCGCCGCAGGTCGCGTGGCGCGCACATATACGCCGCTGCCGTGTCGGAATTCCACCCAGCCATCCGTCTCCAGTTCGCGATACGCCGCGCTGGCCGTGTTGGCGTGGATGCCGAAGCGGCGGGCCAACTCGCGGGTGCTGGGCAGGCGCTCGCCCGGGACCAGCTCACGGCACAGGATGCCCAGCCGGATCTGCGCGGTCAATTGTTCGCGCAGCGAAACCTCGGCGGTCCTATTCAGCCACAAGCGCATTGGCGACGGATCCTCTCGAACTTGGGTGCTCCACATCTCGATTTTGAGATGGGGAATGGATGACCCTAAACCAGGGCATCTTCGTTCTTTTGGGAAAAAAGAGCAGGCTTTCGCCGGCCGTAAATCGCAATCACGGCGAACATCAACAACAGAATTACGGGAAATACCAGGACACTCCCTTCTGGTCCGTCCGAGCCGCCGCTCCACAGCGCCGATCCGGCGGGCGTCGTCGTCAGCAGATGGCCGCGTGCGGCAAACCCGCTGTCGGCGGTTCCGTAGAAGTACGACTCCGACCAGTCCCATGCCGCGTGGCACCCGATTGCCCACCAGGCCGAGCCTGTTACGCCTACGCTCACGCAGAAGATAAACCCGATAAACGCGGCTGCCAGCACACCCATCCAGTTCTCACCGGGGTTGAAGGTGTGAATCATGCCGAAGCCGACCGACGATGCCCATGCCGCCTGCCACAGTCCACACCGTGGGGTTTTGCGCCACGCGGCCCATGCGCAGGGGACAACGCCCGCCAGCGCCGCGGCGTAGACTCCCCATGCGCCATGAGCCCCAGGGTAGATTTCGAGATAAAGGCAGGTCCCGCCCACCAGCGCCAGCGCCCACCAGAAATTCAGGCCGCGCTCGAGCGTCGCCAGCAGGTAACAGCGGAAGGCTCCCTCCTCGAAGATGCCAACGAGGAGAAATGCCAGGCCCCACAGCAGGGCGTACTTCACGACCTGGGGCCCGGAAAGGCCGCCGGGGCCGAAGTGCAGCCATCCGCCTTCGCGGAGCACGAGGATCAATACGGAGACTGCGCCGAATCCGGCGGCCACGCCTCCCAGCAGCAGGCGCAGGCGCCTCGATCCTCCCAGGTTGTAATCGGCCAGGCGGCGCCGCTCGAGCGCGGCGACGATCATCCAGGTAGTCAACAGCGCCGCAACGCGTTGCCCTTCGAGGAGGAGGGTGTTGAGCGCCGTGCCGTAATACACGCGCAGATGGGCGACCTCGACCACCAGAAACCAGAGGACCCACTGGAAGAAATCCAGGGTGAAGTACAGCACCATGGCGAAGAGGAAAATGGACCAGCCGGCGCGCAAGCCGCGCGGGCCGAAGAAAACCCAGTTGAATTCGTTCGGCTCGGGTCGCGAGAGAGCCAATCCATCGGATGGATCGGGCGGAGGAGCGGTCTGTCCGGTTTGCGCCCCGTCCCGCAGATTGACAGACTCCGGCCCCATGCTCTCCTCAAAGTGTTGGCTGAAATTCCGCTATGGGGATTCTACGCGGAATCCCGGCTGCGTGGGCCGGGCGACGAGACAGGAGAAACGATTGCGGAGACGTTATATTTTGAAAGGGCACATCTTTCGTTGTGCCCTTCCAATCCGTTTTATTCGATCCCTGCACCTGATCCTATTCGTCATGCAATGCCGACATGGGGTTGATGCGCGCGGCGCGGCGTGCGGGAATCCAGCTCGACCCCATCGCGATCAGCGCGATGGTCACGGGGATCGCCAAAAAGATTGCGGGATCATTCGGGCTCACGCCGTACAACAGGTTTGCGACTCCGTGCGCCAAGCCAGCTGCGAGCAGCAGACCCACACCCAACCCGGTGGCCGTGAGCCACGTCGCGCGCCGCAGAATCATTTGCAAAACATCTTCACGGCTGGCGCCCATTGCCAGCCGCACGCCAATCTCGCGGGTGCGCTCGCCGACCAGGTTGGCCATTACGCCGAAGATGCCGATGGCCGCCAGCAGCAGGGCGATCAGTGCGTCCGTACCGAGCATCACGGCCACGTAGGCCAGGCCGATCAGCTTTTCGTGCATGTATTGCGCGTAGGTTTCCAATTCATCCAACGGCAGCAAGGGGTCAACCTGTGCCAGCGCCTTCCGCACCGGCGCGGCGATGGCCAGGGGATCGCCATTCGTGATCACCGAATAGGTCGCATCGGCGGGGGGGATCTGCGCGCCGGGCAAATACACTTCTCCCGTGTCCACTCCTTGCAAGAACAGAAAATAATTCGTCTCGTCGACCACCCCGACCACGGTCAACCACGGGGTCTGGTTCTTGGGTCCTGTTCCCATCCGGATGTGACGCCCCAAGGCGTTTTCGCCAGGGAAATAGCGCGCCGCGAACTGCCGGCTTACCACCGCCACCGGCTGTGAGCCAAGGTTGTCGTCCGAGGTGAAGCCACGTCCGGAGATCATCGCAATCCGAAAAGAAGTAAAGTATCCACCGCTCACCGTCAGGCGCAGCGCACTCTGGAATTTGCCAGGGGCCAGGGGACGATTTTCGATCTGGCAATCGTCCAGCCAGCCGAAATCGCTGTGCGGAAGCGCGGTGGTTAACTCGGCGTACCGGACGCCTGGCAGTACCCGTACCCTCTCCAGGCTTTGGCGGTACCAGGCGGTCTGTTTTTGGGCCGTGTTGTAACGCGCGGCAGGCAGATGGACGCTGAAGGTCAGCATCTGGCTGGGGCTGTGCTGGTCGGCGCAGTGCATCATCGCCAGCATCCCCTTCGACATGAGCGCCGCGCCGATCACCAGGGCAACGGCGAGGGAGATCTGCGCCACGGCGAAGACATTTCTGAACCAGCGACTCCGGCCGGGACCGGCGATGGCGCGTGATCCGGATTTCAGTTGGTCGACCAGGTTCAAACGCAGAGCGACAAGCGCCGGCGCAAAGCCTGAAATCACGCCCGCTCCCACGGCCAGCAATAAGGACCACGCCAGTGCACGGCCGTTCAATGAAATATTGGACCAGCCGGCCATGTAGCGGGCCACTCGCTCGGGCATCGAAATGACGGAGAAATGCATGTACACTGCGGCGAACACCAGACCGCTGGCAGCGCCCACGAGGCCCAGCAGGATGTTCTCCGTGAGCAGTTGCTGCAGCAGGCGCGTGCGGCTGGCCCCCAGCGCGGACCGCATGGCAATTTCAGGGCGCCGCGCGAGACCCCGGGCAAACTGCAGATTGGCGACGTTGGCGCACACCACCAGCAACACAAACAGGGTGGCACCCAACACCAGGTTGAAATAGAGCGGCGTATATTCTCCGTTGATGCCATCCAGCAGCGGCTCAACCTTGACTTTCCTCCCCTGGTTCGTGGCCGGATACAGCTGCGACAAATGCTCCGCGATCAAGTTCAGTTCGGCTTGTGCTTGCGGTGCCGTAACTCCATAACGCAGGCGTCCGATGACCAGGTAGTCATGTGCAACTCGATCTCCAAGCATTGCGTCGGTCGGGGCAAAAGGAAGATAGAGATCGGCGGTGGACGGATACTGCATGGTCTTTGGCATCACGCCGATCACGCTGAAGGTATGCTGGTCCAGTTCAATCTTCCGGCCCAGGACAGCGGCGTCGCCGCCGAAGTGCGACTTCCAGAAGCCGTAGCTAAGCACCGCCACGCTGTTCCTGCCAGGCTGGGTCTCATTTGGATCGAAGACGCGGCCCAGGAACGCGTGGGTCCGCATCACGCTGAAGAACGCCGGCGATGTTAACTCCGCCTGCACGTGGGCGGCATCTCCTCCTCCGGTGAGGCTCATATCGGCAGGGCTGCGAACGGCCAGTTCTTCAAACGAGCGGCTCTGCCGTTGCCAGTCCTCGAAGTTTCCCAGCGCTACCTGCTGGTAATCACCCTTATCCTGCAGCTCGTAAACGGTCATTACCCGATTGAGATCAGGAACCGCAAGGGGACGCAAAATCACCGCATCCATGATGCTGAACACCGCGGTGTTGGCGCCGATTCCGATGGCCAGCGTAAGGACCGCGGCCAGGGTGAATCCCGGCGATTTCTGCAATTGCCGAACGGCAAAGCGCAGGTCCTGGAGCAATGTGCGCATCGATTCCTCCCGATGAATTCCGGTTGTGGTCCGGATGAGCCCTGTCAGGTATACGTAGAAAGGCTTAGCAGGGAAAGCTGCACGTTCCGCGCCAATCCGACGCCGGGGAGAACAGCCTTGATCCGGAGGGACTTACGCCTCCGCCATGGTTTGAGTCCATGCCTGCGGCTGTTCGTAATTGGCCCGCCATGTCCGCGTCCGGACAGTTTCTTGCGAGTTACCGCACAGATACGCAATTCCGGCCGGCATAGTTTCATTTTGGGTGGGCACCATGCCCATTTATGTCCCGGTGCCGGTCGCCGCGCCTTGACACGAAGAGCCAAGCCCTTGATCCTTAACTGTTCCGGGACTCATTTTTGGTCCCCAGCGGAGGGGTGCGGCTTTTGCGGGTTCGCGTCTTTTACCACGACAAATGCTTCGACGGAGCCTGCTCTGCCTCGCTATTCACCCGCTTTCATCGCGAGTGCATCGTCTCCGGAGCCACGTACGAGTACCACGGCCTGGTGCATCGCGCCGGGGCGCTGTTCGACGAAGCGAATTCACCGGCGACGAGAACGCGATTGTCGACTTCAAGTACTCGGCGTCGCCGCAGATCACCTGGTGGTTCGATCATCACCTGTCGGCCTTTCTTACCCCGGAGGACCAGGAGAACTTCCGCGCCTGCCAGCAGGACCCGGTCTGCGCCGCGCGCAAGTTCTTCGATCCCGACGTACACCTCCTGCACCAGCTTCCTGGCGCCACATCGCCTCAACGAAGTTCGGGTTCGACACCGCGCCGGTGGCGGAGCTGATTCACTGGGCCAACATCGTGGACGGCGCGCTCTACGAGAGCCCCGAGGCCGCGGTGGAAATGGCCGCGCCGGCGATGAAGCTGACGCTGGTCATCGAGTCCACGCAGGACCCGGAGTTCATTCCGCGGCTGATTCCGCTGCTGACCGAGATGCCGCTGGCCGAGGTGCTGGCGCAGCCGTTTGTGGCCGATCTGCTGCCGCCGCTGCTGGAGCGCCACAAGCAGGCGCTCGAACTGATCCGCAGCCGCAGCGAAGAGCGCGACGGCACCATCTTCTTCGACATCACCGACCATCCGACGGAGGGCTTCAACAAGTTCATCCCCTACTACCTGCATCCGCAGGCGACCTACTCGATCGGCCTGTCGAAATCGAGCTTCCGCACCAAGGTCGCGGTCGGCTCGAATCCCTGGACCAAGGCCGACCCGGCCAAGATGGTGAACCTCGCCGCAGATCTGCGAGCGCTACGGCGGCGGCGGACATGCGCGCGTGGGCGCCATCAGCTTCCCGCCCGACCAGGAAGACCGGGCGCGCGAGGCGGCGGCGGAGATCGTGGCAGAGTTGCGCGCGAAGAACCCGCTGTGAGGCAGGGAACAAGAGACTGAGGGAACAGTACTCAAGCATGCCGCGCTCCGATGAGAGTGATTGCGACTATCTGTTTGTTTACGGCACGCTGCATCCCGATCGCGCGCCTGCGGAGATCGCAGACTTGGTGCGGCGGTTCACCTGCGCGGGAAAGGGAACGGTCGCCGGAACGCTCTACGATCTTGGCTCGTATCCCGGGGCCGTGCTTGACGAGAGCAGCCCGCGGCAGATTTCCGGAACTGTATTTCGCCTTCCGCAAGGGGAAGATGTTCTTGTCCGGCTCGATGCCTACGAGGAGTTCGATCCGGAGGCGCCGGAGCGAAGCCTCTTTATCCGCCGCATGCATGGGGTCTGTCTCGACAGCGGCCAGACCCTGCCATGCTGGATCTACGAATACAACGGAAACACCGGATGCGCCGCGATCGTCCAGAATGGGGTCTACAGCAGGCACTGACCGGCCTCTAGCGTCCGTTCGTCATGCCTGGATCATGCATTCAACGTCCGCATGAAGATGATCGGGGCCGATACTCAGGAGGAGACCGATCTGCGCGACGGGCAGATCATTTACGTAACCGCGCATGACGGTTGGTGCAAATGGGAAGAAGACCAAGGTTGTAACGGACGACAAGCGGCAAAACACGACTTCGTCGTTCGAGGCCGTCAAGCAGCAAACATCAGTTCCGGTGCGGCGGGCCGCATCGATGCGGCCCGCCGCACCGAAGTTGAGCGGATTTAAGAACCGTGAACTGAGAACGACACTTGCGCTACGCCTTGACATGCAGGCTGGGCCACTCGGGGCGGCGGTGCTCCAGGAAGGCCTGGACGCCCTCGCGGAAGTCCTCGGCCGACCGCTGCTCGGCGCTGGCGGCAATCGCTTCCTGCAACTCCTCGTCGAGGCGGCGGCGGGCATGTTGTGCCAGCAGCCGTTTCACTTCCCGCATGGCCTGGGGACTGTTCATCATCAGGCATTGGGCCAGGGCGTGCGCGGTGCCCATCAACTCTTCGGCGTTCACGATCTGAGTGACCAGTCCCATTTCGAGGGCCTCATTGGCCTTGATCAGCTTGCCGGAAAGCAGCAGCTCACGCGTGCGTAACTCGCCCACCTGGCGCAGCAGAAATGTCGCCGCAATGGCGGGGACGAATCCGACTTTGACTTCCGTGTATCCGAATTTGGCTTCCGGCACCGCGATGGTGAAATCGGGAATCGTGGCCAGGCTCATTCCGCCGGCGATGGCGTGCCCGTTTACGGCGGAGATGACCGGCTTGGGAAAGTCATAAAGCGTGCGCAGGACCCTCGCCATGTTCTCGGCGTCGCGGCGCCGGTCTTCGGGCGTATGCGCTTTCATGGTGGCCAGGTGTTCCATGTCCAGCCCTGCACAGAAAGCCGGACCCGCTCCGGTGAGGATCACCACGCCGCAATCGCTCTCGGCGCAGTCGTTCAGAGCCTCGGTCAGCTCTTCGATCAGCAGCGGGCAAAGCGCGTTACGCTTGTCGGGCCGATTGAGCGTGATGGTCTCGACTCCGTTGGCGGACTTGGCAGAATGTGGCGGAAACTGCGGCATGGTTCCTTCTTTCTTCGGCAGGTCCTTTACGCCGAGACGCCGATTCCTGAACCAGGTGACATAATCCTAGCGCAGACTTGGATGCAAAAGCAGGGAACAGAGAACAGGGATCAGAATTGACCTATTGGGCCTCGCCGCGATGGTGCTTCGATTGTCAGCCGTTCCCTTTTCCCTAATCTCTATTGCCGCTTTTTCACAATCCCAGCTCTCCCGCCCGCCGTTTCATCGCCGCGATGCAGAACCCGATGTGCGCATCGAGGTCGACGCCCAGTTCCGCGGCGCCCTGGATTACGTCCTGGCGGTTGACGCCCTTGGCGAAGGCCTTGTCCTTCATCTTCTTGCGCACGCTGGGGACCTCGACATCGGCAATCGATTTGGTCGGCTTGACCAGCGCGCAGGCGGTGAGAAAGCCGGCCAGTTCATCGCAGGCGAAGAGGACCTTGTCCAGATGCGTGACGCGCGGCACGCCGGAGTACTCCGCGTGGCCCAGGATGGCGGTGCGCAGTTCCTGCGGCCAGCCCTGCCGCTCCAGTTCGCGCACGCCGACGAACGGGTGCTCTTCGCGCGAGGGGTGGCGCTCGTAGTCGAAGTCGTGCAGCAGGGCGGTGGTGGAGTAGAGCTCGAGGAACGCTGCGCGCGTCCGCTCCCGCAAGGCCCAGCCGGTCAGCCTCGGCTTCGCCGTAGGCGGTGACGCAGGCTTCCACCGCCAGCGCGTGCTTGCGCAGGCTTTCGCTCTGGGTCCACTCGGCACAGCAGCTCCCAGGCCTGTTCGCGTCCGTAGCTTACCGTCATGGTCGGGATTGGTTGTCATCAAAAAAATATTCTCCCTGTTGCTACATTTGGTTCGTGTTTCTTCGGGTTTTTCGGGGTATTATGGGGGAAGCTTCGGGTTGACCCTAAGTTTCTACTTGACAATTATGGTTCATCCCCCCCAAAGTAGCACATGTACGCGGTGCTGAAAAGCACCGCGGACGTCCCGCTCTGGCGCTCCGCGAACAACCGATGGCCACCAGCTCTTGTGAGTGTTGAGACTCGCGAAGTCGTGCGCTGCGAATACTGCACCCTGGTGCAGTACCGGACCAGCAATTCCCTTTGCAGAAAATGCCATAAGCCCCTCGATATCGAGGAGCCGATACGTGCTTGGGCCGCAACCGGTGGCCAGCCCCTGCGGTTCCATCTCGGCCGAAGCCGGGTTGCACGTGGCCGGGCAGGTGCGCGAGATCCGCAAAGCGCGCCACCTGAGCCAGCGCCAACTGGCCGGCCGGATGCAGGTTCCCCGCACCTACATCTCGAAGATCGAAAACGGCAAGGCGATTCCCACGCTCGGTTCGCTGGAGCGGCTGGCGGACGCACTGGAAGTCGATGTGTCGCAGCTGGTGCGCGATGCGCGCAGCCGTCGCGACGAGGAGGTGGCGGCGATCCTGGCCGATCCGTTCCTGGCCGAGATTGCCGCGATGCTGCCGCATCTGGACAACCTGCAGCGGACATTGCTGTACGGGGCGATCCGCGACCGGGCTTCGGGGCAGCGGCGGCTGGCCTGACCCAGTGGCTGCGCAGAACGCACTTCGCTCGGGACGTCCCCGGGCGCGGGGCGGATCGTACCTTTCCGGAACTTCCTTCGTACAATGGCGCGAAGCGTCAAAGTCCGGCCGCTGAGAGCTGACATCTCAGCCTCTTTTCACCGCCAGCGCATGCCGGGGTTCATAAATGCCAAGACTGGACCCTCCCGGCAGAGGGATGCTCGTGGCTACTCCCCATTCGGCCTCGCGAAGTTGGGAATGGGCAACTCCCTTCGCAGCCAGGCCGGCGAGCGTTTCCGACAGGTCGTCGCACACCAGGTAGAGCGTTCCGGTGGCCAGTTGCTGGTCGGCGTGCGAGCGCGTGAGATTTTCTTCTGCGGGATGAATGCCCATCTCCGCCGGGGGCAAGGCAAAGATCAGCCATCCTTCACCGGAGTCCACATGAGACAGTTCGAGCACGTCGCGGAAGAAGGCCCGGTCTGCCGCCGGATCGCGGCTGTAAAGCAGGAAATGCGTGGCAAAAATCATGCCGCGAATTCTAGCCCATTTCCCCCGCGGCGTAAGAAAGGCGGGTAAATCCTTGCATCTAACAGGGGGAGTTTTGACGCCGCCAAGCCCCCCATCGTCCTTGGGTAACTGACCGAATTGCGACCCCGGAGCGGTTGTGCTAGGGTCGATACTGATCCACTTTTTGTCGGAATTCACACCCGCGCAGGAGTGGAGCAGTTGGCCTCGAACCACGGATCGTGGGCGGCTGACTTGGGACTCGGCGCTGCCTTGGAAGCCGGCGTCCGACACGCAGCCCGAACTTAGATCCGGCGGCCCTCATCAGAGAAGGCAGGTCCTTTGTATTCCGCTAGCACGTCGCGCATTCATGAGCTCACACCGGAAGAGCGTGCCGTGTATGCGACGTTGAAAAACGACTGCCTTCCTGACCACGTGGCGATCATCATGGACGGCAATGGCCGCTGGGCCGGCAACCGCTCCCTCAAGCGCTTCCTCGGCCACCAGCAGGGGGCCAAAAGCGTTCAACTGGTGACGGAAACCGCCTCGCGGATCGGCCTGCCGTGGCTGACCCTGTATGCATTCTCGCTCGAGAACAACCTCCGCCGGCCGAAGTCGGAAGTGAATTTCCTGATGCGGCTGTTAAAGACGTATCTCGAAAACAACGTAGAGCGCATGATGGACAACAATGTCCGCATCCGCTATATCGGCCGCACCCACGAGCTGCCGCACGAAGTGCAGGACAAGATGGCCTGGGCCGCCGACAGGACCGCTCTCAACACCGGCACCACCCTGACGCTGGCGCTGAACTATGGGGGACGCTCGGAGATGGTCGATGCCTTCCGCGCTCTGGCCGCCGAGATCAGGCACAACCACGTCGCGCCGGAGCGCATCAGCGAGGCGGATATTCACCGCCATCTTTACACGGCGCATATGCCCGACCCCGATCTGCTCATCCGCACTTCGGGCGAGATGCGCATCTCCAACTACCTGCTCTGGCAGATCGCCTACACTGAGATCTTCGTCACGGACCGGCTGTGGCCCGACTTCCGCGGCATCCACCTGCTGGAGGCCATCGCCGCCTTCCAGCGCCGCGAACGCCGATTCGGCGGTCTCAGTGACAGCGTCGGGATCACGGACGAAGAAGCCGAGCACGTGAAGATCGCGGCGAGCTGAGCCGGATTCCCGAGCCGGCGTAACCCTACCGGAAACCCCGTCACCCCGCTTGCCATGCTCGAAGAGTCACTATTTCAGGGAGCGCGGCTTGCCGCGATTGCACTGCAGCGATGTGACTTTCGCACCCTTGGCTGTTTCCGGTCTCTCTTTCTCTCCATCTTCTCTGATAAGCTATCGTCGATTATCGAAATGACCTCATAGAAGACAAAAGGCGCGGATAGAGTCGTAAACCCCAGCGGGGGTTCACGTCCGGGGTGTCTGAAATGGACGATGGCGGAGTCCACGAAATAACGGGGAAAGGGTTTGTCCAGGGAATCCCAGTGTCAGCCGGACAGGCGAGTCGAGCGGAATTGCGCGCCGACTTCGGGCTGCTGCCCGAGACCGAAAAGAGTCCTGCTTCGTTCATAACCAGCGCAGTCTTCAATCTCACTGTCCTGGCGTTGGTTATATATATGGGCATGACGGCCAGGCGCGTGATCCAGGAGCACCGGTACGAGCACACGGAACTGATCTTCCCCACGACGCCTCCCCCTCCGCCGCCGGTGAAGGTGACGGTGCCTCCGCCTCCGATTGAGACCCCGAAGCTGCCGGAAGTCAAGCTGGATGCTCCCAAGATCAACATGCCGCATATCGAGAAGCAGCCGGAGCCGAAGCGGATCGAAATGGAAGCCAAGCTGCCGGTCCCGGAACTGAAGGCGGCCAAGCCGGCGATCATCCTGGCCCCGCAACCCAAGGCTGCATTGACGGCAGCAGCCCCGGCGCAGACGCCGCAGGCTCATCCGTCGACGGCGCCGGTGCATCTGGGTGAAACGTTTGGAGTCACGCCCAATCCCAATGCTACCCGGCCGGCGACCGTGGCGGCCATCGGCAATCCTTACGGGGGGATGCAGGGTCCGGCGGTTGCGCCGCGGGGTGTGGTCGGATCCGCCGGCTTCGGCAATGGCACCAAGTCTGGTTCGAACACCGGCGTGGTGGGCAAGGTGGCCTCGGCGGGAATCCCGAGCGGGACGAGTACGGCGGGGGGGCACACAGCCGGGAAGGTGGCTTCGGCAGGCATTCCGCAAATGGAGGCATCGGTCCCGCATATACCGACGGTGCCGAGCACCGCCCCGCGGTTCACCAACCTTGAGGTCATCTCCAAACCTGCGGTGCAGTACACGAGCGAAGCGCGCGAACTCAAGATCGAGGGGGACGTCGTGCTCCGTGCTACGTTCACTTCCGGCGGTCAGGTTCAAATCCAGGAAGTCGTCCATGGTCTGGGGCACGGGCTGGATGAACAAGCGCGACAGGTAGTCGAACAGATTCGATTCCGCCCCGCGACCCGAGACGGTCAAGCGGTGGACACTACGACGAACATCACGATCTCGTTTCAATTGGCGGAGGGAAGGCAGCCGCCCGAAAAGCGCCAGCCGCCAAAGAAGGGATCCCCGCCAGAGCGACCGGGAACCGAGGGTGGCACCCCTGGTGAGAAGCCTCCAAGCTAGCCAATCCCAGGCGGACGACATTCCCGTGGCGCTCTACACCGCACCCGTAATTCCCGGTGACGACGTCACCTCCCGCACGACAGTCCGGAAGACGACGGTCGGTCGAATGCGGTCGTGTTCCTGTAGGAGAGACCCTTGATGTCGGACAGCAAACCCGATCCGAGAAGAGCCGGGACAGCCAACCGGCGCGGGGAATTCCTGAAGAAGGTTTTGCGGTACCTCTTTCTGGTTCCGCTGGCACGCAATCTCGTCATGGTGGCCGTGTTGCTGGCGGCAGCGCTGTTTCTGGAGTTTCGCCAGGATGTGAGTCCCCAGCCGACCCGCTGCGATCTGATCGAGGCCAGAACCGGCAGCGAAGGCGAAGAGGGCATTGCCCGCCTGGCACTCAGCGGGTATCGCGATGTGCGCAGCCGTCGGGTAACTGTGATCGCGCTCAGCGAGGACAGCGACCCGAGCAGCGTTCTAGGCAACCTCTGCGAACAGCGGTGGTATATCGCCAGGCTCGTGGATGCACTCACCTCAATGGGGGCGGCGGAAATCGTGATCGACAAGTTCTTCGCCCCGAAAACCTGTCCGGACGGAGACCCAAACACCAGCGCTTTTATGTCTGCAGTACAGCGAACGCCGGTGCCGGTAATAGTCGGCCGGGCAACGCATCCGCCCAAATCCAGTGACGCGAACAATTCGTGCCTCATACTGAGCGAATCTCTGGATTTTGGAAACAAGGTCGAGGCCGGCGGACGTTCTCTCAACGCTCCCGCGGTGTTACTCGGACTGACCCGCCTGAATTCCGATGTGCGCCGCATTCCAATGAGTTGGTCGTGCTATTCGAACGACGCCGAGTTCAGTTCCGGCGTAAAGCCCACGATCGAACAGGCAGACACGTTGTCGTGGCTCGCGGCCAGCCGCGACCCCGGGCTCGAGAAGGAACCGAGGATGATGTCCCTGCGCGCGAGAGGACAACACCCGTTCACCAGTTTCATTGCACCCGAAGACCTCTCTCACGCCGAGGCTTTGAGCGTTCTGTGTTTGTCTGCCGCCAAGGATGAAATTGCTTCCCGTTATGGGGTAGATTGCTCCAGGCATCCTCTTGGAGAGACCCCCATCCGGGGAAGCCTGATCGTCATCGGCGAGGATGTTCAGGGAAAGGATCGGCATATGCTCTTCGGGCGAGACGTCTCGGGAGTGTACCTGCAGGCAAACTACATCGAGTCTCTATTGGACGACCGGTTCATGAAAGCCCTGGATACGGCATGGAACTATGCGGGCTTTCTCTCCTGGCTCGCTCTTCTATATGTCATCTTCTGGTTACAGCCGGAAGTCGCTTTGGCGATCTCCGTTGCCGGCATACTTATTGTTCGCTACCTGTTAGCGTGGGTTGTCGTCCGTAGCGGCTATTATCCTCAGATTTCGATTCTGGATGTGGGAATCGTGGCGCCCGTTCTGAAATACATCGAATCCCGCGGACACATGATCGTTCACGCCATCAGAGAGTATCTGGAGAAAGGGCGCGCTGCCCGGCATCGAGGCAGAAAGCCGGGCTCGAAGGGGAAGTCGCCGGCCGGCAACTAGTGTTTCGTCACACGCCAGGTCGCTGCCGGGGCCTTCGATTTGTCCTGTCCCCCGAACGCCGGTCGCGTTGTCAATCGGACGTCTCAACCGCCCCCGTACTGTATCCTCAACCCATCGATGAAACGCGTACTTACCGCTGTTTTCCTGATTCCCCTGGTCCTGGTTCTCGTGTTTCTTCCCGCGCGGTGGCAATGGCTGTTTACCGCTGCAACAGCCCTGGTAGCAGCTCTGGCCGGCTGGGAATTCCTGGGACTGGCCGAACACAAGGGAGCGGCACCGCCGCGCGTCGCCGTATTGATCGCCATCGTGATCCTCTTCGCCGCCACCTTTCAATGGCCTGACCTTACGGCATCCATCCTGGGGATTCTGTGCTTTTCGCTGCTGGTGGTTTGCACCTTCGCCAGTCCCATCGAGCGCGCGCTCCCCGATGCGTCGTCGGCCATATTCTGCCTGGTGTACACCGGGTTAACACTGGTCTCCTTGCCTTTTCTCCGCGCGCAGAATAACGGACCGTCGCTGCTGGTTCTGCTGTTGTGTTCGGTGTGGGCCGGGGACACGGCGGCGCTTTATATCGGGCGGCCTTTCGGGCGGCGAAAACTGGCTCCCAGGCTGAGCCCGCAAAAGACCTGGGAAGGCACCATCGCGTCGATTTTCGGCAGTCTTCTGGCCGCCCTGGCGCTGCTGGGAATCGCTTCCTACCTCGCTCGCTGGAATTCCGCCGTGCTGTCGTATGCCGATGAAGAGTGGTGGTACTGGCTCATCCTCGCATTCATCATCAACATTGCCGCCCAGGTAGGGGACCTGGCTGAGTCGGCTCTCAAACGCTCCGCGGGCGTGAAGGATTCCGGCACGCTGCTGCCCGGCCATGGCGGCATACTCGATCGCGTGGACGCCTTGCTTCTGGCCGCCCCGGCGCTATGGTACGCTCAACTCATCCACCAGCGGTTCTAACCGCCCGGACTTCTTATTGGGCCAAACGGGTGCCCCGGGTCTCGCGTTTGAGGCCTTGGATTTTCCCGATCGAACGATAGTAGATTGAAACGACTCGCCATCCTCGGTTCCACCGGCTCCATCGGCCAGAGCACACTCTCCATCGTCGAGCAGTTTCCGGAGCGCTATTCGGTTGCCGCCCTCGCTTCCGGCCGGAACGTGGACGAAGCGTTTGCCCAGGCAAAACGCTGGCGGCCCGAAATCGTTTCGATGGCGACGGAAGAACTGGCCCGCAACCTGGCTGCGCGACTCGGCACTGCCGGATTCTCCGAAATCCAGGTCGTCCACGGCGCTGAGGGGACGGTCGCCTGCGCGACGCTTCCCGAAGCCGATTTTGTCGTTTCGGCCATTGTCGGGGTCGCCGGCCTGGAGGCGACGCACGCCGCCATCCTTGCCGGAAAGCCTGTCGGCCTGGCGAACAAAGAGTGCATGGTAGCCGCGGGCGAGATCCTGACCGCTGCCGCCCGCGAGCGCCAGGTCCCCATCATTCCCATCGATAGCGAGCACAACGCCGTACATCAGTGCATGCGCGTCGGCCGCCACCAGGAAGTGAAGTTCATCTGGCTCACCGCGTCGGGAGGGCCCTTCCGCCACACGCCGCTGGAACAGTTCGCCTCCATTAGCCCCGAGCAGGCGCTGAAGCATCCCACCTGGGTGATGGGACGCCGCATCACCATCGATTCAGCCACCATGCTCAACAAGGGCCTGGAGATCATCGAAGCCTGCCGGCTATTCGACGTTCCGCCCTCGAAGGTGCGCGTCACCATCCACCCCCAATCGACGGTGCACTCGCTGGTGGAGTACATCGACGGTTCGATCCTGGCTCAGATCTCCGTCACCGACATGCGCCTGCCCATCCTTTACGCGCTCGCCTATCCGGAGCGTCCGGCATCGAATCTTACCTTCGATCTTGCGGCTTTGCGTCATCTGGATTTCGAAGAGCCCGATTTTGAGCGCTTTCCCTGCCTGCGCCTGGCCTACGAAGCCGCCGCCAAAGGAGGCGCTCACTGCATCGCCCTCAATGCGGCGGACGAAGTCGCCGTGGAGGCCTTCCTTGCCCGACGCATCCGGTTTACCGGAATCCCTTATACAATTGAAAAAGTGCTCGCTTCCACGCCGGAGGCGCACCCGGCCACCATCGCCGAGGTGCTCACCGTGGACCGGGAGGCGCGACGGCTCGCGGGAACGTTTCTCGACTAGACGGCGTTTTCCCTGAGCGCACCCGCCCAAGGACTGATTACTGAACTCTATGCACAATATTCACGAAGCTGCTGTTTACATCATCTCCTTCATCGTCCTCATCGGCGTGATGGTGGTGGTCCACGAATTTGGCCATTTTGCCGTGGCCAAGCTTTGCCGCGTACGCGTGGAAGCTTTCTCCATCGGATTCGGGCCGCGCCTGTTCGGCATCAAGCACGGCGACACCGATTACAAGGTCTGCCTGCTTCCGCTGGGCGGCTATGTGAAAATGACCGGCGAGAACCCCACCGAGGACCAGCAGGCGGCCGACGATCCCGGGGCGTTCACCTCCCATCCGCGATGGCAGCGCATGCTTATCGGACTGGCCGGGCCGGTTGCCAATTTCGTCCTCGCGTTTGTGGTGATGCTCGTCTATTACCACTGGATCAACGAGGTTCCCAAGTTCCTGATCGGTTCCAGCACCATCGAGTGGGTGGTTCCCGGCTCCGCCGCGGCCCAGGCCGGATTCGAGCCTGGCGACGTGATCCAGCGCTTCGACAATTCCGCGAACCCCGACTGGATGCAGGTAGGCATGCGCGCCTCGATGAACCTGAACCAGACGGTGCAGGTCACGGTGCTGCGCGACGGCCAACAGGTTCCTCTTTCCCTGCACATCCCGCCCGAGCCGCGCGGCCAGGACTTCGATTTCAGCGACGCCGGCATCCTGCCGCAGTTCATGCCCGGGCCGATCGGCGTGGATGAGATTTCGCCGGGCTCGCCCGCCGACAAGGGCGGCCTCCGCGCCGGCGACCAGATTGAGTCGGTGGACGGCCACCAGTTCCACACCGTTTCTACGCTGCTGGCCTACATGCAGGCGGGCCAGGGTAAGCCGATCGCGCTTTCGATTCTGCGCAATGGTCAGCAGATCACGCTGCAGGCCACGCCGGCCAAGCTCGACTCGAGCTGGAAACTGGGTTTCGCGGCGGTGCCGAGTCCGCTGCGCAGCGATCCGCAGCCGATCCGGAAGTCCATTTCGCTGTCCAAGAATTTCTGCCTGACCAACTCCACTGACATTGTTGAAGTGCTGGGCCGGCTACTGACGCGCAAGGTGGCCGTGTCGCAGCTTTCCGGTCCCATCGGCATCGCCCGGATGACCGGCCAGGCGGTCGAAACCAAGGGCTGGTTTCCGAAGTTTTACACCGCCGCGGCGATCAGCCTGAACCTGGGCATCCTGAACCTGTTGCCGTTTCCGATTCTCGATGGCGGCCTGATTCTACTGCTGCTGATCGAGGGCATCCTGCGCCACGACATCAGCCTGGCCGTGAAGGAGCGCATCTACCAGGCGGCATTTGTCGTGCTGGTGGTCTTTTTCGCCTTCATCATTTTCAACGACGTGACCAAGCTGCCGATTTTTACCCACGTCAAGCCGTAACGCCAGTGGTCAGTGTTCAGTGATCAGAAAAAGCCGGACGGCGGCCCTCTGCACCTGACCACTCATCACTGATGACTGGTCCCTGAGAACGCCATGTCCGTAACCACGCGCCAGCGGGTGCGCTATGCCGAAACCGATCAGATGGGCATCGTCTACTACGCCAATTACCTGGTGTGGTTCGAACTGGGCCGCGTCGAACTGCTGCGCTCGCTGGGCCTCGCGTACAGCCAGCTGGAAAAGGACCACAAGCTGATCCTGCCGGTGATCGAGGCCAACTGCCGCTACCGATCCCCCGCCCGCTACGACGACGAAATTCTTATCGAGACCCGCCCCGCGCTGGTCCGCGAATCTGTCCTAAAATTTTCCTACCGCATCCTTCGAGCCTGCGAGGATGGTCACGAGCCGCGGCTCCTTGCCGAGGGAGAGACCGTCCACGTCGTCTGCGACGAGAATCTGAAGCGCATGCCGTTGCCCAAGCCGTATGCGCAGGCGTTGAAGGCGATGCTGGGGGCGTAGCGTCATCTCCGCGAGCTTTCCTCTTGACAATCAGACTGCCTCTGGCGGTTACTCCATGTAATGAAGTCGAGGGGTTCAAAAGGGGGCCTCAAAAAGGCGTGGTTCCCTCTGAATCGCCAACTCGGAGGAGTCCAATGGACGCGTGCAGGGGTACGTTCCAAGGGGGACCTTGGCGAGGATGTTGTGGAGTTCTGGCAGTGCTTCTTGCGCTGGTTCCGGCGGGCGCTTTTGGCCAGGGGTATTACGGAACGGTCAGCGGCGCAATCAACGACCAGTCCGGAGCGGCGATTCCCGGAGCGAAAGTCACCCTGATCGACCAGGGAAAGGGATATCGGTTCGAGGCTTCTTCCGACGGCACCGGCCGATATCTGTTCCAATCCGTCGCGCCCGGGCTTTACACCGTCACTGCCACCGTCGCCGGCTTCGAAAAAAGCGAGCGCACCGGCATTCGCGTGGACGTAAGTGCAAACGCGACCGCCGACCTGGCTCTCAAGGTTCATAGCTCCACCGAGACCGTCGAAGTCAAATCGGGGACTCGGCAGTTGGAGGCGCAGGACGCTACCACCGGCCTGGTTGTGGACCGGAACTTCATCAACGATCTGCCGCTGGTGGATCGCTATGTCATGGATCTGGCCTCACTGACGCCTGGGGTGACGGAGACAGACGACCAGTGTGGAACCGGCTGCACAGGCACGAACTTCGTGTCCAATGGAAGTCGGAACTCGACGGCCGATGTCCTGATGGATGGCGCCACCATCACCAACTACGAGCCCAACGGAGGGGTCACCCAGGTGACCTACACGCCATCTCCCGAGGCGGTGGAGGAGTTCCGCGTGGCGCAGTCGAATTTCAGCGCCGAATACGGCTTCTCCGGCGCATCGGTTGTTAACATGATCACGCGATCGGGAACCAATGATTTCCACGGCAGCGCCTACGACTTCATTCGCAACCAACTTACCGACGCCAATAACTGGTTTAACAATCTGAATGGAATCCCGCTTCCTCCCGTGCACCGGAACAACTTCGGCGGGACGTTCGGCGGCCCCATCTTCAAGAACAAAACGTTTTTCTTTTTCGATTACGACGGCACGCGGCAAAGCTCGGCGGGCACCTATCAGGCGGGGGTTCCCACCGTGGCCGAACGCACGAACGGCGATTTTGGCGAGGTTTGCTCCGCCCAGGGAGGGACATTCGAC
Organism: uncultured Acidobacteriota bacterium; assembly: GCA_963706455.1. Classification (GTDB taxonomy): domain Bacteria; phylum Acidobacteriota; class Terriglobia; order Terriglobales; family Acidobacteriaceae; genus Telmatobacter. The sequence continues at coordinate 53,556 of CAVPNO010000115.1, read as the reverse complement.
AACACCGGCATGTGCACCGTTGCCGCGGGGCAGATATGGGATCCGTATACCGGCGTGTACGTCGCCAACGACCAGGGAGCCGGCCCGGTGCGCAGTGGGTTCATTCCCTACAACCGCATCGGGGACTACGAGAGTCCCGGGAACCCGAAGCTGGCTGGCACGCCGTATCAATTGCCGGGCGGGAAGGGGAACCTGATCGATCCGATCTCCCAGAAGCTCATGAACCTGTTTCCCACGCCCACTCCGAACATGGTTTCGCCTACCATCTATGACAACTGGATTGCCTCCGGAGCCGGGCACTATCCCAACGACCAGTTCGATATCAAGATCGATCACCGCTTCAGCCAGAAGAACCTGCTCAGCGCCAAGTATTCCCAGGAATGGAACAGCGCGGTCGGCTTTAATTGCTTTGGGAACTTCGCTGATCCCTGCGCCGGCGGGCCGAACCGCGGGGCAGCGCACCTGTTTACGCTCAACGATGTCCACACCTTCAATCAATCGACCATCCTGACTGCCATTCTCGGTTTCACTCGCGGTTCCGAGCGCATCAGTGCCTACAACGGCGCGGGAGGGGTGACAGATCCATTAAGCAAGCTGGGGTTTCCCGAGTATCTAAATTCCAACGGCTTCATGGGCGTGCCTGCTATCTTCATCGACCAGGGCTCCTACTATACGGCCGGGTACACCAATATCGGTGGCGATCCTTACGGCAACTACAAGCAGGGCCAGGACACCGGGCAGCTCACCGTCGCACTGAGCAAGGTGCACGGCGGCCAGGAGATGAAATTCGGGTTCGAAGGCCGCCTCCACCAGATGAACTACATCCAAACCAACGCCCCCGACGGCATCTTCAACTTCGACCGGACCGGATCATCGGCCTGTCCTTACGACTTTGGCACGTGCGGCGGCGATGGCATGGCCAGCTTCATGATGGGCCAGATGAGCCTGGGGGGCGGAAACTATTACGAGATCCAGGACCAGCCCGCCACCGAAGATCACCAGTATGCATGGTATGTCCAGGACAACTGGAAGGCGACGAAGAACCTGACTGTCAACCTTGGCCTGCGCTACGACATCTCCATGCCCAGGACCGATCGCCACAATCGCCAGAACTGGTTCGATCCGAATGCGGTGATTCCGCTTCAGGTGCCGGGGTTGAGCACGCTTCATGGCGGCGAGGTCTTTGCCAGCTCCAAGCAACGTACCATCGTCGACGGCGATTATCGAGACATCCAGCCGCGCTTCGGGTTTGCCTGGCAGCTATCGCGGATGACCGTGGTTCGGGGCGGTTACGGCATTTATTACTCCCAGCCGCGTTCGGGCTCCACGGGCGTTGCCCCGTACGGATCGCAGGGTTTCAATCAGTACACCGGCGTGCTCGCCACTTACCAGAGCGACGGTGCGACCCCTTACCTGCACTTATCGAATCCCTATCCAAACGGGCTGATTCAGCCTCCCGGCAGTTCATTAGGAGTGATGAACGACGTGGGGTATGGAGCCAACGGACCACTGCGCAACGTGACCAACACGCCTTACGAACAAAGCTGGAGCTTCGGAGTGGAACGGCAGCTGCCGGCAAACATCTATCTCACGGGACTATATGTCGGCAAGAAAGGCACCCACCTTTATTTCTCGGGAGCTAACTACATCAACCACCTCGGACCACAGGTTGAAGGATACTCGCTCGACCAGATCAATAACTTGACGAACCTCGTGGATAACCCGTTCTACGGGATCATCACCGATCCCAACAGTTATCTTTCCGCTCCGCAGATACAGGAAGTGAATGTCGAGCTTCCTTATCCACAATTCCCCGGTGGAGTCTCCGTCGATGCGTACCCGATTGCTTCGTCGACGTACCATTCGTTGCAACTGATGGCCGAGAAGCGCTACTCCAACGGCCTGCAGTTTCTCGTGACTTACGTATGGTCGAAATCAATTGATGACGCTTCGGTCCCGGACGATAACACTACCTGGCTGGGCAGCTTCACCAGCCTGCAGGACCCGAACAAGCCGTGGCTGGAACGCAGCCTGTCTACCTTCGACATTCCGGCGGTCGTGCAGTGGAGTTATGTCTACGATCTTCCGATTGGACACGGAAGGCTGTTCCTGAACCGGATGCCGTCGGTGCTTGAAGCAATCGCGGGCGGGTGGAAGACCAACGGGGTGTGGCGGATTGCTTGCGGCCGGCCGCTGCCTTTCTTTACCTACGATGGAACATCCATCCCCACCTACGGCTCGCAAAGACCCAACATCGTTGCCAAGCTCCGCCGCAGCGGTGGAAAGGATTCTGACTGGATCAATAATTACTTCGCCAATCCGGAAGCGATCGTTTTGCCGCCCGTGTACACGCTGGGCAACGCTCCCAGGGCTACCGCACTGGCAAGATCGCCGCTGGCGTTCAATTCGAACCTATCGGTGGAAAAAGACTTTTCTCTCGCCTTGGTGCACGAGGGGATGAAATTCGAACTCCGCCTGGAAGCGCAGAACGCTTTCAACCATCCGGTGTTCGGAACGCCCAACACATCGGTCGACGATCCCAACTTCGGGATCGTCGGTTACACCTCGAACTCGCCCCGGCAAGTGCAGTTGGGAGCCAAGTTGATCTACTGAAGGTGCGCCATGAAGCAGGCCGCGTGCGCCCACGGTGTACTGTCGAAAACAGCGTCAGCAGCTTGTGGATCTCCAGCGTATAGTTCCGCGTTCCGGCGAGGTGCACCGTGACGATGGAAAGGGAGTGCATCGGTCAGCCCAGCACAACAGCCATCGCAAAGCCGTCGTAGCCCCGCGCACCCACGGTGGGAATGGCGGTTGCGCTCAGGCGGGGATGGGCGGCTATCATCTCGGTCATGCGGCGCACGCCCTGGATATCGGGATCCTTGCTGTGCTCGTCGAGCACCCCGCCGTCGCGCACCACGTTGTCGACAAGGATGACGGTGCCCGGCCGCGACAATTTCACCGACCAATCGAGGTATTCCGGGATGCTTTTCTTGTCGGCGTCGATGAAGATCAGGTCGAAGGGATCTGCGGCCTGTTGCAGTGCGGAGAGGGACTCGAGCGCCGGCGCAACGAGGATTTCGACCCGATCGGAAACGCCGGCGATCTCCAGGTTCTTGCGCGCAATTTGGGCGTGGCGCCCCTCGATTTCGAGGGTCACCACGCGGCCGCCGGGAGGCAGCGCACGCGCCAGCCAGATGGTGGAATAGCCGCCCAATGTTCCGATTTCCAGGACCCGCCGCGCTCCGGAAATGCGCACCATCAGGTCAAGGTATTTGCCCAACAGGGACGGAACATCAATGGAGGGAAGGCCAGCCTCACGATTGGTTTCCATGCAGCGAGTGAGCGCCTCGTCATGCGGCGCAAGCCGATCGCCAAAGTAGCGGTCCACGGCCGCCCAGGTTTCCTGCATGGTGATCTCCAGGGAAAGCGTTACTTTTCGCGCGCCACGACGAAATCGGGAACCCAGAGCAGTGCGCGCTTGAACTCCGAGTCGGGCAGGGAAGCGAGCGCAGCGCGCGACTGTTCAGCATAGCGGTCGGCCACGCTCATCGCGTAAGCCACCGAACCGTTATGGGTCAGGATTTGGCGAATCTGCTCGCGGCTCACGTTTTCGAAGCTGCGGTCGTCGAACACGCGCTGGATCGTCTGGCGGTCGGAGGCCGTTCCGTGATCGATGGAGTGGATCACCGCCAGCGTCGCCTTGCCTTCCCGCAGGTCGCTGGCTACCGGCTTGCCCAGCACCTCTTCCGTGGCCGTCAGGTCGAGCACGTCGTCAACGATCTGGAACGCCAGGCCGACCGCGCGCCCGTAGGTGGCCATGTTGTTTTCCTGGGTTTCGGTGGCTCCGGCCAGCACCGCGCCCAGGCGCATCGACGTCATGAACAGGCACGCCGTCTTGCGGAAGATCAAATCGTAGTACTCGGCCTCGGAAACAGCCTTGCCCAGCTTCTGGATCTGGAGCAACTCGCCCTCGACCATTTGCTGCGTGAGGCCAATCAGAAGTTCCAGCACGCGCAGGTTCTTCTCTTCGAGGGCTACGCGGAATGCCTGCATGTAGAGCCAGTCGCCGGCCAGGACGCATTTTTCATTGCCCCACTTGGTATTGGCCGAGGGACGCCCGCGGCGCGTGTCGGCGCCGTCGATGATGTCGTCGTGCACCAGAGTAGCGGTGTGCACCATCTCCACGACTGAGCCCAGGCGAATGGCGCTGGGGCCGGAGTAGCCCAGCATGTGCGCCGCCAGCAGCAGCAGCGACGGCCGGATGCGCTTGCCGCCGCCCTCGCGCAGGTATTCGGCAATTTCTGTGATGGTGCTGACGCTGGAGGCGGCATCCCGGCCCAGCTCCTGTTCGATTGCCACGAGGTCGTCCCGCAGCAGATCGAAGACTTCACGCGCCGTCGCTATGGCCAGTGTGCTCAAGTCCCCTTCCTAGTAATGACCGGGGCTCCGGAATTCCCAGGCCAGGCGCAAAACAAGAACGCCCCGAACCTGCGGCACCCCAACGATCTGGTTCTAAAACGTCCGGTAATTGGTGAACTGCAAATCCAGGCCCAGTTCCTTGCCGCGCAGCAGGGCTATGATGGCCTGCAACTCGTCGCGATCCCGGCTGGATACTCTGACAGTATCGCCTTGAATGCTGGCTTGTGCCTTTCTTTTTGAGTCCTTCACCAGCTTGACGATCTCTTTCGCCTTCTCCGTCGGAATGCCCTGCTGCAAGCTGATCGTCTGCCGCACGCTCTGGCCGGCCGCCTGCTCCACCTTCCCATACGTCAGATTCTTGAGCGACACGCCGCGCTTCACAAGCTTCTGCCCCAGGATTTCCTTCACGGCCTCGAGCTTGTATTCGCCGGCCGATGCCAGCTGGACGGTATCGCTGCCTTCGAGCTTGATATCGGAGTGGGAATCTTTCAGGTCGAAACGCTGGCGAATCTCTTTCATCGCCTGGTCGATGGCATTCCTCACCTCCTGGATATCCACCTTGCTCACGATGTCAAACGAATTGTCCTGCGCCATAGTCGTCCTCAGTGTGGCCCGGCCAGTTCGGGCCGATGCCTTGATTCTCTAGTTTCCCATGCCGGAGCGGGGGGCTTGTCCGGGACCTCGTTTGGGCGCCAGTCCCAGCTTCCAAACCCGGGGGTCTTCGGCAAGCTGAGGCATGTTCTCCACCCACACGGGAAACGCCGTCTGTGGGGACCCCGGGATCGGTTACACCCGGCGGAACACGCAATCTTACCTATTCCGCGCCGTTTGGGGAAAGGCCGGGGAACAGGCGGTAGAAGTTGCCCGTGGTAGCGGCGGCGATTTTATCCTTGTCGATACGCAGAGCATCCGCCAGAACGATGGCCGTCTCCACCACCATTGCAGGCTCGTTGCGCTTGCCGCGGTTGGCGGCCGGGGCCAGCCAGGGTGCGTCGGTCTCAACCAGCACGCTGTCCAGCGGCACGCGAGCCGCCACGTCGCGCAGCGGTTGTGCCTTGGGATAGGTCAGGTTGCCGGCAAAGGAGATGAGGAAACCGAGATCGAGGGAGCGCCGGGCCTGTTCCCATCCACCGCCGAAGCAGTGCATGATGCCGCCCAGCGCCGTTCTGGACCAGTTCTGCTCCAAGATCTGAAAAAGATCGTCCCAGGCGTGGGTCGTCCCGTCCTTGGGCCGGCAGTGGATCAGGATCGGGCGTTTGCGTGAAGCGGCGATTTCGAGCTGGCGGATCAGTCCCTCGCGCTGCACGTCGTGCGGGGCGCCCTGGTGGAAGTAGTCGAGGCCAATTTCTCCGCAGGCGATCACGTCGGGATCGGCCAGCAGCTGGTCGAGGTTGTCCAGCGCTGTGTGATCCGCTTCGGTCGTCGAGTGCGGATAAATACCGGCGCTGGCATAGAGGCGCGTCAAGCCGGGCTTGTGGTTATATTGGCGGCACAGGTCGCGGGCCTGGTGCATCTCTGCCGGGCCCTCGCCGATGCCGATCGAGAGTACCGCCTCCACGCCGGCCTCCCGCGCTCGGCGCAGCATGGCTTCGCGGTCGTCGTTGTAGCGATGGCTGTCTAAGTGCGCGTGAGAATCGATCAGCACGGGGACCTCGAAAGGGGCTGCGCAACGGTGAGGCTTCAGCTTCGGCGGATATGGTTTAGTTTCGCGGCGATTCGTGACCAGTCATTGAGTTGCTGCCGCCATGGACGATTTCGAATCCCCAATCCACCACAGTGTCCAACAGGATAAACGTAAGTTCCACTTTGTAATCTCCAAACGCGTCCAGCCGCCGAGCTAATCTTCTCCGGGCCGTCCAGAATTCCAAAGCAAATCCTGGCGGCGAGCCAGGCAGGCTTCCCCATTGCAATCACGATCGCAGGGTCTAGTCGCTTGATGAGCGGCAGCAGATGACGGCTTGCGCAGGCCTTGATCCAAGAATCCCGCAGCTTGGAGTTCATCGGCGGTTCTTTTAGACAGAGAACCGAATTGGTCAAGAAAACCGGGGTGTTTGGATCAGGAATGGGTGGTCGGGTGGGCGTATATCCGATGTGGCGAAGAAGTTCGTACAAATTGGCGTTCGTTTCGCTATTCGGATCGTCAAACCCGCTGAAATCACTAAAATACTTCGTGTCGCCGAAGTCTTGGCCCACGATCAGTAATTCTGGCCTCGGATGCCCTAACCATTGAGACCAATAGCTGATGACGTCGGGATCGAAATCAAAAAACGACCCGGAGTGAATTCTTCCGGGGCTGAGATTTACACACACTTGGCAAGACTTCCGAGCTTGCACTAAATCGGTCAGATCTCTTCCTGTCGGCGAAGCCGTCGAACCCATGACGATCTTTCCCGGTTATTTCAGCCTCGCGCCCAGCGGCACGTCTTCGAGGAAGCCGGCCAGCACCGGCGCACCGTCGGGCGGCAGCGACGCCGCCAGCAGCATCCCATTCGATTCCAGGCCGCGCATCTTGCGGGGCGCCAGGTTGGCCACGATGACGATCTTGCGCCCGACGAGTTTTTCCGGCTCGTAGTGTTGCGCGATGCCCGCCAGAATCTGTCGCTTTTCGTACCCGAGATCGATCTCCAGCCGAAGCAATTTGTCCGCTTTGGGGACACGCTCCGCCACCAAAACTTGCGCCACCCGCAGATCCACCTTGGCAAAGTCATCGATGGTGATATGCGCGGGCTGGGGCGGAGCTTCAGGAGGGTTTTCGGCCCCCTTCCCCTCGGGGTTCAACGGCGCGCCTTCGGGCGCGGCTGCGGGAGTCGTGTTCAAGCGTGCACTGGCCAGCTCTTCCGGTACGTGGTGCACCTTTGCCGTCGCAACCGGTTGTTCGGAATTCATGGGAGCAGTGGTGGTGGATGTCACCTGGCCTTCGCCCGGCTTCCCGGCAGCGCCCGCTTCCCCGGGGGCTGACGCGGGGCGGCCCGCGGATCCGACTGATGGTGAAGCAGTGGCGTGCGTGGGCGCGACGGCTTTGTCCGTCCCCGCCGCAGCCTCCACTGCGCTGGCGTTGTTCTGGTCCTCTAGGTTCTGCATACGCTCGATCGCATCCTTTTCTGCGCGGGGGAACAGGGGCGCGGGATCGCTGAACCGCGTTCCTGGTTTCAGTCCGCCCCACGCCAGATCGGTCAAAAACGCTTTCCTGGCCGCATCGTCGATCTGTCCCAGTCCAAGCTGCTGCCAGACCCTGCCTGCCGACACCGGCAGGATGGGGTACACCAGTGCCGTTATGATGCGGATCGCCTCGGCCGCGTTGGCGAGTACGCGGGCCTGCAGCGCGGTATGGTCGGCATCGGACCGGTCGGCGGGCTTTTTCCAGGGCGCGCTCGCGGTCAGGTATCCGTCGGTTTCCGCCACCAGCGCCCACAACCCCTTCAAGGCGTCGGAAAAGTTCATCTGGTCGAACGCAGGGCCGAATTCCGCGATGGCTTTTTCGGCGGAGGCCCGCAAGGCGGCTTCGGCGGGCGTATCGGGGCCGCGGTCCGGTACCACGCCGCCGAAGAACTTGTGCATCATGTTCACCACGCGGCTGACGAGGTTGCCGTAGCCGTTGGCGAGGTCGCCGTTATAGCGGCGGACCAGCGCGTCGAAGCTGAAACTGCCGTCGTGCCCGAAGGGGATTTCCCGCAGCAGGAAGTAGCGCAACGCGTCGGCGCCCAGCACCTCGTCCACCGTTTCCGCGCGGACAATGTTGCCGATCGACTTCGACATCTTCGTGTCTTCGAACAGCAGCCAGCCGTTGGCCTTTACCGATCGCGGCGGCGCAATTCCGGCGGCCATCAAAAACGCCGGCCAGTAGACGCAGTGGAAGCGGCTGATTTCCTTGCCGATCAGGTGCATGTCGGCGGGCCAGAATTTTCTGAACTTCTGGTCGTCTTCCGATCCAAAACCCAGCGCGGTGATGTAATTGGCCAGCGCGTCGAACCACACGTAGATCACGTGCTTGTCGTCGCCGGGTACGGGGATGCCCCAGGAAAGGGATGTGCGGCTGATGGACACATCCTGGAGTCCGGCGCGGACAAACGAAATGACCTCTTTGCGCGTGGACTCGGGTTGCATGAAGTCCGGATTGGCTTCGTAGAACTCGAGAAGCTTGCGCTCGAAGGCGGAGAGCTTAAAAAAGTAGTTCTCTTCGCTAACGGTTTCGGTAAGGCGGCCGCAAGTAGGGCAGAGGGTGCCCGGCGGGCCGTCGACGTAGGCCTCGTCGGAGACGCAGTACTGGCCGGTGTACGTGCTTTTGTAAATGAAGCCGTTCTGCTGCAGCGTGGCGAACAGCTTCTGCACGCCTCGCGCGTGCCGCTCCTCGGTGGTGCGGATGAAGTCGTCGTAGGTCAGCCCGAGACGGTCCCACAGGGCGCGGAACTCGGCCGAAATGGCCGTCGCAAACTCCATGGGCGTGCGCCCGGCGAGCTTTGCGGAACGCTCGATCTTCTGCCCGTGCTCATCGGTGCCGGTCAAAAACCACGTTTCGACGCCCAGCGCCCGCTTGCGCCGCGCGATCGCGTCGCACACGATGGTCGAATACGCGTGGCCCAGGTGTGGCCGCGCGTTCACGTAGTAAATCGGCGTGGTGAGATAGAAATGCCGCGAACTGGTTTCTGCCTGAGCCATGGATGCTTGTCTGACGCTGTGTGGCGTTCATCCTCAATCTTACGGCATCGGGTCTGCAGGGCCGGATCCATGCGGGTGGACCATCTTGCGGAGATCGACTATCCTGTCGAACTCCTCTTCGCTAACCAGGCCAAGCTTCAGCGCGGCCTCCTTCAGCGCGAGGTCGTGTTCCTGCGCATAGTGGGCAAGCTTCGCGGCTTTGTCGTAACCGATCGCCGGCGAGAGCGCCGTGACCAGCATCAGCGATCGATCGACATACTCCTGAATCTTCTTCCGATTCGGCTCTGCGCCTTCGACCAGGAACTTGCGGAAATTCGTACACCCGTCGGTCATGATCGTGATCGAGTGCATGATGTTGAAGATCATCAGCGGCTTGTAGACATTCATTTCGAGATATCCGCCCGCCCCGCCGAATCCCACGGCGACGTCATTGGCCATCACCTGGACAGCGATCATGGCCAGCGCTTCGGCCTGGGTCGGGTTCACCTTGCCCGGCATGATCGAGGAGCCGGGCTCATTGGCGGGAAGTGTCAGCTCCGCAAAGCCGGACATGAGCCGGATGTCGTTGGCGATCTTGTAGAGCGAAACCGCGAGAGTGCGAAAGGTTCCGGAGAGCTGCACCAGGGCATCGTGGGCACCCTGAACGACGAACTTGTTGGGAGCGCTGACAAAGGGAAGACCCGTGGCCTTCGCGATCTCGGCGGCTACCAATTCGCCGAACCCGGGTGCGGCATTGATGCCGGTTCCTACAGCGGTGCCGCCGAGGGCCAGCCGGTACACGCCCTTGAGCGCCGCATCGATGCGTTCGAGATTGTCGTCGAGCATGCCGGCATAGCCTGACCACTCCTGTCCGAGCGTGACCGGGGTCGCTTCCTGCATGTGGGTGCGGCCGATCTTGACAATGTCGCTCCACAGGGCGGCTTTGGCTGCAATCGCGTCGCGCAGCATCCTCACCGCCGGCGCGAGCCGCTCCTTCACATTCACCGCCGCGGCGATATTCATCGCGCTGGGGAAAGTATCGTTCGAAGACTGCGACATGTTCGCATGGTCGTTGGGATGAACCGGCGCCTTGCTTCCGAGCGGTGTGCCTGCAAGCTGGCAGCAGCGGTTCGAGATCACCTCGTTGATGTTCATATTGAATTGCGTGCCGCTGCCCGTCATCCAGACGTGAAGAGGAAACATATCGTCATGCCGTCCGGCGAGAATCTCCTCGCAGGCCCGGACAATCAGCCGGCGCCGCTCCTCATCTAGAACCCCGGCCGTGTGGTTGGCATGGGCGGCAGCCTTCTTCAGGATCGCGTAGGCGGCGATCATCTCGCGGGGCATCCGGTCGGCCCCGATGCTGAAATGGTCAAGGGCGCGTTGCGTCTGCGCGCCCCAGAGCCTGCTGGCGGGCACGTTGATGTCGCCCATGCTGTCGGTCTCCCTGCGCATTCCGGTTTCCGGGGAATGGATATCTGCACCCATGGCGAACTCCTCAGTCAACAGCTAGAGTAGCCCCAGATCGATCGCGATGCGGCTCGCAATCGCACATGGCGTGCGGCGCTTCATCGACCCTCCGCGCGCCACACGAATTCCGCGATGTGTTCGGCGAGCCGCAATCGCAGCCCGGGCGGCAGGCCGTGCCCCATCCCTTCGATCAGGATGAGTTCTGCGCCGGGGATGGCTTCCGCCGTGGCCCGCCCTCCGCTTACGTCGATCATGCGGTCGGCCAGGCCGTGGATCACCAGGGTGGGAACCTGCAGGCTTCGCAGCCGTTCCGTGCGATCGCCGGAGGAAACGGTCGCAATCGCCTGGCGCGCAAGGGCCACCGTGTCGTGGCAGCGATCGTAGGCCTGGGCGCAACGCTCTCTAAGCTCATTCTCATCGCTCGGATATCCAGGCGAGCCGACCTTGAGCATCGCTTTGAGTCGATGCTCGATCGTTTCCTCGCGCGTGACCGGCTGCGGGCCGCCAAAGACTTCGCGCAGGACCTCGGGCGCGGTCTGGCCAACCGCGGTGTTGCCCGTTGTTGACATCATGGAAATAAGCGAGCGGACGCGGCCGGGATGCTCGATGGCCATGCTCTGCGCGATCTGGCCTCCCATCGAGGCTCCGACTACATGCGCCGTTGAGATGCCCAGCGCGTCCATCAGGCCCACCGTATCGGCGGCCATGTCGGAAAGCGTGTAGGATACCGACGCGTAATCGCCGGCCAGCACCGCGGGCAGGTCCGGTGGCGGAGCGTCGGTAATGTGCGTGGAGTGCCCGGCGTCGCGATTGTCGAAGCGGATCACCTGCAGCCCGCGGTCCAGGAGCGCCTGGCAAAAGGGATTCGGCCAGTGGATCAGTTGCGCGGCGCCGCCCATGATCAGCAGCACCGGGGGAGCGCCCGGGTTTCCCAGGCGCTGGTAGGCGATGTCGATGCTTGCAGGCCCAGCTTTCAAGGCTTTCTGCACCACCGTGAACTCTTCCGGCAGAATCATCGTCCCTCCGTCGTTTTGGGTTCTTGAGAGCATGGCTCGCGTTTGAACGTACGCGGAAACCGGATGGAAAAACAGTCTGTTTCTGCGTTGACAGTCTTGTTATCCTGAAAGTGGCAGGGAAGAAAAATCCTCTACGACGCGCTCCTCAACCGGATCTCCCACCACTGATCCGAGCCATGATTACCTCTATCGCCGTGCTCTCTCTGGCCGCCTGGGTTTATCTGGTTGCATTTCACGGTACATTCTGGCGTTCTTCGCCGGTAATGGAGGCGCGGTCGCCCTCGGGCAGGCCGGCGGTGGTCGTGATTGTTCCGGCGCGCAATGAGGCAGCGAACATCCAGCGCAGCCTCGGCTCTCTGCTCCGACAGGAATACCCGGGAGAGGTTTTGATCGTGCTGGCGGATGACAACAGCACTGACGGGACCGGTGAAATCGCGGCGTCTCTCAATGCAAGTGACCGGCTCATCATCGTCCGTGGCGAGCCCCTGCCGCCCGGATGGACCGGCAAGCTCTGGGCCGTGCATCAGGGCCTGAACCAGGAGGCGGCCAGGGCGGCCGGGTTCGTGCTGCTGACCGACGCCGATATCGAGCACGCCCCAGGGCATCTATCCGCATTGGTTGCGAAGGCGGAGGCTGATGGGCTGGAACTCGTCTCCGAAATGGTTCACCTCCATTGCGCCACCGCGGCCGAACGGGCCTTCATTCCTGCGTTCGTTTTCTTTTTCCAGATGCTGTATCCGTTTGCCTGGGTCCGCGATCCGATGCGGCGCGTGGCCGGGGCTGCCGGTGGAACCATGCTGGTGTCGCGGGCGGCATTGGACCGCGTGGACGGCGTTTCCCGCATCCGCCACGACCTGATCGATGACTGCGCATTTGCGAAGGAGATCAAGCGCACAGGCGGGCGGATATGGCTGGGCCACGCCGACGATACGATTTCGATCCGTGTCTATTCGCGGTGGCGCGACGTGTGGGACATGATCGCTCGAACCGCTTACGTCCAGCTCGAACGCTCGCTCCTGATGCTTCTCGGCTGTGTTCTGGGAATGGGCTTGCTTTATGGCGCGCCGCCGCTGCTGGCGTTGCTTGCGCATGGGTTGCCGCGGATACTGGGTGTTCTCGCATGGGTGATGATGGCTCTCGCCTTTCAGCCCACCCTGCGCCGCTATCGCTGCTCGCCACTGTGGGGGATTGCTCTGCCCGCCATCAGCGCGTTCTACGTCTGCGCCACGTTGGCTTCCGCATGGCGGCACTATGCCGGCCGCGGAGGAGGATGGAAGAGCCGCGTCTATCCAGAGAAGCATTCGGCCTGAGATGGGTGGCGCGTTCTCCCAGATCCGACGTTCCGACGTACCTTCCGGACCGGCCGACCATCACCACCAAGCCGGTGACCGCGCCGGGCGATAATGGAATTGGGATGACGCAGGCCCGTACGCGTTGCCGCCATTCCGATTTTCCGCAAATCCGCCATGAGCGACTCCGATAAACCGTCGATGCCGTTGGGCCGGCATGCAGGGACTCTCATCACAACCGCAGTGAGCCGGTGGTGGCGACGCATCTGGAATTCCGGCTGGAGGCAGGCTCCATGGATGCCGGGAAACCGTCCCCCGGGCAGTTCTTCCCCCGGCCTGGGACGGGGCCGGTTGCCGATTCCCCGGAGCGCCGGAACCTGGATGGTGCTGACCTGGGTGATCCTGGTGTGTTTGCCGATTGCCGGCCTGGTTCTCGGCTATATCCGAAGGCCGGCCGCCGGAACCTCAGGCATTAGTACGGGCACGTCTCCGTTTGACGGAGGGTCCGATACGAGCGAGAAGAAACCCAAGCCGTCTCCCGCAAGGCCCATGCTTCCGGTCTCGCAAGCGCCTCCTCCGGCGGTCACATCGCCCACACCCGTTCCGATTGATCCGGTGACCCCTCCCGCAATCGCCGCTCCGGCAAGGCCAACGGGACCGAGCACCGCTCCCGCTCCTGCGCCTTCCATGCCGGCGCCGCCTCCTGCCCCGTCCGGCGCTCAACCGGCTTTCGCGGCTGTCTCCTATCCGGCGCGTCACGACAAGCGCTTCGGCGATCCGTGTGCGGGCCAGCTCACGTTGAATGGCGTCGGCCTTTACTTCAACTGCCCGGGTAATCCGGACGAGGGTGTAAACGTCGCCATCAACCAGATCGACGCGGTGGACGACAACGGCATCCGGCTCCTCTCCGGAAAGAAATACCACTTCACGATTACCGGGATGTCGAAGGGCGACGAGAGACAGCTGTTTTCGGACTGGCTGAGCCGGGTGCGCTGATTTGGGTTCGCAGTTTCCCAGGTCTCAAAATCGAGACCCGGGCACCCTGCCTCATGGGCTTCCTGCGCCCCATCCGGCTTAGCAGCGCACGATCTTCGGCGACGTGATTCCCTTGGTGGCGTTCCGCGTGTCGACGACTAACTGCGACTGCTCGACGATGGCGGAATAGTCGTAGCTGGTGTGATCGGTGACGATGAGGACGGCATCGAACTGGCCGAGGTCGTCCAGCGGCGTGTTGGTCATGTTCAGGTCGTAGTGGCGGCCGCGGCCCACCGTCGGGAAGTACGGATCGTTGTAACTGACGTGGGCGCCCTTCTCGCGAAGCAGTTCGATGATGGTCAGCGAAGGCGACTCGCGCAGATCGTCGATATCGCGCTTGTAGGCCAGTCCGAGAACCAGGATCTTCGATCCCTTCACGGACTTGCTCCGATGGTTCAGCGCGTCGGCGGTCTGCTCGATCACGAAGTACGGCATCCGGATATTGACTTCGCCGGCGAGCTCGATGAAGCGGGTGCGAAAGTCGTATTCCTTGGCCTTCCACGAGAGATAGAACGGGTCGATGGGGATGCAGTGGCCGCCCAGGCCCGGACCGGGATAGAAGGCGTGAAAACCGAACGGCTTGGTTCGTGCCGCATCGATTACTTCGTGGATGTCGATCCCCATCCGCATGCATAGCTGCTTGAGTTCGTTGACCAGCGCGATGTTGACGCAGCGATAGATGTTTTCGAGCAGCTTGGTCATCTCGGCGGCGGCGGGGCTGCTGACGTGGACGGTGCGGCGGAAGATCGAGCCATACAGGACCGAAGCCAGTTCCACCGCTCCCTGGCCGCATCCGCCGATGACCTTGGGGATGTCGTGGCGCGCGACGGTATCGTTGCCGGGGTCTTCGCGCTCTGGAGAAAACGCCACATGGAAGCCGGTCTGGCCGGCTTCCCGGCTGACCCTCAGGCCAAGCGGGTTGCCCTGCTCCAGAAGCGGCACCATGACGTCCTCGGTCGTTCCCGGATAGGTGGTGCTTTCCAGCACGATAAGCTGCCCCTCGTGGATGTGCGGCGCGATCGACTTCACGGTTCCGGTCACGTAGCTGAGATCCGGCTCGTGGTACTCGTCCAGCGGCGTGGGCACGCAAATGATGATGGCATCCATGCCGGCGATCTCCGAGTAATCGGAGGTGGCGCGGAACCCGGACTTTTGGGCCTCCTGAATCTCGGCAGGAAAAATGCGCACGATGTAGGATCCGCCGGCATTCAGGGTGCTGACCTTATCGGCGGCGATGTCGAAGCCGGTGACGCGGAAGCGCTGGTCGCTGAACAGCAGCGCCAGGGGCAGGCCGACATAGCCCATGCCCACAATGCCGATGCGTGCCTGCCGGGTTTCGATGCGCTGCTTCAGTTCTGCCAGGGTGGTGGCAATGGTGGTGGTCATGCCCACGATTGTACCGGCTGATTGCCCGCTCGGAATGTGATTAGGCCCACATTCCGGCCGGCGCGACCAACGAGAATCAACGATATCCACGCGGGCAGGTTTCCGGCCCGGGGTCACTGGTCGACGAGCCTGTATTCTGGGCTTTGCGGCTGGGCCTGCAGAGGCCGCGTGGAGAAAGCGAGGAACGAGTTGGGTCGATATCTGGTTACGGGTGTTGCCGGATTCATCGGACGGTCGATTGCCGCGGCGCTGCTGGCCCGCGGCGGCAGGGTCCGCGGGATCGACAGCTTTATTACCGGCCGGCGGGAGAATCTGGCCGGGCTCGAGGCGATGGAATTTCTCCAAGGCGACCTGGCCGACCCCGCGGTCTGCGCACGGGCCTGCGAGGGTATCGAGATCGCCTTTCACGAGGCGGCGCTGGCGTCGGTCCCGCGCTCGGTGGCCGACCCGGTGGGCACCAATGTGAACTGCGTGGATGCCACTCTCAACCTGCTGGTTGCGGCCAGGGCAGCCGGTGTGCGGCGAGTCGTCTACGCAGGCTCCTCGTCGGTCTACGGGGAATCGCCGGTACTTCCCAAGCAGGAAAACATGCGGCCCGACCCCATTTCTCCCTATGCCGTGGCGAAGCTGGCCGGCGAGCACTACATGGGCAGCTTTTCCCGCGTGTACGGGCTCGAGACCGTGACGCTGCGCTACTTCAACGTCTTCGGACCCTTCCAGGACCCGACATCGCACTATTCGGGGGTACTGGCGATCTTTTGCCGCAAGATGATTGCCGGCGAGCAGCCTACCATCTACGGGGATGGGCAACAGAGCCGGGACTTTACTTACATTGAGAACGTGGTAGACGCCAATCTCAGGGCCGCCGCCGCGCCGGCGGAGAAGGTGTCGGGCCGCATGGTGAACGCGGCAACCGGCAGCAGTGTCACTCTGAATGAGACGTTTGAGGTCCTGAAGGGCCTGACAGGATTCGAGGGCTCGCCCGCCTACGGGCCTGCGCGGGCCGGCGATATCCGCGATTCGCTGGCGGATATAACCCTGGCACGGGAACTGCTGGGATACGAGCCCCGCGTGGATTTCCGGGAGGGCCTCCGGCGCACCGTCGAGTGGTATCGTCACAGCCTGTAGAGCGGCCGGGCACGGCGCTATGGATCCCGCTATGGATCCGAGGATTGGGATCGATTAATTCCGAAGGCCTGGCAGGCTCACCAGGCGGCGAAACAAGCCCTGGGCGCGCTGGCGCAGCGTCGGCTCAATGCCGCAGGAAAAATAAATCTGCCGGTTGAGGGTGGCCAGCAATGCGATGGCATGAAGCCTCCCAAGGTCTTCGGAGAAGCGGCAGCCATCGTACACGAATTCGTCGGTAAGGTAATCGATGGCGTGGCCCAGTTTCTCAAGGCCTCGTCCAGCTTCCGGTGTGATCTTCCGCCGGACCCTCGCACCCGTTCGCACTGCCGCAATCTGCGGGAATGACTCCCGGGGAGACGTCCCTTCATCCTTTGTCCGTAAGCCCCGGGTGTTCACGGGTTAAAGCTACGGCGGGCGCTACGATCGCGTCTCTGATCCAGAGCAACTTTATCCCCGCATATTTCGGGACGCTATTTTGTTGTCTCTTGTCGTGTGACGGGGCTCACGAAGAATCGGGAGCGATTTGTTTGACACTGCTGGGGACTACGTCGCAGCGGAATTCTCGTTGCTGTTGACTTTTAGCGAGGGTCACGAGCCTTGCCTGAAGTATCCGTCATCGAGCACGCCCAGTTGCAACCCAGGGACGGACGCCCCTCCACCGCCCCGGACCGGTCCGATGAGAATGCCTCGTTGCGGCATTTTGTCCGCATCATGCTGTCGAGACGGCGATTGATCCTCTTCATTTTGGGCGGATTTCTGCTGGCGTGTCTCCTCTATTGCCTGGTCGCGCCCAGCCAATACGAGTCCAGGGCGCGCGTGGCGCTGCGTACCATCCCAGCGTCGTCGTTGAGCCTGGAAGGAACGGAACCGAGGGGACCGGCGGAAGGCTTGACCGCTCCCGTGCAAACCGAGACGGTGGCCGGCGTGCTTCGCAGCGACCGGCTTGCCTGGCAGGTGATCCAGGCTATGAGGCTGTACCAGGCGCCGGCGTTTGTGGGCCGGCGGTTTCCCAGCCGCTTTCCCGGCTTCCGGCCCGAATCACCTGACACCGCCGCGCAGAGCTATCTCCTGGAACGGTTTCAGGACCGGCTCCATGTCGATACGCTTCCCCGAAGCCTGCTAATCGAAATCCGCTTCCGAACCCGCGACCCCCAACTTTCGGCCGAAGTAGTGAATGCGTTGATTGCGGCCTACGGCAGGCAGCAGGTCGAATTGCGCCGCAATGCCACTGAGGAGGCGACGAGCGCACTCGAAAATCAGCTAAGCGGCCTGAGGGCCCGGGCCGACAGCGACGACCGCAAGCTGGCGGCGTTCCAGAAGAAGCACGGAATTCTCATCTCTCCCATCACTATGGCCAATGGCGAGCCCGGCGCGGGACAGCATGTGCAGGCATTCGTGGAGGTGGACGAACTCGGCAAGGAACTGGCTGCGGCCGGCTCGGAACGGCTGCTGCGCGAGGCCGAGTTTCACGCTGCTACGCAAGGCGACCCCGAGGTGGTGCTGGCCTTTGATCCCCGGATTGCAACCGAGGGCGGCGACCTGGCGAATAAATTCCGCCAGCTTCATGCGCACCATAGTGAAATGGAGCAGGAGCTGGCCCAACTCAGCATCGAGCACGGGCCGAATTTTCCGCGGGTGCAGGAGATTCACCAGGAGCTCCAGGATCTGGACCATCAGCTGGATGCGGAAAAGACGAAACTGCGCGAGCAGTTCCGCAGCACGTGGGCCGCGGCCCAGGATCACGAACAACTGGTGCGCCGGAGCCTCGAGCGGCGCACCGGGGAAGGGGTGGCCGCAAGCGAGGCGGCCGCCGCCTACGAAGCTATGCGGCGCGAGGCCGATTCGACGCGCGATCTTTATCTCCGCATGCAGGCCAAAGCTGAAGAGGCAGGGCTGGCCGCTGGCGCGCATGGGCCCGACATCTGGGTGGTGGACGAGGCGCGGGCGCCCGACAGGCCGGCCGCCCCGGACCTGTCGCTCTACATGGCCATTACGCTGTTCGTCGGACTCTGGGTCGCGACGGGTTGCGCGCTCCTGCTGGAGCGGATCCGGCCTTCGCAGGGGCAGGCCCTGGTTGCACTCCTGGGTTTCGTGATCGCGGGAGCCGCGGCGCGCGCCCAGGCGCCCACGCCGAGCACGTCCGGCCTGCCAACCGGAGTCGCAAAAATCCCGCAATCGAGCGATAACCGGGCCACGCCGAACCCCAAGGATGCGCCTGCCGTCTGGTCCGCCGGCGCAAACCCCGCCGGGCTGCCGGGTGGAGCGGTGAATCCCTCCAAGCCCGTCGCAGGGCCGATCGCTCCCGGCGATCTGCTCGACATCAGCGAATACCACACTCCGGAGTTCCACTCCGTGGTGCACGTCTCCGCCGGCGGCACAGTGAAGCTTCCGCTGCTCGATGAGGTGCGGCTGGAGGGCATGGACGAACTTCAGGCGGCTCGCGCCATCGCCTCGGCCCTGGTCGAACGCGGGATCCTGAATCACCCCCAGGTCTCGGTCCTGGTCACTGCCTGGGTGGGACAGGACGTAAGCGTGCTGGGAGAAGTGGTGCGGCCGGGCGTTTATCCCTACACGCTCCATCACCGGCTGTTCGACATGATTTCCGCCGCCTCGGGACTGAGCCAGAACGCCGGCGGGGTGGTGAATATCTACCATCGCAACGATCCCGACACCCCTCACGCGGTGGTGCTCGATCCCAATGGCGCGCAGGAGGGCCGGGACCGCAATCCCGAATTGGCGCCGGGCGATACAGTGCAGGTCACGCGCGCCGGCCTGGTCTACGTGGTAGGCGATGTAATCAGGCCGGGCGGATTCACCGTCGATCCGGCCCAGCGGTTCACCGTGCTGAAGGCTCTGGCGCTGGCCTGGGGTCCCTCGCTCAACGCATCGCTGGGCAAGGCGCTTCTGATCCGCGAACAGGACGACGGCGGCCGCTCCGTGACCGCACTGAACCTGAAGCGAATGCTGCGGGGACAGGATCCGGACCAGCCCATTCACGATCACGACATTCTCTTCGTGCCCAACTCGACGGCCAAAAACCTGTTCAACCGCAGCATCGAGTCGGCGATCCAGTCCGCAGCCGGGGTCAGCATCTACGCGGGCATGGTCTACTCGCAGAGGTTTTAATCCATGCGGCGAGCGGCGTGGGTACTGCTTCTGGGCTTCGTGTTTGCCGTACCGTGGGAGTATTCCCTGGATATCGGAGAGCCGTTCGGCAACATCGCGCGTATCGCCGGACTGGTGTTGCTTTTAGCGGCGGTCCCCGCCGTGCTGCACGCAGGAAAAGTGCGCTCGCCGGGCCCGGCCCAGTGGCTGGTGCTGGCTTTCTTTCTCTGGTTCTGCTGTACGTGTTTCTGGACGATCGAACGGGAGGCCACCCTGGAGAGGCTGCGCGGCTATTTCCAGGTCATGATGCCTGTCTGGCTGATTTGGGAGCTGGTCGAGGGCGCCGAGGATTTCCGCGATCTGTTGCGCGCGTATGTGGCAGGGTCGTGGGTGCTGGCGGCCTTGACCATCGCCAGCCTCGCCACGCCGGAGATGGGCCAGATCCGTTTCGTTGCCGAGGGCCAGGATCCCAACGATGTGGCCCGGTTCATCGACCTGGGCTTTCCGATGGCGGCCCTGCTGCTCGATGCGGAATCGGCCTGGCCGGGCAAACTTCTGGCCTATGGCTACCTGCCTGTTGGGCTTGCCGCGGTGCTGCTGACTGCTTCGCGGGGAGGCTTTGTGGCCGCGCTGGTAGCGCTGGCCGGCTGCGCGCTGCTGATGGCTCGTCGTCATCCGCGCAGGCTGGTGGCGGGCGTCATGTCGCTTCCCGTGATCGCGGCCGCATTCTGGTTCCTGGTGCCGCACGAAACCTTGGACCGCATCAAAACCATTCCGGAACAACTTGCGCACGGGGACCTCAACCAGCGGTTTAATATCTGGCAGGCCGGATGGCACGCTTTCGTCCGTGCGCCTTTTGCCGGACACGGCGCCGGAACTTTCGTCAGCGCCGCGGGATTATTGCCGATCGATACGGCCCATAACACCGCTTTGACCGTCGGCGTCGAAGGCGGGATGGTTGCGCTGATTCTGGCCTCCGCCATCGTGGCAGGCGCTGCGCGCACCGTGATCGAAACCAAGGGGCAAGTGCGCATTGCTCTGGCGACCGCGCTGGTGGTGTGGGGGGTGACCACGCTTGTGGCCACGGTGGAGGAGAACCGGACCACCTGGCTGCTGATCGCCCTGATCGCCGTTGCCGGACGACTAGCGGCGAAGAACCCCCAGGCCGTAGAGCAATGCTTTGCGGGCGCGGCCGGAGAGACAGCTTGAGCGCCGGACTGGCCCTTCCGTGGGAGGACGGCGTGAATCGCCGGATTCTACGCGCCGCCGCATCGGTACTGGTCGCCACGGCCGTCGTCAAAGTGGCCGCCACCGGCAAGGAATTCGTGGTTGCCGGCATCTATGGGCGCTCCGACGCCATGGATGCCTTCCTCGCCGCCTTCCTGATTCCCAATCTGCTCGTGAACCTGATCGCGGAATCGATGAACCAGGCGCTGGTGCCCACTTTCGTTCGCGTAAAAATCCGCGAAGGCGTCCAGCGCGCCCAGCAACTGCTGTCGAACTCGATGCTGTGGATGTGCGGATTGCTGGCGGCCGTGTCGCTGGCAATGGCGGGACTGGCGCGCGCCTGCTTTCCCCTGATCGCGTCTGGATTCGGCTCCGCCAAGCTGGACCTCTCCGTCCGCCTGTTTTACGGACTGCTGCCGCTGGTGGTGCTCGCCGGCATTGCCTCGAACTGCACCGCTGTCCTGAATGCCTGCGAGCGTTTCGCGCTGCCTGCGCTCGCCCAGCTCATCGTGCCCGTCTCAATTATCGCGGGAACGTTGATTTTCGAGCGGCGACTTGGAATCTGGGCTTTGGTTTATGCCACGGTTCTCGGGGCGGCATTGCACGCGGCGCTCGCGGGATGGCTCATGAACAAGCGCGGCTTTCATTTCCGTCTCGCGTGGCACGGCTGCGATCAGGCCTCGCGCGAAGTGGCGCGCCAGTACGGGCCGGTGCTGTTGAGCTCGGTGGTGGCATCGGGCGGACTGCTGGTGGACCAGGCTATGGCCGCTATGCTGCCTTCTGGAAGCGTCTCGGCGCTGGGCTTCGCCAATCGCTTTGTGAGCTTGGTGGTCACGCTGATGGCGGGCGCTGTGGCTTCCGCGGTCACGCCCTACTTCTCGGTCA
Organism: uncultured Acidobacteriota bacterium; assembly: GCA_963706455.1. Taxonomy (GTDB): domain Bacteria; phylum Acidobacteriota; class Terriglobia; order Terriglobales; family Acidobacteriaceae; genus Telmatobacter. Next base: position 31,961 of record CAVPNO010000115.1, on the reverse strand, counting down.
TGGTCGCCGAACGCGACTGGCAGGGGTGCCGTGCCACGCTTCGCACCTGGTCGCGCGGACTGGCAGCCATTTCCGTTCCCCTTGCGATACTGCTGATTGTTGGCGCGCCGCCACTGGTTCGAATCACCCTCGAACACAGAGCCTTCAAGCCGCAGGACACGGCGGTGGTGAGTTCCGTGCTGGCCATGTACGCCATCCAGATTCCGTTCTTTATCGTGAGCCGTGTCTTTTACCGATTCATCCTCGCCATGCGGCGCACCGACCTGGTTCTGTATTGTGGGGCTCTCAATCTCGGCCTCGATGTGATCCTGAACCTGGTGCTGATGCGCCGGCTGGGCGTGGCCGGCATTGCCTTGTCAACCTCGTTGTGGTCGGTCAGTACCCTGGTTTTTCTGTGGTACTACGCCCGGAAACTGGTCGCGTCCGCCGATAACGAAAGACAGGAGGCGAGCGCATGATTCCGCGGCCTGCCCAGTATCTGCTGCGTTTCGACGATCTGTGTCCCACCATTTCCCCTAAGCGATGGGAGCGGTGCCGCAAGCTGGTGGACGAGTTCGGCATTCGCCCTATCCTGGCGGTGGTTCCCGATAATCAGGATTTCGAATTGGAGCGCGCCCCCTACGATCCTTCCTTCTGGGCGTGTCTTAGGGTGATGGAGGGCGCCGGAGCGGCCATCGCCGTGCACGGGTACCGGCACATTTGCCGCAGCCCGGCGCCAGGTGTTCTGAACCTCCACCGGAGAACCGAGTTCGCTGGAGTCGATCTTGGAACCCAGTGCAGCTGGATTCGAGAGGGATTCGATATTCTCCGCGGCAAAGGACTGAATCCCCGACTTTGGATTGCGCCGCGCCATGGCTTCGATCACAACACCTTTCTGGCCCTGCGCGAGTTGGGCGTGGAGTACATCTCGGATGGCTTCGCGCGCATTCCGTATCTCCGCCACGGACTCATGTGGATCCCCCAACAGCTTTGGTCGCCGATGCTGAAATCCAAGGGACTGTGGACCATTTGCACGCATCCCGGCACGGCCAGGTCCTCTGAGATCGGGCGGCTGCGGTCTTTCCTTGAATGCCATGCTGCGGACTTTACGTCGTTTGATCGTGTGCTGAAAGAGTTTCCTGCCCGACCTCTGGCCTGGAGAGAGCGCTTGTACGAGCGTATCGCCCTGTGGCGTGTTCAGATGCGTTATCGCCGGCGCCGGCGGAACCACCACCGCCACCGTTCAGGCGGCTGAGTAAGTTCTCCATCCCCAGTGCCGCCCAGCGCCGAGCTCGCGGGTGGGATTCGAGCAACTGGCAATGGATGGCCTCCCAGCGGTCCCGAACCGATTCGATGCTGAATTGCGCGCAGATCTTGCGCCGGGCCTGCTCGCCCATCACGGAACGAGCGTGGGCATCGAGGCGCATCATGAGGTGCATGGCAGTTCGCAGCGCATGAGAGTCGCCCGGCGCAGCGAGATAGCCCGTCTCTCCATGCGCCACGATCTCGCGGCTGCCGGGGACGTCGGTGGCCACTGCGGGCAGCGCGCACGCGCCCGCTTCGAGCAGAGTCATAGGCAGACCTTCCCATCGCGATGCCAGAACGAAGGCATCGGCGGCCTGCATCCACGGCAGCACATCCGGCTGGAATCCGACAAAGCGTACCCGCGATTGCAGTCCGGACTGGATCGCCAGGCGGCGCAGCGCGCCTTCTTCCGGCCCCGCTCCCGCGATCACCAGGCGGGCTGACCCCGGGGTTTCCATCATGGCCCGCAGGAGCGCGGGGTAGTCCTTCACCGGGTGTAGGCGTCCGGCAGCCAGCCACAGGAACTCGTCCGTTAATCCCAGCCTCTGGCGAAAATCGTTCCTGGAAGATGGATCGGGATGCCAACGCTCTACGTCGATCCCGTTGGGAATCACGATCAGGAGGTCCGCTGGAACCATACCTGCCCGTTGCCATGCCTCGGCAGCCCCCGCACCTACAGCGGAAACGCGGTTCGGGAGCCACCGGCTCAGGCGATAGCCCATGCGCCGGCCCCAGGTCCCAGTATCCGAAGTGTGGATGGAGTCGATGAGGACAGGCACAGGCGCGCCCAGGCGCGACCAGCGCGCCAGCCAGGCTGCATGCGGCAAATGCGCATGGACCACGTCGGGAGCCTGGTCCCGGAGCCATCGATGCATCCGCGCCCAGCCGCGCGGATCGGCGAGCCCCTTGCGCATCTTTAGGCTGACGAAACTGATGCCCTTGGCAACCAGTTCCGGGGCGGCTTCCCCTCCGTTGCCGGAAAGCGTCACCACCGAGACCCGCCAGTCCCGGCTCTTGAACCCGGCGGCGAGCAGAAGCACTTGCCGTTCCGCGCCGCCCAAGCGGTCCAGCGTGGGGACGATGAGGGCGAGGTGATGGCTCATCGGGCTCGCAGGGTCTGGTCGATCAGGCGCTCATAACTCCGGATGGCCCTGTCGATGTAAAAGCTCTCGATCCACGAATGGGGAAAGCGCTGCCCCGGGCGGATCGAGCCAAGCGCGGCCAGCAGAGCCCGAGTGAGCGCCGGGGCCGTAACATCCTCGGCGAGCCACGAGCCGCGTTTGCCGCGCAGCAGGTGGACCAGCCCTTCAGAACAGGGCGACGCCACCAACGGAAGGCCGCCTGCTGCCGCTTCCAGCAGGGCATTGGGAAGTCCTTCGCTGCGCGACGGAAGCACGAACAGCGTCGCACCCGGGAAATACTCCTCCGGTCGCGGAACATATCCCGCAAAGGAGACCGATGTCTCCAAGTGGAGTTCGCTTCGCAGTTTCTCGAGCGCCGCCAGTTCGGGCCCGATGCCAAGGACCTGCAGGCGGGCCGACGGAAACTTGATGCGCAACGAAGTGAAGGCCCGCAGCAGGAGGTCGAAGCCCTTTTCCGGCGAGAGCCTGCCGATCGCGAGCAAGTGCGGTCCCGGTCCGCTCCAATGACTTTCAAGAGGGGAAGGCAGGTCGCGTATGGCGTCGGCGTCAATCGGATTGGGAAGCACCAGCATGTGCGCATCCCGTACGCCTACACGATCCTCGAGATCATCGACCATGGCCTGGCTCTGGCAAATGATGCAGTCCGCAGATGGATACAAGAGGCGGTAAAGCAGGCGCGTCCAGACCGGAATGCGCCCCGAGCCCAGGTCCGCCGATGCGGTGGAGTTCTGGCGGATCACGATGTGCGTCTTGCGGGGGAGCAGCGGACGCAGCAGCAGAACAAGAAGATTCAGGTGCGCCATTCCCGAAAGGATCAGGTTCGGTTCAAGCATTCGGACCAGCCGCAGAAGAGCCAGAGCGGCAGTTCGCACACGGCGAGCGCCCAGCGCATGGATCTCGACACCGGCCGGCACCGTAAAGGGCGTGGCGATCGACTCAGTGACCAGTCCCAGGTGAATCTTATATTTCTGCGCCGGCAGGCCACGGGTCAGCTGCGCCGTTACCCGCTCCGCTCCGCCTCCGCCAAGGTGCGGGATGAGCAGGAGCACTCTAGGACGTTGAGGCATGGGAGAAATACGAGCATAAAAGGTCTTGTCACAGTTAATACGTGACCGCGGGCACACGTGTGGAATGTCCAAAATTGATACAGTTCTTAGTTCCTCTTAATCCTCCCCTGGAAAGGGTGCTCGCGGGCGAAGATTGCGGAGATGATCCCTGATCGGAAACAAGGCAGTGCTTCGCCCTTGCCCTTGCACCTGCGCGATGACCACCCGTTGATCGTGGTGGGCATTACCCATCCGCAAACGCTGTTAGTTCTGACGGCGCGTCTGCGTGCCTTGAAGGCGGCCGGATTTCGCGTTGTGCTGATCTCCAGTCCCGGCGAACTGCTCGACCGGGTGGCGTTGGAGGAAGGCGTCGAAGCGATTCGGGTGCCCCTCTGCCGACATATCGCGCCTGTCTCCGACGTGGTCGCGCTGATCCGGCTGTACCTGGAGCTGAGGCGATTGCAACCTGCGGTGACCGAGTTCAGCACCCCGAAGGCGGGACTGCTCGGAAACCTGGCGGCGAAATTATCCGGGGTTCCATCGCGCGTCTACATGCTGCGCGGATTGCGTCTCGAGACGCTTTCCGGGTTGAGGCGCTGGATCATGTTTTCGGCTGAACGCATAGCTTCTGCCTGCGCGCAGGTCGTGGTCTGCAATAGCCGGAGTCTTTGCGCGCAGGCGCTGGCGCTGGGCGTGACTCCGGCGCACAAGTTGCGCCTGATCGGATTCGGCAGCAGTAATGGAGTGGAGATCGACCGCTTCTCCCCCGGCCCGGACACCATCCGGGACACCCTCGGGATCTCCCGCTGCGCCCCGGTGGTGGGATTTGTGGGCAGGTTGACGCGCGACAAGGGCATCCCGGAACTGATCGAGGCCTTTGATGAAGTCCTGGCGGCGGCTCCGGGGGCCCGACTGTTGCTGGTGGGGTGGTTCGACCACTGCGACGACGCCCTGAGCGAGAGCCTCAAACAAAGGATTCTGGCGCATCCTCAAATCATCTGCACCGGGTTCGTGGAGGATACGGCGCCCTGGTACAGGGCGATGGACGTCATGGTTCTGCCTACCTGGCGGGAGGGGTTCCCCAATGCCGTCCTGGAGGCGGCTGCCACCGGTATCCCGGTGGTCACAACGATCTCTACCGGTGCGCGGGATGCTGTGCTTCCCGAGGTCACCGGCCTTCTGGTACCGGCGGGTTCTTCGCAGGCCATCGCGGAGTCGTTATTGCGCCTGATTCGCTGTCCGGCCGACCGAATGCGCATGGGCCGGGCGGCCCGCGCCTGGGTGATCGAGCACTTCGTGAACGAGCGCGTGCTGGCGCTGACGGTGAGTTTCTACCGCAACCTGATGGAGAAATCTGGCGCGGTGCGAAAAGCAGGGTTCGTCAGGGATGTGGCTGCGGTCGCAGACTGATCTCCGGCGCCGTTGGCGGGCTTTGAGGGACGCGCAGGGTATGGGCCGCGGTTTCGGCCGCGTCCAGCGCGTCGCCGGGCAGGATACCCAGCCACAGCGTCGCCCCCACCGTGAAACACAGCGCCACGATAACCGGAATCCCGAGCGGCGAGGAGGCGAATCGATTCGTGCCGCTACCCTCATCGGGCCGCTGCGCGGCCGCGAAAGCCAGGCGCAGATAGTACGCCGACGCGATGCCCGAGTTCAGCAGGCCAATGATGGCCAGCATCACCGCGTCTCCGCTTACCGCCGCCGAAAATGAGTAAAACTTGCCGAAGAATCCACCGGTAAACGGAATGCCGACCAGCGAGACCAGGAAAAAGATCAGCAGGCTTCCGAGCAGCGGTGAGCGATAGATAAGTCCGCGGAAGTCGCGGATCAGGGGCAGGCGATCGTCGTAGCCGCTGACCAGCGTCACCACCGCGAAGATGCCCAGGTTCATGGCGGCATAGGCGGCGGTGTAGAAGGCTGCCGCGGCGATGCCCGTAGGCCCGAATCCGGCAAACGCCGCCAGCAGGTAGCCGGCATGCGCAATGGAAGAATAGGCCAGCATGCGCTTCACGCTTTCCTGGCGCAGCGCCGCCAGGTTGCCCACCGTCATGGAGATGACCGCAATGCCCCACAGCAGCGGCGCCCACACCGGGCGCAAGCTGGGAAGCATCTCGTAGACCACCCGCAGCAGCAGGGCGAAAGCGGCGGCCTTGGGCGCCGTCGACAGCAGCGCCACCACCGGCGACGGCGCGCCCTCATACACGTCCGGAGTCCACACGTGGAACGGCGCGGCGGAAACCTTGAAAAGGATGCCCACCAGCATCAGCGCCAGCGCGGCAACGATCAAACCAAGGTTCTGGTTCTCCGGCACTCGCGCGGCAATCTCGTAAATCTGCGTCGTCCCGGTGGCGCCGAAGATCAGCGCAATGCCGTAAAGGAGAAATCCGGTTGCAAACGAGCCCAGAAGGAAGTACTTGATGGCTGCCTCGGGGCCCTGTCCAGTGTGTTTGCGATAACCGGCGAGGATGTAGGTGGAGATGGACGAAATCTCCAACGCGATGAACACCAACAGCAACTCGACGGCACCGGTCAGCATGCACATTCCCACCGCGCCGAAGACCATCAGCGCGTAGTACTCGCCCTGGTGGTGGCTGTCCTCGGGCAGGGTATCGATGGAGAGAAGCAGAGCGACCAGTACGATCCCGCAGATGAGCACATGGAAGAAGACGGTGAAAGGGCTGGTTTCGATGGTGTTGTAAAACGCAGTTCCGGTTGGCAGCCGGAGCTGCTCGATGCTCGACCAGAGGGCGATGGTGGTGCCGATCGCGGCGATCGCGCCCAGCGGCCAGCGGGGCCATCGCGCAGGCACCGAAGCGTCGATGAGCATCACCACAATTCCGGTGACCGTCAGGACGATCTCGGGAAGGATACGGAGGAGGCTGTCGCTAGGGTTCATCGATGTTCCTCCGTAACGGGGATACCGGGATCGTGGCGCCCCACGTCTCCCGGTTTTGGAGACCGAGGATCGGCGGCTACCGTTTGTTCCGGTCCGGTCGAACCCACCCAATGCGCGATGCCGGAGGGAGCGGAGCTCTTCTCGATGGGGCGCAGCCAGTAGGTGGGCGCGACTCCCATCGCCATCATCAGCACAGCCAGCGGCGCCAATACTGCCATCTCGCGGAACTGGAGGTCATGCACCTGCTGCGATGAGGCCATATCGCTTTCGGGCCCGTAGAACAGGCGCTGCACCAGCCACAGCATGTAGCCGGAGCCGAGGATCACCGTCACCGTGGCGGCGATCGCCCATCCGCGGCTGACAGATGTGAACGTGCTCGACAAGACAAGGAATTCGCCGACGAAACCATTGAGCAGCGGAAGGCCGATCATGGCCAGCGATGTAATCACGAAGAAGGTCGCGGTGCGCGGAAGCTTCGCGGCCACTCCGCCGTAGTTTGCGATCTGGCTGGTGCCGTAGCGGGTTTCCAGCACCCCCAGCAACACGAACAGCGCACCCTCGATTACGCCCTGGCTCACCATGAGAAACACGGCCCCATCGCGGCCGATAAGATTCAGTCCGTAGATGCCCAGCGTGGTTACGCCAAAGTGCCCGAGCGTGGCGAAGGCGATGAGCCTCCAGAAATCCCGCTGCACCAGCGCGAGGCAGGCGCCATAGAGGATGCCGATCACCGCCAGCGCGATCATGACCGGAGCAATGGCCCGCGTCTGCGCAGGAAACAGCGCAACGTGGAAGCGCAGCATGGAATAGAGACCCAGCTTGCCGGCCACCACCATGGCCAGTGCGACCGGCGCTTCACTGAAGGTCTCCGCCAGCCATCCATGCAGCGGAAAAACCGGTACCTTGACGGCGAAGGCAAACAGGAACGCGAGCGCGCACCAGAAGAGGGCCGATGCCGGAACTACGCCCGACGCCACGTAGTACTGCAGCTGCTCGAAATTGAAAGTGCCGGTTACCTTGTAGAGATAGAGAATCGCCACCAGCAGCGGCGCAGAAGGAATAAAAGTGAACAGGAAGAAGCGTCCGGCGGCGTGCGCCCCGTCCTTGCGGCCGTACATGGCGATCAGCACCGCCATGGGCACCAGCGACAATTCCCAGAACCCGTAGTACACCATCAGATCGAGGGAAACGAACACCCCGAACATGGCAGTCTGCTGCACCAGGAACAAGGCGTAGTAGATCTTCGTTCGTTCCCGGATCGCATTCCAGCTGGCCAGCACGCCCACCGGCGCCAGCAGCCCCACCAGCACAACCAGCCACAGGCTCAGCCCGTCCACGCCCACGTGATAGAAGATGCTGGGCCGCTCGATCCATCCCCGGTTGATCTCGAACTGGTATCCCGGCTGGCCCACGAGAAAGTGCGCCGGCAAATGCAGCGTAAACGCGAAGCTCACCAGCGAAGTCAAAAGCGCGATCCAGGCGGCCAGCTTGCCGCGATCGGGCAGCAGCGTGATCAGGGCCGCCCCCATCAGGGGAACGAGCAGAATCCACGTGATGATGGAATGGTTCAGGTTCATGCTCAGTGCCCCGTTCCGTGAATGAAGAAGAAGGAAGCCCCGGACGGCGAATAGGCCCAGAGAACGTAAATCAGCAGCAGGGCCGCGGCCGCCGCAAGCCACGCCGCGTAGGAGCGCAGGTTGCCCGATTGCCAGCGCTGCAGGATCGCGCCGCCCAGCGAAGCGATGCCGCCCAGCAGCCACGCTGCGCCGCCCAGTATCGCTACATCCACCACCCACTCGAGGAAGAATTTCGAAATGGAGAGAAGCGGCTTGACGATGACGGCCTGGTACAACTCATCGACCCAGTATTTGTGGACCAGCAGCTTGTAAGGACCGGACATCGAGGCTGCAAGCCGCTTCGGCGCGTCGGGCCGCGCGCGATACATTCGATCGGCAATCAGCCAGCCAAGCACGGCCACGGCAACCGCCAGTCCTGTTAGCGTCCATTCCATCGTGCTGCTCGCGGCTTCGCCGGTGCCGGTGCCCACCGAGGGAGCCAGGTAAGCCCCAAATCGTCCCGCGCCGATCCAGCCACCGATCACCGACAACACCGCGAGAATGACCAGCGGTCCCAGCATCGACCACGGGCTCTCGTGCGGCTCGTGTGCGTGCCCAGCTTCCAATGTGAGCTTGCTGCCGGAGCGGGCATGCACCGCGGCTCCGTGTTCTTCCACCGAGCGCCGTTCCCCCTGGAACGTCAGGTACCACAGCCGGAACATGTAGAACGAAGTAAGCAGCGCCGTGACCAGCCCGACAAACCACAGAATCTTGCCGGCGCCGCCCTGTTGAAACGCGGCGGCGAGTATTGCGTCCTTGGAGAAAAACGCAGCCAGGGGAGGGAAGCCGGCGATTGCGAAGACCGCGATGGTCATCGTCCAGTAGGTGACCGGCATGTAACGCTTCAGCCCGCCCATCTCGCGCATATCCTGCGTTCCGCCCAGCCCGTGGATCACCGATCCAGCGGCAAGGAAGAGCAGCGCCTTGAAGAAGGCGTGCGTCATCAGGTGGAAGATGGCCGCCGAGTAGGCTGCCACTCCGCAGCCGAGGAACATGTAGCCGAGCTGCGAAATCGTGGAGTACGCGAGCACGCGCTTGATGTCGTTCTGCACCAGCCCGATGGTGGCCGCGAAGAACGCGGTCGCCGCGCCCACGATGGCCACGATGGCAAGAGCGAACGGCGAGCGGTCAAACAGAAAATGCGTGCGGGCGATCATGTACACGCCCGCGGTGACCATGGTGGCCGCGTGAATCAACGCGGACACCGGCGTCGGGCCCTCCATGGCGTCCGGTAGCCAGACATAGAGAGGAAGCTGCGCGCTCTTGCCGGTTGCGCCGATCAGAAGGCAGATGGCGATCGCCGTGATGATCCCGCCCTGCCATGCCGGGTTCGCATCCAGTTGCGCGGCGATGTCGGTGAATGTGAGCGTCCCGAACTGCGCCAGCAGGAGAAAAATCCCGATCAGGAAACCGAAGTCGCCGATGCGGTTGACGACGAAGGCTTTCATGCCCGCATTGGCCGCCGACTGTTTCTGGTACCAGAAGCCGATCAACAGGTACGACGCCAGGCCAACGCCCTCCCAGCCGACAAACATCAGCAGGACGTTGCCGGCGAGCACCAGCGTCGTCATGAAGAAAAGGAAAAGATTCAGATAGCTGAAGTAGCGTGCGTAGCCGGGATCGTCGTGCATGTAGCCGACGGAGTATATGTGAATCAGGAATCCCACGCCGGTGACGATCAACAGCATCACCAGCGAGAGTTGATCGAGCGCGAAGTTGAAATCCACATGGAGCCCGCCGGCGGCGATCCACGTGCCCACTTGTTCGGAGTAGGGAAACATCTGCCACGGGTAAGCTGCGTAGACTCTACATCCGCTACAGAAATAGTGAGCATGCGCCCATGCGGCCCACGCGACAATGCTGAAAGATCCCAGCGGCGCCAGCAGCGCCACGACGGTCACGAGCGCCTTAGGCAGCCGCCGCCCCAGGATTCCGTTGATCAGGAATCCCGCGAACGGTAAAACCGGGATGAGCCACAGATAGGGGTGTCCGTTCATAGCTTCATCAGGTCGATGCGGTCGACGGCCAGCGTGGAGCGCGCGCGAAACACGGCAATGATGATGGCCAGGCCCACGGCAGCTTCGGCCGCGGCCACCACCATCACGAAAAATACGAAGATCTGGCCCTTCACCAGGTGCCACTGGTGGGCAAAGGCGACAAAGGAAAGATTCACGCCGTTGAGCATCAGCTCGATGGACATGAACACCGTGATGAGGTTGCGCTTGATCAGGAATCCAACCACGCCCAGGCAGAACAGGGTGGCGCTGAGAAGGAGATACCAGGAGATGGGAATCATTTGCTCACCTTCTGTTCTCCAGTGCCCGCGCGCGCCAGCGCCACGGCTCCGAGAATCGCGACCAGGATCAGCACCGAAGTGACTTCGAAGGGAAGCAGCAGGTCGCTGAACAACACCTGGCTCAAATCTTCCGTCTTTGTAATTGGATCGCTCAGTCTCGCCACGCCCAGGCCCTGCGCCTTCAGAATCACCGTGGCCATCACTCCCAGAAATACAGCGACGGCGGGAAAGCCGATGATCTTGCCCGCGCGGCTGCCCAGCGTCCGCTCTTCGCGCCCGGCGTTCAGCAGCATCACCACGAAGGTGAACAGCACCATGATGGCGCCGGCGTAGACGATGATCTGCGCAATCGCCAGGAACTCGGCGCCCAGCAGCAGGTAGAGCACCGCCAGAGAACTCATCACCACCACCAGCGACAGCGCGCTGTTGATGGGATGGCTCTGCACGAGGAGATTGATGGCTCCCGCGAGACAGAATCCGGCGAACACGATAAACAGGATCAGGTGCATTGCTTCATCGCTTGAAACGTGGCAGCTAATCGCCTGCCGATTTGAGAAGAGGTATTCCGGGAAATCCTCTCCGATTGTAAATGAGCGATTTGCTATTGCCTGTAGGCCAGCCACAGGCTGGTGCCGACGATGTTCAGAATGGCCAGCGGCAGCAGAAACCGCCAGCCGTAATTCATGAGTTGGTCATAGCGGAAGCGGGGCAGCGTGCCGCGCACCCACACATACAGGAACAGAAACGTAAACACCTTGAACACGAACCAGAACAACGGCAATATGGCTTGCAGAAACGCGTTTTGCGGGGTGGGGAACAGGTTGCCGAAGGGGCTGGTCCAGCCGCCCAGAAACAGCAGCGTGGCCACCATGCCCACGTTGATCATGTTGCCGTACTCGGCCATGAAAAACATGGCGAATTTCATCGAGCTGTACTCGGTGTGATAGCCGCCGGTCAGTTCGCTCTCCGCCTCCGGCAGATCGAAGGGCGAGCGGTTGGTCTCCGCAAACGCGGCCATCAGGTAGATAAAGAACGCGATGAATTGAAACCCGCCGAACATGTTCCAGCTCAGCAGTCCGCGTCGCGACTGGCACTGCACGATATCGTTCAGGTTCAGCGACTGCGCGCGCAGTACCGCGCCCACCAGCGACAAACCGAGCGCAAGCTCATAACTGACCATCTGGGCGGACGAACGCAACGAACCAAGCAGGGAATACTTGTTGTTTGACGACCAGCCGGAAAGCGCAATCCCGTAAACGCCGATCGAGGTTATGCCCAGCAGCACCAGGAGCCCAACGTTGATGTCCGCGATCTCGAAGAACCGGAACCCATGCCAGTTGAGGTTCGGATTCCCGAACGGCACCACGGCGATCAGGATCAGCGAGCAGCCCAGAGAAATCAGCGGCGCCAGCAGGTAGAGCGGCTTGTACACCGAGGTGGGAATCAGGTCTTCCTTCAGGAAGGATTTCGCCCCGTCCACGAGCGGCTGCAAAAGGCCGAACGGCCCCACGCGGCTAGGTCCCCAGCGATTCTGAATGCGCGCCACGAGCTTGCGTTCCAGCAGCACCGTGTACGCCACGCCCAAAAGAAAGATCACCGTCACCACGATGCTTTTGAGCAAGCTCCAGAGAAAAAACCAGAAAATCGTCACAGGGCTTTAGCCTCTCTTACCAACTTCACAGCTAATAAAGGCTTGTCATCCTGAGTCCACCGCGGCGGACGAAGGACCTGCTCTTCAAAGCTTCGCTTCCACTCACACCTAATCCGCAGCCGACTCGGCCAACTGCGGCTGCTCGGATTGATGCACATGCAAATCCCCGAGTCCCCGACTATAGCGGCCCAGGGTTCCGGAGGTAAACAACGTGTCGTGCGCGGGCGCCACCAGATCGGGATGAGGCCTGATCAGAGCCGAAGCCGGAACAAATCCCGGCTCGGTGCGCACATCGTTGCCGCTCAAGAGATTCAGGCGATCCAGCCGATAGGCGGGGACGAGGCGCTCGATTTCGTCCAAGACCGCCAGCGGATCGAACGGGCTCAGCCGAGGTTCCAGCCCGTGGGCCGACAGCCACACGGCATGCCGGTCCGCCTCGCCCGATTGCGCGCCGCGCGACTGGCCGAGGTCGGCATGCACACCGCCCTTTCCAAAAGGCACCAAAGACTTGATGTCGGCGCCCACCGCAGCCGCCAGCCGCACCAGGATTTCGAAGTCGGACTTGGTGCCGGCTTTGTCCGCCGCCTTCTGTACCAGTTGCACATCGCCGAACGTATTGGTCACCGTGCCGGATTTCTCGTAGAGGCTGGCCGCCGGAAAAACCACGTCGGCGATCGCCGCCGTTTCGGTCAGGAACAGATCCTGGACGATGACGAATGTGCCCGTCAGAGAATTCGGATCGAGATTGCGTGCCTTCACGGGATTTGCGCCGGCAACCAGCAAAGCGCCAAGCCGACCCTCGCGGGCGGCATTGAACATCTCGGGCTCGGTCATGCCGGGAGCGGCGGGAAAGCCGGGGTACTCCTGCGCGAACATGCCCGGTTCCGCGACGGGCACGTAGCCCGGCAAAAGATCAGGCAGCACACCCATGTCTGCCGCTCCGCGCGAGTTCACGTAATCGCCCAGGAACGCAAATCGCACACTGCCGCGTTTGAGTCCCCAGGAGACCAGGGAAGCAATCTGGTCGCCTTGGAACTCTTCGCCGAAGATCACCAGCAGCGACTGTTCGGCCATCACGGCCTTGGCGAAATCCGACTCGTTGCGGTCGAGAATGGTCGTCAGGTCGCGATAGCCGGCGGGCGGCAATCCCTGTACCGCCTTCGCCTGCCGTTCCAGCTTGATCGAACGGTGATTGGCAATGTAGAGCCGCGCCTTGTTCAGACGCACGTTGCTGCGAATCTGCCAGGCCAGCAGCGGGTGCTCGTTGGTCGGATCGCCGCCCGCCAGCAGGATCGCCGGCGCCGTACCCGCCTCCCGGATGCTCGCGGTCTTGCCCTCGTGCCCCGCCGTCGCGGCCGCGAACGCAGCATAATCGGCGGTGCGGTGGTGATCGATGTTGTTCGTGCCCAGGACCGTGCGCGCGAACTTCTGCAGCAGGTAGTTTTCTTCGTTGGTGGTGCGGTTGGAGCCGATCACGCCGATGGCACTGCCGCCTTTGCCGTCGCGCACTTCCTTCAGCTTCGCGCCGGCAATGCGCAGGGCATTCTCCCATGTAGTCGGCTCGAGCGTGCCGGCAGCATTACGGATCAGCGGCTTGGTCAGCCGCTCCTCGTTCTCCACAAAGTCAAATCCGAAGCGGCCCTTGGCGCAGAGGAAGTCGCCGTTGATCCCGCTCTTGTCACGGTTATCCGCCCGGACGATCTCGGAACCCTCGTTTGCCTGGCGCACGCCCAGCGTCACCTTGCAGCCGTCCCCGCAGTGAGTGCAGATCGTTGAAACATGCTTCATCTCCCACGGCCGCGTCCGGTATCGATAGGACCCGCTGGTCAGGGCGCCGACCGGGCAGGCATCGATGCACATGCCGCATTCTTCGCAGTCGAGATGATCCTCCAGGTTGGGCGCAATTACGGACCCCACGCCGCGGTTCTGAATGCCCAGCGCCCACACGTCCATGCCCTCGCCGCACATGCGCACGCAGCGATAGCACAGGATGCACCGCGGCCGGTCGAAGAATACCGCCGGCGACCACTGCTGTTCTTCGCGATGCTGCTTGGCCTCGGTGTAGAGGCTCTCGCCGGCTCCATATTTAAAGGTCATGTCTTGCAGTTCGCATTCGCCGCCCGCATCGCACACCGGGCAGTCCAGCGGATGATTCCCCAGCAGCAGTTCGATCGTCGCCTTGCGCGCCTGCACGATCTCCGGCGATTCGGTGACGAAGACGTTGCCTTCAGCCACCACCGTCGTGCACGCCGTCTGCAGCTTGGGCACCTTCTCCTGGCGTACCACGCACATGCGGCACGCAGCCTGCAGCGACAGCCCGGGGTAATAGCAGAACGCCGGAACCTCGATGCCCGCCTTGCGGCAAGCCTCGATCAGCAGCGTCCCCGCCGGCGCGGTCAGCTTCTTTCCATCGACTGTGAACGTGACGTCTGGCATTTTTTCCTTATGCGCTCAGTTCAAAAGCAACCGCAGATCCTTCCGTTTCGCAAGCTCAACGTCAGGATGACAACCTGACGGATGAAAGATGAAGCGGCTCTCTAGGCTACCGTCAATTCCGCCCCATGCTTGGCAAACGGGCACGGCTTCCCGTCCAGGTGATCCTCAAACTCTTTGCGGAACTTCTTCACAAATCCCAGCGTGGGCATAGCCGCTGCATCGCCCAGCGGGCAGAATGTCCGGCCCATCATGTTCTCCGCGAGGTAGCGAATATTATCGATGTCCTTCGCCACCCCGAACCCCGCATGGAACCGCGTCAATGATTTCTTAAGCCAGTCGGTGCCTTCGCGGCAGGGAATGCACCATCCGCAGCTTTCATGCGCATAGAAGCTGATGGTCCGGAGCGCGAATTCAACGATGCAGGTCTGGTCGTCGATGACCACCACGCCGCCTGATCCCAGCATCGATCCCGCCTTGCCCACCTGGTCGAAATCCATCCCCAGGTTTTCGATCTCTTCTGGCAGCAGTACCGGGGTGGACGATCCGCCGGGGACAACGGCCTTCAACTTGCGCCCGCCGCGAACCCCGCCGCCCACTTCGTAGATCATCTTTTTCAGGTTGTAACCCATGGGCAGCTCATACACACCCGGCCGCTCCACGTGCCCGCTCAATCCGAACAGCCGCGTGCCGCCATTGCGTTCTGTGCCCACTGCCGCGTAGGCCGCGCCCCCCATCGTGATCACGTGCGGCACCGACGCAATCGTCTCCGCGTTGTTGATCACCGTGGGACCGCCATAAAGCCCAACCACAGCAGGGAAGGGAGGCTTGATGCGCGGCACTCCCCGCTTGCCTTCGAGCGACTCCATCAGCGCCGACTCTTCGCCCACTTCATACGCGCCCGCGCCGGTCTGTGTAATGACGTTGAACTCGTACTCCGACCCGAAAATGTTCTTACCTAGAAAGCCCTTCGCGTACGCGTCGGCAACGGCCTTTTCCATGATTTCGAGCAGGTAGCGGTACTCGCCGCGCAGGTAGATGAAACCCAGCTTCGACCCGATCGCCAGTCCAGCAATAATCGTCCCCTCAATCACCGCGTGCGGATCGTGCAGGAAGATCAAGTGGTCCTTGCACGTGCCGGGTTCGCTCTCGTCGCCGTTGATCAGCACGTACTTGGGCTTGGCCGACTGCTTGGGCACGAACGACCATTTCATCCCCGTCGGAAATCCCGCGCCCCCGCGCCCGCGCAGGTTCGACGATTTCATCTCGTTGATGATCCAGTCGGGCCCCTGCGTCACGCACTTCTTCAGCGCCTCGTAACCGCCCAGCTCGACATACTTGTCGATACTGGCCGCGCCCATGCCGAAGCGCTTGCTGATGATCTTCACTTCGTCGGGATGGGATACGAGTCTAGGCATTGTTTTCCTTGTTCCGATACTGGGAAAGGATGTCCGGCACATCGTCCGGTTTCAGCTCGTCGTGAAACGCGTAGTTCACCTGGACGGCCGGGGCCCAGCAGCACGCGCCGATGCACTCCACCTCCTCGAGCGAGAACACTCCATCCGGGGTGACTCCCTTGTGTCCCACTCCCAGCTCTTTCTGGAACCGCTCATACAATTCGTAGGCGCCGCGCAGCATGCAACTGATATTGGTGCACACCTGGATATTGAATTTCCCCGCCGGCTTGAAGCGCAGCATGGAGTAATACGTGGCCACGTTGCGCACTTCGAGCGGGGTAATCGAGAGCCGTTGGGCAATCTCTTCGATCACCGCGTCGGACAGATAGCCGACCTCGTCCTGGGCATAGAGCAGCATGGGAATCAGCGCCGAGCGCTTGGCCGGGTACTTTTTCACCAGCGCGTCAAAGCGGGCCGCGAGCTGCGGCGAAAAGATCGACATCGTCTCGCTGTCAGGACTCATGCATCAACTCCCGCGCCCACGCCTCCGCCGCCATATCCATCTCTTCCTCATCCTCACCGGAACGCAGCCGGCCGGCCTCCGTCATTTCGACCATACCGTTGCGCCCATCGTCGCCGCGCCAATGAATGATTGCACCATCACGATCCAATTCCAGCCAGTGATCGCCGTGACGCACGGTGATTCTTTTCTCTCCCAGCTCGACCGTCGCCTGGCGATTGCCGTTTAATCCGTGCGCCGCGGTGTAGCTGCGGAGCAGGGAAGCCAGCGAAACCCACAACTCGATGTACAGTTGCTCGCCGGAGTGGGTTATGGCCGTCGATTCTTCCAAACCGTCCCTCAGGGGTTAAAGCCCTCAACGATTCTGTCCGTATTGCGGCACGATGAAAAGCCGGCCCATTCAAAAGACGGCATTACCGGCTCCGCTGACTCCGCTTGCACCGCCCACTACCGGTCAATCTCCCCCAGCACAATGTCAATGGACCCGATCACCGCGACCACATCGGCGAGGAGCCGCCCCTTGCACATCGTTTCCACCGCCTGCAGCGTCGCGAATCCCGGATAACGCATGTGCACTCGCCACGGTTTCGCCGTCCCATCGGACACCACGTAGTACCCCATCGTCCCATGCCCTGACTCGATCGCCTGGTACACCTCGCCTGCCGGCACCGCAAAACCCTCGGTCACGATCTTGAAATGATGGATCAGCGCCTCCATCTGCGTCTTCATCGCTTCCCGGTCGGGCAGCACGATCTTGGGGGCGTTGGCCTTGATGGGCCCGCCCGGCATCCCGTCCAGTGCCTGCTGAATGATCCCCACGCTCTGCCGCATTTCCTCGAGCCGCAGCAAATAGCGCGCCCACACGTCGCAGTCGGTCGAAACCGGCACCTTGAACTTGAACTTCTCGTAACTCGAATAGGGGTTGTCGCGCCGCACATCGTAATCGATGCCCGAGGCGCGCGCCACCGGCCCGGTCACGCCCAGCGCGATGGCATCCTCCTTCGAAAGCTGGCCGACGCCCTTCAGCCGGCGGAAGAAAATCGGGTTGCCGGTCAACAGGTTCGAGTACTCGTCGATTTTCTCGGGAAACGTCTTGATGAAGGCCTGGATGCGCTCGAACATCCCCAGCGGCGGCTCCATCGCCAGTCCGCCGATGCGGAAGTAGCTGGTCATCATGCGCTGACCCGACACCATCTCGAAGATGCGCAGAATCTCCTCGCGCTCGCGGAAGGTATAGAGGAAGACGGTCAGCGCCCCGATATCCATCGCGTGGGTGCCCAGCCAGATCAGGTGCGAGTTCAGGCGCGTCAATTCGGTCAGCAGAACCCGGATCCACACCGCGCGCTCGGGAAGCTCCAGTTCCAGCAGCCTTTCCACCGCCAGGCAGTAACAGAGATTGTTGGCCATCGGGCCCAGGTAATCCACGCGATCGGTCATCGGAATCACCTGCTGGTAGAACTTCGCTTCGCAGGTTTTCTCGATGCCGGTATGCAGGTAGCCGATCTCGGGATAGAGCCGAACCACGATTTCGCCGTCGATCTCCAGCACCAGGCGCAGCACGCCGTGGGTTGACGGGTGCTGCGGGCCCATGTTCAGGACCATGTGCTGGTCTTTCGAGCCCTCGGCTAATGGCGCTTCGAGGATGGGAGTGCCCACGATCTCCGGCATCAGCGGTAGCCCTCCACGGGATAGTCCTTGCGCAGCGGATGGCCTTTCCAGTCGTCCGGCATCAGGATGCGGCGCAGGTTGGGATGTCCCTCGAAGCGAATCCCGAACAGGTCGAATACCTCGCGCTCGAAATAATTGGCGCCGGGCCAGATTCCGGTAATCGATTCCACCGACGCATCGGCTTCGTCCACCATGGCGCGCAGCCGCACGCGGTCTTTCCAGGCGTGCGACAGGATCTGGTAGCTTAACTGAAAACGGGGCACCGAGGGATACCAGTCCACCGCGGTCATGTCTTCAAAGAAGTTGTAACCCCCGGCCTGAAGCGCGCGGAGAGCGGGGACAATCTCTTTCGCAACCACGGTCAGGGTCAGCTCGCCGCGATCGAATTTTGCATCCTCCGGCCCATCCGTCTTCCATGCAAGGAGGGCCTTTACGGCGGGATGATCGGGCATCCCCTCCAGGACCGCAGCCCTGCCAGCAAGCGTCTTTTTCTGTGCGTCCGCCATCAAGCCTCTGAGCCTTAGTCCCCAGTCCCTGCGTTTAGAGGTCCGCCTTGTCCATGCTCCAGTCAAGGATGCCTTTGCGCATGATGTAGTACAGTCCCACGGCAATAAACCCGAGGTAGACCACCATTTCCCAGAAGCCGAAGAACCTGTGGCCCGTGATGTGGGGCAGCTTCCGGTAGATCACCGCCCACGGCATCATGAACACGGCCTCCACGTCGAACAGGATGAACAGCATGGCTACCATGTAGAACCGCACGCTGAAGCGCCCCCGGGCATCGCCTACCGGTTCGATGCCGCACTCGTACGCCGACAGCTTGACCGACGTGTTGCGGTGGCGGCCCACGAACCACGACGCGGTCACCATTGCCGCGCCCAGCCCGAAGGCCACGAGAACCTGCAGCAGAAGGGGCAGGTATTGCCAGTGGTACGGAATCGGATTCATGCCTGTCCTGAATGGATTTGCAATGACATGGCGGCGGTTCACGGGGAAGCTGACCACGCAGGATTCCGCCGCTGGTTTGAGCTTAGGTTTCCGACCTAGTTTGGGTCAAGGTGAAGCGGTGACGAAGAGAATGTGAGGCGGAAACCAAAAAGTACCTCCCAAGAATGCGGATGTGTGATTGAAATCACCTCTTTTCCCGAATTAACAAGGCAATAATCTCTCATCCCGAATTGAAACCGGGTACTTCCGTTATCTGAAGAAAAAGGGCCCTTCTATCGATATGCAGACTGAGGATAGAGTCGTGGCAACCCCAATCATGCATGTTTCGCTTCCTGTTCTGGCGCCGGCCGCCGACGCAGTGAAGGTGCGCACACCCCGGCGGCGCATCAACCGCGAGGCGGGCCATGCGCTCGAGATCCTCGGGCACGCCATTGAATACCTCGCCGACGAATTCGTGCACGAGGGCGGATCGCTGCGCGCCGGCGAGCCGCGCCTGGATGCGATCCAGTTGCTGATGGCACTCAATCGCCAGGTTTACTTTGCCTGCCCCGTGTCCCCCGGGCTAGGAAGCCGCCTCCGCGGCTGGTTTCAGCGCCATTAGGCACCCTCGCGGTTTACTGTCAAAGCTCCAATCCCGACACTCGAGCCTGGATCCGTCGATGCCGGTGTCTGATCGCGATGGTAGTCTGTCGCAGTGGAACAACCCTGGCGGCGCTCTCATAGCCTAATGGACGGCGGGCTCTGCCGCCTTTTCTTCCTGATGGTGGCCACCGGCCTGCCACTGACGGGCCGGCCTGCTCCGCCGAATCGAGCCTCGTCGGACGGCGGGCCCACTGTCGTTTTCAAGCAATTCCCTCCGGGCGCGCCGCTGCACATGGTGGCCTACGGCGACAGCCGCTTTACCGACCCCTCGGTAACCTCCGGAACCAATCCACGGATTCGCAAATGGCTCGCCGGCCGGGTTGCCGACGAACATCCCCAGGTCGTGCTGCTCACCGGAGACACCCCATTTGTTGGCTCGCGCGCGGGGGACTGGCAGGTGTTTCAGAACGAGACCGCACGCTGGCGCGACCAGCATGTCGTCGAGCTGCCTACCACCGGGAATCACGAGGTCAAGGGCGACTATACCGCCGGAATCAACAACTACCTGGCCAATTTTCCCGACATCGCGAAGCACCGCTATTATTCGGCGTTGCTGGGCAGCGTGGAGGTCATCTCGATGGACTGCACGCTTTCCAGTACGCCTTCCTCGCCCCAGGGCCGGTGGTTTGCCGAGCAGTTGAATCATGTCCCGGCCCAGGTGGAATTTCTGTTCATCCTGGATCACATGCCGTGGATGGCCGATCGCCAGTCGCAGATCTTTGTAGGCATCCCCATCCCGCAGGCCCTCCAACGGCGCGATATTCTCGAAGCCCGCCTGGACAGGATCCATGCCAAGGTCGTGGTGATCAATGGCCACATCCATAATTACGAGCGCTTTGAACGCCGCGGAGTGGAGTACGTGGTATCGGGCGGAGGGGGAGCCGAGCCTTATCCCATCCTGTTCCGCGGCCGCGCCGACCTCTACCAGGACAGCGGATTTCCCGTGTACAACTTCCTCACGCTGGACATCGCCGAGCACCAGCTGCACGCGGTGATGTGGAAGGTGAAAAACCCCGACGCACCGGACCTCTCCGTCGAGCAGAAAGACGAGTTCACGATCAAAGCCGGGAGCGCCGGCTCGCCACCCGCAAAGAATTCACACTAAGCACGCGCCTGGGTGCCCCAGGCCCCCCGGCTTTGGACCTGGGAGCTTTGCCGAGAGGGGTTATAAATTCGCGCCGAACGCCAGCAGGCGGCCGTCGCAATCCTTCACCACGAACTCCCGTGACTTCCAGGGCGTGTTGGTCGGCTGCCGGGTGAACTCCACGCCGTTCGCGGCGTACTCGGCATACAGCGCGTCCGCATCTTCGATAAAGACGTGGGCGTCGAGCAGCTCGTCCTCATATTTATCCGGGTTGGCGGTGGGCGGCGCGGCACAGCGGAAATGAATCGCATGGCGGTCGCGCGCCACGATGGCGTAGACGGGAGGATCCTGCCATGTCCCCAGGCACTCGAAGCCAAGCTTGTCCTTGTAATATGCAAGCGTCCGGGGGATATCCATGGTGAAGAACACGGGCGCGATCTGGCCAATCATGGAGGAAGTGTAGCGCAGGGCCTCCGGCACCGGCTGCCCCCGTACGGGCCTGGCCTACGCCAGCGGCAGCAACGAGAACGACATCTTCACCACCCTCATCGGCCGCGCGGCGTTAATCGATGGACAGGAGCATGCATTACAATCTTCGCGAATCGTCAGGAGATTGAGGGATGAAGCGAGTGCTCGGCTCTGCTCTTGCGTTTCTGCTGTACGCCCATGCCGCGCCGCCAGCTGCGCCGTCCGGTATCGATGCCATCTGGGCCTACGCCGGAACGTGGAAGACTTTCATGGACCACGTGGATACGCCGTACAGCAAGGCGGGCCATGAAGAGAAGAAACTGGTGAACGATTGTTGGAAGACTGGCGCGTACCTGGCCTGCCGCCAGATCGTCGATGGCGATCCAAAAGTGCTTCTGGTCTTCACTTGCAATCCCGACGGCCGGACCTGTACCAGTTATCAAATTCCCACCGATGGCGGAGAACCGGGATCGGGAAAGTTGATTCTCGACGGCAACACATGGACGTTTCCCTGGAGCCTCACGGAAAACGGCAAGACGACCATGTTCCGGGTAGTGAACACCTGGTCATCGCCCACCACGATCGAATTCAAGCAGGAATACTCGACCGACCAGGTTCACTGGACCACGATGGCCACCGGCCACGAGACGAAATCTTCCAATTAGGACGCATCGGTGGGCGCCAGGTTCCGCGTGTTGCGACCCGGGAACAGCTTTCCAGGGCAGGCTTCGCCCGTTACCAGATCTAGAAGCTGTCAGCGACCTGGCTGTTGCCGAGTTTCTCTTCGTTACTCTCGCTTTCCTCCGCGATTTTGCGCAGGCTTACATGCTCGAACCGCGCCCAGACCAGGCCCACGGGCACGATGCTCAGGAACGTAATCAGCAGAAGGGTCGCGGCGCAGGCGGTGGCCGGCTCCAGCGGAACGTGCACGATTCCCGCGATGGCGAAAGCCACAATGCCGATCTGCGTGAACCAGCCCAGCACCGGCAACTGGAAGATACTGGCCCCTCCGCTGACCACCATCAGCAACACAGCGGTGCTGAAGCTGATGTTCCTGAGCTCCGGCGTGGCGACAAACGCGCGCATGATCTCGACGTAGGCAGTGGTGATCATTGCCCACATGCCCAGCGACAATGCCGTCGTGGCAGCGAAATCGGAGAACGAGCGCATGGTGTCGAGCCCGGTCTGGAACGAGCGAATCTTGGCGCCGGCGGCCGCCCCGATCTTTTTTGAAACCAGGCCGAAGATCCGCTCGAAAAATGCCGCTACGGTATTGCCGCTTACCCGCACCACAAAAAGGAATAGCGCGCCCAGCAGGGTCAGCAGGAAGCCCAGGTAGCGCGCCATCAGGGGAGCCAGCCACACCGGAGCATGCGACAGGAGACCGGAGTGGCTGATCATCTGGTCGGTCGCTTTCTTGACCACATCCTCGGGAACCTGCAGAAGGGCGATCGAAAAGATCATGGCGATCGAGCCCATGTCAAACAGGCGTTCAACGACATAAACGGCAATCTGCGACGTCAGCGGCAAGCCCGTGCGGCGCGACACCAGGTATGGGCGGACCAGGTCAGCCACCCGCCCGATGAGCGCCACGCCGGTAAATCCGATCACCTGCGTTCCGATCAGCGAGAACACCGGCACGCGCTGGTTGTGTCTTAACAGCAGCGCCCAGCGCACCGACCGGAAGACATATCCCGCATAAATGCAGGCCAGGGCAATCAGAATGCGCCGCCCGTCCGCTTGCACAAACTGCGACCAGAAAGCGGCAAAGTCAAAATGAATGCGGTGCCGGCCCCAAAGCACAAGCACCACCAGGGCAGCCAGCACCACCGGCCCAACAATCCATCGATGTTTCTTCAAGAACGCTCCTGCCTGTCCCAGTGTACGTGGTCCTCGGCCGGAACCCCCGGGGCGCGCAGCGGCATAGTCCTGTGCGCAGAGGCGAAGAAGCAGTCCTTCCGCGGTTTGCACCGCAGGATGACAAATCCGGGGAAGGAGGGGAGCTGGTGGAAAAGGAAATTGGATTAGTTGCCGGCCGGCTTGGGAACCGAAGCGGATGCGGCGAGCGCCTTGCGCGCTTCGGCCTCCCGGGCCTGCACACGGCGATTGAATTCGTGAATCACGCGCGCCACGTAGAGGCGGGTTTCCCGGTAGGGCGGGATGCCGTGGTACTTGTCCACCGCGGCCGGCCCGGCGTTGTAGGCCGCCAAAGCCATGGCCAGGTTGTCGTGATAGCGGGTCAGCAACTCGTCGAGATAAGTGGACCCGCCCTGGACGTTTTGATCCGGCTTGAATGTGTCCGAGACGCCGAGATCCGCCGCCGTGCCCGGCATCAATTGCATCAGGCCCTGGGCTCCGGCGCGGCTTACGGCGCGTACGTTCCCGTTGCTCTCCGCCTTCACCACGCTGGCCAGCAGGTCGCGGTCCACGTTGTGCTGTTTGCCGGCTTTGGCCAGCATCTCGTTCAGGTCTTGCTGGTTCAGCACCGCGGGAATGGCTTTGGCTTCGATCTTCGGGATCTGCAGCGCAACCGGAGCCGGAGTGGGCGAGGGGGCGGCGGCGACCGCGGGAGCCGAAACGGGAGCGGCAGGCGGGTCGGGAGGCGCCGGATCGGGGACGTGCTCCAGCAGGACGATATCCGCCGGCTCCACTTCGATGAAGCTCTCGTTGGTTTTTCCCGTGTAGAGGCGCACCTTCCGGTTAGCCACACCGTGATGATGGCAGATGATTTGGAACCCGTTGCGCAGGGTGATCTGCTCGGCCGCGCGTGCCGGCATAACCGTGAGCGCCAACGCGCCGCATACCCCCGCGAGATGAATCCAGATGCGCATTTCGAATCCAGCTAAGTCTATCTGAGTTTTTCCAGGCGTTCTTTGCTGCCTGCCTAATCCCTAATGCCTAAATCTTCCGTTTTCGGCCCGTCTTTGCCCAAAAGCAAGCAGATTTCAGGCGCGGCTGGCGGCCAGCCGGGCCACTTCGGCTTCCAGAACCACGGCCACCCCGTCCTCGTCATTGGGAGGCGCCTGCTTCCATCCCCGCAGCTTTGCCAGGTTCTTCAGTTCGTGCGCTGCGTTCCCCATCAAAACCGCCTGCCCGGCCCACTCCAGCATCTCCGCATCGTTCCAGTTGTCGCCGATGGCCATCACTTCCTTCCGATCGATTCCCAGGTTTCCGGCGACCCGCTCGAGCGCCCAGCCCTTGGAGACGCCCGGTGGCAGCAGATCCAGGATGGACAGGTCGCGCGCGGGATACTCTGTCCGGACGCACTCGCAAAACGCGTGCCAGCGGCTCTGCTTCAGGGCCAGCTCGGCCTGCTTCATCTTGTCCAGTGAGCCGGTCACCATCCCTTGGATGGGATCTTGTCCGTCCATCAGTGCGTTTTCCAGCGGCCGAACCACTTCGATGGAACCGCGGTTGGCCTCGACCCACATCTCGATACGCGAGTGTGCCGTTTCCAGATCCTCCAGCACCAGCTCGCCTTTTCCGATTCGGTCGAAGGTAAAAACCACTGTCCCGAACGGCCGGAGAAGCCCACAAAGCTCCCGGGCAACCCGCGCCTGCATATGGCAATGGTCGATGGGCTCGCCTCCCAGCCTGCGGGTCACTGCTCCATTGGACGTAATGAGAAGGGTTTCCGCTCGAAGTCCAACCCCGTCCAGTAGCGGCGTGGTATAGGCGGCGCGCCTTCCCGTGGCGATCACCACCGTGATCCCCGCCTCCTGTGCCGCCCGCACCGCCCGGGCATTGCGCCGGCTCACCTGCTGGGCAAAGGTCGCCAGGAGGGTTCCATCCATGTCAATCGCCACCAGGCGAACCGGAGGATGCATGACTCCAGTGTACCGGGAGGACTGGCGGCTGGTTAGACTGGATGCATGGAGCGCACCTGCACCCACTGCCACGCCACGCTTGCCGGGAACAACCCATCCGACTGGTGCCCGGCGTGCGGCGGAGCGTTGACAGAGCGCCCCGCCCTGGCGGAAACAAAAACTCCCGGCACTCCGCCGGCGGAGGTCGACCACCGCGGCATTGTTCTGCCCCGCCGCCACGCCTTGGGCGGGATCATCACGCCCCAGTGAATTCGCCCGCGATTGCTATCGGGGCAGCCGCTTTCCCAGGGTTCAGAATCGAGACCCCACACCGCAGACGAAAAGGACACATCCCGCGGGGACCCCGGACCTGGGGCCCCCGCATCCTCCGGTCGTCTACCGTTCGAATTCCACCTCCTGCACAAATGTGCCGGTATCGTAGACAGCCGAACTCCACCGCACTTTCACTACGAATTCCGAATTCGGGTTGCAGCCGACGATGCTGACAGTGAAGGAAGCGCTGGCCGAGGCGCCCGGTGCAATATCTCCCAGCGCAATCGGGAATGCGCCGGGGGCGGTAATGGCCGGTGTGCATGCCGGGCCGGAATCCTGGGTCAGCGTAAAGCCGTTGAGCTGGGTGGCATACGCCGGCCCCACCACGCCGTTGGTTGCGGTGATGGTGACGGTCCGTGTGTCGCGCGTTCCTGCTGTGACCTTCGCGGAGAATTTCATTCCGTAGCCGGGCAGTTTGGTTTCATCGACAACGCCCCAGTAGGCCGGCTTGGCCTGCAAACTGTGATCGAAGGGCAGGGGATAGTCCGTTCGCGCTACCGGGAACCCATCGAGCCAGGTGTCGTCGTCGGCCATGCCCCAGAACGTGACCGCGCTGAGCTTGCCCTTCAACTGCCGGAAGGCATCGAAGTAACTCTTGTAGAGCCACCCCTGTTCGGCCAGCACAGACGGTGGAATGTTGGGGCCATAGTTCGAGGAAACGTCGCCGGCGTTGTACACGCTCATGTCCAGCTCCGTGACCTGCTGCTCGATATCCGGGAAGTTCTCGTGCACGGTTTCGATGGCGTTTACCATCGCGGCCGTAGACGGGTAGTTGATCGCGTTGTGCATCTCGTGCCCCACGCCATCGAGGGGAATCCCTCGCGAGCGCAAGTCCCCGACGACCCGCACCAGGCAAGCCAGGCGATTGGGATCGGCGGTGCTGTAGTCGTTGATGAACAGCTTCGTGCCCGCCGGAGCATACTGCCGCGCCGCCTCAAGTGCGACATCGATGTAGCTCTTGCCCAGCACGTTGTAGAACGGGCCGTGCACCAGGCAGTCGGGCTGGCTGGGATCGAGCGGCTCGTTCACCACGTCCCACGCATACACCTTGCTGCCGAAGTGCTGCACCTCGTTCTGGATGTGCTCCTGGATATTGGCCGTGACCACCGCCTGGTTGGCCGCGGAGTTGGTCCCGTCGCCGAAAGCATACGAGGACGTCTGCGCTCCGGTGGCCCACACCAGGTTGTGGCCGCGGATGCGCATGTTGTTGCATACCGCCTCTCCCGCCTGCGCATCGGCATTGGTGAAGTTGAAGGACCCCTTGGTGGGTTCCACGGAGCTCCACTTCATGTCGTTGCCCGAGGTGATGCTGTTGAAGTGCTTGGCCAGCAACTGCGCGTGCGGGCCGGAGAGGTCGCTCGGGTCCACCGCCGCACCCACAGGGAAGTAACCCGACAGCGTTTCGAAGATCGACGGAATGTCGGACTGGATCACCGGCGGGGGAACGTAGCTGAGCTGGAAGTCGTCGATATAGAACGACACGAAGTCATTGCCCGACGCGACGGTCTGGAAATAGAGAGACGCCGCTCCCTGGTCGTAGGGGCTGGCCATGTTGTAGCCGGTCACGCTGACCTGGTGCCAGGCTCCGTCGGCCACCACGGTGACTCCCGGATAGGCGGTCACACTGGGGAAACTCGTATTCCCGCTCAGCGTGGTCTGCAGGCTCACGTTGATTACGTGGCTGGACCCATCGGCGGGCGTCAGCATCACCCACCCGCTGACGTTGTACACGGAGCCGGGATACATCTTGTTGCTTACGCTGATCTGCGGCCCGTCCCAGTTGCCGATGCGCCCGGTGGTCAGCAGGCTGTGCGTCCCCGTGTGCGCCGCGGCGGTCGAGTTGGCCACGGTCGAGCTGCCTGAACGCGAACTCCAGCCGTCCGTGCCGCCGTCTTCGAAATTCGTTGAGATACCCGAATTATCCTGCTGGCTCGGGTTGGGCGGCGGCGGCGCCAGTTCGCTGATGGCCACGTTGCTGATGTAGAACGAGTCTGTCGCGCTGCTCGACTGGAAATAGAGCGTGAGGCTCGTCGGCGGTCCGGGCAGATCGCTGAAGCTGAACGTGCCCTGCACCTTGGTCCAGGCCGTGCTCGAAAGCGCGCCCGAGGTGGCGAGGTTCGCGAACGCGCCCGACGTCGCGCAGTCGGCTGTTTTTGTCGAGACCGTTACTGTCGGGCTGGAAGTGTCGGCGGCGGCCAGCAGAACGTACGCGCTTACCTGGTAGGTGGCTCCGGCCACGATGCCGTTCACGCTGAGCAGATTGAGGCTCGGCCCCATGTACGTCGCCGTCCTGTTCGTCGTGAGCAGGGCGCGGGGATTGCTGTTGGGATCCACAATCGGCGGCGCGGCATTGGACAGCGTTGGCGACCCGAATGGAGCCCATCCATCCAGTCCGCCGTCGGCAAAGGTGTAGGTGGCCACCGGGGTGCCCCCAGGCGGCGGCGCGATCTCGGTAATGACCACATCGTCCAGATAGAACGACTGCGCCGTCGTTGCTCCCACCAGTTGCGCATAGAGCAGCAGACCCGTTTCCGTCGTCGTGGCGGTCCAGGTGCCGCCGATCTGCGCCCAGCCCGAACTGGACACCGGCACCTGGTACGTGCCGATCGTGTCATAACAGGTCCCGCCGGAACAGGTGGGGTCGGTGCGCGCGATCGTGAAATTGGCATTGGCGGCGCTTTCGCCGCTGGTCAGCATCACGTAGCCCGTAATGGTGTACTTGGCGCCGGGCTGCAGCACGCTGGAGAGTGGAATGGAGGGACCGCCCGTCCCGGTCGAACTGGTGGAGGTGAGCAGGCTGTAGGACCCCGCGTAGGATGCCGCGTTGGTTGCGACCGGCGTGGTGGCACCGAAGAACGAAATCCATCCGTCGGCCGTCGCGTCCTCAAAGCTGTAGGTCGCGACGGTTTGGGCGACGATCGGCACCGCGCTGAGGAAGGCACACAGAAGAGCCGCCGCCAACGGCAGCGGCCGGATTTTGCGCAAAGGTATCCTGCTGTCTCTGGCAAGGAGAAACATGGGGGGAACTCCTTTGTTTTGAATGGTTGCTCTGGTAAGCCGCTCCGGCTTGCTGGACGGCCGCGGATTCAACAACAGGAACTAATTCGATTTACTCAAGCGGCCGGAGTATAGCCACACCTGTTGACAACTGTCAAGCCGTCAAGAATGCATGCTGAAATTGGGCTGGGACGGTGCTGAAATGTTACCCCGCAAGTAACTAAATCTTTGACCTAAATCAAGGTCATTCCGACTTCATTATGTATAGACTTTTGACGTTGGAAAGCTGTCTAATACTGTTGATAATACTAGGCTTATTACTCACTTGATGCCAATTACCTCAGTTACCTATCAGTAATCCAAAATGCTTGCGACGATGGTTACGTCCAAGCACTCAATCCATCGAGTCGTCGGTTCAGAGGTCGTGCCCCTAAGTCGAAAAATAACTATTCAAGGGATATCGCTAGTTCCGATTGGACATATCCGATAGCTAAGGAGTGATTGATTATGGAACGCTGGGCACTCAAAATTGCACCCTCTTCAATCGTAACCGCCACCCATTCGCCCGTCTCGGAGGAAGTGAACGCCGTGCTCCGCGAACTGGTGGAATTGCTCGAAGACTACGCGCCCATCTGGTACACCGAAGATCTCCACAACCGGGCCTCCGCCGCGCTGAGTGATTTTCAGCCCGCCGTATAGGTTCGGAGCCTCGCGAGGTCCCGGCGCACAATCTTGGTGAGCCTGGCCGGAGCGGGGAGGAACGGTCGCGCGCTGTTATTCGTAGCGCAGGGCCTCCGCGGGCAGAATGCGGGCGGCGGCCTGTGACGGGTACAGCGTGGCCAGCACGGAAATGCCGATCGCAACGGCCGATACAATGATGCCGTCGAGCGGGCGCGGAGCGAACGGAAGCGTGTCTATCGAGTACACCTCGGCCGACAGGTGAATGAAGTGGTAATGCCCCCCGGCCCACGAGGCAACGTAGCCGAGCACGAGCCCGATGGCCGTGCCGATCAGGCTGATGAGCAGGCCCTGCATGAGGAAGATGCGGCGCACCTGCGCGGGATCCACTCCGAAGCTCATCATCACCGCGATGTCGCGCGTCTTCTCCATCACCATCATGGTGAGAGCGATGAGGATATTCAGCGCGGCCACGATCACAATCAACGCAATCACGATAAACGTGACGTACTGCTCCAGCCTCAGCGCCTTGAATAATTCCCGGTTCTGTTCCATCCAGTTGGTGGTTTGAAATCCCTTGCCCGCGGCCTGCTCGATCGCGCGGCCGATCGCCGGGGCGTGGTTCAGATCGTCCACCTTGAAGCTGATTACCGAAAGCAGATCCGGTTCGTGGAACAGGCGCTGGGCGTCGGCCAGGCCCAGAAATCCGTAGCTGGAATCGTATTGATAAAACCCGGAGTGAAAGGTGCCGGCCAGTCGGAACGGCATCCATTGCGGCGCCATTCCGTAGGGCGTTAACTCGCCCTGGGGGCTGATCAGCATCACCTTGTCGCCGATCGTCGCGCCAACCGTCTCTGCCAGTTCATTTCCCAGCACGATGGGCGGAAGTTCGCCGGGTGCGGGCGGCTGTGGCCGCGGCTGGAGGGTTTCCACCGATCCCGGCGACGCGGTCTTCAGCAGGTCGCTGACCTTGAGTTCGTCATCGGGCAGGATGCCTTCGATCAGGGCGCCTCCGTCCCGCGCGCCGCGCGCGACCAGCACCTGTTCGTATAACCCCGGCGAAGCTGCGGTCACGTGCGGCACACGACGCAGGCGCTCCAGCAGGGGCCTCCAGTTGCGAATGCCGTCCGCCTCCACCCTCATCAGTTGCACGTGGGCGGTGGAACCCAGCAGGCGATCTTGCAGATCGCGTTCCATGCCGTTGGTGATGGCCAAGGCAATGATCAGCGCCGCTACCCCGGCCGCCACCCCGGCCACCGAGATCGTGGTTACTACGCCCACCACGGCCTGGCGCCGCTTGGCCTTGAGGTAACGCGCCGCGACGAACAGCTCAAACGTCATTCGACATACTTCCCTGAGTGCTCCAGATCCCCGAAGCTGGGACCTGGGATGATCAGACTCCGACTACTTCGCCGCCACCGCTGTTGTCGCAAACTCTGTCTTGGCCAGGCCCACGTTGTCGTGGCGGTCGTAGGCGCGCACGGTGAGCAGATGCTGTCCCGCCTTGCCGTCGAAAGCCGACCCCGGAATGTGCACCTCGTAGTGCTCGCGTTTCGAATCCGAGAGTCCTCCGACCGGCTCGATGTATTGCCACGGGCCCGCATCCAGCGAGTACTCGGCATGGGAAATCGGCGACCCAAGATCGTCGGCATCGAAGGCGAACACCACCGGCTTGCCGCATGGCCCGTGCGGACAAGCCGCGGCGGCGCCCTCTTCATTCGCCTTCAGATTGCTCACCACCGGAGGCGTCGTGTCCACTTCAAAGCGGTCGCTCTCCTTGAACCCGGTGAGCGCTTCGCCGGGACTGTGCGACGGAGAATCGGAAGCCACCACCTTCATCTCGTATCCGCCATCCGGCAGCAGGCTGGCATCGAACGAGTAGGCCTTCTCCGTGAGGCTGTCCTTCAACAGCCGCCAGACGCCTTCGTTGTCGCCCTTCACGTAAAGCGAGAAGAGGAGGTCGTCGCCGTTATCATCGTGCGCTGCCCAGCGCGCGGTGATGGCAGATTTGTCCTTCATGGCCGTGATCGGATTATTCGACGGAATCTCAAACGTCATCCCCGTGCCCTGGCTGGCGGAAGCGAAGTTGATGGTGACATTCTGCTGCTGCGGATTGGGCTGGTTCTGCGGATTCAACCGCGCCCCGGGCACCACGATCACCTCATCCACCACCGGAGCGGAGTTCACCGGCAGATAGTTCACGCCCACGGCGCCCACCACACCTCCTGGTTGCAGAACGGCCTTCCACTGCAGAAAACGCCCTGCGGGCGAGGCAACTTCGCCGTCTTTGAGCGGCTGCCATTCCGACCAGCCCCGTACCGGCTGTTCCACGTTGCCGGAACGCGTCAGGATCTCGTAGTCTTTCGATCCCGGCTCGACCTCGATCCGGCCAAATCGGGCGTAGGCGCCAGCGTCGAGCACATCGCTTGCGTATTCATGCTTCTCCTGGGTCGCGAGCGTATATAGTTTGCCGGTGTTGCCTGTGCCGAAGAAGATGTCGGACTTGCCCTCGATCGCGAGGCTCAGGCCCTGTTGCGCTTCCAGGTGCGCGATATCGGCGTACGTCCCGTCATCCTGAATGAGGAACAGCCGGCCGCGATTGCCGGTCAGCGCCAGCAAACCGTCGGGTCGGGAAGCCAGCGCGTAGACAACCTCATCCTTGCCCGACCAGATCTTGCGTGGCGCCTGTCCCTCCTGCAAAGCAAAGATCTCGGTCCCTTCGGGAGCAGAAGTGCTCTGATTGGCCACCTGCAGCGATCCCGGCTGGACTACCGTGAACGTAACAACGCCTGTGCCCTGGACCGGAAGCGGCGGAAGGGGATTGTGGCTCTTGTCGCCCACGCTGGCCGCGTAGATCGTGCCGTTGGCGCCCACGGCTACCGAGGTAATCTCGCGCCGCGGCGCCTCGAACAGCACATAGCCTTTGCCCTGGGGACTGATGCGATAGACCAGCCCGCTGCCGTCGGAACCGGCGATCAAGTTGCCCTTCGCGTCCCAAGCCAGCGTGCGCAGATGCTGCTCATCACTCTTGAAGAAAAGATCGGGCGCCGCCGCGG
>CAVPNO010000114.1:0-43933 GCA_963706455.1 uncultured Acidobacteriota bacterium | reverse complement strand
ACTGCATTAGCCGAATTCCCATTTCCCAGGCACCGGTGCAGCCACCCGTCATCGCGATGAGGACGCCGTCTGTTTCTCTCGCCGTAGTTCCGCCTTCCGCGCAAGAGGGCATCTCCGCCGTCTGCCCCCGCCGCGCCATCCGTTATCGATCGACTCTTGGAAGAAGCGACTGCACTCCGCGCTCGGGGAGACACGGCCAACGCGCTCGCCCGGTTGCAAGAGGCATCGGAACGGGATCCGAAAAACGCCAAAGTGCTTGAGGAGACGGCGAAGATCTACGAATCCATCCAGAATTTCGATCGTTCGAACGAAACCTGGCGCAAGATCCAGGAGATTGGCCCTTCAGCAGGTGCTTCGTTCGAGTTGGCTGCTACCCGATTGAAATTGGGAGTTCCGACCCCGACACCGGCGGCGGCAGAGGCAGGTCTTTCCCGGTCCGGCGCGACTCGATCTTGGAACTTCGCGCACGGACGCGAACGGAACTCTGGAGGGATCGAACCTTGGGATCACCGAAGTCACGGCCACGGAAACGCCTGACCCCGACGCGGAGACGAATCTGACCCTTCGGATCGGCGTAAAAAAACGGCCCAATGCCGCGATTGATCACACCAAGGTGAAAATTCAGGTGTATTTTTACGACACCGTGGACGACAAAGACATCAAGCTCACGGATGCGGATGTAACGTACGAATGGCTGACACCAAACCACGATTGGGCCGGTTCCGATCCGGAGATGCTCGCCGTCACTTACACGCGGTCGAAGAGCAACGTGTTATCACCGGAGGCGGCTTTGTCTGCAGCCGCAGCCGCGGTCAATCCAGGAAACAAGAATCGACCGAGCAAGCGTGGCCCCGCGACCCCTGGGGAAAGTGGCCGGCGAAAGTATCTTGGCTACATCGTGCGCGTTTACTATGGTGATCAACTGCAAGCCGTTCGCGCGGATCCCACAAGGCTGTTGAAGCTTTACCCTCCATCCCCCACTGCTTCGCCGTAATGCAATCGCTGATCGTGCACCATGACACTGAGATCGGCGAGCAACTGGTGCAAACGGTGAGTGATTTGATCGAAGCAGTGGCACGCCGCAAGCGGCAGAAGCTGGCACAGGAACGGGGCCAGCGCGGTTGAGCGAATCCAGGCTGGAAAAAACCGGGCTTACTTTTATGCCACGAGTTGCGTTATTCTATCGCGCCGTGAAGCGCGCGCTGCCGTTGGTCTGCCTTTTTTTGCTCGTGGCCAGAGGCGAGGCGCAAATTCAGGTCGATCTAAGATTGAGGCGGTTGCAACACGTCGCTTGCGAACCAGTCACGGTGACGCTCAGCATCACCAATCTCGCCGGGCGCGATGTCGATCTTCGCAACGCCGATGGTCAGCCTTGCTGCTTGGACTGGAAGTGACCG
This sequence comes from uncultured Acidobacteriota bacterium, assembly GCA_963706455.1. Taxonomy (GTDB): domain Bacteria; phylum Acidobacteriota; class Terriglobia; order Terriglobales; family Acidobacteriaceae; genus Telmatobacter. The sequence continues at coordinate 42,536 of CAVPNO010000114.1, read as the reverse complement.
GAAGCGAAGGCCAGCCCATCGCCCCGGTCGATGGGGGCGCCGAACACGCGGAACCAGCCCTGGCTCGCGTGCGCGCCACGCACCAATTCGGCCCGGTCGCCGGTCAGGTTGAACCCCGGCCCGGCGAAGTCGTAGGCACCCGCGTCCTTGAATATGCTGGTCTGCTGCGCCAGGACCTCAAACTTGGGAACGGACACGGCGGACTGGTCGCCGTTGGGCGAGGTTAGTAGGATCTGCACGATGCGATCGGCGTCGGGATACCCCAGCGGCTTCAGCAGCACGGTGTTGACCACCGTGAAGATGGCCGTGTTCGCCCCGATGCCCAGCGCCAGCGCCGAGACCGCGGCGATGGTGAACCCCGGGCTCTTCGCAAAAAGATGCAAAGCGTGCTTGACGTCTTTCCAGAAATCACCCATTTCAATGCTCCGCGTTGAATGAGAAAGTTGCCTTTCCGGCTTGGGCTGCTGAGGGCAGACAACGGGGCGTGCACGATCTTTTATTCAACTGACGGACTAAGCATCAGAATCGTTTACGCCCTCCATCGTTTTGTGATGAGCTCCTGGGCGGGCGCCTGCGAATGTTTTGCCTTGGTAAGGGGCGCAAACCCGGGGCGCGTGCCTTATGCTTGCCTACGAACTGAAAGGACCTGAAAACCGTGCTCATCTTCGCCGCCATTCTGGCCATTTTCGTCTACGGGATGATCGCCGCCATGCTCGGCACTATCCTGCCCGACCTGTCGAAGCGGTTCAAGCTGACGCCAGCGCAGAACGGCACCATCGCGACGGCACAGGCGCTGGGGTTGATGATCGCGTCGCTGGCCGTGGGCCCGTTGCTCGACACCGAGGGCGACAAAATCGGGCTCATCCTCGGCCTGGTGCTGATTGCGGTGGCGCTGCTGGCCCTGCCGCGCGCCGGCGGATACGGCAGCATTGTGTTCCTGCTGTTTCTCCTGGGAGTGGGCGGAGGGATCGTGGTCACCGGCGCCAATGCGCTGGCCAACGGCGCGGCCGGGGAGCACGGCGCAACTGTGTTGAACCTCGTGAACCTCTTCTTCGGCCTGGGCGGGCTTCTCACGCCGTTCATCTCTGCCAATGTCTTCCACGGCAACTGGGTCCGGCTTTGCTACACCGTGGCCGTTCTGGCCGTCGTGACCATCGCGGTTCACGCGGCAACGGCGATGCCCGCCCCGGCGCCGGGTTCGGGATTCGTGATCACCCAGGCCGGTCCCATTCTCGGCCACCCGCTGCTCTTTTTGCTGGGCCTGCTGCTGTTTCTGTACGTGTCGTGCGAAGTCGGGGTGTGGAACTGGCTGGCGCGCCACCTGATCGCGCAGGGCATTCCCGAGTCGCGCGCGCTCAACATTCTGTCACTGGGTTTTGCGCTGGGACTGCTGCTCGGGCGCGTTGCCGTTTCGCCTATCCTGATTCACATCTCGCCGCTGCGCGTTCTACTGGGCGCCTCGGTGGCCATGACCATTACCACATTCCTGATGCTGAAGACCGACAAGCCGGGCACGGCGGCAGCGCTGGTCTTCGTCGCCGGTCTGGCCATGGCTCCCGTGTTTCCGACCACTCTGGCCATAACCGGCGCGCTATTTCCCAGCCTGCCGGGAACGGCGATCGGCTTCGTGATCACCTGCGGCTGGGCGGGACTGGCGGTGAGCTCGCGGATTATCGGCGCCATCGCCGGGGGCGATCCGCTGCGGATCAGGAAGGCGCTGATGCTCATCCCGGCATCATCGGTGCTGATGGTCGGGCTGATTTTTGCCATCCGCGCGGCGATGCACTAACCCACCCAGGCCGGAACCAATGTCATGGTCGATCCGCGCATAAAAGCGCACCGGGATGAGGTGGGCGAAGATGCCCGCCGTGCCGAACAGCTACGCCTCTACCGGCGCAACCAGGTCTTCGGACTGTTGATCGTGGCGGCGGCCATCGGGGCGTGGTGGCTATTCCACACCAATCCCAGGTGGATCTTCCCGCCCGGCTGGTGGCGTCCATGACGACAGGGAACAAGGAACAGGGTACAGGGATCAGAGATCGGGAGGCTTCGAACACTCCGGGCCCGCTCGTAGCGTTGCTGTTGGGTCCGACCGGCAGCGGCAAGACGGCTCTCTCGCTTGCCCTCGCCGAGCGGTTCGGCGGCGAGATCGTCAGTTGCGATTCGGTTGCGGTCTATCGCGGCATGGACCTGGGCACCGCCAAGCCAACCGCCGCCGAGCGGGCGCGCGTGCCGCACCACCTGATCGATGTTGCCGAGCCCGATCAGCCCTTTACCGCCGGCGCCTATAGCCGCTCCGCGCGCGCAGCGCTCATTCAGATTGCCGGCCGCGGGCATCTGCCCATCGTGACCGGCGGCACCGGCCTCTACCTGCGGGCGCTGACCGAAGGCCTGTTCACGGGGCCTCCGCGCCACGAAGAGCTGCGGGAACGCCTGCGCGTGCGGGCGAAAAAGCGCGGGAGCCTTTGGCTGCATCGGATCTTGTCCCGCCTCGATCCGAATTCAGCCGCGCGCATTCACCCCAACGATGTCCCCAAGCTGATTCGCGCGATTGAGGTGTGCCTTGCGGCCCGCCAGCCTATGTCGCGAGTGCTGGCGCGCGATCCCCTCACCGGCTTTCGCCTTCTGCGCATCGGCTTGAATCCTCCGCGGCAGGAGCTGTACCGGCGGCTCAATGAGCGTTGCGCCGCCATGTTCTCCGCTGGATTGGTCGAGGAGACGCGCGGCCTGCTGGCACGTTACGGCCGGGTCAAAGCGCTCGACTCGCTCGGCTATCGGCAGGCACTGGCCGTGATCGACGTAACGCTGACACTGAGCGCCGCGGTGGCCGCCGCCCAGCAGGGCCATCGCAACTATGCCAAACGCCAGATGACGTGGTTCCGCCGCGAGCCCGATGTGCATTGGATCGAGGCGTTCGGCGACGAGCCAGGCTCGTTCGAAGCCGCGGGCAGCCTGGCTGCAGCTCGACTGGCCACTTCGCTCTGAACCCAGGACGTCGGCCGCCTTCCTCCCACCCGGCCGTTGGTAGTCCGTTAAACTGTACCGTGGCAGAGGCGCTCAGGCCGCACCGGTGGCGCCTCGGAACGGAGTGGTTTTGGCAGACATAGTGTACGACGTGGCAATCATCGGCAGCGGGCCCGCGGGCTACACCGCCGCTATACGCGCAGGCGAGCTGAAACTCAAGGTGGCGCTGATCGAGAGCGCCGCCGTGCTGGGCGGTACCTGCCTCCATGTGGGCTGCATTCCTACCAAGGCGCTGCTGTTCAACGCCGAAATCTGGGACTATCTGAAGAACGCTGCCGACTATGGAATCGCCGGAATCGGCACCCCGCAGCTGGACTGGGCCGCGGTGCAAAAGCGCAAGAACGCCATCGTCACCAGGCACACCAAGGGCCTCGAATTCCTGATGAAGAAAAACAAGGTAACGGTGATTTCCGGCTACGGCAAGTTGACCGGTCCGGCCAAAGACGGCATCCTTACCGTCGATGTTGCAGGCGGGAATGGCGATGCGACGCAAATCAAGGCAAAGAACATTATCCTGGCGACCGGCTCGGAAGCCCGCACCCTCTTCGGCCAGCCGCCCGACGACCGCATCCTGACCAACATTGAAATCCTCGCGCTCGAGCAGCCGCCCAAATCGCTCGTCGTGATTGGCGCGGGCGCGGTGGGCGTGGAGTTCAGCTCCATCTTCCGCAGCTTCGGCACCGACGTCACGCTGGTTGAGTTCCTGCCGCGCATCGTTCCGGTTGAAGACGAGGCCATCTCAAAAGAGCTGAGCCGGCTCTTCAAGAAGCGCGGCATCGATGTGAATACCGGCTGCAAGGTGGAGAAGATCGAGAAGACCAACACCGGCGTAAAGGTGTCGTGGACCACGGCCAACGGCAAAGCGCAGGAGAAGGAAGCGGAGAAGGTCCTGGTCGCCGTGGGCCGCGCGCCGAACACCGCCAGCGTCGGCATCGAAACCACGAAGATCCAGCTCGATCGTGCCTTCGTGACGGTAGACGAGAAACAGGAGACCGCCGAACCCGGGATCTTCGCCGTTGGCGACATCGTTGCCGGGCTGCCGCAGCTTGCGCATGTGGGCGCGATGAGCGGCATCGTAGCCGTCTCGAAGATTGCCGGCCGGTCCTTCCGTCCGGTGCGCCGCGACCGCATCCCGAACTGCACCTACACCGATCCGCAGATCGGATCAGCAGGCCTGACAGAGCTCCAGGCGAAGGAGAAAGGCTACGAGGTCAGGCTGGGGAAGTTCCCGTTCGCGGGAAACTCTAAAGCCACCATCGTGGACAGCCACGATGGATTCGTGAAGATCGTCGCCGACGCCAAGTACGGCGAGATCCTCGGCGTACATATCATCGGACCGCAGGCCACCGAACTCATCGCTGAAGCCATCGCCGTGATGGAACTCGAGGGTACGGTCGACGAGCTGATGTTCACCATCCACGCTCACCCTACACTTTCCGAGGCGATGCTGGACGCCTACGCGGCCGTCGAAGGCATGGCCATCAACGCTTGATCCAGTCAGGCCGGGTGCCCCAGGTCCGGGGTCCCCGCGAACAGGTCTTCGTTCGCGGGATGGAGGTCTCGATTTTGAGACCTGGGAGAGGCACGTCCTCACTGCCAGAGCTTGAGCATCACCACGCCGCCCTTGGGCGGAACGGCCGTAAACGAATCGGTCAACCATCCCAGGTCCTTGTGCGCCCATAGATCGCGCGCATGGACCGGTCCCCTGAAGCCGAGGTCGTTGAAGCGCACGGTCACCGGCTGCGGCACATCGTCGGTCACGAAGTTGAAGATCGCGAGCGCTGTGGCGCCGCCCGAAAGCCTCCGCACCCACACCTGCAGCGGACCGAGCCGGTATCCCTGCTGGCCCAGGCTGTCCTGGTCCACCGCGATCACTTCACGGTTCATCAGGATGCTCTTCGTAGTCTCGTCCATCTTGCTCAGGTCGTTTCCGGCCAGCAGAGGCGCCGCCAGAATGGCCCATAGGCTCATCTGCGTGCGGTACTCGTCGGCCGACATGCCTCCGTTGCCGATCTCCAGCATGTCGGGATCGTTCCAGTGGCCTCGACCGGAGTATTTTTCCAGGCCGGCCTGCGAGAAGCCGATCAGCGCCATGCTCCGGAAGCTGTCGCTGATGTCGTCAGTGGTGCGCCACAGGTTTCCGCCCGCCTCCGCGCCCCACTCCCACACCGCGTCGGATCCGTACTGGCAGATGCTGTAGACGATCGGCCGGCCGGTTTTCGCCAGCGCGTCGTGCATCTTTATGTAGGAGTCGCGCATAATCCGGGACGCCTTGGGGGGATCCTTCTCATACGGGCCCATGATCTGGCGCAGCCCGCAGAGATCGTATTTCAGAAAGTCCACGCCCCACGCGGAGTAAGTCTCGGCGTCCTGCTGCTCGTGCCCGTAGCTGCCTTCATATCCGGCACAGGTTTTAGGTCCGGGCGACGAATAGATACCGAACTTCAACCCCTTCGAGTGCACGTAATCGGCCAGGGCCTTCATGTCGGGAAATTTGCTGTTGGGGTGGATGTTGCCGTCGGCATCGCGGTTGCCTTCCCAGGTGTCGTCCACGTTGACGTAGACGTAGCCCGCATCGCGCATTCCGCTGGCCACCATGGCATCCGCTGCCGCGCGCACGTCTGCGTCATTCACCTTGTCGGCAAAATGATTCCAGCTGTTCCACCCCATGGGAGGCGTGGGGGCAAGCGCGCTCTGTGCAGGTGCATGAACCACGAGCCCGGCCAGGGCCGTCGGCAGCCTCAGCCCACGCACCATCCTCCGAAGGCCATTCCATATGTACCGTTTGCGCATGGGCCAAGTGTACTGCCGCCACCGGCGTTTACCTCTCTCCGTATCCTGGGACGGCACGCTTGCATCTATCAGGCAGGGGCGTATACTCGCTCTCGTACGGGTCGCATCCTGAGTTCCCGGAGCGGCACTGGAGAACCTATGAGCCTGACCAACTTCCCTGGAAGCGGGTCCTCACCCGCCGCATCCTCCCTCACAAAAGTCACCATGCCCGCGCTGGCCGAGATGAAGCGCCAGGGCAAGCCTATTTCTGCCCTCACGGCGTACGACTACGCTACGTCGCGGCTGGTGGACGAAGCCGGCATCGACGTGATCCTGGTGGGCGACTCGCTGGCCATGGTGGTGATGGGCCACGACAACACGCTGTCCGTCACCGTGGACGAAATGTTGCACCATACGCGCGCCGTGCGCCGGGCTGTGCGGCGCGCGCTGGTCGTTGCCGATATGCCATTCGGCAGCTATCACGGCACGGTGTCGGAAAGCGTCGGCAATGCAGTGCGGTTCATAAAGGAAGCAGGCGCCGAGGCGGTGAAAATCGAAGGGCCGCGGGTGGAACTGGTGCAGGCGCTAACCGACGCGGAGATCCCGGTCGTGGCGCATCTCGGCCTGACGCCGCAAAGCGTGAACCGTATGGGCGGCTACCGGGTGCAGGCTCGCACTGTCGATGAAGTGCTCCGGCTGAAAGCCGACGCGCACTCGCTTGCCGATGCGGGCGCGGGAGTGCTGGTGCTTGAAGGCGTCCCGCGTGAGGTGGCTGCGTCGATTACGGCGGAGTTGCCCATTCCGACCATCGGCATCGGCGCCGGGCCTGACTGCGACGGCCAGATCCTCGTCTTCCACGACCTGCTCAACATGACCTTCGCCCCGCCCGCCAAGTTCGTGCGCCGCTACGCTGATGCGGCGGCCCTGATCCATTCCGCGGTGGAGCGCTACCGCGAAGATGTGGAGCGCCGCGAGTTCCCCTCCGACAAGGAAAGCTACCATCTGTCGAAACCAGTCCGCCGGGCACTCGACCTCGATTCCGATACCGAAGACGGAATGGACGCCCTGGTCAACAAGGATGCGCTCGAGGATTTCGGGACATAGCCAGAGCCGATGCAGATCATTCGAACGGTGAACGAACTGCGCGAGTGGACCCGCGCCGATCGCTATGAGACAAACACGATCGGCATCGTGCCCACGATGGGCGCGCTGCATGCGGGCCATGCGTCACTCATCCGCGAGGCTCGCGATGCATGTGGTTGCGTGGTGGTCAGCATCTTCGTCAATCCCACGCAATTCGGTCCCAGCGAGGACTATGCGCGCTATCCGCGCAGCTTCGAGGCCGATTGCGCTTTGGCTGAATCCCAAGGCGCAACCCTGATCTTCGCTCCGCCGGTCGAGGAAATCTATCCGGCCGGCGCTGCCACCTTTGTCGAGGTCGAAGGCCTGAGCAATCGCCTGGACGGCCACTCCCGCCCGGGTCATTTTCGCGGCGTGGCCACGGTGGTCACCAAACTGCTGATCGCCACCGAAGCCGACCTTGCGTTCTTTGGCCAGAAGGACGCTGCCCAGGTGGCCGTCCTGCGGCGCATGGTGACTGACTTGCGTTTGCCCGCACAGATCGTCGTATGTCCCATCGTCCGCGAGCCGGACGGCCTGGCACTCAGTTCACGCAATGCCTATCTAAGCGCGGAGGAGCGCAAGCACGCGCTGGTGTTGAGCCATTCCGTTCGCCATCTGGAATCGATGGTCGCATCGGGCGAGCGGCGCGGTCCCGTCCTCATCAACGAGGCTCGAAGTATCCTCGCCGCCGAACCCGGTGTTCGTGTCGACTACGTTCAACTCGTCAACTGGGATACGCTCCTGCCCGTGGACGCGGCGACGCCGGGCACTCTCTTCGCGGTGGCCGCGTGGGTCGGCACCACGCGCCTGATCGACAACACCATCATTGTTTAGCATCGGACAGAACCCACCGCTGTCATCCTGAGTGTGGCGAGGAATGACAGCATCGTGGGATGGTGGCGTTACCATTCCTGCGTGAGCACTTTTCCAATCCTGAATCAATTCGCGCCGTTGGAGCACGAGCGCTTTGCCGCCCATCGCGAACTCGAATCCAGACTCAAGGCAACCCTTCGGGGCGAAGTCCACTTCGACATGGGATTCCGTGCGATGTATGCGGCCGACTCCTCGAACTACCGGCAGCTTCCCATCGGCGTGATCCTGCCGCGGGATGCGGCTGACGTGGAAGCCGCTTTGGCCGCCTGCCGCGCCACCGGAGCCGCGGTGCTGCCTCGCGGAGCGGGAACCAGCCTTGCCGGTCAGTGCGCGAACGTCGCGGTCGTGCTCGACTTTTCGAAATACATGAACTGCCTGAACTCCATCGATCCCGAGAAGAAGCTGGCCGTGGTCCAGCCGGGCATCGTGCTCGATCGCGTGCGCGAGGCCGCGGAGATGCATCACCTCACCTACGCGCCCGATCCCGCCACCCACTCGCGATGCACCCTCGGCGGTATGATCGGCAACAACAGTTGCGGCGTGCATGGCCTTTTGGGTGGAAAGGTCTCCGACAACATCGAGTCGCTCGACATCGTGCTTTACGACGGCACGCGCACCACCGTGGGTCGCACCAGCGACGCCGAGTTGGATGTTCTCATTCATCGGGGCGGCCGCATGGGCCAGATCTATGCCGGCCTGGCAAGCCTGCGCGATCGCTACGCCGGGCTCATACGCGAGAAATTTCCCCGCATCCCGCGCCGCGTCTCCGGCTACAACCTCGACGAGTTGCTACCCGAAAACGGCTTTCACGTAGCGCGCGCTCTGGTGGGAAGCGAAGGCACGTGCGTCACGGTGCTTTCGGCCACGCTGAATCTGCGCGCCAGCCCGCCGCACCGCGTGCTCACCGCGCTCGCGTTTCCCGATGCCTTCCTTGCCGCGGATACGGTTCCTCTGGTGCTGGAGCACAAGCCCATCGGCCTGGAAGGCTTCGACCACATGCTGGTGGACTTCATGCAGCGCAAGCACCTGGCGGTGGATGATGTGGGGCTGCTGCCGCCGGGTGGCGGATTCCTGCTGGTCGAAATGGGCGCCTGGGATGCTGACGAAGCGCAGCACCGGGCGCGCATGCTTGTCGAGGCATCGCAGTCCTGGCCGGTCCGGCCGCAGGCCCGCGTCTACAACTCTGCCGATGCGGCCCGCGTTTGGTTTGTGCGCGAGAACGCGCTGGGCGCCACCGTGTTTGTGCCCGGCGAGCCGGAGGGCTGGGAGGGCTGGGAGGACGGCGCGGTGCCGCCCGAGAAACTGGGCGCGTACCTGCGCGGGATCGACGCTCTGATGAAGGAGTACGGCTACCGCAGCCCAATGTATGGCCACTACGGCCAGGGCTGCGTCCACATGCGCATCAATTTCGATTTCCACTCCGAGAAGGGGCTGCGCGACTTCCGCCAGTTCATCGACCGGGCCGCGGACCTGGTGCTGAGCTTCGGCGGATCGCTGAGCGGAGAGCACGGCGACGGTCAATCCCGCGGCGCCCTGCTGCCCAGGATGTTCGGCCCGGAACTGATGGAGGCATTTCGCGAATTCAAGGGGCTGTGGGATCCGGACAACCGCATGAATCCCGGCAAAGTGGTGGACGCGGTTCGGGTCTACGATCCTTTAGAAAACCTGCGCCACCACCCTCAAGATACGGGTGCCCGAAGTCTTTCTTCTGAGACCTTGGAGACACACTTCGCCTTCGCTCGCGACAACGGCTCACTGGAACGCGCCACGGAGCGCTGCGTGGGCGTGGGCGCATGCCGCAAGGCGAGCGGCGGCGTCATGTGCCCCAGCTATCGCGCTACGGGCGACGAGCAGCATTCGACGCGGGGCCGCGCCCGGCTCCTTTGGGAGATGCTGGCCGGCGATCTGCGCAGTAAGGGGTTTCGCAGCGAAACGGTGCACCAGGCGCTCGATCTCTGCCTGAGTTGCAAGGCATGCAAATCGGAATGTCCCGTGGCCGTGGATATGGCCGCGTACAAGGCGGAGTTCCTCGCGCAGCACTACAAGGGAAGGCTGCACCCGCTCCAGCACTACATTTTCGGATATGCCGACAAGCTGGCGCGCTGGGGCTCCCTCGCGCCGGGATGGACCAATGCCATCCTCACCGGGCCATTGACGAGCCCGCTCATCAAGAAGATTGCAGGCGTGGCGCAACAACGCCAACTTCCGAAACTCGCACCCCAGAGTTTCGTCTCAGGGCACGACTTCACAGTCGGCGGAAAAACTCGAAGCGAAACGTGCTTCGTAACAGGGCCCGACTTCAGTCGTGCCGAAAATGCCTCAGAATCAACGCGGGCTCTAACCCCTGAGGCACCCGTTCCCCCCGGGTCCTTCTCTGGCCCGATACATGGAACAACTATTACCATCCGCAGACGCTGGCCGCCGCCGAGACCGTCCTCAACGAAGCTGGCTTCGGGGTGGTCGTGCCGCAAGGCCACATCTGCTGCGGCCGGCCGCTCTACGACTTCGGCCATCTCGATTCCGCGCGCGCATATCTCGCCGAGGTCCTCGATCGTATGGCCCCGCACATCGAAACAGGGCTGCCGTTTGTTTTTCTCGAGCCGAGCTGCGCCAGCGTCTTCAAGGATGAGCTGCCGGAACTGTTCCCCGACGATCCCCGCGCGAAGAAGTTGCGCGAGCAGGTATGGCTGCTGGCGGACTGGCTGGCGGCGAAGGCTCCCGACTTCGTGAACGGGCGCCTGCGGGGCGGGCACTTTCTCATTCACGGGCATTGCCATCACAAGGCAGTCTTCGGCGGGCCGAAGAACGAGATCGCGCTGCTGCGGCAGGCAGGCGCAACGGTCGAAGCGATCGAGGCCGGCTGCTGCGGCATGGCCGGACCCTTCGGATTCGAGGCGGACAAATTTGAAGTATCCAAAACCATCGCCCGCCAGGGCCTGCTCCCCGCGATTGCATCCGCCGGGCCAGCGACGATTGTGGTGGCCGACGGCTTCAGTTGCCGCGAGCAGATTATGCAACTCGGCCATACACGGGCCTTGCATTTTGCCGAGGTGCTGGCGCGAAGCTGCGGATGCGGCGCTTGACCTATGTGTCCACCGGCCGCTGCGCTACCATGGACATTACGACCGGAGAGGGCATGTTTGTAGTGGTTTGGCAGTTCGAAATTGCCGAGGAGAAGATTGCCGCGTTTGAATCGGCCTACGGACCCGAGGGCGCGTGGGCGGCGTTATTTCGCTTGTCGCCCGATTATCGTGGCACCGAACTGTTGCGCGACGCTTACGTGCAAGGCATTTACCTGACCATCGATCGCTGGGCCAGCGAGGAAGCCTTTCGCTCGTTCCGCAAAGAGCACGATGCTGAGTATGAGACTCTCGATCGCTCCTGCGACGATCTGACCGCCCGGGAGACACGGATCGGGGCCTATTCACTGTGATGAACAACCACGCCCAAGACTGAACCCTGAACCTTGACCCCTGTTTTGTGACCGCCGCCACAGGCATCAAATCAGTATCGCCTTTTCTTCGCTTTTATCCTGTCTTTCCACTGTCTAATACTGCTACAATCCGAACGAAATGCATTCCAGGCCGCTCTTTCTCGTCGCTCTCAGCGGACCATGCAAGGTGCTTGCGGATGCTGATGAGGAGACCCGATGCCTGTACTGGATGACCGCGCCAAAGCCGTAGAACTCGCCCTGAGCCAGATCGAAAAGCAATTCGGAAAAGGATCGATCGTGCGGCTCGGATCGCGCGAGGCGCTGTTGCCCATCGCGGTCATCTCCACTGGATCCATCAGCTTCGACGCAGCGCTGGGAGTGGGTGGCGTTCCCCGCGGGCGGGTCACCGAGGTTTTTGGACCGGAGTCGTCCGGGAAGACCACCATCACCCTGCAGATCATCGCCGAAGCCCAGCGCAACGGCGGCCTGGCAGCCTTCGTGGACGCGGAGCACGCGCTCGACCCCGGCTACGCCAAGAAACTCGGGGTCGATGTCGATAACCTCCTGGTCTCCCAGCCCGACAACGGCGAGCAGGCGCTGGAAATTACCGAGGCCCTGGTGCGTTCGGGCGCCATCGATGTGCTGGTGGTGGACTCGGTCGCGGCGCTGGTTCCCAAGGCCGAGCTCGACGGCGAGATGGGCGACTCGCACGTGGGCCTGCAGGCCCGGCTCATGTCGCAGGCGCTGCGCAAGCTCACCGGCACGGTTTCAAAATCGCGCACCGCGCTGATCTTCATCAACCAGATCCGCGAAAAGATCGGCGTGATGTTCGGCAACCCCGAGACCACCACCGGCGGCCGCGCCTTGAAGTTCTACTCGTCGGTGCGCATCGACATCCGCCGCATCGCCGCCATCAAGGAAGGCGACGCCGTCACCGGTAATCGCACCAAGGTCAAGATCGTTAAAAACAAGGTGGCGGCGCCATTCCGCGAAGCCGAGTTCGACATTCTCTACGGCGAAGGCATCAGCCGGGAGGGAGACGTGCTGGACCTGGCGGTGGTCAACAACATCGTCGAAAAGTCGGGCGCGTGGTACAGCTATAGCGGCGAGCGCATCGGCCAGGGCCGCGAAAATACGCGTACGTTCCTCAAGGAGAATAAGGACATCTTCGCGAAGATTGACGGTGAACTGCGCAAGCGGCTCAATATCGGAGCTGCCGCGAAGGCCGAAGTCCCCGAAGTTCCCGTTTCCGGGCACGCGGAAGCAAAAGAGGCTGTTCGGCCGCGGCGCGGCTAGATTTCAGACCAGGCCAGCTTGAGCGAGGAACCTCCGGGTTCCTCGTTTTGTTTTTCCGCCCGGCGGTTGCAACCTACGGACCGATTTTCCTGGCATTACTTAGATAACGGGTCCGATGCGGCTCACGTGATGGACCGCGCGCAAATGCTGATCCACAAGCGCTGCGGCGCTTATACTGGGAAAGCGTGAATCCCCACGGGTCGCCTGTCCGGTTTCCTCCAGCAAGGCCGGATCGGAGCATGGTTGGGGCCTTGATTAGAGTTTCTTCCAGCCGCCGTTTTAGATATTCACCTTTTACCAAGATCGCGTGACCGAGGTTTAAAGAATGCGGACGGCAGTCATCGGCGGCGGCATTGCAGGCTTGGCGGCCGCCTATGAGTTGGAGCGGGCCCGGGCCGCGGATACCACTGTCCGATACACCCTGTTCGAGGCGCGCGAGCGACTCGGCGGCGCGCTGGCCAGCGAAGTCGTCCAGGGCACAGTTCTGGAACGCGGCCCTGACTCATTCCTCACCGAGAAGCCGGCCGGGGCGACACTGTGCCGCGAACTCGGCATCGGCGCCGACCTCATCCCGTCCAACGATCCGCAGCGCAAGACCTACATTCTCGTCGGCAATGAGCTCGTCCCGCTTCCCGATGGATTGATGTTCCTGATTCCCACCAAGCTCGTTCCCACCGCCCTGTCGCCGCTTTTCAGCTTCCCCACCAAAGCGCGGATGGCGCTGGAACTCCTCATCCCGCCCCGCCGCAAGCGCACCGCCGATGAGTCTGTGGCCAGCCTGGTGATGCGGCATTTCGGCCCCGAAGTCGTCGACCGGCTGGCGGATCCGCTGCTTTCCGGCATCTATGGCGGCGACGCCGCGCAGTTAAGCGCCAACACCGTTCTGCCGCGCCTGGTGGAAATGGAACGCGAGTACGGGTCCCTGACCCGCGGCATGCTGTCGGCGCATCGCAAAATGAGAGCCCGAGCGGCGGCGAACGGCCACAACCCCAATGCCGCTGCAGAGCGCCCGATCTTTACTACACTGCGCGGCGGAATGCAGCAGATGGTCGAAGCTGTCCGCGAGCGGCTGGATTGGGCGGCCGTGCGGCTCTCTAATCCCGTCAACGCCCTGGAGCGCGTCTCCAACGGATGGATGGTTCATTCCCTCGGCGCGGCGGAGTTCTACGATTCAGTCATCGTGGCCTGCCCAGCGTGGGCCGCCGGCGTGCTGCTGGCTCCCGTCGACGCGGTGCTCAGCGAACAACTCGGCGGCATCCCCTACTCCTCCTCCATCACGGTCAACCTGGTCTACGACGAAGATGCGCTGGGTAAGCTGCCCGATGGGTTCGGCTTTCTGGTGCCGGCCGCCGAACGGCGATCGCTGCTGGCGTGCACGTTTTCGCATCGCAAGTTCCTGGGAAAGACGGCGCCTGGCAAGGCCGTGATTCGCGCTTTTCTGGGCGGTATGCGCAACGAAGCCCTGCTGGCCGAGAACGACAACGCCCTGGTCGCCATCGTCCGTCATGAGCTGATCGACATCCTGGGCGAAACCGTGGTGGGCATCGGGCTCGATCCGGAATACACTCAGGTGACGCGCTGGCGCAGGGCGATGGCGCAGTATGCCGTCGGTCACCAGGAGCGCATGGAAAAGATCAATGAACGCGTGGCCGCGCTGTCGGGACTGCGTCTGGCCGGCAATGCCTACGAGGGCATCGGTGTTCCCGATTGCATTCGCATGGGGCGGAGGGCCGCTTCCGAATTGATCCAGGCCGGCGCCGGCCTGAATGTCTGAAACAGAATTCCTGCTCGCGAATTGAAGCCAAACTGAGCCCATTCGTGTCTCCGCATTTTGGCCGATCGACTGATTCGATGTTTGACCTGCGTTGCAAGTTCGTCCGCTTTGGATTGCGCATCTATTACTAATCTGAAGGTCTATTCGCCAGTCCGCCAATTGGCTTCGAGAAAGATTCGCGTCCGATCCGTTGACAATTCTCTTCAGTCCGGCGTGTAACTTAGTTTCGAGAGGAAACGCATGGCCATACGCCGTAAGTTGACGATCAAGTATTTCGTCGAACCCGATCCCGCTGCCCTGGCTCGCCGCGCGGCTTGCCACTTCGTGGAGATGGTTTCCGAAGCCTCCGAAGCGAATGGCCGCGCGCGCATCGCCGTCAGCGGCGGTTCCACGCCCAAAGCGGCATTCGAGCTCCTCGTCAAGCCGGGTCAGGCTTGTCTCCAGCGCATGCCCTGGGAAGACCTCGAGCTGTTCTGGGTGGATGAGCGCACCGTGCCGCCCGATCATCCGGAAAGCAATTACCGCATGACCAGGGAGGCCCTGCTCGATCATGTGCCCCTGAATTCGCAGCAGGTGCATCGCATGGAGGGCGAACTCCCGCCGGAAGAGGCCGCGGCCCGCTACGAGTCCGACTTGCGCAACACCTTCCGCCTGGAAGGCGCCGAACTTCCGCGCTTCGATCTCATATCCCTGGGCATGGGCGACGACGGTCACACTGCTTCGCTGTTCCCCCACACCGCCGCTCTCCATGAGATGAACCGCCTCGTCACCGCCAACCAGGTCCCGCAGAAGGACACCTGGCGCATCACCCTCACCTGGCCGGTCATCAACCACGCCCGGTCCGTCTTCTTCCTCATCGCCGGCGCCGAAAAGGCGGAGCGTGTTCACGAAGTTTTCACCGGACCGCGCGACCCCGAACGCCTGCCAAGTCAACTCATCTGGCCCACAAGCGGTATACTCACTCTGTTTCTGGATAAGGCTGCGGCTGTGCTTCTACCCGCAACGAACGGGGAAGGCTGCGGGGTTTTGGAGAGAGAAAGATGATTCTGGCCGGCGATGTTGGCGGCACCAAGGTTCACCTGGCGCTTTACGATTTCACCGATGGAAAACTGAAATACACTCGGGAGGAGCGATTCCCGGCCAGGGAATATTCCGGGCTGGAAGCCATCGTCAAGGAGTTCCTGGGGGCCGACGAGGCCACCGCCGCCTGCTTCGGTGTTCCCGGCCCTGTGCGCGACGGGCGCCTGCGCCTCACCAACCTGCCCTGGACGCTCGACAGCCGCGAGCTCACGGTCAACCTCGGCATTCCCCACGTCTTTCTGATCAATGACCTGGAAGCCAACGGATACGGGATCGCCGAGCTGACCTCGGAGCAGATTTATACCTTGAGCGAAGGCGATACCAGCCAGATCGGCAACCGCGCGCTGATCGCCGCCGGAACCGGGCTGGGCGAGGGCCTGCTGATCTGGAACGGGCATGCGCACATTCCGTTTCCTTCCGAGGGAGGCCACGCCGATTATTCGCCCCGCAACGAAGACGAGATCGACTTGCTCCGTTTTCTTAAGCAGAAATACAACGGCCGCGTCAGCTGGGAGCGCGTGGTCAGCGGCATGGGCATGACCAACATCTACGAGTTCCTGCGCGACGTGCGGGGAATGGATGAGCCCCGTTGGCTGGCCGAACAGATCGCCGAGGCCGACGATCCAAACTCGGTGATCACCGAAACGGGCCTCGCCGCCAAGGCCGAAATCTCCGAAAAAGCCCTGGACATGTTCGTCTCCGCGTACGGGGCCGAGGCGGGCAATCTCGCGTTGAAGGTGCTCTCCGCCGGCGGGCTCTATATCGGCGGCGGCATCGGCCCGCGCATCCTCGAAAAACTCAAGGACGGCACTTTCCTGCGTGCCTTCCAGGACAAGGGCCGGCTGAGCCAGTTGCTGATCAACATGCCGGTGCGCGTGATCCTGGAGAGCCGCGCCGCGGTACTGGGCGCCGCCGCATTTGCTGAAGCGCGCGCTGCCGAACTCAGCGGGGTTTCCCCCCGTGCGGCATCCCTGAAGGTATAAGACCCGCGCGATTTAATGGGGTCTGCTCGTCCCGCAATTTCAGTTTCACCGAAAATCGATAGACCAGGCTACGGAGACAGCGCATACAACACGTTGATCGTGGTCTCCACTTCAACGGGCACGCCGTTCAGCAAGTACGGAGTGTATTCCCACCGCTTCACCGAATCCAGTGCCGATTCCGTCAATCGTCTGTCGGGCGACGCCAGCACCTCCAGGTCATAGACCTTCCCGTCCTTGCCGATGGTTGCGGCCAGGACCACTGTTCCTTGAATGCGTGCGGCCTTCGCGATCGCCGGATATACCGGCGGCGACTTCTTTGCCAGCGAGCCCGTCGTGACCTGGTCGGGCGAGGACCCCGGGGGAGGCTGGGTGATCGCGTCGTGTACCGCAACCGCGTCGGGAGCAGGCGTCAGCGCGACATCCGTGGAACTGATCCCGTCAATTTTCTCTACCGAAAAGGAAAAAGCCTTCACCTTGCCGATGGAGATTTCGATGTTCTGCGCAAGGTACCGTCCCTGGGTCTTGACCACCCGGTTGAACTCCGTGGTGATCGATTGGGAATGAACCATTCTCAGCGCCAGTGTGCCGGAATCAAAACATTTGTAGTTAGGTCCGCCTGGACCCGGCTCCCGCGGCTTTCCATCCACCACCCACGTGGTTACCGCGCAGGCCAGTTGTCCCGATCCCGCAGGAATCATCTTCAGGTCGAGCCGTGTCGCGCCTGCCGTAAACTCTCGGGCGGGCAAGGGGGACATGAGGCTGCCCGCGATGCTTCGCTCGAAGTACTTGAGGGGCTCACCGCTCTCTTTCCGATACAATGTGCCGTCCGCTCCCTGCCAATCGGTGCGCTCTGCTCCCGCTCGCGTCCAGGTGCTCCGGTGCACCTTCGGTGACGCCCACCAATACTCCCAGGTCCCCTCCGCCGTCGCCTTGCCCTTCATGTCATAAAGCTGGTAGGTCGCCTTCAGATGCCACGGCTTCAGGTCTGCTGAACTAAAGTCGTAGAACTTCGCGGCGGCGTCGATCAGGGCGTGCGGGTCCGTCGGCGGGGCGGTCTGTTCCGGCGCCGTTTGCGCCGCGCCCCACATCGCGGCATTCAGAAACAGCACCAGCAAAGGGGATCGGGGCATGATGCAGCAAGGCTAACACGCAGCCGGCGAGGCGGACTTGTCGCAGTCCCTCGTTCTTTCGCCTCCATGTTCCCTGTTTTTTTATCGCCGCATCAGGCTGCCGACGGTCGCAATCGTCCCGTGATAGAAGTACTGGCCCAGCCCCACGGTAAACAGCCAGCACCCGTAGAGCGCGTGTTCGAAGCTGGAAGTGGCCAGCGAGTTCGTCCCGGCATAACGCGCGGCGAAGAGCAGCCCGCCCGCAAAAGTCAACCCCACGGCGACCCAGTTGCGGAAGATGATGTGCATGAACGCGAAGGCCGCCGCGCTGGCGACGATCATCGTCCATCGCCCTGGAAACAGCACCTCGTAACGCTCGAAGAAGAATGTGCGGTAGACCAGTCCCTGCGGGTACACCGACAGCACCGGGTAGAGCACCATCACCACCGCCCAGAACACCGGGTTGCGGCGCACGAAGCTCCACTCCAGTTCCGGTGCAACCACCCGCACACTTAGCCAGATCACGAGAGCCGCGACCGCGAAGATGGCGAGAATTCTCGGAAGGGAACCGGGCAGGGCGCCCGCGTTCCACAAATGCGTGCGATCAAAGCGCCCGTCGCGCAGCAACTGCCACCACGCGTAGGCTGTGGCGATCCACAAGAGGGGCAGTACTGGAATGCGCACCGGCGAAAGCCGGTATCCGAGCGGCAGAGCAATAAACAGAATCAGAAATTCCAGGATCAGCGCGAATCGCGGCATGAGCGACGAACCAGGTTGCGAGGCGATGGATCAACCATAGCCTACACCGTCACTTCCCGCTTCTCTTCGCCTGCCACCGCCGGACTCCCGCCGGACGCCTCTTTGTCTTTGAGGAAGGTTTCGCCCTTGGTCAGCCACGCCACCCCAAATGCAAACAGGCACACCGTTTCGAAGATCAGAAGCATCTTGACGTGCTGAAAGAATTCTCCCACCGCTTGGATGTGCAGGCTGGTCATTACCGCCATGGAGAAAATCATGATTCCGCCGCACACTTTGTACACCATGTTGCGCTGCTTTTTGCGCGGGGTGGGATTTCCGCTCGTCCGGGTAAATAGAAAGAGGCAGAAGTAGGACAACGTCAAGAACAGCAGCGCGGCGAGGATCTCGTGGGCCGTTCCCAACGACTTTTCGAGCGGCGTGACCGTTCCCCCGCACGACGCAGTTTCCGGAGTGGTTGGACAGAAAGCCACCCCAAAAGCGAACCCGCACGCCATGTACCCGGCGATCTCGTCCGCGCGGTCGTAGCCCTGCGTGCACAACAGGAACAGGGCGATGGCGCATAGCGCGCCGGTGAACACGTGCCCCATGCACGAGTAGTAGTACGCGCTGATGGATTCCAGCAACGGCGGGTTGGGCCATGTGCGCGTCGAACCCAGAGGCGTCAGAACGAAGTATCCGATCACGAGCGCAACCGGTAGCGCGAGCGCCACAATCCCCACCGCTTTGCGCAGCGCCAAGTACGAAAGCGATGCCGGATCCTTGGAAATGACTTCAACGTCCATAGTCATCCTCCCGACAGCAGGACCATCAAATTCAAAAAGATGCCTGAAGAAAGAATGGAACCGGGACCGGATCGGGCCGACGCCGGGAATGGGGCGCTCCGAATCGGCTAGATCCATCGCGCCGAATGCCCGTTTATTCTATACCTGAATCGATTCGTCGAACATCGGAATCCATGCCCTTCTCCGCGACCATCGCCAATCGCCGGTACCTCTTCGACAGCCTGCGCGAGCTGCTCGCAAAAGCCACGCCTCCCCGCAGCGGAGACGCGCTCGCCGGCGTCGCGGCGCAATCGGCGGAGGAGCGGGTCGCCGCGCAGTTCGCGCTCGCCGACCAGCCCCTCACCGCCTTACTCTCTGAGCACATCATCCCCTACGAAGAGGACGAGGTCACGCGCCTGATCGTCGACACCCACGATGCGCAGGCATTCGCCCCCATACGCAGCTTCACCGTGGGCGAATTGCGCGACTGGCTGCTGTCCGACGACGCCACCGGCGACCGGATCGCCGCGCTCGCCCCGGGTCTCACACCCGAAATGGCTGCCGCCGTCAGCAAGCTGATGCGGCTCCAGGATCTCATTCTTGCTGCGGCCAAAATTCGCGTCGTCACCCGCTTTCGCACTACCGTGGGTCTGCCCGGAAGGCTGAGCGCTCGCCTGCAGCCCAATCATCCCACCGACGATCCGCTCGGCATCGCGGCGTCCATTCTCGACGGCCTCCTCCTTGGTTCCGGAGACGCGGTAATCGGCATCAACCCCGCCGGCGACGATGTTGCGGTCACCATTCGCGTGCTGACGCTCGTCGACAGCCTTCGCCGCCGCTTCCAGATCCCCGCTCAGAGCTGCGTTCTGGCGCACGTCACCACCCAGATGACCGCACTTGAGGCGGGCGCGCCGGTGGATCTCATCTTTCAATCGATCGCCGGTACCGAGGCCGCAAACCGCAGCTTCGGCATAAACCTGGCGCTGTTGGGCGAGGCGCACGATGCCGGCAGGTCTCTCTGCCGTGACGGCAATCCCGGCGACAACATCATGTACTTCGAGACCGGGCAGGGCTCGGCGCTTTCGGCCGACGCCCATCATGGCGTAGACCAGCAGACGCTCGAGGCCCGCGCCTACGCGGTCGCGCGGGCTTTCCGGCCGATGCTGGTGAATACCGTGGTGGGATTCATCGGGCCCGAATATCTCTACGACGGCAAGCAGATCACTCGCGCCGGTCTCGAAGACCACTTCTGCGGCAAGCTGCTCGGCCTGCCCATGGGCTGCGATGTTTGCTATACCAATCATGCCGAGGCCGATCAGGACGACATGGACGCTCTGCTCACGCTGCTGGGCGTGGCCGGAGTGAATTACATCATGGGCGTGCCCGGAGCCGACGACGTTATGCTCAATTACCAGAGCACCAGCTTTCACGACGCGCTGTACCTGCGCCGCGTCCTCGGCCTCCGGCCCGCGCCCGAATTCGAAGCGTGGCTCGCGGGCGAAGGCTTCGCTCGCCTGCAGATGGAAGCGGGCCAGCCGGAAAGGCTGCTGCCCGCATGATCGATCCAATGAAGCCTGTCGAGCAGCCCGCGGCGTCGGTTGCTGCGCGACTACGCGCTCTCACCCCAGCGCGCGTGGGCCTGGCGCGCACCGGCGTCAGCCAGCAGACGCGCGACGTGCTCGACTTTCAGCTCTGCCACGCGAGGGCTCGCGACGCCGTCCACGCGTGTCTCGAATCCGCTTCGTTGGCAGTCGAAATCGAAAGCCGATTTCGCCCCGAAGTGCTGCTGTTGCACTCCGCCGCAACCAATAGAGCGGAGTACCTTCAGAGACCTGACCTGGGACGCAGGCTAAACGAGGCCACCCGTGCCCGCCTGGCCGAAAAGGCTTCGGACCAGGTGGACGTGGCATTGGTCGTCGCCGACGGGCTGTCCGCGCTCGCCGTTTTACGGCATGTCCCGCCGCTGCTTCAGGAGCTTCTGCCTCTGCTGTCGGATTTCCGGCTCGCGCCTATTTGCATTGTGGAGCAGGGACGTGTGGCCATTGGAGATGAAATCGGATCACTGTTGCGCGCCGATCTCGCGGTCGTGCTGATCGGCGAGCGCCCGGGGCTGAGTTCGCCGGATTCGCTCGGAGCCTATATCACCTGGCAACCCCGCCCGGGACGCACCGACGCGGAGCGCAACTGCATCTCGAACATTCGCGCCGAAGGCCTCGATTATCGCTCGGCAGCCGGACAAGTGGTTCAGTGCCTCAAGACCGCGCGTGCGCGCCGCCTGACCGGCACTGCCGCTGCCGACGCCAGGAGACTACCGCCGGAAACGGAAAACATCGGAGGGCAAGCATGAGGCGCTGGGCGCGGATCACCTCTCTCGCGCTGCTCGCCACCGCCGTGGCGGCCTATGCCGTCGACTGGCTGGTCTTCAGCCTGCGCGGGTCCAGAACTTCGCAGGTGACCGTGTACCATTTCCTGTCGGCGCCACTGAAAAACAATAAAGAAGAGCGCGACTACCTCGGCTCCGAGGACGTGCCCTGCTCGGTGTCGCTCTTTCCCCAGGCTGGACACTTGCCGTGCTGGTACTTGCGAAGCCACAAGAACCAGGTGACCAATATCTGATTTCCTTTTGTGCAACCACTTACTGCTTTGTCACCTGAATACTGTTTCCGTTGGTTGTCACCGTGTATCCCGCCGTGATCCTGGTGAACGATCCGGTAAGGGAACCGGACGTCAGGGCCGTGTACATCGCGCCCGACTTCGGGGGATGCTTGGGGTTGATCGTAATGTTGAGGGCGCCCGAGATGGATGCGCTCGAACTGACTTGGAGTGTCGAGCCGAACTGTTCGGTCAGCGCCGCGGCGCTTGTCTGCGTATAGGTTCCTGTCACGGTCAGGCTCCCCTGCGGGGCCACGGTCCCGTTGTTGGTGACCGAACTCTCGACGGTTCCGCTCCCTCCGAGTGTCGATCCCGATTCGACGTTGACCGAGGCGGCGCTTAACGTGCCGCCGCTGAAGTTCGTCGTGGCTCCCGACGTTTGCGTGTACCCACCATTGACCGTCAGAGTTCCGCCGCTGCCGCTCCCTACGTTCACAACCCCCTGGTTGCTGAGGCCCTGGGTGACGGTGAGCGCACCACCGTAAGTGACCGAGAGCGCCGTGCCCGGGCCTACCGAGGTGAGCGTCGCCAGGGCGTTCTTGCCGGAAGCATCCTCCAGGGCGGCGCCCAGGTTGTCGATCGTGACCGTGGTGCCCTGCGAAGTGATCTCTGAGATGTCGCCGGGGATAGCGAGCACACCGTCAACGAACCAGTTGCCGCCGCTCAGGTTTCCGTTTTGTAGCTGGACCGGATTGTCGGTGAGCTTCAGCGTGAACCCCGGGCCAACGTACACCATGCCAGTAGGGTTCGAGAACGCGGCGCTGGTGATGACACTGTTGCCGTACACGCTGATCTGGCCTGGATTCGGCATGTCGATCGACGCGGACGTCACCGTGGTCCCATACAGAAAGAGGCCGCCATCATTGATCAGCGAGGTCGCAATCGTGGCCTTCCCCGACCCGAGGATCAGCGACGCGCCCTCGGCTACCTGGATGGAGTGGACCGAAATCGTTGACGATGACCCGTCCAGTCCCGCTCCGTTGGCCGTCGTGAAGGTCGGGATGCAGACATCGCTCGCCGCGCCCGGCACCTTACGCGGGCTCCAGTTGCCGGCCGTGCTCCACGAGCCGTTGCCCTCGTTTCCAGTCCAGGTGGCGCTGCAGGTCTGCGGCCGCGCGCAAGCGGGCCAGAAAACCAGGAGCAATGCTCCCAGCAGCATAGATGTGCCGGTAATTTGTGGCTTCACAGGCCACCTCCTCATTCTGTTTTGTGGGATACATCCAGGATTGCATTTTCACTCGTAGCTTCACGGGAGAAAAAACGCGGAACTGCAAGCATCCGCCACTATAGTCAGGAAGGAAGGGTAACTTGTCAGCGGAATGTCACCGACGCTGTAAAGACTTGTAAATCCTCTTCACCCGCGCTCAAGCATGTAACCACCGAAAGCCGCCGAAGCCTTGGCTGCATGCTATTCCGTTCGCAGTGCCTTCATGGGATCCACTTGGGTGGCGCGCAGGGCGGGCAGATACATACCCGCAAGCGAAACCAAAACCAGTAAGGCCGCCGCTATACCGAACGACAACCCGTCAAAACTGCGAAACGGGTATGGCGAGTTTTTAATCAAATGCGCGAATGCCCATACGGCGGGCTCGGCAAGCGCCAGACCGCACACCAGGCCGACGGCGATCTGCCGGCCGCCGCGCAGCAGAATGGATTGAAAGATCGTCACACGATTCGCCCCCAGCACCATCCGAATCCCGAATTCCCGCGTGCGCTGATTGATGGCGAACGACAGCACTCCATAGACACCCGTGACCGCCAGCAGCACGGCAATCGACGCCATCACGACGATGATGCGGGCCAGCGAGCGGATGTTTTCGGCGTCGGATTCGATCTCCTCCCAGATGGTCTGCGGCGTCATCACCTGCATTCGGTCGAGACTCTTCACCGCATCAAATACCGCCTTTTCCATATTGGTGGCGCTTCCCGTGAAGCGCGCGTACAGTTGCCCATCGAGTGCGGACGGATCGCGCAAGGCGTAGAGGCGCGGGCCATCGAGGACTCCAAAACGCTCGGAGCTGGTGTCGGCGGCAACTCCGACCACGGTAAGCCGCTTCTCCTCGGGATTGATGATGACCTTGCCGATCGGATCCTCGCCGGGCCAGAACTGCCTGGCGAAGGCTTGTGACACTACCGCTACTGCGCTGGCATTAGTGGACGTTGAATCGGAAGAAAGGAACGATCGCCCCGCCATCATCCGAATGCCGAAGGTAGAAAAGAAATCGGTCGAAACAGTGTCAATCGTCGCCGGCCTGCCTTGTCCCTTCTTCTGGTCGGAGAGGCGAATCTCGCTCGGAGGTGTCTGGCGGAACGGTTGCAGCGTCTCGTACGCCAGCCCCTGTACGCCGGGAATGGATCGAATCCGCGCTTCCAGCGCGCGATAAAAACTCAGCGCCGCAATTCGATTCTGGGGTGAAGTATCCATCGCCACCGGAACCGAGAGCGTCTGGCGCGTCTCAAACCCAGGGTCCATGGCGGTCACGATATGGGGCATGCGGGCGAAAAGAACTGCGGCGGTCAGCAGCACAAAGCTCATGGCGATCTGGGCCACGATCAGGCCGCCAGTGAACCGTGAGCGCACGGTAGCTGCGCCCTCGCGCCCCTTGAGCGCCGTCACCAGGTCCAGTTTCCACGCGGTGTGCATCGGAGCGAGCGAAGACGCAATTGTGGCTACCGCGACCAGGGCCGCAAGATACCCGAAGACATGCCAATTCGGGCGTATGGGCGGGAGGAGGGCGGCCAAAATGGGACTTGCCACGTTCATCACCATTCGCGGTGCACGATAAGCCAGGGCGATACTCGCGAGTCCCGCAATCAGTGCGGTCAGGAAACTCTCCAGCAGGAGCATGCGTAGCAGCCGTGTGCGCCCGATGCCGAGAGCGAGTCGCACCGCGATCTCCCCGCGCCGTACCACTGCGCGGGACAGAAACAGCATGGCCGGGCACCATGCGCGGCGTGTGCAGTATGACTCCTGACGCGAGAGCATAACGTCACACCACCCACATTGTGCTGACCAGCGTGGTCTTTCGCAGAGCTGGCCGGAAGATTTCGGCCACGCTAGGCCGCTTCAACGTTCCCTGGGATTTTTTCTTTTGCCAGACCGTTGATTCAGCCAAGAATGGCCGCATCAGGATGAGCGGAATCGCTGGTATGAGTCCTGACAGCAAGGCGTAGCGCCAAGCCTCGTGGCCCATCCGGATGGCGGGAAAGCGCTCGGCGTAGGTGGCGCAGATGCATGCCGTAGGCTCCGTCGCCATCAGTCCTCCCAGGCCAAAGGCTGCTTGCGTATAGCCCAGTGCGAATTCGCGTTGCGGATTGGAGAAGATTCACTCCCAGGCAACTCCAGCCACGTATTCCACACATACGCCGATGATGGTGGTACAGCGGAAAATCAAGAACTGGGGCAATGTCGCAGCATAGGCGGTCGCGCACGCCGAAAACGCATATAACAGGATGCTCCAAACGAGGAACTCACCGGCGGCCCAGAAGGTCAGTCGAGTAGCCTGCAAGAAGCCCAAACACCCCGCCACAGGCCAATGGAACATAGAACATCAGTCCCACCCAAAGATTGAACTCAGGACTGCCTGGCTTGAGGCTTCCCAGAGGCGATCAAGTACATCATTGGTTACGCAGCAGTGACCAGCGACCTAAAACCCCAGCTCTGCCTAAATTGGAGCCAATATCTCCTCATCTACCGATGAACGCCTTCTGATCCCGCGCAGGAGGTCCAAGTAGAAGAATTTCTGTCCCATTACAAACAAGAGCATCCCAAGATAGATAGCGAGAAGCGCGGCACTCTCTAGGACAAGTCGCGGCAAAGCAGACAAGGATTGGGCATAAGTCAGCTGGATTCCAAATGCGAGCCCTCCAGCTACGATCCCCGAAGCCAAGGGCCTGCTCGCGACCACTGCAATATCGCGGAGAGAAACCACTGTGCCATGCAGGCCCCAGGCGATATGTGGAACGACCCACAGTACCATCGCCGTAGAGTAAGCGAGAGCAACGCCTTTAGGTCCATAAGGCAAGCCGATGACATAACCGGAAATCACCACCGGTGCAAGGACTAGCGCCACTTTCAGGCTGCGACCGACCATTCCGAGCGAGAAAATCAGCCACCCGATCGGGTTGATAAGCGCGAAGACGAGGATCGTCGGAGCCAACAAGCGAAAAATCGGAGCTGCGTCTTTCCACTTCGGACCGAGGAGTACGGCAATCAAATCAGGAGCAAAAAGAGCCACCGCGATGGTGATCGGTATGGTCAGCGCCAACACCAGAGAGTAGCCCTTGAGAAAGTAGCTCCTGAAACGGACCGGGTCATTCTTCACGCGAGACAGCGCCGAAAATGCCACTTCGCCGACAGCAGAATTCAGGTTATCCGTCGGAATATTGCTGAGCTGATAAGCCCGGCCGTAGAGACCAACCGCATCGGCTCCCCAGAAACGTCCCAAAAGGACCTTCTCAAAGTTATAAGCGATATAGACGATCAGGCCGGTCAAGGTGAGGCCGCCGCCAAAACGCACCATGGAACGAAGTCCGACTCCCGTGCGGGGCCTTCCGGGAATCCAGCCAGTGGTCAACCACATACAGAAGGTTGCGATTAGCGGAAGAGAAACAGCCGTTGCGACCAGAGACCAATATGCAAAGCCGGCCAGCGCCAGACTGATCCCGAGAAGGTGCTCACTCCCCAACTGATAACGTCTATTGTTGCCAGGGCTGTAAAGCGCATTTGCCGCTGAAGAAGAGCCGAGTGCTGCACCCCAGCCGCATTGAACAGGAATGCCGAACCCAAGGCGATCGTCACCCAAAAGAGATGTGGTTCGTGATAGAAGGAAACGGCCAATGGTGCCACGGCCGCGGTTAAGAGTCCGAGAATGACGCCAACCAAAACGTTGATCCAGAATAACGTCGAGATTTGGTCTTCGAGTGACATCCACCTGTCGAACCGTCGCCGCTGAAAGTCCAAAATCTCTGAACAGACTCAACACACCCGTAAACGCAGTGACCATGCCGACAAGCCCAAAATCTTTGGGGCTGAGCAATCGAGCCATCACCATCAACGATCCAATGCGGAGTGCGTAATTGGTTCCTTGAGCACACATCTTGGCGATGCCGCCGCGGATTGCTCTTTCCTTTAAGTCTTTCATTATGGCGTTATGTCCTCGGTGATGCAGACTGGTGACTTGCGTGGCCCATTAGGTTCCCGCATGAAGGTAGTCCTATCTCTTCGCTCACAACACCAGCTTGCGGCAATAGAAAGCCTCCGCATAGCCGCTGGGAGCAACGCACTCCATTCCGCGCAAGCGCATGAGAGCGAGAAAGGTCTCCTTTTCAAACCAGGGCTTTGCGCGCTGGGTTTCGAAGGCGTCCATGATGTAACGAACTTTTTCTCGTAAATCTCTTGATCGAGCGGCACGAACAAGTTGGGTTGCCCCAAGTCTCCGTCGTATTTGGGAATCTCATATTCCAGTATCAAATGATTTCGAAAGGTGTTCCAGGTCAGCTCCGCGATCAAGCCGATGGTCTTGATGCGCGTCCTTGCGGTTATGGGTAAAAATCAGATCGGGAGATGTCCTCTTCAGTGTTTCGAAGAAATCCTTGATTTGTGCTCCCTCGAAAGGAAAGAAGCCGTCGCGAAAATCCTTGATGATAATTTCCTTTCGTTTGGCCTGGTTGAGAAAAAGCGTCCGCGCTGTTGCGGCTTCCTGCTCGCGTTCGTTGCTGGAACTGAAGACGACCCAGACGATATCCAGCTTCTGATTGCTGGAAAGCAGCCGCAAAATGGTCCCGCCGCAGCCAATCTCGATATCGTCAGAGTGTGATCCCAAACAGAGGATTTTGGAGGCGACGAGGCCCGCTTGGCGTAAATTTAGAGCAAGCATGTCGGTTCGTTCAGAAGTCGGACAGACTTTAACGCTCCCCGTTATCGCCATTGGTCTTCCAGACTTCCCAAGGCGCAGCGCCAGCGGCACAAGGCTCTCCAGCTGTTGCTTATCTTTGAAAGTGTCCATGCTCGCCCAGAATCCGTCGTACGGATAGCCAATCAACTGCTTCTCCGCAACCAATCTGTGGAATGGCTCAATCACCAGTTCTTCCTTGTCGCGCATGTAATCGAAAATCTTCTTCTTGAAGATGAAAAATCCGCCATTGATTCGCACGTTCCCGTTGTTAATGGCGTGGATTTCGGAAACCAAGCTGCCGTTACCTTGCTGCAGTGAAACCAGGTGATAGCTGAGGTTCGGCCGGACGCACAGAAAGCTGGCGACCTTGCCCTGATCGTGAAAGTGGTCAAACTGCTGGGGAAGAGGCATATCGGTCAGGCCATCGCTATAGTTCGCTAGGAATTCCTCTTCTCCTTCCAAATATTTTTCAACTGCCTTCAGTCGTTGGCCGATATTGGAATTGATCCCCGTATCCGCGAAGGTGATCCGCCAATCGTGGATGTCGCTGTTGAAGTAGATCGAGCTTTTTGCCGCCGCGCGAAAGAACAAAATCGTTGGAGGCGCACTCGTTGTAGTTGAGAAAGTAGTTCTTCACGTCTTCGGCACGATGTCCCAAGCACAGGATGAAATCCTTGTGCCCGAAGTGGGCATAGTATTTCATGACGTGCCAGAGGATTGGCCGGTACCCGATGTGCACCATGGGCTTGGGAATGTCTTCCGCATCGCGAATGCGCAATCCTAGCCCGCCACAAAAAAGAACAACTTTCATGATAACCATCTCCTTCGGCGGAGTTCCCGGAATCCGGGACTCGGCCGCCGAGCGATTCGAGATTACGGATAGAGCTTGACCTTCGGGAATTGGAACCACGAATTGGCCGCCCCACTCGCGAATGTACGCATTCTGTTTCATGATTTCATCCTTGAGATTCCACGGAAGAATCAGCACGTAATCCGGCCGCGTTTCCCTGATGCGGTCCGGCGAATAGATTGGGATATGCGTGCCAGGCAGGAACTTTCCCTGCTTATGAGGACTGCGATCCACCGTGTAATCGAGAAAATCGGTTCGAATCCCGCAGAAATTCAGCAACGTATTGCCCTTGCCGGGAGCGCCGTAGCCCACGATTTGTTTGCCGGCACGCTTTGCCTGGATCAAGAATTCGAGGAGTTTGCGCTTGGTTTCCTTAACCTGCTCGGCGAAGGAATGATATCGATCGAGGCGAGTGAACCCGGCGGACTCTTCTCGGGCACGAAGTTCATGTACTCGAGGCGCTGACAGCTTTCGAGTTGTCCTCGTCATGACGCGCGTAAATTCGCAGCGATCCGCCATGTGTGCTCAGTTCCTCGACGTCGAAGAGCGTCAAGCCGTGCGCCGCAAAGATCTTCTCCGCGGTCAGGAAGGAAAAATAGGAGAAGTGTTCGTGGTAGATCGTATCGAATTGGTTCTCGTTCCATCAGCCGCATCAGATGAGGAAACTCCATCGTGAGGACGCCGCTGCGGCGCCAGTAGATATCTTCATTCCGGCCACGAAATCGTTCAGATCCGGCACCTGGGCGAGGACGTTGTTTCCGAGCAGCAGATCGGCCTGCTTGCCGTGGGCAACCAGTTCGCGGGCAGTACCTTCGTCCCGAAGAACTTGACCAGAGTCGGAACACCCTTTTGGACAGCCACTGCGGCAACATTTGCGGCTGGTTCGATTCCCGAGCACCGGAATCTGCTTCGCGACGAAATGCTGAAGCAGATACCCATCGTTGCTGGCAACCTCAACGACCAGAGCTGTTTGTGTTCAAGATTGAAACGGCTGGTCATCTGTTCGGCATATGCTTTCGCGTGCGCGAGCCAGAGTCTCGAATAGGAGGAGAAGTAGGCATAATCGCTGAAAATATGTTCGGGACTCACGTATTCCTCGAGCTGAACGAGGAAACAGCGTCCGCATACACGAACATGCAAAGGATAGAACGGCTCCATCTGATTGAGCTGCTTCGCGCTGAGATAGCTCTCGCACAGCGGTGACATTCCCAAATCGACAAATGTCTGTCGGAGCGGGGTGCCGCAGAAGCGGCAGACGCGGCAGATCCGCAGCTTATCTCTGTGAGCGAAGCTGACTGCTTCTGCTCGTATCGAGATGTGTCATTTGCTCTCATGTCCCACGATCGTCGCCTGTTTGCTTTTCCTATCTAGGGATATGTCCATTTCTCTCTCAGCTAGGTCTTTCGCATCGGACGGATGCTAATGTCAGTCACTTCGGCTGTGCGATTCACTTTGAGAGCATCGACGACGATGCGGGCAACGTCGGCTGGTTGCATCAGAAGTTCCGGGGAGTACGTCCTTGCCCTCGGCCTCATGGATCGCTGCTTGTTGAGGGCCGGCAGTACGGCCTGGATAGATGCTCAAAACGCGCACGCCATAAGAGTTGACTTCCGCGCGAAGGCTATCGGCCACTGCCTTCAGTGCGTGCTTTGTTGCGGAATATTGGGAAATATTCGCCCGTGTTGTAAGGCCCGCACTAGAGTTGATAAACACAATAGAACCGTGATGTTTGCGCAGCATGGGAAGCAAGGCCTGCGTTAACAGATACGGGGCCCGGACATTGGTCCGGTATTGCCGATCGAAATCCGCAGAGGACGCTGTTTCGAAGGGGCCCATGGCGATGATTCCAGCGCTGTGGACCAAGACATCCAACGTGTCGCAGTCAAGCTTCAGGGCAGTCTTTCAGTTTCTCGAGACCTTCATCGGTGCTTAGATCCGCCTGGTACGTGAGAACTTGAGGTGAACTCTTGCGCGCACAGTCAGCGACAGCTTCCAGATTCGTTGCGTTGCGCCCTACCAGACGCAGCTTTGCGCCCTCCTCCGCCAAACAAAGGGCGATCGCCGCCCCGATTCCGCTGCTGGCCCCTGTAACGACAGCAGTCTGCTGGCTCAGCAGCGCCGTCATTTGATCTAGACCCTCTCTTCGATCGTGTTGGAGGGCGACCCTTTCAACAGCTGTCCTTAAGCAAGCCATGCTCCTTCAAAGCGGTCGCGGCGTTATAAATGGAATCGAAACTGAGTTGCGCACGCTCCGCAATTTCTAAGTAAGCTGTGTTCTGCCGTCCGATAGATTCAGCACCCACAACATGGCCATTTCCTTTGTGTTGCTCTCCGCGGAGCCGCCCATAAGCCGATAAAGGCCTCGCTCGCCGAGTTGAGGCTCACACTTTGAATTTGTATTCAGATACGTCCGGTTTCTTTCCAAGATCGGAAAAGATGGACAGCACACGCGGAGAAGGACTCGCCGAGCGCGTGCGGGTTAACAAAACTCAGATTGTCAGCGGATGTGTGATATTCGGGAAAAGTGCCGTGGGGCGTGCGAGACAATCTTCCGACAGCAAGATTAAAGCCCGGCGAACAATACTGTCGCTCGTCATAGCCGTACGGAGAAAATTCCAAAATTTGCGACTTGGGTCCGAAGTGGCGAAGAACGTGAGCCGCGACCCGGTCGATTTCAGTATCGCCCCGGCGACTCTTCTTGTACGACAACGGGCCGGCGTCGCCAACTCCGGCGAGCACGAGGCCGTGCTTGATCCGGGGAACCGTCGATTCATTCAGGCATAACCACGTTATCGCCCCAATGGTTCCGGGGATGAAGAGGAACCGATATGAATATCTGCTGAGGAAGTTTCGAGATATTGGGCCAAGAAACATGCGATAGCCACACCCGATAGGTTGTCGTTTGCCAAGGAAGGGTGACACGTATGGCCGATATTAAAATTTCGTCGGTTGTATCTCCGGGAAGAGTAAACCTCACCGTAGGTCAGATGACCTTTCTCCAGAGAAGCGTCAATACAGACCTCATACTCATCTTCGGGAAGTTCGAGGAACTGTTCGTGGCTTAGGCAAAATCCCCAATTCCTTTTGTAGTAGCTCGTGCGGTACGGAATCCAGTCGGGGTGCTCAGGCAGTGTGAAAAGGTGCGGTCGAAGCTCCTCTAACCCCATTCGTTGATGGACAGGAACGCTGTAGTTAAGCACATGCAGGTTTGATTTGTGGAAATCAATAACCCGCTCACCTCGAGAATTCTTCACGTAAGCATCTCGAATATTCCATTCAGGTGGTACGGTCCAGTCGAAAACGTGTGTTCCGGTAGGAACCTCTTGCATGGTGAGCGGAATGAATCGCTGCAGGCGCCGCAGGGTCTCGCGAAGACCGTCCCCAGTGATGCTGCGACAAATCGGATAGAGTTCGGCGATCAAAGCATGCAACTCATGCCCTAGCCTTTCATGCTCGATCCGGTCGTGCACTGTGGCGCTCTATCACTGATGGCATCTCATTTCAATCACGAAATCCGGGTAAGACTGGTCTCGGTCGTGAATTATCCGAGCCTCCGGCGGCCATTCGATCCCAAAGGCCGGGTCATTCCATCGAACCCCCCGCGCATGTTCTGGCGCGTAGAATTGAGACATCTGGTAAAAGACTTCCGTATTGTCTTCCATCGTTTGAAATCCATGGGCGAATCCTTCCGGAATATACAGCATCTTTTCGTTTTCGGCCGACAGTACCAGCGCAAAATACTGTTTGAACGTGGCGGAGTCCCGACGAAGATCGACAATAGCGTCGTAGATTGCTCCTCGCGTGCATCGTACTAGTTTTGCCTCCTCGAATGGCGCAATCTGAAAGTGCATTCCGCGCAGTGTGCCCTTCCGCCTATTGAAAGAGGTGCTGCACTGAACACAGCAGGATTTCAGTCCGTGCGACTCAAACTCTCGCTCACAGTAGGTGCGCGCGAAAAATCCGCGCTCATCCACATGTCTTTCGGGTTCGATGACGAATGCTCCTCTAAGTTTTGTCTCTGAAAACAGGATGGTCGTAAATCTCCTTTGTTTCTAACCTTCGAACCTCAGCTGGTTCCATCTGGTACTGCGACTTTCTCTGCTGGAGCAGTTGCAACCCGTCGCAGAGAGCAATCGAGCTGCCCGGACTTTAGGAGGCATTGGATCACACTCATGCGGGTGTAAATTCCGCGCTCCAAATCGTTAAATTTCAGACCTTTGGCGCGATATGCATCGTAGAGTTCCTGTGCGCCTTTGCGAGCAGTCCACTGCGGTCGAAAGGCTGGCAGCGACCGACGGATCTTTTCGCAGCTGACGCGATAACAGCGTTTGTCGGGACCGCCGTCTGGTGCGTATTCCACACGGCACCCCGGGACGGTCTCGGCGACGATCGCAGCTAAATCGCGAATGCGAAAGTTTTCCTCGGTGCGACCGACGTTGAACGTCTCATTGTGGACGGCCTCCCGCGGCGCTTCCAATACGCAAAGCATTGCTCCGATAATGTCTCGTATGTGAACGATTGGACGCCAGGGCGTGCCATCGCTCTTAATGTAGACTCTACCGGTGGTATGGGCCCACGCGACGAGATCATTTAAGACAACGTCCAATCGCAGTCGGGGAGACGCGCCATAAGCCGTGGCGTTTCTCATATATGTTGGGCTGAAACTATCATCTGCAAGGCGCGCGATATCTCGTTCGACGTAGACCTTCGACTCGCCATAAGCTGTAACTGGATTGAGCGGTGCCGTCTCGTCGAGAAGGTTGTCTCCCGCTGCGCCATAGGTGCTGCAGGACGAGGAGAATACGAAACGCTCCACGCCTGCGGCCTTGGCCAGTTCCGCCAGCTTCACCGAAGCCAGGTGGTTGATGTTGTAAGTGAGTTTTGAATTGAGATTACCCAACGGATCGTTCGATAGTGCCGCTAGGTGCACCACTGCGTCGAGACCGTCGAGATCCCCTTTTGTAAGATCGCGGAGGTCTTTGCGGATTTCCGGAATTGATTCGGCCGTTTCGCCGAAGTCACAGCCAGCGAAAAGATCGGCGTCAAGTCCGACCACCTCGTGACCTGCCGAGCGCAGGATGGGTGCCGCTACGGCACCGATGTATCCTTTGTGCCCAGTCAACAGTATTCTCATTCTTGAGGCCGCTCCTTAGCGAGAAAAGCTAATTCTTCGATTGGAATAACACGAATGCAGATTTAGGTCTTCTAGATCGATTTGAGGAACGAGAAGGACTCGTGCACCTTGGACCGAACGCTTGTGCACGCGGTCAGGAATAGGCTACCGCCATTAGTATGGCTTTGTGGCTAGAAACAATGCAATCGACCTGCCAACCGGCGATTATAGATTCTATCTTACGCCTTTGTGCCGGATCTATATCGCTGGAAAGAATGGACTTACTTTCTAACACTGGAATGGCTTCTGTCGGCAAGAAATGACAAATCCCAACCTGGGACTTTGCGGAAAAACCTTGCCACAATTTGCGAGTGAGCTTCTTTCGCCTAGCTAGATGTCGCAAGGTCAAGCCTCATGCTAAGAGACTTTTCTTCCGCTAATGCGTTGGCACGGTTTCGAGTCGACCAAATATGACGGAACGCAAATTCTTCCTCACTACTACAAGACCGCTGATGAGATGTTTGTTCCGAAAGACTCCAGTTCACGAGTAGCGACCAAGCAAGGCCGCCTCTATACTAGATCCTCAGCGGCCTGCTTTTTCTTCTCAACTTCTCGTAAGTAATCGAGGAACCTCTGAAATGAATCGAAATGGCCCGGGTCCTCTACATCTATACTGATGCCGAATTCTTCTTCAACCACCGCGAGGAGAGTCACCACAGCCACGGAGTCCCAGCTTTGTACAGTGGTTGAACTCGCGTAAGCGACTTCTTCCGGGGATAACTCGGGGAAGACCGTCACGAAACAAGATGCCAAACGCTTTTCCTGCTCATCCATTCCTAGCCTCCGAAGGTGTCGGGTCGTCTCAATTCTGGCTGCGAGATCCCGCCGGGAGAGTCGGCAGCCAGGAGAAGGGACAGCGTTTAGTATCTCAGTGAGGAATTCGCGAAGAGGACTATTTCTTTCAGTCCTCACATAATCCAAGCTCGATTTCATCGACATCGAACTTGGCGAACAATTGTTCGAGACACATGTATTCAATACGTCGAGAGAACGCTCTGCAACTCATGACCCACGTGTCGATGTTCAGCTTTCTTCCGTTTTGACGGCCGGCAATCACAGCGATTTTTCCAAGTGGGCCATACTTGTCTGTATAAGATGCCACCAACAAAAAACTGTCCAGATCACGAAAGTAGTTTTGCCAGGAAGCTTCCGTATATCTTTTTCCGTTGAGATTGAACTGGTTGGTCTTATTGACGAGCTCCAGAGCCCGTGGGTCCAGAGGAGTCTTGTTAAAATTGAAGGTCAGTTCGGCTTCCACATTCTCGAGAAAATTCGTCGGCGATGCCATTGCCGCATCGTATGGTTTCGCAACCGCATGTGACCGCCGTATGCTTTGGGCGCGGATCGAGTCTTCTTCCAGAATGGCGCTCTTTCCAAACAGATCGCGCAGACGCAGCGTGAGATCGTAAATGGCCGCAGCGTCTTTCGTTGGAAATTGTATGCACTCCATTTGGGGATGCGACGCCTTTACTTCGGCGAGCTCAAGAGGGCTATCGTCAACGAAAACGACGGAGTCGGGTGCCACGTTCCACGTCTTCAGGATACGCGCGACCGCCTGCGACTTTGCTCCCCAACTAACTTCCACAGGGAAAAAAGCGGTTGGCGAAAGCGCCAAATCTTTTCTGCCAAGGGCGCTCTCCACAAGAGAGGGTTCATTCTTGCTGGCAATGCCCAACAATGCCCCCTCTGAGGCCAAGGCACCGAGCATCCGCTGGTAGAAAGCGTGCATTTGGGTGTGATGATCGAGGTCCCACGAGATTCCTTCAATTCCTACTTCGCCAAGAAGACCTCTCCACAAAGTGTCATCCAGATCAGTGATCAGCCCCTTCTTGGGAGTGGGCCTTCGCACGAACTGAGCCAAAAGATTCGCCAGCGCTGACGCGTGCGGCAGCCGATAGGGAAATCCCGTGAGAAGTTCGGATTCCACATCGAATCTTCCCGTCAACGGCGAGACCATATCTATACGCTGACGGCTGAGAACTCGTACTTGAGGGCGCTTGGACAATTGCGAGCGAACGGATTGCATGATGCTCGAGTTCAATCTCCAAGGAACTCGCTTGCCAGCCGGGCGCGAATGAGATTGGGGGCAGCGGCAAAGTAGGGCATGCACAACGCTACCGGCATGCGTTTGCAGGTGTGTTCGATTGTTCTGCTGAACCTTCAGGGTGCGCGGCTCTTATAGTCGAAAGAATATCGGTACACACATAGGGGGACCAGGCTGCAGCACTTCGAGTTCCCAGCCGCAGGATCAAAGTCGGTCCATTCCATCAACACAATGCCGCTGTCTGCATCTGCCCTTACGAGTCTGTCAAGGTTGCCAAGAAAGTCTCCATACAAGCCTTCGTCGAACCTCGATCCTCTGATCGAGAAAAAGAAGACTGAGTTCGGCGCCCAAAACGTCGTGAGGTGAAGGGGATTGATTCCTGTTGCTAGAAAACAGGTAAACGGTTCGCGTCTTCCGACGATTCACATCTTTGAGAATTCTCCAAGGCTTCAACTAGTTTCAATTTTCTGCCCAAAAAAAGAATTTCCCGCCGATCACTATTCGTTTCAGGGAACGCAGTCGATTCAATCCGAACCATAAATAGATGCGCTCATCCGCTAACAAATCGTCGAAGATCAGCCCGTACTGTTCGTCGAGGTCTTACGGAGCTTGCTACTTTCTTGCGAATCATTTGCCTTAGGTTCCTGGAATTCTTCTCGACTTGGCAGAATTGCTCGACTACTTTGTCGCCACCCAACTGATTGATGTCCTGAGAATACTGCTGGAGTCCCATGTCCTGCATAAGCGACCGTACACTTCTGATGGAACGAGATAGAAATGACCGGTTTGTTGAGTGCCAACACCAAAAGGACATTGTGGAAACGAGTGGCGACTACGACATCGGTTTGAGCGAGTCGCCCCAGCAAGTCCTCACGGACCCAACCGGGTCATCCATAATGCGATTCTCGTCGAAGCCGCCGAACGATTCTTCATAACGCTTGAACTTCAGCTGATCACGGCTAGTGTCGCTGAGTTCACCGATAAGTAGACGGATATCATAGTCTCGCGCAAGCAGCTACGGCCAACCGCAAAGCTTTTCCAAATCCGCGGTATACGTGTCACGTTGACTATCCGAGCTAAGTGTGTGGTGGTACAGCATGAGGCCGCATCCCGACAATCTGCGACGGCGTTTCGTGCATTACATTCGGTGCAATCTCATCAACGATGCTGAAGGCGAGACCGGATAGATTCGATCCTGTCGTTACTGACGCGCCAATAAGGTCAGGTATTCCTTTGTCGCATTGTCTCGATACGAACGGAAATCAGCCAACCCGAGAGCGGATTTTACCAGCCATCTGCCACGGCGGTTTCATCGGCCCGGCTCCAACGCTTACAAAAAGCACTTTACAGCCCCGCACTTTAGCGATAAACGACCATTTAAACACCCCTGTAGGGTCCCCATCCCCGAAGCCCATAAGCATCCGTGAGCAAGCCCGTACCTGGGATGACGAGGGCATTTGTATTCTTGAGCGCGATAAGAGCCTCGAGCCATCGGTAAAGTTCACTTGGCACCCCGATGAAGAAAGAGCGAAGCACTCTCGCTACTAGACTGTGGGGCGTCCAGGCTTTCACGACTGTGCAACTAATAGGTACACACTTGATGTTATGAGTGGCTGCTGTCACCTCAGGCTGGGTGCAGATACAAGTCACTTCGACGTTCGGTAGAACACGACGCAGATGATAGAGAAAAGCCTGTAGGGTAATCTCGTTACCAAAGTTACCGAGACCAAAACCTCCAAAAATCCGAATGGCCCTCGTCTTTTGGAGTCGCTTCGCGCGAACTTCGAGAGCCAATGGCCTTGTGGTCAAATCGTTTTCCTGGAGCCTGACAACCTTAGTGTCTTGATCTCTTACGCCAGTCACGATTTCCCGATGGGTTGATCGGAATCCTGACTCTATCGCGTCCGAAACTCGAAACCACGCGTCTCATCCGCCAGTTTCTAATCTTTCTTAACGAGAAGAAACGGCGGATGCTTTCCAAGGTGGATTTCGGTCGAAGCGCCAAGCGACACAACTGTCTAACAGCTTCTTTCGCTAACCGTATACGACTGAAACCGACTCCCGCCTTGGCAAGCGTTCTCTTATGATAGGACCAAAAGCCGTGATCGCGTTCGATGAACAAGCGCCGCCCGAGAAACTCATAATAGCGAGCTAATTGACGGTTGAGACATACCTCAAACTCCTCACGGCTCAGACAGTTCCTGCCGTAGGTGAACAACATGCTCAGCGCGCTTCCGAAGTGGGCTCCTAAGTCGGCGGACACCGCTCCAATCGAGCGAGCTCGTGGCCGAGAGAACGTCAAAATCTCATGGACGAAACCCAGATCAGACCGACTGAGAAGTGCGAAACAGGACTCAAAGTCCGCATACATCTCGGTCTCGACGTAGAAAGGATTGCGGCTTCTGACTAGATCTGAGCGATAGAGAACTGAGTTTTGTGAGCCAAACAATAGCAGCTTGTCCATGAGAAATTGCCGAGAGGCTTCCCTACCACCGACCAGCGTTTGATTCTCGGGCAACCCTGTTATTCGAACCTGATGCCCGCATCGTTCGTAAGCGCTCACGACGCCTACCGAAGCATGGGCCTCGGCAACAGCAACCATTGCTTCCAGGCATCGCGGGAAGATCCAATCGTCCGCAAGGACGACCTTGCAGTATTTGCTAGCTGGAGAGATCTGCCGAACAGCAACGTTGTGATTGGCGAGCATCTCCAGAAACCGTTCGTTATCGTGAATCCGAATCCTAGAATCTTTTGCGGCGTACCGGCGCGCGATTTCCAGCGATTTATCTGTGCTGCAATTGTTGACGATGGTGTAGTCCCAATTTTGATAAGTTTGGGCCAAAACGCTTTCTATGCACTCCGCCAAGTACTCCTCTTCGTTATACGTGGGAGTGACAACGCTTACTAAGGGCTGTGATGCAGTGTTCATGCTCGTAAACTGCTATTCCGTCTCGCGCGCATTTATACGGACAATGGTAAGGAATCGTTGTGCTGCCCGCTCAAGCCGGGTTTTGGCCACTGCATGATGCTGCCTACTCTTCAACTCTGGTACGTCGATGTAAGACATTCAGCGCAAGGCTCTTATCACCGATGCTCGCTCATCACCGGGCGATTGGCCGACCCAACCCAGCTTCCCGTCGCCGTGTCGAATTGTTTGGCTAGTCGCGCCGGATTACCCACTATCACCGAATTCGATGGGAAGCTCTTCGTAACTAGAGCGTTCGCCGCAACCACGCTGTTGCTTCCAAGTACCAACTCGCCTTGCCCGCAAATGATTGCGGCACCGTGGCCGATCCAGCATCCCTGCTCGATGCGAATTGTGCCGCCGGGCGTGAGGCCCTGTGACTGTATCGGACGGCTAACATCTTCATACGCATGATTGTGGTCCATGATCAGCGAACACGCTGACACCATGACGTCGTGCTCGTAGATGGATATTGTTCTTGGCAGAGATCACGCACTGAGCGTTTATGACGCAG
Source organism: uncultured Acidobacteriota bacterium (assembly GCA_963706455.1). Classification (GTDB taxonomy): domain Bacteria; phylum Acidobacteriota; class Terriglobia; order Terriglobales; family Acidobacteriaceae; genus Telmatobacter. The sequence continues at coordinate 3,455 of CAVPNO010000114.1, read as the reverse complement.
TTGTCATCGATGACGATCTTAACGCCGCGTTCGTCCGATAGATCGAACGTATTGATCCAAGCATGATTCCGAATAATCACGGAGTCACCGAGCCTAATTGCCGGAGCCATCCGCCTGTTCAAAATGGTTGTGTAGTGGATGGATAGATTGCTACCTAGCGAATCGAACGGATAAGTCGCACTTACCCAAATGCTGAATAACTTAGTCATACCCCGAGGAAAGAGGGTTACCGGATCTTCGAAACGGGCGCGAGACTTACGAGCGGGGTCAGACATGATTCAGTGCTTCCTTTGTCTTAGCGGATAGAAACTCTTGCAGTCTCTCGGATTTTCGATCAGCGGAAACGGAGGGACCGCCACATGCGTCCGCGAACTGGCCGCCCTTTGGTCGGATTTCCAATCTCATCGTAGATTGCGAACTCGCTTGAAATATTCACGAGGCCCGCCAATTGATCGTCTAGATGACCGAGCGGCTCCACATCAATCAGAAAGTCCGGGCTACAATCCCAATACTCCACCGTTTCGAACTCGTCGGCCAGGTGAAACCGCCAACGGTATGCTCCTGGTTTCAATGGGACAACTGACAGCTCGTAGACAAATTCAAAAATGCCGGGTGCCAGCGAATCGATGTTGTGCGCGGTGCCCCACATTAGCTGGTTCTCACCGCTGCGAATAGAGATTGCCGCGTGAACCATAGTCAACGGTGAATTGATCTCGACTATGAACTTTACTTTGGCGGGGCCCAGTGACTTAAGCACATGAAGGTTGCCGTTATGCGGTTCTCCGAGTTCCCACCGTACGCATCGGGCTTTCCCGACTGAAGCTCCGGCTTGGCTCCGACCGCCGTTTTCGCGCGCGAGTAGAGCAGCTTCGTACGCGCCCGTGACTTCCAACGCGGGGCCCGCCTGGCGGATTTGCCCCCCATCGAGCCACACAACTTTCTTGGACAATCTACGGATCTGGTTGAGTTGGTGGCTTACAAGAACCACTGTTCGCCCCCCCTTGGAGACCGTTTCCATTCTTCCCAAACATTTTCTTTGGAACTCTAGGTCGCCGACTGCCAGCACTTCGTCTACAAGAAGGACTTCCGGTTCGAGGTGAGCCGCAATGGCAAATGCCAGCCGCGACTGCATCCCACTGCTGTAATGCTTTAATGGCGTATCCAGGAATTTCTCAACCCCTGCGAACTCGACTATCTCGTCGAACTTTTGTTCAATCTCTTTTTTTCGCATTCCTAGAATGGAGCCGTAGAAGTAAACGTTCTCTCGGCCCGTTAGCTCCGTGTGAAACCCAGTACCGACCTCAAGTAAGCTTCCGACGCGGCCATCCACGTGTGCTCTACCAGAAGTGGGCCTCGTGATCCGAGTCAAGATTTTGAGTAAAGTGGTCTTCCCAGCACCATTTCGGCCGATCAAGCCGACTATGTCACCTTGCTGAATGTCCATGCAGATGTTCCTTAAGGCCCAAAACGATTCGGAAGCTGGCTCGTTGGAATTTCCGTTTCGACCTCGGAGGCGACGGAGAGGCGCCTTCAACGTTTCAGTCAACACGTCACGAAACGCAAGATATTTCTCGCGTTTGCCGATCGTATATCGCTTTGAAATATTATCAATCCTGATAGCTAAGTCGCCCATGGCCTATACCGTGTCCGCGATTCTGCTTTCCATCTTTTTGAAGTAGATTACACCGCCGAGGAACAACAGGAGAGTCATTCCAGCAGAAACTAGCACCAACGCGCCCGGCGGCTGCCCATGCCCCGTAAATGCCCATCGGAAGCCTTCCACTACGCCAGCCATGGGATTCAGCCCGTACAACCAGCGCCACTTCATCGGCACAAGCGTGCTCGGATACACGACCGGCGAAGCGAACAGCCAGAACTGCACCATGAAGGGAACTACATAGCGCACGTCCCGGTAGATTGCATTAAGGGCGGAAAGCCACAGCCCTATCGCCAGTGCAGTCATCACTGCCAAGAGCAGAAAGATCGGGACGAGAACCGTTGCGAAGGTCGGGGTCAAGTGGTAGTAAGCCATCATCCCAAGGAGTAAGACGAATCCGATCCCGAAGTCTACGAGCCCTGACAATACCGCAGCGAAGGGAAGGATCATTCTCGGAAAATATACCTTGGTGATTACTCGCTCATGTTCCACCACGGTGTTGGTCGCGTTCGTGAGAGAGGCAGCAAAGTACATCCAGGGGAGCAGCGCCGTGTAGTAGAAAACCGTGTAAGGCAAACCCTGCGATGGCATTTTTGCCAGGCGCCCAAAAAAAAGCGTGAAAACCACCATAGCCATCAAAGGCTGAATGACTACCCAAGCCACACCGATGAGAGTTTGTTTGTAGCGCACTTTGAGGTCACGCCAGACAAAGAAATACAGCAGCTCGCGATAGTTCCAGAGCTCTCGCAGATTTAGGTCAAACCACCCGCGGGGTGGTGCAATCTCCCAGTCGGAATGTTGGCAAAGCCTCAACTCGAGTATTCAAATAGTTCTCCTGGGCCGTTTGTGTGCCGTTCTTCAAATCGCAGGACATATCATGGGGGCGTGATTGCGTTCGGTCGGTGTTAGATACATCGGCAGGGCTTCGTGTTTTCAGTGTCAAGATTATGTCACCGTGGGGATTGTCGGGAACCGATCGAAAATTGATCCGCAGCTCCAAGCTCTAGCGCAGCGGCACTCACTATGACAGAGGGTTGAATCCTTCCGAAGAGCAACTGTGGAACCAGAGGAATCTTTCCGAAAGATCGCATGAATGGATTCTCCGCCCCCCGCGAGAGGTGCCAAAGCGAGGAGAATTCGCAATACCGTCACGCGAACCAGCTTTCGCGCCACCCTCCAAGGTAGACCCGCCTCTCCTCGGTACGCCTGGGGGGTGCGCATAATGCCAGCCGCGCGAAAAACATCATCCCACACATAGCGCAGACTGACGCCCACAGCAGGATTGCGCCGTGTTTTAAGCGACACCTCCCGCAATCCGGCGGATTCGGTCAAGAATTTGAGAGACGCTGGAGAGTAGTGAAACAAGTGTCGCGGTAGCTCCAATCCGTGCCAATAGCTTCCAAGTACCCGCGCCTCGGCAGAGTCCACGTTGGGCACCAAAACGTAGAAAATTCCGCCTGGCTTTAGCCAGTCGCTAACGTTTGCCATATCGCCGCGGTTCGAACAAATGCTCGACACGTCAAAACACGTAATCACGTCGAAAGACTCTGCGGGAAATGGGGCCGTCGAGGTATCTCTCCAACGAATACATTCGCGTTCGTGTTTGTTTGTGCCTTCTTTGCTGATGCTGCCGACATCTCGATGCCGCACGGATCCCAGTCTTTGGACAGAGTTTGCAGGAAAGCACCTGAGCTGCGGCCCGCGCCATCGAGAAGCGTTCCCCGATTGCTTGTCTTGCGTTATCGCCTCGTTGCGAAAGCCCCAGCGAAGCAGGTAGAGTTCTCGCCGGCGACCGAGA
>CAVPNO010000113.1:0-218967 GCA_963706455.1 uncultured Acidobacteriota bacterium | reverse complement strand
CGAATCAACAACTGGCCTTGCAGCGTCAATGCACCGGGATCTGAGGGGGTGTTTTTCAGCAGCGCGTCCGTTACCTTCGATGCGTCGTCCAAACGATTCTGCTGGAGCAAGAGCTCGGCATACATCTTGCCAACGATCGAATCTTTGGGATGCTCGGAGTAAAGAGAGGCAAGTTCCGCAAGCGCTTTGTCCCATTGCTTCTGACCCAAATACAATTCCGCGAGCATCCGGTAACCGGCGGGATTGCCCGCGAGAGCGCTTTTAGCATCCTGCAACGATTTCTCTGCAGCCTCCGGCTTTCCTTCGTTTAAATAGAGGCCGGCGAGGGACGCGCGCGGTGACGCGCTTTTTGGATCCAGAGCAATCGCGGCCTGAAACTGCTTTTCCGCATCCGGCCAGCGCTTCTGGCGTTGGTAGAAAGTTCCCAAAGAGAGCAGGGCGGGCAAGGATTGCGGGTTCAGCGAAACGGCTTTCAGATAGCTTTGTTCCGCATCTTTTACGTCCTTGGATTTTTCCTGGATGACAGCGAGATTCAGAAACGTCTCCGAACGAGCCGGATCCATCTGGACCGCCGCTTGCGCTTCCGTTACGGCTTTGGCGAGATCCCCCTGCGCGGCGTCCGCACGCGAGACGATGGTCTGCGCTTGTGCATTTTGCGGTTCGCTCTGCAATACGATCTCGGCGTGATTGCGAGCGTCTGGAATCTTGCCCGCTGCCAGCAACAAATCAGCAAGATCGAGCTGGGCTTTCAGATTGTTGGGATTAATTTCGACAGTCTTCACCAACTCCTGATACGCGTGCAGCCAGTCAGCCTGCTTCAGATAAGTCTGCGCGAGTTCGTAATGTGCTTCGGCGTATTTGGAATCGATCTGGATCGCATTCTGAAACTCGATGGCGGCTTCGCGATATCGGCCGCGTTGAAAATAGGATTCACCCTTGGCGAAGTGCTTCTGTTTTAGGACGTTGGGGTCCCGAGTACACCCAGCAACGATCGTCGCCGCTAGTAGCGCGGCAAGCCAAATGAAACGGTGTTTGGTCAAGTTCATCGCAAACTCGCTCGGTGAAAACTACTGTTGGGAACCCGCAAATCCTACACCTTTGAGCCGGAGCAATCCAGCGCCCCGAGATGTGTAGGTGTTGCCGGATATGGAACGACCTTAAGTCATTACAGGATGGCATCTTAGCTTCTTTGGCGACGTACTGGCGGAGTCTCGTACACTGTCGGCTCGGAGCTGCAGGAAAGTCGGAATTCGGCGTTGAGCAACGCGGATCGAGATGTTCCTATAATGTACTTATTATGAGTGAGTTAAGTGGATCTGTGCTGCAGTCCGATCGAATCTCCTGACCGATGGGGGAAACGCTCCGCACAAGGGGGAACAAAGGGAAAGTATTTTGCTCATTCGTGGAATATCGCTGGGATTTCCAGAGCAAAGAATTCGAAGGAAAAAGGTGGCTCGGCCGATGGATCGTCAATTATATATTGAAAATAAAGGGCTTACTGAAATCGTCGCCGATACCAAGAGCCGTCCCGCAGGGTGGCAACTGCATTGCAGTCTAGGCCAAATGTCCAGGAGTACTATCGGCTTGGGCGGCAACTTAGCGAAAGATGGAAGATGAACGGGCGAAGGCTATAAATCGATGACTACCAACGGGACCGCAGGCGTACTGGTAAGCGAGGATTGGGGTTTCGTCACAGGCATGTGCCCGGCGATCCAGACGCTGGAAAGCGTCGTCGCTGAGATAGCGCCTACCAACATTCCGGTTCTGTTTCTGGGCGAAAGTGGTACTGGGAAAGCGATGTTTGCGCAAAGGCTTCACCGACTTTCCGCGCGCTGCGAAGAACCAGTGGTTACGGTCTGGTGTGCAGCAATGGACCCGGCACAACTTGCTGCGGAACTACGAATGGGCGCTGACGGCACGAAGAATTCAGATTTGGGAACCGCGGGCAGCGTGATTTTCGATGAAATCAGCGAACTGGACGCCACTTGCCAACGCAATCTTTTGTACGCGCTCCCGGATGGACACGCCGATTCGCAACGTGGAGTGCTCGGCGCGCGCGTTATCTCCACTACCCGCCGGAACCTGGACGATGAAATGCGCGCGGGACGTTTTCGTACCGAGCTCTACTACCGGATCAACGGAGTCTGTTTGCGCCTTCCGGCGCTGCGCGACCGCCGCGAAGATATTCCGATACTCGTGGAATCTTTCTTGAGCAAACATGCGGCGCAGTTTGGGCGCCCGCGCCCTTCTTTGAGTCCGCGGACGCTGCGAACTTTGCTGGACCATGCTTGGCCGGGGAATATACGCGAGCTCGAGAATGTAGTGAAAAAGATTGTCGCCCTCGGTGATGAACAACTCGCAATCGCGGAACTGTTCGCGCCTCCGGAGCCGCCGCCGCCGGAAGTTCCTGAACATCGAGGTTATTCGCTGAAGGCCGCAGCAAGAGCCGCTTCACGCGAAGCGGAACGTGAGCTGATTCTGAAGGCTCTCGGACATACCCGCTGGAATCGCAAGCGAGCGGCGCAGGAATTGCAGATTAGCTATAAGTCATTGCTATATAAACTGAAGCAAATCGGCGTGCAGGATTCCGAAGCCGACTAGCTACGCAGGAGACGAGATGTTCAAAGGAACGCAATTTTACTTGGCGGTTTTTCTGATGCTGGCGGTTGTGTCGGCGAAAGCTCAGGAGCCATCCGGTTCCCGTCAGACGGCGCAGTCGTCTGTCCCGGCAATGGCGGGCGACACGGTCCAAAAAGCCGCCACGGCTGATCCCAATTACGTGATCGGTGCGCAAGACGTGCTGGACATCAACGTATGGAAGGAGCCGGACGTTTCAAGGATAGTGCCGGTGCGGCCGGACGGAAAGATTTCGCTGCCGCTGCTGAACGATGTGCAAGCAGCAGGCCTCACACCGGCGCGATTGGCCGCACAAATAACGGAGAGCCTGAAGAAGTATGTGACCAATCCGCAGGTAACAGTGATCGTGACGACGATCAACAGCCAACGAGTGTACATCTTGGGCGAAGTTACGCGGCCCGGGGCTTTCCCGCTGATCCCCGGCATGTCGGTGCTGCAAGCCCTATCGAGCGCCGGTGGATTCACCCAGTTCGCGAAGGTGAAGAGTATTTTTGTTCGCCGGATCGAAGACGGGAAGGAAACAAAATTCCCATTCAATTACAGGGAAGTGATCAGTGGCAAGAAACCCGAGCAAGATATTTTGCTAAAAGCCGGCGACACGATCGTGGTGCCGTAACAAAAGACATGAGTGCCTTGAAATACATTTCGATAGGCGGGATTTGGGTGATGCTTCTGAGCTGCGCGCCGGTGCGAGCGCAGCAGACCGCTGATACCCCTCAGGACCAACAGCAAGGGCAGCAAGCGAGCCAGCCAATTCCGGCAATTCGTTCTCCGTTAGCTTCCGGAGCGGACAATGACCAGGATGAAGCGCCCAATCCGCAACTAATGCAACCCGACACGCGATCGCTCACAGGCGTCGAGGATTTGTCGCTGGGATCGATGGCGCTCGAGCATAGCTACTGGCAACCGCGCATGGCTTTGGCAGAAACTGTGGACTCTAACCCCGGATCCACCTCGGCAGGAAATGGTTCTTGGGGCACGTGGACCTCGCTCCTAGCCGGAGTGGACATCCATAAAATCTCAGGGCAGTCCGAGTTGATGGTGAGTTACACCGGCGGGGGCATGTTCTCGACTGGCAATAACAGTGCAACGAATGGCGTGATCCAAGAACTCAACTTCAAAGACAGATACTTATTTCGGCGCTCGACCCTATCGGTGTTTGACCAGCTTAGTTACTTGCCGGAGTCGTCGTTCGGGTTCGCTGGCACGGCTGGGGCTAGCGTGCCCGGCGTCGGAACCGGGACGGGTTCGGGATCCGGATTCACGCCGGGTCAATCAATTCTCACGCCCGAAGGTCAGAATCTTGCAAATGCTTTCGCTGTCGAATTGGATACCAGGCTGACGTCGAGGACCTCACTGACGTTGGTAGGCGGGTATTCCCTGCTCCACTACTTTGACGACAACCTCTTGAATTACGGTGACGCGTCTTTTCAAGTGGGTTACAACGATCAATTCAGCCGAAAGGATACAGTCGCGGTCTCTTACAACTTCAGCGCGTTTCGGTACAGCAATGTCGATCAATCGCTGAATCTGAATACGATCCAGGGATCCTACTCACGGCGGATTACGGGCCGGCTGGCGTTTCAGATTTCTGCGGGTCCTCAATTCGCGTCTTCTACCAATCCCATTACGAGCCCAACCTCTTCAACAGTTTCGGCAACGACTTCGTCGTCGCAGCTGTATTGGACATTAAATACTTCACTCCGATACCAGCTCAAGCACGCGCTGATCAGTGCTACGTACAATCACGGTGTTAGTGGTGGATCGGGCGTCTTGGCAGGAGCGGAGACCGACATAGCGACGGGCACATACAGCCAACGGGTTTCGCGAACGTTCAGCCTCGACATCAATGGGGGATACTCGCGCAATAGAGGGATTGCAGCATCGGCAGGATCGACCGGATCAGAGTCGCAAACGTATTCATATTGGTTTAGCGGAGTGAATGTGACCCACCCGTTTGGGCGGTCGCTCGACATGTTCGTGAATTACCAGTTTCAATATCAAGACGCGAACACGGGCGGCTGCACTGGCAGCGCGTGTACTACGAACACAATTCGTAATCAGATTATGTTTGGTTTGAATTTGCATAAGCAACCGATCCCATTTTGAGAAATGGTAATCGCGCCGAAACTCGGCGAAAGAGGATGGAATGGATACGCGTGAATTGACTCCTGCAGACTACATCGCGATGCTGCGGCGGCGCTGGGTTCTGATTGTCGTGCTGGGCGTGGTGGGAGGGCCACTCGCTTATGGAGTGTCGCGATTCCTTCCCAATAAGTTCAAGTCGCAGACGCTAGTGATCATCGAACAGCCGAGCGTTCCGCAAAAGATTGTGGAATCGCTGGATACCTCGGACATCAATCAGCGGCTTTCCAGCATGCAACAGCAGATCCTGAGCCGTTCACGCCTGGAACCGGTTATCCGGCAATTCAATGTGTATCCGGAAGACATCAACCGGTTGTCCATGGACGAACTAGTTGCGCGCCTGCAGAAAACGATCGAAGTGACGCCGATCGCGCCGATGTCGGAGACGCGCGCCGGGCAACTGCCCGGGTTCTATGTAGCCGTCACGCTCGACGATGCACGGCATGCCCAGGAAGTTTGCACCGCTATCACTTCGATGTTCATCGAGCAGAATCTGCGGCTGCGACAAGAGCACTCCGAAATGACGACGCAATTCTTAGCGACGGAGCTGACCAGCGCGAAGGCTAACCTGGACGAGCAAGACGCCAAGCTTGCCGAATTTAAAAGCCGGCATATCGGAGAACTGCCGGAGGACGAGCAGACGAATCTCAACCTTCTGACCGGACTGACGTCACAGCTGGACGCCTCTACACAGGCGCTCGCGCGCGCGCAACAGGACAAGTCGTTCAACGAATCGCTGCTCGCCCAACAAGAGTCGGCATGGCAATCGTCGCAGACCGGACGAAATCCGGAGACACTGGAACAACAACTCGTCGCATTACAGACACATTTGACGACGTTGCAGTCCAGCTACACCGATGATTATCCCGACGTAATCAAAGCCAAGAACGACATTGCCGTTCTGCAGAAAAAAATCGCCGAGAGCGACGGTCCTAACAAAGCCAGCGCCCCAAACAAGGGCCTCAAGACATCTACGGAACCAGCCCAGATCCAACAACTCCGCGCCCAACTTCACAACGACGACCTGATGATTGCCTCGAAGACAAAAGAGCAGGAACAAATCCGAAAACAGATCGATCTGTATCAGGCTCGCGTGCAATCAAGCCCGGCAGTGGAGCAGCAGTACAAGGAACTGACGCGCGGCTACCAGACGGCGCTGGACTCGTCCAACGATTTGCAGAAAAAACTTACCGATTCGCAGCAGGCCGTGAACCTGGAGCGTAAGCAGGAAGGCGAACAGTTTGTGGTGCTCGATCCGGCAAACCTGCCAGACAAACCGACGTTCCCGAACCGCCCAATGTTTGCTTTGGGAGGCTTGGCTGGCGGCTTGGGTCTCGGTCTGGGGATTGCGTTTCTGCTGGAGATGAAAGATTCCTCGTTCAAGACCGAGCGCGATGTGGAATTTGCGCTACATCTGCCGGTACTTGCAATGGTGCCGGAGATCATACCGTCTTCTGACAAAAAGCAAAAGATGACCGCGAATCGAAATTCAGCGGATTCCGAATTGGAAGTCGGGGCGAGGGCCTAAGGAAACATGTACCAGAAATTTTTTGGCCTGCGGGAAAGCCCGTTCAACGTCAATCCGGACCCGCGCTATCTATTCCTGACGAAGCAAATTCAGGAAGCGCTGGCGGGTCTCACGTACGGCATTCAGAATCGCAAAGGGTTCATTTTGCTGACGGGCGAAGTTGGTACCGGGAAGACGACGCTTTTGAACCGGTTGCTGGACTGGCTGCACGGCCAGCGCGTCAAGACGGCGTTTGTCTTCAATTCCCAGGTCAACGTGAGCCAGCTGTTCGACTTCATGATGGCGGATTTTGAAATCCCAGTCGAATCGCGACACAAGAGTCAGGTGCTGTTGAAGCTGAATCACTGGCTGCTGGAGCGATATCGCGCGGGGGAAACGGCAGTTCTCATCGTTGATGAGGCTCAAAATCTATCGCTGCAAGTGCTGGAGGAAATTCGGCTTCTCACCAACCTGGAGACGTCCACCGAGAAGCTGCTGCAGATTGTGCTGACAGGTCAGCCTGAGCTGGAAGAAAAACTCAAACTTCCGCAGCTGCGCCAGCTGCGGCAGCGGATTACGCTGCGGTGCCGCACCTCTCCACTCACCCTCGAGGAAACGTTCGGATACATCGCCGAGAGGTTGCGAATCGCGGGAGCCAACGGCGAGCCCATTTTCTCCAAGGAAGCGATTGAGACTGTGAACTTATATTCACGCGGTATTCCCCGTGTTGTGAACTTGCTGTGCGAGCATGCGTTGATCAACGCGTACGTGGACCATCTTCGTCCGGTTCCGGCTCACTTGGTGGAAGAAGTGGCGCGCGAATTCCAGCTCGATGAAATAGAACCGATCCTAGCCGCTCATAGCTCGAATGGGACTAGCCAGTATGTGGACACACAAGCTTTGCTCCAGAATCTGGACGAATTGCTCGGTCGGTTGCGCGAGGCCAATATCGTGCCATCTTCTCTCCTGCGCGAAAGGAAACCATGAGTCGTATTCACGAAGCGCTAAAAAAAGCCGAACAGGAAAGGTCCACTATACAAGCGGCCTCTGGCGGCGTGTTGACCAACCCACTATCGGTTGATACGGCCGCGGCAACGGTATCCGCGCCAGATGCGGAAGCGCGGCGGTCTCCTCTGCCAACTGAACAGTTGCTTGCGCATACCGCAGGCTATTTGCGATTCGAGGACTTGCGAAAGCACTGTGCGCACCCGCAGTGGCACCTGGACCCCAGCGTGAACGTATTCATCAATTCTGCTCTGACGGTGCACGGCTCAGAACAATTTCGTACGCTACGTTCGCGCCTATACCAGATGCGCGCTTCGCAGTCATTGCGCACTTTATTGGTCACAAGTTCCATTCCCTCCGAGGGAAAGACGTTCGTGACCAATAATCTTGCACAGGCGATCGTGCGCCAGCCGGACCGCCGCGCGCTCATCATTGATGCAGACCTTCGCTGCTCGCGGCTGCATGTCCCATTGGGCGCTCCTGCATCCCCCGGCCTGACCGATTATTTGCGTGAGCGGGTTCTGGGCGTATTGTGGCCAACTCGTCCCTATGCCGTCTTTTCGCCCAGGAACAAACACGACCTGGCCGCAAGGGATCTGTCTCACTTCCAATTCCAGTTCGGCGGTCAGCCAAAAGATGTGTTCGACCCCCAGTTGCGCGATCAACTCCGCTCGGGATGACAACGTGTTGTGGTGCGGAGTCAGTGCGGGAATTTGATCGCGCAAGGATTTCGCTGACTCTTTTTTCTGACCTTCCTTAGCCGTCCGAATTGGAATCATGAGCCGCGCTTGAACCTTCCGGAATCCGGCCTCAGGTCGCATGCATCGCCACATCTTCACGCACCCACAACGCTAGTTGGCGGAGGAGCCACACGTTGCGCTCGAACAGCGTGGTGGCATAGTGCAGGCTGGAAATCTCGCTGGCATCCCCCGGATTCTCAAGGCGATAGCGGGTGCGCAGGTGCTCCATGGCGCTTCCCCGGTCGTCGGTCATGGTAATCAGCAGGTCGATGTCGACCGGATCGCTCGACTTCAGCGCGTCCGAAGCGGATAAGAGGATCGCGTCCAACGCCTCAACCAGGCGGCCGGACAGTTCGTCGCAACCGTGGCGCTCCAGGGTGGTGGCAAACAGAAAGACGTTTTCCTCCAGGGCGCGAAGAATTTCTTCCTTGCGCTGAAATGAGATGAGATGCGCAGCCAGGGCCGTGGCGATGGGCTGTTCGACCAGGGTTTCGAGAAAGCGCGCGATTTCCTCGCCCAGGGCAACGGCGCCGTTGTGCAGCGACTGGATCAGTTTGCTATCGCCGGCGCGAACCGCTTCCAGATGCTCCCCGAGTACGCGCATGGATCGAAGTTGCTCCAGGGCGACCAGGTCGGGTGCGGTTTCCGGCGAAAGCAGCGCTTCATGGTCAAGATACCTGGGCCGGGAGAGGTCTTCTTCGCGGGTGGGCGGCGACAGGCGCGCCAGCCAGCCCGGAGCCCATTTCCATCCGGCGAGAGACGTGATGGCGATGACCAGGTTGAGATCGAGATACATAATCGCCATCCGGGCGGCAGGCGACTGGGTAACGAGGTTGGCCAACGCCAGCAGCAGCGGTATCCGGACAATGTGCTCGAGCAGAAGGACGCAGGCAAGAACAGCGCCGCCGGCGGCGGTGGTAATCGTCTGGTACAGCGCAATCTGCCGCGGAATACCGCGAGAATTGCCGGACAACAAAAGAGTCGCGATGGCCGCGCCGATGCCGATGCCGGCCATGGACATCATGGCGGGAAACTCTCCCAGCATGCCGCCTTTATTGATGGTTACGGTGATGGCCGCGGTGGCGCTGGAGGAAGGGATGAGCGTGCGCATCAAAGTTCCCAGCAGGAACGCGGCATCCGGGAAACGATCGAAAAATCTTGCTGCCTGCTGCAGGGCAGGGGTTGCCGAAAGGGAGTGGAAGGCTTGCTTCATCAGGTCCAGCCCGAAGAGGACCAGGCCGATCGAGAGGAGGAGTCCGATTCCGGGCTTCCAGCGGACAAGCAAGTTGAAACCCAGCATCAACCCGCAAAAACCGACAAGGAACAAGACGGGGAGGTGAAGGTCCACGGCCGCCACAAAGACAAGACCCGCAGTTCCGATATTGGCGCAGGCCAGAACCACAAGCGCCCGCCGCAGCGGGATAAGCCCGGTGGCGACCATGCCGGCGAGAACCCAGGCCACGACCGAAACGCTTTGGGACAGCAATCCGGCGGCCACGCCGAGCATTCCCGCGCGGACCGGATGGTCGGTCGCGCGGCTTAACAGCACCCGGAACCGCTGACCCGTGAGCTGGCGGAGATTGGCGGAGAGTCCGGTGATGCCGCCGAAGAAGAAGCCCAGGCCGCCAAAGTAGAGCGCGATCGATTCGATCATCGTGTTGGTCGCAAGACAGCATGCGGAGGGGACGTGAGATCCGCTGCCGGTTGGCGCCAAGTTTATGAGAATCGAACCTGAATTTGATTAAGGCCCGTTGAATCCGGCAACCGGCGCTGGTCCACCGTCAGTAGGCGATGTAGGTATAGAGCACGTAATACCAGGCTCCCCCGATTTTGTAGTAGAGGCGCGCGTAAATGGTGCTGCCGTCACTGGGAAGATTGGTCGGCGTCATTGTCAGGGCGGTCGCGGACACCTTCTGATAGAGATCGCACTTGCCGGCCGCCGTGCCCAGGCAGAGTTCGTAGTCCTGCATACCGGGCCCGGAAGCCCACGTGAATGTTGGCGATGTGCTGAGCAGTTTTGAGCCCGTTGCGGGAGTCATCATGAAGGGCAAAACCTTCGGACAGGCTGCGCCGGAGGCGGATGTACCGGCAGCCGTCGCGTAGTAGCAGTCCGTTCCAAGGACGCTCGCAAGGCTGTATGCGGCTCCCGAAAAGCCGGTGATCTGATTGCCCCAAATGAGGTTGCCGCTCGAATCGATGGGCGGCTGGCCGGTGGAGAAGTCTCGCAGTGTGAGCCCGTCCGAAGCGGGCTGATCCGCGCCGGCAAGCGCATTGTCGTGGATCAGGACGTTCTGCATCCCCAACCCGGCAATTCCCACGTCCATTGTCGAATATGTTGCGTATCCGGCAATCGATCCGATTGTGTTGGCTCCAATCTCGCCGTCGTGGTTTCCATAGTACGAGGTGATGCCGACATAACAGGGATGCGGGATCGAGTTCTCGATGAAATGAAACCAGCCCAACCCAAGTTCCATGTCGACGTGGCCGCCGATGTGGGTGGCCGCGCAGGGAGATTGCCCTCCATTCCATGGATTGGACAGATGATCGAATGTATTGCCCTGGTAGACGCCATCGACCGATTCGGCCAGATCGATCCCGCCGGCCTCCGAAGTCCACGCGTTGCCGATGAGATTCGTTCCCTGGTTGAATTCCTCTTCGAGGTCCTCCAGGAGGCCGCCCTGGCTGATGTGCGTGTTCTCGATGAGCGTTCCGCGCGAGCCCTTGATGTCGAACGCTCGGGAGGCGCGCGTGGCGCTGGCCGCCGGAGGGACCACGATATTGATGTCGCGGATCACGATGCCCTGCGCGGGCGTGAGAACGGTGCGCCAGCCGAGGCCGGAACACTGGGTGGGTCCTCCTGTGGTGCACCATGGATTGGTGCCCGGAAACGCCATGCGGAACGGGGTGGTGGTATTCACCGTGGTGCCCAGCGTTGTGGAAACGGCAGCGGTGCCGGAACACGTGGCTGTCCCGCTCCCGGCCACCGCCGTGGTCGACGCCTTGGTCGCCCCGGTCCCGCCGTCGGTGACAAAAAGAGGGGTCTTGGCGGCAATGCTGTTGGTTCCGGTCAGCATGACAGTAGCTGTGGCGCGGGCCGAGCCATTGAAGCTGGACAAGCTGCAGGTCTGCCCGGCTGCACCTGTCGCTTTGATTCCGGACACATAGGTTCCCGCTACCAGCGCATCGTTCGCGACAATGCTTTTGATCTGCATCCAGTCGACGAAGGTCGCATTCTTGAAGGTGGTATCGGCGTCCTCCACGATGACGTACTTGTTCAGCGCGGCGAAGGAAGCGGCGATATCGCCGTTGCTCGCAGCGCTGAAGTAGGCCTGGCCCTTGCGAATCGGCGCCGCGATATGGAACGGATACGAAATGTTGGTGCCAAAGATCTCGTTCACGCCGAAAAGGGTATCGTTGACCATCGCGGTGATGGTGCCTTGCGGGGCGTAGTAGACGGTTCCCGTGCCATCGATGGTCGCCCCGGAGGGAATGGTAATGTTCTGGCCGGCGTTCGAGATCATGAACGACTGGCCGGCCGGAAATGTGCAGGTTCCTCCGTTGGCGGCGGAGGTCACGCAAGCCTGAACGGCGTCGTGGTCGTCAGTGCCGAAGACCATTGCGACTTTGGAGACGGTGTACGCCGAGGGCGCATTCAGGGTAACGGCATTGTTCTTCTGGCACGACGCGATCGTGGTAACCAGGGACAGCGGAATGGACTTACCAAGAATATTCGTCCAGGCGGAATATTGCGGCCCGGCGCCATAAACGGCGATGGCCTTGCCCGCGTCGGTGGGGCAGTGGAACGGTGTGCTGGTGGTGGTCGTCAGCGTGTACTGGCCCGCTGTCATGTTGGCGTCGTAGACAACGATGGCGTCGGCCGCAGCGCCGGGAATTTGCCCCCAGGCAGCGAGGGACGAAAGCATGAGCAGAGGCAGGTAGCGGACACGGCTGGTGATGATGGGCATCGCTCCCCGGGTAAGAAATCGTTCTATGTTCCTTGCGGATTATAGAGCGGGGCGTTCTGGTCGCCTTTGATCCCCCGCAATTCGAAACAAACCTCGGTGACTTGCGCTTCCAACGTTACTTCACCTCGATCAGGCTGAAAGAACGCGGCTGCATGTCGATATCGAGGGCGATGGGGAGTTCGGCAGTGCGCCGGCTCTCCTGGCCATCGATGTTCAGCATGATGGACCTGGTTCCCTGCCCCACGAGTTCGACGCGCGGCGACTCGCCCTGGTCGGCGCAGTTGGCCAGTACGATGCCGATGCGCCCGTCGGGAGCCTGCCAGGTGGCGGACTGGACCAGCGGTTCATCGCCGGCGCCGAAGTCGCGCAGGGTGACATTGCGCACCGGCCAGGGCCGGAGCATCCGCCCATAGACGAGAAAGTCGCGGGCGATTCCGGCGCGGAGGCGGTTCATGCGCTTTGCCCATTCGAGAATCGCACTCTGGTCCGGGATGGCCCGCGCCCATGCCTGGTCCCAGTCGTACTCGAGCAGCCCTTTGTCGCGCAGGGTGAAATTCACCATGTATCCGTTGACGATGGCTCTGCCGACCGAGAGACGCAGAGCCTCATCGTTGACGCGATTGCCAAAGAAACCCGCGTGGCCATTGCAGTATTCGTGATAGAGGAACGAGTAGAGCGGACAAGTTTTCACCCGGCCATCCCAGATCTGGAAATCCTCCAGGCAGATTTCCGGGGGCGCTCCCTCGCAGGACATCATGACTCCGGGGTTTACGGAGCGGGCAGTTTCCGCATCCGCTTTGAGCAGTTGCTTGAACGACGCGGTCATCCAGGGTCCCGGAACCGGCGCGTGGCCGTGATCCGTGGCGTAACAGGCTACAGGCCCAGGGCCCTGGTCGAATTGCTGCACCACGCTCGGCCCCAGCTCGGCCATTTTGCGCGTCATCTCCAGAATCATCCCGCGGCCCTTTTCCGTTCCGACGCATACCCAATAATTCTTCCGCCACGGCCACACATCTTCGACAAACGATCCGTCGGGCCTTCGCGCTACGGCAGCCTCTCCGCCGTGCGAACGGAAATAAGGCATGCCGTCATAGCCGGTATTTCCCTGCCAGGTCACCCAGCAGAGGCTGTCTCCATAGAGAAACGGATACCAGCCTTTCTCTTTGGATTTGGCCAGGAACTCGCGCATCGAAGCTTCTCCGCCCAGGGGCGGAAAGGCGTCAGGCTGGACCCAGGGGCCGGGGCGTTCCCAGTTGTAGACGAAAGGCATAAGAGGGCTCTCGAGCGCCGCCGAAATCTTCTCGAGATACGGAAGCGCATTGGCGGCGGGGGTGTATTCGGGATTCACGGTAGCAGGCGCGTCCCAGTCTCCCTGACCCCTCATCGGCCAGGCGATGCCGACCGGCGAATTGGTCAGCCATTTGGGGGCGTCGTTCCTTGCCGCCAGCGTTGGGCCGCAAAACGGCTGCTTCGTCGCCCAGTCGCGGTAGATTTCCGCTGCGCGGTACCAGTCGCCGTGGAAGGTCCCCAGCACCACGTTGTAGGCCAGCCGGGTGGTGCCCGGCCCGCGCGTGCCCGGATAATGGCCCAACCCCAGAGTGACGCCGTCGTCTTCCATCACGCGATCGATAAATTTCGGCAGGCCGCCGGCATCGTCACAGGCCAGGTACAGCCCGCCCGCAGAGTTGTAATACGCCATCAGTTGGGTCGACGCCCATTGGCCGGGATAATTCGGATAGCGCCAGATGTCAGGGGTGTTGTGCTGCCGTCCAGACCAAATGTCCTCGAGCCACAGATCGGGAGTCAGGTTCTCGGGCCCGCCCCACTGGCGTTCGAGCGGCGTGTGGCGCGTCCAGACCGGCCGCCCGTACACGGCCGGCTCAACCGGGCCGGACAACGAACCATCCAGCGATGACGAAAGGATGTAGCTGCGGTCTCCTCCCGCCGGATCATCGAAGGGAACTTCAACGATGGGAAAACGCAAGTGGCCGATCCACGACGTGGTTCCGTTCTTCAGTTCAAGGTTCCAATAGGTGAGCGTCTCGCCGGCTGGACAGCGGATCGTGACAACTGCATCCACCGGCAACCCGCCGACCTGCTTGTATTCGATGACGATCGTCGGCCCGGCTTCGTGATCCTCCTTATGTACGGCAATTTCCTTTGCATCGGACGAGCTGACCAGAGTGAATTCCCTGCGATCGTTCATGAATTCAACCATGAAGAGCGGCAGGCGGACGTGATCGCGGATCAACAATTCCCGATCGATGCCGTAGGTGGACTCCAGTGACGCAATGCTTCCTCTGACCGAGTCGATCAGCAGGCGGTATCCGGGATTGACGACGATCACCGGCGCGGTGGCGGACACACGTGACTCGCGGATGCTTGTGTTCTGGGCGAGCGCGCCGAGAGGCAGGCAGGAACTCGCTGCGGTGGACGCGACGGCGGAGATGAATCGCCTCCGGGACAACCGCCCGCGAGCGGTCAGAGGATGTTCGTTTTCCGTGGGCACAGGGATCTCCTGTTGGGAAGCCGTTCCATGCTGCCGGGGGATACTCCTGCGTGTCAAGGCGTGACGGGTGTCACCGATCGACCGAAGATGCTCGTAGTGTTCCCGATCACATACTGTGGCTGTTTTGCGACCTAGAATCTGGACCGTTTGGCTTGATCCCTTCCCGCACTCGGTTAGCGGGATGCACGATCGGCCAAGGAGCCGCATCCATGATCACTGAGATGGTGCAACACGAGTTGAACCTCGCCCCCCGCATGGCCCGCCTGGGCACGGAAACCGCTTTCGAGGTTCTGAGCAAGGCGAAGGCGCTCGAAAAGCAGGGCAAAAGCATCATCCACCTGGAGATCGGCGAGCCCGATTTTGACACCCCTTCCAACATCGTGGAGGCGGCTGCGTCGGCATTGCACGGCGGGTGGACTCACTACGGCCCCTCGGCCGGGCTGCCCGAACTGCGCCAGACGATCGCCGACTACGTGAGCCGCAGCCGCAACGTGCAGGTCTCGGCGGATGAAGTGGTGGTTGTGCCGGGCGGTAAGCCAATTATTTTCTATGCCATGCTGGCGTTAATTGATTTCGGAGATGAGGTAATTTACCCCAACCCCGGCTTTCCCATCTACGAGTCGATGATCAACTACGTGGGCGGCAACGCCGTTCCCATTCCCCTGCGCGAGAAGCGCGATTTCGCCGTGGATCCGGGGGAGCTGGATTCGCTGATCACCGACCGCACGCGGCTCATCATCCTCAATTCGCCGCAGAATCCGACAGGCGGCGTTCTCTCGCGTCGCGACATCGAGCGAATTGCCCACGCCATCGACGATCGCAACATATTCGTACTGTCCGATGAGATTTACAGCCGCCTGCAATTTGAGGGCAAACCCTTCTCCATTATGTCGCTGCCCTGGATGCAGGACCGCACCATCCTGCTGGACGGCTTCTCGAAGACCTATGCCATGACCGGGTGGCGGATAGGTTATGGCGTGATGCGGGCGGATCTCGCGGCCCAGTTCACCCGTCTGATGACCAATTCCAACTCCTGCACCGCGAGCTTCACCCAGCGGGCAGGTATCGAGGCGATTACCGGCGATCAAAGCCCGGTGGAGCTGATGCGGACGGAGTTTGAGCGCCGCAGCCGATTCTTCGTGGACGGACTGAATCGCATCCCGGGCTTCAGTTGCCGCATGCCGAAGGGGGCCTTCTACGTATTCCCCAACGTCGAGAAGACCGGCTGGAAATCGAAGCCGCTGGCCGACGATCTGCTGAATTCGGTAGGGGTGGCGGCGCTTTCCGGCACGGCCTTCGGGCAGTTCGGCGAAGGGTATCTCCGGTTCAGCGTGGCCAATTCGATGGCCCAGTTGCAGCAGGCGCTGGAGCGGATCGGCGACTGGGCCAGGCAGCATATCTGATTTCCAGTGGAGCGCCCGGCGGAGATTGTTGGCGGGCGCATCCGGTATGAGTGCGCACGGCGTGCTCGATCTGCTAGGAGAAAGCGATGGCACTTATCGATTCGGCCACGGGACGGGGGATACGGGAATACACGATCGCTGAACTGCGCGACGCCGCGAACCTGATGCGCGGCTACAACCTGGTGGCGCTGCATGCGGCCGGGTCGGGACATGCGGGAGGCACCCTGTCGATCATGGACATTACCGCCGCGCTGTACCTGCGCGTCGCCCGCCACGATCCCGCCAATCCGAACTGGCCCGATCGCGACCGGATTCTCTGGTCGGCGGGGCACAAGGCGCCCAGCCTGTATCTGGGACTGGCCGTCGCCGGGTTCTGCCCGATCGAGGATGTCGTCACCTTGCGGAAGCTCGGCTCCCCCTTCCAGGGCCACCCGCACTGGCTCAAGCTGCCTGGCGTGGAAGTGTCCTCCGGCTCTCTCGGGCAGGGCCTGAGCGTCGCCGTGGGCATGGCGCTGGCCGCGCGGCTCGATGGCAAGCAGCACAAGATCTTCTGCCTGATGGGCGATGGAGAACAGCAGGAAGGCCAGGTATGGGAAGCCGCCATGGAGGCCGGCCACTACCATCTCGACAACATCATCGCCGTGATCGATTGCAACCGGCTGCAGATCGACGGCTGGGTAAAAGACGTGATGCAGGTGGAGCCGCTGGCCGACAAGTATGCGAGCTTCGGATGGAAGGTAATACGCGTAGACGGCCACGATATGCAGGCCCTGGTCAACGCGTTTGAAGGAGCCCGCGCTCTCCAGGGACAGCCCGTGGTGATCCTGGCCGACACGGTCAAGGGCAAGGGCATTAGCTTTATGGAGAACCAGGCCGGATGGCACGGCAAAGTGCCCAATCGCGAAGAATTGGCTATGGCCCTGCGCGAACTCGGCCTTGCGGAGCGCATCCCGGTTGAGCCTTTGCTGGAGCGCGCCCGAAACTACCAGGCGGAAGCGGAACGCAAACTGGAAGCCCGGATGCCGCACTTCTCGCGCGATTACTGGTGGAATGCGGGCGACACAATGAAAGTGGCCATGGAGCCGACGCGCAAGGGGCTGGGGCAGTCGCTGGCCGCGAACGGAGCAGATGAGCGCGTGGTCTGCCTGGGCCTGGATATCTCGGGCTCCATCACCATCAGCGATTTCCATGCAGGCAAACCGGAACGCGCCGCCCGCTGGTTCAGCTTGGGCATTGCGGAGCAGTCGGCGACTGCAGCGGCGGCCGGGATGGCGCGGGAAGGCAAGCTCCCGGTGGTGGGCTCGTATGCCACGTTCTCGGCGGCGCGCAATCTCGACCAGATTCGTGTGTCGGTCTGCTACTCCAACCTGAATGTGTTGATCGTGGGAGCGCATGCCGGGGTGTCGGTCGGTCCGGACGGAGCCACCCACCAGGCGCTCGAGGACCTGTTTGCCATGATGGGCCTGCCCAACATGGCGGTGGTGGTGCCGTGCGATGTGATTGAGGCGCGCAAGGCCGCGACGCATCTGCTGCTCGCGCACCAGGGACCAAAGTACATCCGCTTCGCGCGCGAGGCGACTCCGGTGGTTACCACCGAAGCGACGCCCTTCTTGTTTGGCAAGGCGAACCGCATCCGCCTTCGTCATGAAGCAGCCGTCCTTCTCGACGCTTTCGAGACCCGCCTCGACGAGGAATGCCGCGATGAGGGCGAGGACCTCACCATCATCGCCTGCGGGCCCGAAGTCCCGGAGGCCATGCGCGCGGCCTGGATCCTGAGGCAGGAGTACGGCTACTCCGTGCGCATTCTCAACCTGCATACGCTCAAGCCGATCGACGACGGCGCGATCATCCGCGCGGCTCTCGAGACGGGCGCGATCGTCACCGCCGAGGAACACCAGATCGGTGCGCTGGCCGGGCGAGTGAGCTCGGTATTGACCCAGAGCCCGCAGGTTTACCCACACCCGATCATTACCGCGGCGATTGGCGTAAAGGACCGGTTCGGCGATTCGGGCGCGCCGTGGGAACTGGTGAAGGAACTCGAGGTCAGCGCCGAGCACATTGCCTTGAAGGCGGCGGAATTGATGGCCCACAAAACCGAATTGGTGGGCCTGGCTGCCGGTCGGGGAGCATAGCGGCATCAACGGATCAGGCAAGCGCTCCACGTTCAATTGCGCTGGGAACGCGCCGGGCGTGAAGTATAACTGACGTTGTCCCCGCGAGGCCGAATTGAGACTCTGGTTCTCCCCCGACAGCGAAGTTCCCATGTATCGCCAGCTCGTCACCCAGGTGGTGCTCGCGATTCTGAGCGGCGACCTCCGGCCCGCCGACCGCCTGCCCAGCACCCGCGAACTTGCGCGCCGGTTCCGCGTGCATCCCAACACCATCAGCGCCGGGTATCGACAGCTTGTTCGCGAAGGATGGGCGGAATATCGCCATGGCAGCGGTGTGTTCGTAAAGTCGAATGCGGAGAAACCGACCACGCCCGCCCAGATCCTGGATAAGCACATCTCCGCCTTCTTTAGGGCGGTGCGTGAACTGGATCTTCCGGTTGCAGAGGTGCGGGACCGGGTCGCCCAGTGGCTCGCTTCCCCTCCGCCAGGGCATTTCCTGGTCATCGATCCCGATCCGGAGTTGCGCGAAATCCTGCTCGCCGAAATCCGGCAGCTCACGGATTTTCCGGTGGTGGGCGCTTCGGTCGAAGAGGGCGGAAACCAAGACACATTGCGGGGAGCGATCCCTCTGTGCCGCCCGAGCAAGACATCGATGGTCCAGGCGACTCTTCCCGCGGGGATCGAGCTCATCACCCTGCAGATTCGCTCCGCGAACGCGTGGCTGGCTCCTTCCTTGCCCAGCCTGAAGCATAAGCTGCTCGGCGTGGTTTCGCACTGGCCGGAATTTCTGGAGATCGCCCGCACCATGCTGGCCGCGGCCGGAGTCGATCCCGACCTGCTGGTGCTGCGCGATACCCATCGGCCGCGATGGGCGCGGGGCCTGGACCAGACGGCCGGGATCATCTGCGACGTGCTGACCGCGAAGACGCGCTCGCTTCCCGCCGGGCCGCGGCAGTTCGTGTTTTCGCTGCTGGCCGATTCCGCGCGGTCCGAACTCCAGCGCATCGCCGCAAGTTCGCGTTTTTAGGGACACTGCGAAAACTGTACAAAAGGCCCTGTTTCGCGGCGCGAACCGGGATACGCTCCTTTCAGCAAGTGAGGGGGTTGGACATGGTGACCACAGCGAATCATCCCGGCGAGGTGATGGCCAAGCAGCAAACCGTGGCGGAGCCCAGCCGCAAAGGCTTCTGGGCCCTGATTGCCACCCAGTTTCAGGGAGCGTTCAGCGATAACATCCTGCGCAACCTGCTGCTCTCGATGATTGTGGGTATGGGCATGGGCATCGGCCGGCAGGAGCGCGAGACGTTCGTTTCGATGGTGACGTTCATCTTCTCGGTGCCGTTTTTGCTGCTCAGCATGCCCGGTGGATGGCTGGCCGACCGCTTCAGCAAGCGCCAGGTGACCATCTGGACCAAGGTAATGGAGTTCGGCTCCATGGTGCTGGCCACCGCCGGACTGGCCACCCATTCGCTGTCGATTTGCCTGGCGGCCCTGACGCTCGTGGCGAGCCAGGCGGCGCTCTTCGGACCGTCGAAATACGGGCTGCTGCCGGAGCTGCTCCCGGAGAAGAGCCTTTCGTGGGGAAATGGCGTCATTGAGCTCGGCACGTTCCTGGCCATCATCGTGGGCACCGTTGCCGGCGCGGGCATGGCCGAGGGGTTTCACGGGCGCGAGGTGTACGCCGGGTATGCTCTTCTTGCGCTCGCCTGCATCGGCTTCTTCACCAGCCTGGGCATCGACAAGGTGCCCGCAGCCGCCCCTCACAAGCCGTTCCGGGCCAACGTGCTGAAGGACCTTTACCTGCAGATCCGGATCATGCACAAGGACCGGCCGCTGTTCCTTGCCGTGCTCGGCAATACGTATTTCTGGTTTCTGGGCTCGCTGCTGTTCTCCACCATCGTGGTCTACGGGCCGGATGTGCTGCACGTAGGCCAGACGCGGACGGGATACCTCAACGCGACGCTGGCGGTGGGCATCGGCATCGGCAGCATGGCGGCCGGCTGGCTGAGCGACAACAAGATCGAGTACGGGCTGATTCCGCTGGGCTCGATCGGGATGACGTGCACCGGGCTGGTGCTCGGCGTATATCCGCACGGACTCACCGGATCTGCCGTGCTCCTTGGCATCCTCGGTTTCTTCGCTGGCTTCTTCGCGGTGCCGGTCAATGCGCTCATTCAGCATCGCCCTTCATCCAGCGAAAAGGGTGGAATCATCGCCGCTGCGAACCTGCTGTCGTTCGTTGGCATCGCTATCTCCGCGGGCGTATATAAGGTGTTCACCAGCTACGTTCAACTCGACCCCCGCCAGGTGATCGTCGCGTCATCACTCATTACGGCGGCCGGCACGGTGTACGTCCTGGTGCTGCTGCCCGAGTGGTTCGCGCGGCTGATTCTCTTCTTCGTCACCCACATTCTGTACCGCATCCAGGTGGTGGGGCGCGACAACTTCCCCGAGAAAACGGGCGCGCTGCTGGTGTGCAACCACATGTCGTTTGTCGACGCGGCCCTGCTGGTGGCGGCGACCGACCGTCCCATCCGCTTCGTCATGTACCAGGGCATTTACGACCACCCGCTGGTGAAGCCCCTCGCCGTCATCGGAAAGGCTATTCCCATCTCGAGCGAACAGCGTCCGCGGGAGTTGATCCGCTCGCTGCAGGTAGCCAGCCAGGCCCTGCGCGACGGCGAGATCGTCTGCATCTTCGCTGAAGGGCAAATCACCCGCACCGGCCAGTTGCTTCCCTTCCGCCGCGGCCTCGAGCACGTGATGAAAGATGTCGATACGCCGATTATTCCCGTGAATCTGGACGGCGTGTGGGGCAGCATCTTCAGCTTCGAGCGCGGACGGTTCCTGTGGAAGCTGCCCCGGCGGATGGCCCACAAGATCACCGTGAGTTTCGGCAAGCCGATGCCGCCGACCTCCAGCGCCATCGCGGTACGGGCGGCGGTTCAGGAACTGCACTCCGAAGCCTTCAATCGGCGCAAGCAGTTTATGCAGACCCTCGATCACGCGTTTGTGGGCACCGCCCGGCGATTCCGCCGGCGCTTCATGATGGCGGACGGGAACACTCCACGGGTAAGCTTCGGCGCGGCTCTCACCCGGACCCTTTACATTGCGGCACGGCTGCGTACGCAAATCGGCCAGCGGCCAATGATCGGCGTGTTGTTGCCGCCTTCGGTGGGTGGGGCACTGACGAATTACGCGCTCATGCTGCTGGGCCGCATTCCCGTCAATTTGAATTACACATCGTCCGACGAGGTTCTCGCGTCGTGCGCGGCGCAATGCGGCCTGGATGTGGTGATTACGTCGAAAGCATTCCTCGATAAGCTTCCCAACCTGCACGTTCCGGGCCGCGCGCTGCTGTTGGAAGAAGCGCTGCGGAAACCGTCCTTGACCGAAAAGATGCGGGCGCTGGCTCTGTCTTGGCTGGTGCCCGCGGCCTGGATGCGGCGGGCGCTCGGCGCATCCCGGCGCGCCGTTTCCATGGACCTCGAATCTGGTGTCGCGCAATCACCGGTGGATCAACTGGCCACCGTCATCTTCTCGAGCGGCAGCACGGGCGATCCCAAGGGCGTGATGCTGAGCCACTTCAACATCGAATCGAACATCAGCCAGGTGAGCCAGGTGTTCATGTTGGGCGCAGGCGACAAAATCCTCGGCATCCTGCCTTTCTTTCACTCCTTCGGTTTTATGGCCGCGCTATGGCTGCCGGCGGTGAACGGGGTGGGAGTGGTGTACCACCCCAATCCCCTCGACGCGGGGGCGATTGGCGCGCTGGTGGCCAAATACAAAGTCACTTTCATGGTGGCTACCCCGACTTTCCTGCAGACCTACATGCGGCGCTGCTCGCCGGAAAGCTTCGCCTCTCTGGAATACGTGCTGGTAGGCGCGGAAAAGCTGCAGGAGCGCGTCGCGCTGGCGTTCGAAGATACGTTCGGCCTTCGCCCGCTCGAAGGCTACGGCTGCACCGAGTGCTCGCCGGTGGTGGCTGTGAATGGACGCGATTATCGCGCGCCGGGGTTTCTCCAGATCGCGGCCCGGCGGGGCAGAATCGGCCATCCGTTGCCGGGAGTCTGCGTGAAGGTGCTGGACATCGAGACAGGAGCCCCGGTTGCGCCGGGAACCGCCGGAATGCTGATGGTGAAGGGACCGAACGTGATGCGCGGATATATCGGCAGACCGGAGAAGACCGCGGAGGTGCTAAAGGACGGCTGGTACACGACCGGAGACGTCGCGGTCATGGAAGAAGACGGGTTCCTCACCATCACCGACCGGCTTTCCCGATTCAGCAAGATCGGCGGAGAGATGGTGCCCCATATTCGCATCGAAGAAAAGCTGCAGGAGATAGTCGAGGCCAACGACCAGGTCTTCGCGGTTACCTCGCTTCCCGATGACAAGAAGGGCGAGCGCATCATGGTGGTCACCACGTTAGCTGGCGAAAAACTGGAGGTGGTACTGGAGAAGCTGGCGCTATGCGATCTTCCCGCGCTCTGGAAGCCGAAGCCCGGTCAATTCATTCACGTCGATGCACTGCCTTTGCTGGGAACCGGCAAACTGGATCTTCGCGCCATACGGACTTTGGCGGCGGCAGGATTTACAGGTGATCAAAAGGTAAAGGTTGAGCAGGAGGCCTGAGACAGCAGTGCAGAGCCTCGCATCGGTTGACAGGACGAACCTGGCGCGACAAGACGGCATTGCACCGCTCCGCGACGCAAGCACCTCAGGTTGGCCCGGATTCTAATGACTGGATGGCTTTCTCGAACCCGACGCTCGCAGTGAAGCGCGGCCACCGGGTGGACGTGGTCATCGGCTCGTT
This sequence comes from uncultured Acidobacteriota bacterium, assembly GCA_963706455.1. Lineage (GTDB taxonomy): Bacteria > Acidobacteriota > Terriglobia > Terriglobales > Acidobacteriaceae > Telmatobacter. The sequence continues at coordinate 196,132 of CAVPNO010000113.1, read as the reverse complement.
CGGGCTACCGGCCTGGTTGTGGAGTGAGGCATCTCCGCGCCTTCCACTCATCACGGAGCAACTGCAGCGAGCCCTGCGGGCATGGTGAAATGAGCCGCGAGGCCGGCAAGCGAAGACCCTCCGGCAAAGATGGTGTATGGTCCTTTTTCCACCGTCCATGCGTGCCTGGTGTTCCAGATTGCGAGCTGCGACTGCTTTAAATGGAATCCAACCACCTTCTCTTCTCCCGGCTGGAGATGGACGCGGGCAAAGCCCGCCAGCGCTCTGTCAGGCACCTCGACGCTGCTAACGTCGTGGTGAAGGTAAAGCTGGGCGATTTCGTCGCCTTCGATTGAGCCGGTGTTTTTCACGGCGACTGTAACAACAATATCGGCGCCGCTTCCCCCATCAGGTGTGTGGATGGCGAGGTTGCTGTAGCCGAAGCTGGTGTAGCTGAGCCCGTACCCAAACGGGAAGAGCGGTGTCCGGTCGCCGTCGACATACTTCGTTGTCTTCGATGGATCGAAGTTATAGAACGACGGCAACTGCCCCACGGCGCGCGGAAACGTGATGGTCAGCTTGCCGCCCGGGTTGCGGTCCCCGAACAGGACTTCCGCAACAGCCTGCCCGCCGAACTCTCCCGGATACCACGCTTCGAGAATCGCCGGGATGTGCCGGGCTGCCCAATCGATCGTCAAGGGGCGGCCGTTCTCGAGCACCAGCACGACAGGCTTGCCGGTTGCCGCCACATTCTCGAGCAGAGATTCCTGATTCCCAGGCAGGTCAAGGCTCTCGCGGTCGAAGCTCTCGCCGGAGATGCCCTGATACTCGCCCAGCGCCAGGATGACAGCGTCCGCGGAGCGGGCGTGGTCGACGGCCCCCTGTATATCGGATCCATCTTCAACCGTTATTTTCGCCTGCGGCAACAGCGCGCGAATTCCATCCGCGATGCTGATTCTGCGGCCGTTCTTTTCCTCTTCGTAATCTCCATAACGCGCGATGGCAGCGTTCGGCCCGATGATGGCGAGGCTCTTGATGTTCTTCGCCAACGGCAAAAGACGGCCTTCGTTTTTCAGCAATACCATCGATTCCCGGGCGGACTCGAGCGAAAGCTGCAAGTGTTCCGCGCTGCGCTTCACGCGCGGGGACAAACCAGGATCGGTATACGGATGATCGAAAAGACCTAACTCGAATTTGGCCCGCAGAACGGACGACACGGCGCGATCGAGAGCCTTGGGAGAGAGCGTGCCATCTGCGATCCCGGAGACGATGGCGCGCTGGAATTCCTCGTGACCGAAATCGTAGAACTGCATATCGACGCCGGCGTTGATGGCCTCCACAATGGCTTCCTGCGGATTCGCGGCAACGTGGTGATCTTCCCAGAGCCGGCGAATGGCTCCCAGATCGGAGAGCACGAATCCGCGAAAACCCCATTCGTTGCGCAGAACGCCGGTGAAGAGCGAAGGATCCGCCGCTACCGGCACGCCATCGATCTCATGGTAGGCCGCCATCACTCCCATCGCATGGCCCTCGCGAAACGCAGGCTCGAACGACTTCAGCATGATGGTGCGCAACTCGCGTTCGCCGATGTGCACGGGCGACGTGTTCAGCCCGCTCTCCGGCGATCCGTGGGCAACGAAATGCTTTGGCTCGGCGATCACGGAATGGTCCGATGAAAGAGATTCGCCCTGGGCGCCTTCGACGTATCCGAGGCCCAATTGCCCGGTGAGATAGGGGTCCTCGCCGAAATCCTCTTCCACGCGGCCCCAGCGCGGCTCACGCGCCACGTCGAGCACCGGAGCCAGCACCATGTGTACGCCCGCGGCACGCATTTCGGCGGCAATGGCCGACCCCGTCTGCCGGGCAAGGTCGGGGTTCCAGGTCGCGGCAAGATTGATGGGAGCCGGGAATACCGTTCCGTCGCTGTATCCGTGCAGCCCTTCTTCGATGAAGATGGCAGGAATACCCAGCCGGGAATGTTCCATGATCCAGCGCTGAATCTGATTGGCCAGTTCCGCTCGTGGATACAAGTCGTGAATGCTGCCGGCGCCCAGGCTGCCGAACAGCTTTGCCGCGGCCTCGGGCTGAAACTGCGCGTCCGGCGCCGCATGGGTGTTGTCAACGTGCTTGTCGATCAGGGCGGGAACACCGGCGTACATATCCAGCTGCCGGGCGTTTTCTTCCGTCGTCATCCTGGAAAGCAAGTCCCGAACGCGCTCTTCAACGGAATTTGAGGCCTGGCGATAGGGTGCATCCGCGCCGGGCGTTGTCGACGATGGCTGGGCAGTTAGAAAGGCAGGCAACAGAACAAAGATCGGAACCAGGACGAAAGTGCGCATGCATAGTATTCTGCCGCACGCGATCCCGGCGGGCCGGAACATCGCCGGAACCCGCTGTTGCACTCAGGTGCCCTCCGGGCAAGCGGCGGAACGATATGGTTCGCCCGAAGCGCCCCCATAAGCGCGGTTCCATGCGGCGCCTCGTCAACGATGCCGTTCAAGAAACTCGTTCAGGAGGCCCCCAATGCGCCTGGCGGTTGGGAGGGCGAGAATGGCATCCATTCCCGGAAACTGGTAATGCTCCCGCCGCCCGTAACTGTTACTTGTTAGTTTGCTCAACTAGATTGACCATGCAGACAAACTCCTCTATCATCCCCACCATCACCAATGTCCCCCTGGGAGCCGGCTTTGCCCTATCCAAGGTCCCTAAGTGAACTTCTGGCAAAGTGGCCTGCGGACGACACTCAGTCTCTTGAAACTCTCCTGCCGCATGTTTATGACGAATTGCGGCAGCTGGCACACAGGTATCTGCGCCGCCAGAGCCCGGGCCATTCGCTGCAGAGCACCGCGCTCGTTCACGAGGCCTATCTTCGCCTCGCAAAGCAAGATTCACTGATCTTCGAGAATGAGCGGCAGTTCTTCGGACTGGCGGCATTGATCATGCGGCAGATCCTGGTGGACTGCGCCCGCAAGCGGAATGCCGCCAAACGCCACGGCGCCGACCGGCTGGCTCTCGAGGACTCGCTTTCGATTCTGGATGGACGAACCGTGGAAATGATCGCCCTGGACGACGCCCTGAAAGACCTGGCGCGCCTTGACCAGCAGCAGAGCCGCATCGTGGAATTGCGCTTTTTTGGGGGTCTATCCGTGGAAGAGACGGCAGACGTGCTCGAGGTTTCGCCGGCCACGGTAAAAAGGAAGTGGTCTACGGCTCGAGCATTCTTGCATCGGGAGATTGCCAGAACCTGCCATGATCACGCCTGAACGTTGGCACACGATCTCCGAGATCCTCGAGCAGGCTCTTGAACTTTCTCCGGACAAGCGTGCGCGCTTTTTAGATCTCGCTTGCTCATCCGATCCGTCCTTGCGCAGCGAGGTGCAGTCGCTACTTTCCGCCCACGAAGAGTCGGCTCCCGGCGTCCTTGACCGTCCGCCACTGCGCTCCTCAGCGCTGATCCCGGGGACCATGCTGGGAGACTACGAAATTGTTTCCCACCTGGGTGAAGGCGGCATGGGCGTGGTGTACCGGGCGCGCGATATACGGCTGAACCGGCCGGTTGCCGTCAAGGTCATTCGCGACCACATGCTGTCGGATACCGGCAAGCTGCGCCGGTTTGAGCAGGAAGCGCACGCCGCGGCCGCGATTAACCATCCCAATATCGTTGCGGTCCATCAGTTCGGGACGTACCAGGGCGCGCCCTATCTCGTCTCGGAGTTGCTGGAGGGTGAAACGCTGCGCGCGCAACTGAAGCGCGGGCCGTTTTCCCAATCCCGGGCCACGGATTTTGCCGAGCAGATCGCGGAGGGATTGTGCGCCGCGCATCAGCGCGGCATCATCCATCGTGACCTGAAGCCGGAGAATCTGTTTGTATCGCGGGAACAACGGGTGAAGATTCTCGATTTCGGCCTGGCAAAGCTGCGCGAACCAGGACAAGATACCGCTGGAAAAGAAGGGAGCACGGAGTTTCACACCAATCCGGGGAACGCCGCCGGAACGGTGGGGTACGCGTCGCCCGAACAATTGCGTGGCGAAAAGCTCGATGCGCGGACCGACCTGTTTTCATTCGGGGTCATTCTCTATGAGATGGTGACCGGGCAGCGGCCGTTTGCGGCTGAGACCTCGGGAGCGATCTTCGAAGCCACCCTCAACCGGCACCCCGCTCCTCCACGAGAACTGAGCCCTGCGGTCTCCGCGGAGTTCGAACGCATCATCCTGAAGGCTCTCGAGAAGGACCGCGAGTTTCGCTACCAGGGTGCGGCGGAGATTCGGGCGGATCTGAAGCGCCTTAAGCGGAATGCGGAGTCAAGCCGCACCGAAACCCAAAACGCCGAGGCGCAACCCGGGAGACTGACAAAAGGGAAAGCCATTCGCGGGTGGAAACTAGCCGGCCTGATGGGCCTGGCACTCGTCATTCTGACCGGAATATGGTTCGAGTCCGCGGCCATTCGCCAATGGATTTCCATGCGCCCGAATACACCATTCAGCTCCGTCCACGCCGACAATGATGCGCCACACGTGAATTCGTCTCGTACCGCAGGCAATCTCGGCGCACCATCCGCGATTGCTCTCGCGGCGAGTAATACGTGGACCCAGGGCACGCGAATGCCCTATTCCGTGAGTGCCGCCTCAGCAGTAACCTTGGGCGGGAAGATCTATGTCATTGGCGGAAAGAACGGGTCGGCGACGGCTCGTTATACCCAGATTTACGACCCGGTGACGGATAGCTGGCGTCTGGGAGCACCCATCCCCACTGCGTCCCAGGGGAGTGCGGGTGTTGCTTTCGGCAATTACATTTATATCTTCGGCGGAGACGACGGTATCAAAGGCTATGAGGACAAGGTATACCAATACAACCCGGAGACAAATGTATGGACGCAGAAGACCAGCATGCCGACAGCGCGTAGTGCCGCCGCCGCCGCAGTGATCGATGGCCGGATCTACGTCGTGGGAGGAGACGCACCCACGGCGTATTGGGTTCCGAATCTGGAGAGCTACGACCCTGTGTCCGATACCTGGACCGTACTGGCCCCCATGACCATTGGGCAAGCCAACCTTTCCGCGGCGGCATTTGGCCGCAAGCTGGTCGTGAGTGCCGGGTATTCCGCGATGGGCGGCATGAACGGCAGCACCATGATCTATGACACCACGACCAACGCCTGGTCTAGCGCGGCCCATTCGCAGGGTATAGACGGAGCGTGTTCCGGCGTCGTGCTGGGCCGCTTCTACGTGTTCGGCGGCGGCGTGTTCGGCGGCGCTGGGGTCAACACCACTCAGATATACGATCCCACCGCCAACAAGTGGACGTCCGGCGCACCCATGCGCCGGGTCAACTCCCAGGCGGCGGGGGCGGTCTACAACGGGAAGATCTATTGCTTTGGTGGTGCGAATACTACGGAGAGCACTGCGACCTACAACACCGTGGAGATCTACACGCCCTGACGGCTTCGAGCTCCGATGGTCACCGTCGCACTTGCCGATCCCGTTCCATAGCTGGCGGCGCCGCTGTAGGTTGCAGTGATTGTGTGTGTGCCGCAGGCCAGGTTGGAAGTGGCGAAGCTCGCTTGTCCGGCGGAGGTCACGGGCACCACGGCGAGAACCGTTACGCCGTCAAGGAAGCTGAATGAGCCGCTGCCGGGTATGCCGGCGCTCGACGATGTCACCGCGGCGGAGAAGCTGACGCTCGTGCCGGGGGTCGCCGCGGCGGTCGATGGCGACATTGTGACAACTACCGGAGCCACGGTCACGGTGAAGGATTGTGTTTGCGTCGCGGATGCGGCGTAGTTGCTCTGCTGCGCGCAGGAGACCGTTATCGTGTGGGTGCCCACGGGAGGGCGTTGGGACGGTAACAGTGGCATTGCCGTTAGAAAGCGCCACCATTGTGGCTGCCCCTCCGTCCACCGTGTAGGTCACCGAGCCCGCGGGCGATCCGGCATTCGAAGTTGCCGTGATGGCGCACTGATAGTTGGCGCCATAGCTGAAAGTTGGATTCCAGCAAATGAGTGCCAGCTTGACCGGAACCGGGCTGACGGTGAGCGAAAGAGGCGCCGACGAGCCGGCGGCATTCTTTGCATCGCCGGAGTAGCTGGTGGTGATGGAATGCGTGCCGGCGCTGAGTCCGGGCGTGATGTACCAGTAAGCACATCCGTCGCCGCCCATCGAAATGGTTGCCGCGCGCATTGACCCATCTATAATGCTGCGCGCAGATCAGGCCTCCAATAGCCGATGCACGGCAAGGGCCTGAGCAGAATGGATGAGCAATTCATTTCTATCCCAACATTGCCCTTATCGAAGGGTGCCAAGTTTCTAATGGGACGACAATTCGGTGAGCCTTACCGATGCGTTCTTCGTTGCGTGAAAGACCAAGCTTCAGATGGTGGGAACAGGCCAATGCAACTTTCCAGATCGTCCGGGCTGGAAACGCGAGTTGGCGATGATGCGCTAACCGGCCACATGCAGGAGACCGTAACCCCGCTGAATTTTGGGCTCAGGATGGCAAGTGCAGTTGCGCCCAGCCCCTCCGTTTGCTAGGTTGGCGTAGATGCCGCCGCCTGTTCCTGAACAACTCAGCAGGGCCCTTGAGACTCTCTACCGCTGCGAATCGGGCCGGGTTCTGGCGACACTCGTGCGCCTTCTGGGAGACCTGGACCTGGCAGAAGAGTCGATGCACGAGGCGTTCGCTGCCGCTCTGGAGTCATGGACGCTGGCCGGCATTCCCGACAAGCCGCGGCCCTGGCTCATTTCAACGGCGCGCTTCAAGGCGATCGACGCTATACGCCGTCGCGCGCGCTTTGACGGAGCCCAGAGGGACCTCGTCGCCCACATGGAATTGCGCGTCAACCACGCAATCGGCGGAGATGAGGATAGCGGGGACGAGGAGATCGAGGACGATCGCCTACGCCTGATCTTCACGTGCTGCCATCCCGCTCTGCCTCCGGAAGGACAGGTTGCCCTCACTCTTCGCGAAATCTGCGGCCTCACAACAGAGGAGATTGCCCGCGCATTTCTCGTTACGCCGGCAACGCTCGCCCAGCGCATCGTGCGCGCCAAGGCAAAAATCCGGGAGGCATCGATTCCATACGAGGTGCCGGCGCCGCAGGACTTGCCCGAGCGCCTCGACGCGGTCCTGCAGGTCATCTATCTCGTCTTTAACGAGGGTTACTCGGCCGCGGCGGGAGCCGAGGTAACGCGGGCCGAGTTGACCGGCGAGGCGATTCGATTGGGACGGCTGCTGATGGAACTCCAGCCAGAGCCGGAGGCCGCCGAGTCCGAGATCATGGGCCTGCTTGCCCTGATGCTGCTGCAGGAATCCCGGCGCGCGGCGAGGACCTCACCGGCCGGCGAGCTGATTTTGTTGGCGAATCAAGACCGCTCGCTCTGGAACCGGGGGCAGATCGCGGAAGGAGTAGCGTTGGTGGAGAAGGCCCTGGGGTCCCGCCGCTTCGGTGCTTACACACTGCAAGCTGCCATTGCGGCCGTCCATGCAGAGGCGCCGTCGGCAGCTGCCACGGATTGGCGCCAGATTGTTGCGCTGTACAACCAGTTGCTGCGGATTCAGCCTTCGCCAATCGTCCAGCTCAACCGCGCCGTGGCCATTGCCGAGTTCGATGGTCCAGAGGCCGGTCTGACGCACATCAACGCGTTGTTGGAACATGGCGGATTGGAGAATTACCACCTGGCGCATTCGGCTCGCGCGGAGTTGTGCCGCAGGCTGGGCAGAACGGCTGAAGCTCGCGCTGCTTATGAGAGAGCTCTGTCGCTGACCCGTCAGGAACCGGAGCGGCAATTCCTCCAAGAGCGGATCCGGCAGCTGAAATAAAACTTTGAAATAAAAATGAAGCGGCTGTCGATTTTCCGTCTTCCCAACGACTATAGGACGAAACAACGATGAGCTGCGGTTCTGTGAGCAGGAAACGAGCCATCGGAAACCAGCCACAGCAAACAACCCACTGAATGCAAGGAGAAAGAGTCATGCCACATTATCTGGTTTGTAACTACCTCCCCGACAACTTCGACCCGTCCACCGTAACCGAAGCGATGATCGAAGAGATCCACGCGCTGAACCGCGAATTGATTGCTTCCGGCGCCAGAAAGTTCGCTTGCGGCGTTTCCCCGGCCGCCGACGCGAAGACGGTGCGGAAACAGCCCGACGGCAAGGTGCTTGTCACCGACGGACCGTACATCGAGACCAAGGAGCACATGGGCGGATTCTGGATCCTGGAGGCCGCCGACCTGGAGGAGGCACTGGCATGGGCGAAGAAGGCTGCCATCGCCTGCGATGTGCCCGGCGAGGTGCGTGAGCTTCTTTTCTACCCGGCCCCGGAATAATAACCCGGCCGGCAATCCAGCGCGCAAGGGGAAAGGACAAATAACAAATGAGAAATGTAGTCTACGCAATCAACCTCACCCTGGATGGCTGCTGCGACCACACCAAGCAATCTGTCGATGAAGAAAAGTTTGAATATTTTACTCAGCTCACGCGAGAGGCTGACCTGCAGATCTTTGGGCGTAAAACCTGGCAGCTGATGGTTCCCTATTGGCCTGACGTCCTCAAAGACCCGTCTGCGACCAAAGCTGATACCGAGTTTGCCCGGGCATTCGAATCCACCAGAAAGATCGTTTTTTCACGATCATTAGACAGTGCCGAAGACAAAAATACGCGCATTGTTCATGGAAACCTTCGCGACGAAATACTTCGACTGAAACAGGACACAGGCAAGAATATTTTGTCGGGTGGTGTAGATATTCCTTCACAACTTATAGAGCTTGGTCTGGTGGATGAATTTCGTTTTGTCATTGGGCCAATCGTCGCCGGAGAGGGAAGACGGTTGTTGCAAGGTGTCAGCCTGCCGCAGAGACTGCAGCTGAAACTTGTTGAGTCAAAGATCTTCAAATCGGGAAGTGTTGCGCTTCGCTACTTGAAACCGTGACCGCGGCATTTGCGACAGCCGTGCCGCCGGCTCCCACCCAAGACGAGAAGAAGGAGGAAAGAACCATGAAATACATCTGTTTGGGATACTACGACAAAGGCAAATTCGATGCCTTGACTGAGAGCGAGCGAAATGCCATGTTCGATGCGTGCTTTGAGTACGACGAGCATCTTCGCGCCAACGGGCACTGGGGTCGTGGAGAAGCGCTTCAGGGTCCGGAAACCGCCTTGACCCTGTCCTGGAAGGACGGCAAAGTCGCGACCACGGACGGTCCTTATGCGGAAACCAAGGAACAGATCGGCGGCCTCGGAATCCTCGAGGCGCGGGACATGAATCATGCTGTTCAACTGGTGGCGCAGCATCCGTCCCTGAAATACGGCAGCATTTGGGAGATCCGGCCGGTCGGCGACATGAGCGAAATCATGAAGGCAAGTCAGCAGCGACGGAAACAGGTCGTTGCCCCCTGATGGCGGTTCAGGGTTGATCACGGGTCGACAAAAGCGCCGGCACGCGCAGTGAAAGCCGCATGCCGGATGGAGGGGGTTACCTCCGCATGAATCGTCAACTGTTGCCAACAGGCCTTGGCACGTTTCCAGGCTGAGACCGGCCAGTTGGCGATTCGGCATTCAGCTAAGCCAACAAAGTGATCGAACCGAGAAGCCGCCCCCCCCCAGCCACCTCACCTTGACATTCTACCTGAAGAGCGGTATTGTCACCTAGAATGTCTACTAAAGAGCAAAGCGAGCGAATCGAACTGCTTCAGGGCACCCTCGATCTGTTGATTCTCCGCACCCTGCAACTCGGCCCGATGCACGGCCACGCGATCGCCAAGGCCATCGGGTTCAGGTCCGACGACGTGCTCCAGGTCGAGCAGGGATCGCTGTATCCAGCGCTGCACCGTCTGATCAAGCGTCGATGGATCTCGTTCGGGGAGGGAACCTCGGAAAACAATCGCCGCGCGAAGTTCTACCGACTGACTGCCAAAGGCCGGCGGCAGTTGGCCGTTGAAACCGGCAAATGGGAAAGACTGGCGGGAGCAATCGCGCAGGTTCTCCGGCCGATGAATCCGGAGGAACCATGACGCGACGCAAGCGAATGCTGGAACAACTCGATGAGGATATTCGCGACCATCTCGAAAAGGAGACACAGGACAACATCGATCGCGGGATGTCTCCCGAAGAAGCACGCTACGCGGCATTGCGCAAGTTCGGCAATGTGGCGCTGGTCAAGGAGCAGACGCGCGAGGTATGGAGTATTGCCTGGCTCGAACAACTGGCTCAGGATCTCCGCTTTGGCGTGCGCACGTTGTGGCGCAGTCCGGGACTTACGGTCGCGGCGGTATTGGCTATCGCCCTTGGAATTGGAGTCAATGTCGGTATCTTCTCGGTTCTCAACGGTGTAGCGCTACGCTTGCTTCCTGTGCCCCGCGCACGCGAGATCGTCAGCGTAAACCAGATTTTCCATTATGTCGGGCGAGGCGATCGTTCGATTCACAACAATTCCGGCTGGTTTTCTTACTCCGAATACCTCGACTATCGCGATCACAATCATGTCTTCGCCGGACTAGTGGCCTACGAACCGTATGTGGAGGCATCTCTTACTGACGGCAACGTGCGCGCAATCCTTGGGACCGCTGCTTCCTGCAACTACTTCGACGTCCTGACGGAACATCCCGCCCAGGGCCGGGGCTTTGTCGATTCCGATTGCGCAACTCGCGGTGAAAAGGCTGTCGTGGTAGTGAGCGACGATCTGTGGCGGGGAAGATTTGCCTCCGATCCCTCGCTGATCGGCAAGAAGGTCGTCCTCAATCGGACTGCCTACACGGTTATAGGAGTTGCGCGCCCCGGGTTCACCGGCACCGAGCCATTTCCGAGTGCGTTTTGGGTGCCTGTAACGATGCAAGAGGCACTGGAACCGGGGCGCAACCGGCTGGCCGACGACAACATGAGTTGGCTTGCCATGGTGGGACGCACGCGTCCAGGCGTGACCCTCGAGGAGGTACGGGCGGATCTCGGTGTCATTGCCGGACGGGTCGACCAGCGCCATCCCGGACGCACTACCTCGCTCGCGATCCGCACCGCCACATTTTTCGGGAGCCCGGAAGAGCGGCAATTCGTCATTCCGGTCGCCTCCGTCATCCTCGCCGCTTTCGCCCTCGTATTGCTGATTGCCTGTGCCAACGTGACCAACCTCCTCCTGGCTCGAGCGTCCGTGCGGCAGCGGGAAATCGCGCTTCGATTATCGATCGGCGCGGGCCGGTGGCGACTGGTCCGGCAGCTATTGACGGAGAGCCTTCTGCTTTCCCTCGCTGGCGGGGCGCTCGGATCGGTGATTGCATTCTGGTCCTTCATTCGGATCATGCGTCTCGTTACGGCTCATTTGCCTTCGGATTTTCCGTCGCTGGCCGTCAATGTTGCGCCCAACCTGCAGGTGTTCGCCTATGCGCTCCTGCTCACTCTGTTCACCGGCATCATCTTCGGGTTGGTCCCCGCATTACGGAGCTCGCGGCTCGATCTGAACAGCAGCATGAGAAGAGATGGCGCGGGATCCGGCACGGGGAAAAGGGGCGGTCGATTCTTGCTGAATATGTTGGTGGGTGTTCAGGTGGCCGTGTGCACGGTCCTGCTGCTGGCCGCCGGATTGCTTTTGCGCGGGCTATTCTACGCTCAGACGGTCGATCCTGGATTCGAGATCAAGGGCGTGGCGACGATGTTCCTCAATCTCGGCCGGCAGGGTTACGACCAAACGCACGCCACTTTGTTCATGAGGCAATTTCGAGAACGGCTCCGAGACCTTCCCGGGGTGATGGAAGTTGCGCAGGCAGAATGCGCGCCATTAAGCCATGACTTCAGCGGGGGTGAATTTACGGTTCCGGGCCGGGCTGGAACCCTCGGCATTGGATACAACCACGTCTCGCCGGATTATTTCTCGCTGGCCGGAATCCCCATTGTGCGCGGTCGAGCGTTTATGCCTGCGGAAGCCCATGACGCCCCGGGGATCATCGTCACGGAATCGACGGCGCGCAGGATTTGGCCGGGCCAGGATCCATTGGGAAAAAAGATGGGCGAATTGTCAGGGCGCGAATACACGGTCATCGGCGTGGCCAAAGACGCCCAGGTGGCTCATCTTGGCCACCCGAATGAGAGTTATATCTACTTCCCTGCCGGCCCGGAAGACGACTCGCGAAGCTACGTCCTGGTTCGCTACGCAACCGGATTCACCGAGGTTGCGAAAAGCATTCGCGAAACGGCGCGCTCCATTGACCCTGGCATTGCGATCGATGTAACCCGCCTCGAGGATTATCTCGAAGTCTGGCGCGCGCCCTCGCGTATCGTCGCCGCTCTCGGCGGAGCGCTGGGCACCCTGGCCCTCCTGCTCTGTTCTATCGGCGTCTATGGAATGGTGTCCTACAGTGTCAATCGCTCCGTGCGCGACATAGGCATCCGCATGGCCATGGGTGCCAATGGCGCCTCTGTCATGCGCCACGTGCTCTCGCAAGCCTTGCGCCCGGTTCTGATTGGCGGGATTGTGGGTGTCGTTCTGAGTGGAGCGGTTTCCGGCGTCCTTTCCAGCATGATGTTCGGGCTCGGCACACGCGATCCAATCGCATTCATTTGCGTGCCATTGTTCCTTCTGACGGTGGCCTTCGTTGCCATTCTCATCCCGGCCCGTCGAGCGATGCAGGTGGACCCTATTGTGGCACTGAGAGTTGAATAGCGACTGGAGTTGGCTGCCTGGAAAGGGAGATCAGGGAATTCACTTCGGCTAACTCCAGCGTACCGCTCTGGGACTTCCTCAGCGCAACAGACCAACTCGGCATTCTGAACACCATTGAGGCCTTAGGTCGAGAGTCAATATGGAGACTTCATCGGCTTTGGCTCGATGCGAAGGCAAAGAAGGACTGGCCTGAAGCCAAAGGTCGAGCGGCGCGGTTTCATAGAGAAGTGAGCTAATAAGACGTCCTCCGGCGGCACTTGTTAAGAGCGCCAGTCTGTCTCGCATGCATTTCGTATCAGGGTGCATTTTCGGCTTACTTCTGATCAAGCTTTGCAAAGAACTTCCGTATATCAGCAACCAAGAGGTCGGGTTGCTCCAGAGCCGCGAAGTGTCCGCCCTTCGGCATGCCAGTCTTTTGTACTATGTTGTGTGTTTGAGTAATCCAGCTAAACGGCGGGACAGCCACCTCCTTCGGAAAATCCGCATACCCCACAGGAGTCTCCAGGTTTGGCGTCGGCACTGTTTCCTCTCTGGTGAGCCGGTCCTCGCGATAAATTCGCATGGCGGAGCCGATCGTGCCGGTCGCCCAATAGAGCGTAACATCGGTCAAAAATGTGTCGCGATCCACAGCCGTAAGAAAATCGCCGTTGTTGTCCGTAAGCAGTTGAAATTTTCCAATCATCCAGGCCAGCCATCCCACTGGGGAGTCAGTAAGGGCGTAGGCAAGAGTCTGCGGTTCACTGGCCTGGAGAAAAAAGAAGCTACTCGCCTCCCGGTCAAAGTAGGAATACCGTTTGCGCTCAGCTTCGCTCATTTTCGCAACTGCTTCCTGGTTCGGCGGTGGCACGTAAATCTGGTTCAGATGCAACCCGATCACGTGCGTGGGCGCCTGGTAAGCCATGTCTTGGGCTACTGCCGAACCCCAGTCACCACCCTGGATGCCGAACTTGGAATAGCCCAGACGATCCATTAGAACAACTAAAGCCCTCGCCATACGCCGTGGGCCCCAGCCACGGGTTGTGGTGGGTCCGGAATATCCAAAGCCAGGAAGCGATGGAATGATCACGTCGAATGCCGGGCTATTTTTGTCCTTCGGATCGGTGAGCGGCCCAATGAGCTTCTCAAAATCCAAAATCGAGCCGGGCCATCCGTGAATCAGCATCAACGGTATGGCGTCGGGGCGGGGAGAGCGCTGATGGATAAAATAAATCCGCTGTCCATCAATTTCTGTTGTGAACTGGTCAAACTGATTGATCTTCGCTTCTTGCGCACGCCAGTCGTAGCCGTTCTGCCAATAGTCCGCGAGTTCCCGAACCTTCTTGATGTCGGCGCCGTACTCCCAGGTCGTGCCCGGAAGTTGATCGGGCCAGTTGGCTTCCGCCAAACGGCGGCGAAGATCCACTAAAATCCGGTCGGGAACATGCATTTTGAACGGGCGGATTGAGGCAGGTTCCGGCTTCGCCGGCGGTTGGGTTTGTCCCAGTGCAATTGCCGAGGGTAAAAGCAACGCGGCCAGCAGAAGACCCCCGCGCTGCCAGACTGGCCTTCCCGCTTTCTCGAATGCAGTTGTCATCTGCTCCTGTGTCACTCAATGATGCCGAGGCTGCACTCAAATGGTCCTCCTTACATCTGATCTGGAGTTCCGTCCGACCACACGCGGGTGGGAACCACGAAATTATCCATCGGTTCCGGGTCACCCAGGAACTGTGGAGTTAGAAATATTGGAGAGTTCGGGAATTTAAACGAGACCTGGTTTGAGTCGTCTATCGAATTTGCGCCCCATGCTGAACCATCCATGAGCGGCGTGTAAAACATGAGGTGGGCCATGTTGTGCCCACCACTATCATTGAGATATGCATCTTTCGACATCATGTAGCACATCGCCCCGGCCTCGAGAGCAGGCAATTCTTTTTTTTCCATCGCGTTCTTAATACTTTGCTTGATCTCGGCTTTCGATTTTCCCGCCAAGACCAATATTGTCCTGAAGTAGGTGTAGGGCACCACCGTGCGCGCGGCCGGGGGATTGAAGCACTCCGCGCCGCGAGTCTTAGGGCTCCAAAACTCTGGGCTGTTGAATGAATTCATCCAACCGCGCTCAACTATGCAGATAAAGCCGTTCTTGCCTTCAACCGCCGTTTCGTAGCCATTTTTTCCCAGGATTACAACCGTGGCATCGCGGGAAATGGATGACGGCGCCGCGCTTCGCGCCAAGGCGATCTCGGCGTCTCGATCCATCAGATACTTCTCAATCGGAGCCATGCTCGGATACGGATTATTGGCGTCCTGTGCCTGCGCGCTCAGGGATGTACTCAGGGCAAATGCCAGCGCCAAGGCCCACGATGCCATCATCTTGACTGTCTCTCGTTTCATGCGGTTCTCTCCTGGAATCCTTGTGATGCAAATTTTGTGATGTCGAAATTAGTATCTAGCTCCAAATCCATGATCGTCGAGCACCGTGGGTCGGCTCACGCTTCCTTTCCCTTCGGCGACTCGACGTGAGTTCTTCGTATGCCTCCGCATAACATCGAAGTTATAACGAGGCATGGCGTTCGATAAGTTGAGCCACAGCATCGGGCTGCTCATCCGCGACATAATGCACGCTGTTCTCGATGACTTCGATCTCAACGTTTAGGCACCCATGCGCCCGCAACGCATCGGCGAAGCTTGGGATGAGCCTTTCGAAAGGCGAGTTTTTGCCCGGAGCGAGTACCAGCGGCACGCTGATGGTGCTCTGTTGCGCCGCATTGAATCTCTCATTCGCCGGAAAGGCCCGATAGATCTCCAACGCTGCACGCAGATGTTCAGGAGCGGCATATGCCCGGGCATAGCGCGCGACATCCGCATCGCTGAAAGTGTCGGAATCGAGAAAATGGCGCAAATAAATGGCTTCGCGACCGGCAAGGAGTTGCTCCGGCAGGCCCGGCGTCTGCTGAAAATTGATATGCCAGGTGATGGCATTGGCTTTAACCGCGTCCCACGGCCCAAGGCCTGGCAGCGGTGCGTCAAGCATCATCACTCCGCGGCTCGTCTCCGGGTAACGACGGGCGAAGGCATACGCAACCATGCCACCGATATCGTGCCCGACCACGTAAACGTGCTCCAAATGCAGATGTTTCGCCAACTGGTGAACGTCTTCAGCCATATTCGCAGCATCGTAACCACCGGCCGTCGCGGCAGAGCCGCCTATGCCGCGCAGGTCAACTGCCACGACGGTGAATTGCTTCGCCAACTGCGGCATGATGCGGTGATAGGCGTACCAGTCTTCGGGAAAACCGTGCAGCAAAATGATGGCGGGCCCAGCCCCGCCGCGCACATAGTAGAGTGTTGTTCCGTTCACTTGTGCGGTATCGGAGACAAATCCACTTCCCAGCGCCGCCACCGCCGGATCGGCCCTCTGCCTGGGCGATGACTGGCCATGAATGGCGACGCACGCAGCCACTACAAGAACCGCCAGGGATTTCAAGGTTCCCGGTCCGCATAAAGGTCTCGCTTCGGTGGCTGGCAATGCCGGGTCACGTCGATATTCGACGTGACCCGTGTTGTCCAGCATGATCTCCGGCCTTGTGCCAGAGCAGCATCGAACTGGATGGAATTGAACCGAGAAGAGGTCGTGCATATACGCAAGGGAACGAATGCCCTTATTGCTGGAGTCGGCCAAGTCCGAATGTCGGCAAATGGTGGCTGCAAACACTCGCGGGCAAAATGGATCCCGGGCGCGTACGTGCGACATCGGCAACCGACTCGCCTATGCTTTCGTTTGCAGGGGTTAACAGAATGGCATGGATCTTACCCTCATCCGGCCCGCTCATGACCGTTGCCATGCCTGAGATTTGTCCGCGCTCATTGATATTGCTAGCCGCGATTATGAAGAGGTTGGAATCTCCGGGAATGAGCGTGTTCAGGTCGGTCATCACATTGTCTTGCCAGATGAAGCCGCGCGACCAGCCCACGGAGTTGAAGGTGCTTCCTACCACTTGGCCCCGGTTGTTGATGCCTGTGGCAAAGGCGGCGCCATCTCCCTGCAGAATGCCGAGGTTTTTGACTCCGCCGTTCTCCCAAAGAGAGGCAACGATGGTTGAGCCGTCAGTGGTCGAGACATACCCAACAGCCTGGCCGTGGTCATTGATGGCGTAGGCGTCAGATCCAGTGTGTCCGAGGTCCGCAAGCTGGAAGGCATGGTCGTTTTCCCACAATACCGCGTGAATCGCAAAGCTGGTGCAGGTTCCCGTGGCACCCACGGCCTGGCCCTGATCGTTGAGGCCTTGCACGAAGCCGTCCGGCTCGCCAGGCAGCGTAGGAAGAGCTCGGACTTCGCCTTTTTCCCACATTACCGGCAATATCGTCGTTCCAGGCTGCTTGCTCGGCGAGCATCCGGGGTCCCGGACCGTCGTCTCCGAAATGCCTACTATTTGTCCGCGGTTATTGATCGCGGCGGCCTGCCCGTTGTTTCCGCCCAGCGTCGGGAGAGCCATCATGTGGCCGTCTCGCCAAAGAAACGGACGACACGTAAGTTTTGTGCCAAAGGCGCACATGTCTTCACCGTTCGGATCCGGAACAGATGTTTCGGCCAAACCGACGGCTTCCCCGCGATCGTTGATCCCGCCATAGTTGGTCCAGCTGTTCTTTCCTCCAAGCGTGCCGAGGTCGATGTTGCGTCCGTGGGCGTATATTACCGCGCGGCCACTTGCAATGGTGGTGGAGGTCGAAGTGATGGGCGGGTTTACAAACCCATCCATGTTCTCCGCCCAGCCTTCATTATTGAGTCCCATGACCATGCTGAAGTTGTCCGTGCTGTGGTTAAGGCCCATATCGGTAATCCTGTAGCTCTGTTGAGCGAACACATTGCTGGAGCAAGCCAGAACAATTGTCGCAACACATGGCATCCAGAAATTCCCCAACTGTCTAAGCATATTCGGATCTCCTCTTTTCCTCCGGTAAAGTCGTAGTGCCGAGATGACTGGCGCCTTAACGTCAGGTACCACTCGGCGCTTTGATTGGCCTCATCATGTTCATTCAAGTTCAGGTACCGCCTTGCATACCCATTGCCGCGATCAGCATCGGACTGCGAACCGCATTCGGAGCCTAGCTCAATGAAGTTGATAAGCCAGGCCTAATCTGCCGGGCGATTGAGAAATGCGATGAGCCGAGGGTTTCGTGCGCCAGGACGCGGAATGCCGATACTCCACTTAGGCTAAAATGCAATTCATGAATCGGGAGAATGTCCTGAACTTGCGGTCATTCTGGCAAGTCCAGATCATCGGATGGTGCTGCTATTATCTTTTCCACCTTCTGGAATCCATTCATGCGCTCTTTACCAAGCGTGTGTTCTTCGATGAAGAGACAGTGCCTGTTGTCTTCATGTTCCTGGGAAGTTTTGTTCTGCGCCCTTTTTGCCGTTGGCTGCTGCGACAATCGCGGTCCTGGATCGCTTTTGAATTGAAAGCAGCCGCGGCGGCCATGGTCACATCCGTTCCCGTAACCTGCGCAGCCGGCCTCATTTTGCAGAATTTCAATCATGTGCCCTGGCACGCTTTGGTTGCAGTTTGGGCGTGGTCTTTTTTCATGCTCTTCATGTGGTGCAGTCTGTACTTCAGCATTAAGCAATGGCAGCAGTCGAGCATGGAGAAGGAGCGGCTAATTCGCGCCGAGTCTGAGCTCAGAGAGGCGCGCCTGCTTGCGCTTCGCTATCAGTTGAATCCCCACTTTCTATTCAATTCGCTCAATGCCGTCTCCACTCTCGTTCTGGATGGAAATGCGCCTGCGGCCACGCGGATGCTGGCACAGATTGGGGATCTTCTGCGCACAAGCCTGGATTCCGAAGTCACTGCAGAGGTGACGCTTTCTCAGGAACTGGCCTTTACCGAAGGGTATTTGGCGATTGAGCAAACAAGGCTGGGGAAACGGCTAAGAATCGATATCGCGGTTCCATTCGAAACGCGGGATGCCCTGGTGCCGAACATGTTGCTGCAACCGCTCGTTGAGAACGCAGTGCGCTATGGAGTGGCGCCATTGATCGAAGGTGGGTGGATTGCGATCAAGAGCGCGATCAATGCCGACAGGTTGCGAATTGTCGTCGGGAACTCCGGACGGCGTGAGGGCGACCAGAAGAAGAATGGAAATGGAATCGGTCTCGGAAACACGGCGGAGCGCCTGAAAACACTTTACGGGGCGAATTTTGAGTTCTCGCTTGGGTGGCCTGAAGCCGGAGGTTGCGAAGTCGTGCTGGAATTGCCGTTACGCAGGACTGGGAGCCTGCTGGAGGCTTCGACGTGCGCGCTCTAATCGTCGACGACGAGCCCTTGGCGCGTCGTGGCGTCGTTCTCAGGCTACGCAAATTCAGGGATGTCGAGATTGTGGGGGAATGCGCTGATGGGCAGTCCGCGGTAAGAAGAATTCTGGAACGATCTCCCGATGTTGTGTTCCTCGACATTCAGATGCCCGGAATGGACGGTTTTGAGGTGCTGCGGGCGTTGCCTGGAGAAAGCCTGCCCGCCATCATTTTTCTGACAGCATATGAGCAACATGTTTTGCGCGCATTCGATGTGCATGCGCTGCATTACTTGTTGAAACCGGTGGACGACACACGCTTCGCGGCAGCCGTTAGTCGAGCTCGTGATCTGGTCGACTCCGCATTAAAGGCCGACATGGCGCAGCGGGTCATGAAAATGCTGGACCGCACCTCGGATGGATTCGCGTCCCGGTTTACCGTGCAAGCTGGATCCCGCATTCAAATCGTCATTGCGGAGGATGTTGAGTGGATTGGGGCCGCTGGTGACTATGTTGAACTTCACGTCAACGGTCGTTCTTACCTGTTACGGGAAACGATGGCGTCTCTCGAACAGAGGCTCGACCCGGCAAAGTTTATCCGCATACACCGCTCCCGAATTGTGCAGTCCAAAGGCATACTGGAGTTGCAATCCATCGAGAACCGCGAGTTCACGGTGAAGCTTTCGGACGGCTCGGAGCATCGCTCGAGCCGCACCTACGCCGATCGACTTGAGCGCTGGTTGTCATCAGGTAGGATCTGACAAAACAGGTTGTCCCTTCCGTGGAGATCTGCGCACGTACTCTCCGCAGCAGGCACAGCACGTGCGTCCGTCTAGGAGCGTACTCTATAATTCGGCTCTCTGGGGCGACCCCTCAATAGATAAAGCCGGTCGCTGTTCACTCCCAGGATTTCGCCGGTCTCCGGCTTGGTTTCCGCGTCGGGTCCGAGGCATTGTGACGAGCATCTGATTGCCTCTAAGCTCACTGCACACCTGCGCGAGCACTGCTCTACCGTCCCCCGTCTTGCGTTACTCCGTACGATTTCACGGTACGTTGACGTGACTTCAGCACCGAAGAGCGGTACAAGAATATGGTTTAGCCGGCGTAACGTTACGCGCCACGCCATCACCATCCTTTGTCTAGCGGAGGTACTGTGAATTCTGCCGAGCCGGTTAGTCCGTTGAGCGCTGCCACGGTCGGTGACGCTCTGGCGAAACTCACATCGGGGTGGACTCCCGGCGCAGGAGTTTCGGCCGAAGCGCTGGCCGCCGCGCGCCAGGCGCTGGCCTATACGTTGATCCAGGGCAAGAGCGTCCCGCAGATCCACGCGGTCGCGAAGCCGGTGGACGCCGCACCGCCCGCCGACCCAGGGCTTGCGGCCCAACTCGGCGCGATCGCTGCCACTGCCGTAGCCGCGCCGCAAGCGACTGTGGCTGTGGTGCGCAGCGCCCTGGCCGCTACCGTGTCGAACCCAGCGGGTCTTCCCGACTGGGCGCAGAGTGCGCGGGTGGCGCAAACCTATGGTCCGTTTCAGGACGCGCAGGGCGTGCTTCACTGGGTCGACCTGCTGATCTTCACGGCTTCACTGCCGTTTGCCTTCGCGGGGGCTGGTTCCCCGTTCGGCGTCTTTCCGATTCGTGAATTTCTCGTTCCGCCCCTCGCCCCGACACACCTGACCCTGGGCTCCGGCAGCGTGTGGTTTCTGGCCAACCTGCTGGCATCGGGTCTGCCCGCCGGGGACTTCACGGGTTTCGCCGTGACTGGCGGATCGTTGCACAGTTCCGCGCCCCTCGCCTTCCAAAGCGGAACCTATGTGGTTCCCGCGGGGGCAACGGTGACCCTTGAGGCGACGCTCGCTCCCTTGCCCGCACCTGCGAATCATGGCGGTCCCGGGGGGGACGCGTTGGCGGCCTCGTTCACGCCGCCTACCAGCGTGACCATCCGCTTCACAGAGACGAGTGCCATATTCGACGCGGTGGCCGATGCGAGTACGCACGGCTACGGTTCCACGGTGAAACTTCGCTGGAACAAGAACACGCCCACCCAGCCGCTGGGGCTACCGCTGGTGCTGATTCCTTGCGACTCAAACGTGGCTGGTTTCGCGTTCCAAACGGTCATTTCCGAACACTTTGTTCCCACCGGAATGGGCGCGATTGTCAACGCTGGATGGGCGCTGCCTCTGGCCGCCACAACCGCGACTATTCTGCCCGAAACGGCCGGTCCCGGATTGGGTTTTATCGAATTCGCCGCAGGTGCGTCGGTGCACAATGCCGTCGAGGCAAAGACGGTACCCATTTCCTTCGGGCTGATAGAAATCGGAACTGGCTTCCTGTTCGTGATGGTGGAAGGAAAGGCGCCCACCGCCCAAACCACTTACGAGTTATGGCCGCTTGCCGCGCCTTCGAAGTTGAACGCCA
The DNA here is from genome assembly GCA_963706455.1 of uncultured Acidobacteriota bacterium. Taxonomy (GTDB): domain Bacteria; phylum Acidobacteriota; class Terriglobia; order Terriglobales; family Acidobacteriaceae; genus Telmatobacter. The sequence continues at coordinate 174,825 of CAVPNO010000113.1, read as the reverse complement.
CCCTCGAGTTCGATACGACCTCGACGTTCATATTCTCCTTCCTCTCGACGCCGGGCCGGGAACTGCTGACGGCAACAGGTGACGCGACCACGTTCTTCGACCGGCCGTTAACCGCGGCCGGGGCGCGCTTCCCCTTCGTGGGGGGAGCTCTGTTGCAGCTCGACTACATCTCGAGCCTGACGTTCCTGTTCCTTTTCGCGGCGCGCGCTGACTCTCCCAAGCCGATCATTCCGCTGGCGCTGCGCAACGCTCTTCTGGGCGTGGACGCACCCGAAATCCTTGTGGTCGCGGGTCTGCTCCAAGGGTCGGCGCTCAAGTGCATAATCGGCCTGTACTTTAATCTGCGCTGGCTGCTGCCCACTCTCCCCGACCCTTACGCTGCAAATTTCGACCTTACATTGGTGCGGGAGGAATCGGACCAGACCTCGGTCGGGACGCTGCTGGCCGGGATCGTCTGGACGGGCGGCAGCGCGCCGCAACTGGGCTTCCTGCTCCTGCCTCCCGTACAGGGCACGAGCGTGGTCGGGACGCCATTCCCATCGTCAACTGTTTTGGGCGGCGACATACGCTCAGTGGGAACCGTGGGTTCCACCGCCAATCCGGCACTGCTCGACGTCTCCACGCGCGTAGATCTTTGGGGTGTGGTTCTGGCGCCCGCCGTGGGCGCGCTGGTGGGCCGCGAGGTTGACGCAAAACCGCTTCCGACAACCACGGGTCCGGCCCCGGCGCTGGCGCTGACGGGCATGGAACTCTCCCTGAACCAGGCACTCGTAGCGACTTTCGCGCTGCCCCAGGTTTCATGGGAGCCGATGGAGAACACCGGTGCGGGGGAGCCAAGCCAGCTCTTCTGCGAACCAGCCGCCGACGGGTTGCCGCTACTGCTGGCTTCTCCGAACAATCAGCAACTGGTGCCTTTCATTCCGGCGCCGGTTCTGGTCCGGAACATCGAGAATGTGGCGGCGGGCACGGGCTTCGCGGCATTCTTCAGCTTGCCGTTCGGCCTGAACGCGGTCATTATTCAGGGCAACCGTCGCATCGACTCGCGGCACTCGTCCTTTGGCAACGAGGGAGGCCAGTTTCGAACGAACATACCGCAGTTTCCCGAGACGCTGGTGCCCGATCCCACCCCTCCGCCCACAGCCAAGCTGCGGGGCGCGCTGCAACTAACGGTCACGCCGGTGCACCCCGAACAGCCCGACGCGATGTTTCCGGGCTTCACCGATCCGGACTCGCTGCACGGACCGTTCCTTGGCTCCGCCCCGAACGGCTACGGCTACACGGTGCTGGGACTCGCCGACGGCGTGAACCCGGGCGTGGGGGAAATCTTCGAGAACGACTTCGGCAGCACCGGGGAACGCAAGAACCCAGGCGTACCGCTGAGGCGCATTGACTTCTCTGGCTACGGCGCGAGCATCTACAGCGACTGGAACAAACCCGACCAGATATTCCCCGCCATCATCAAGGTGCAGTTCGACACCAGTATCGGCCGCACGGCGTACGAGGTGGTGAAGGCCGCCAGCGTCATCTACCCCTATTGCGTTCGCGCGGTGCGGACCATCACCATGTTGCGGGGCAACGCCGGATGGGTGAATCGCAGCGACAGCGGCTGGCAGCCGGCGTCGCAGGGGCAGTTCCAGTTTCCGCCGGACCCGACAACGGACTGGACCAACCGCGTACACCAGGGAGCGCTCGAGGGCGCGTTCAACCCTCGCAACATTCGCGAACAGGCCGTATTTATCACCGTGAAGAATACGATCCCCGGCGCGGATCCGTTCATCTTCGAGCAGGTCCTGTTCGATGCGGAAATGGGCGTTTCGCCAAGTTTGAAGGTGTCGGCAGGAGGTTTCACGGCGCCGGTTCCGGGCATCACCAATCCGCCCGTCCTGGTAGCGTCGAAGGACATAATCGGCTATCTGCAGCTCCAGCCCGATGGGCAGACGCCCTCGCCCCAGGTGATTCAGGAGTTGATCAGCCAGGTCGGCCCGTTCAATCCGGCCATCGGCTGCACCGTGGAAGTGGGCCCGAGCGCTACGAACCCGGGAACGACGCTGCGCTGCTCTGCCTTCACCGTGGACATCGTTACCGAGCCCATGACCGCAACAGTGCCTGCGCTGGGAGTGGCGCTTCGCGGCGCGCCGCAAATCCCTCGCGGCGGAGGATGGAGCATGGGGCGGCGCAAGTATTCCGATCCCGCGCCCTCGGCGCTGCCGAACGACTACCCGGTGCCCCTCGTACAGCCCAACGGCACAACCGACCTCTGGTTCATGAACGATGCGTCGGACGTCCTGCAGGTGACGCAGCCCGATAATTTCTATAACCTGATGCACGCGACGGGCACCAACAAGGTGCTCTTCGAATCGCCGCAGATTCCGACCACAGCCCTGGTACCGGGCCTGCAGTTCCCAAAACCCAATCCCGTCGGACCGCCCAAGCCGGGCGCGGTGCCGACGAATCAGGGCTCTCCAAATCTGGGCGATATCGCTTCGATCCTCAACTCGACGGGACTTTTCCCGGACATCGCCGACGCCATCTCGATGATTGAAGGCGCGCTTGAGCAGATCAACACGATCGCGCAAGGCTTCAAGTATTCCAAGACCTATACCTTCGACCCGAATAAACAGGTCACTCTGATCGACCTCGGGATCATCAATATAGTTCTGCAGTACGCCGACACCACCGATCCCGCATTGCCGGCGGCCACGCTGAACTACTCAGTCGATTCCACGGCATCGCCGAGTTGGAGCCTGAGCGTGGGAACGATTTCGTTCCTCGTGAACGTGGATCCGTTCGGCCTCGTGCTCACCATCACCGGAGGGTTCAAGGCGGACGAAAACACCAAGGCGGGGTTGACCAATCTGAACGTCCAGATGGGCGGCGTTCTCAGCGTGGTCAAGAGCGTCTTCAGCGACCTGCAGGCGCTGGCGCAGTTCCTGCCGGGGGGCGCGGGCGCCAACCTCGACATCGCGCTCTCCAATGGCAAACTCACCGTCAGCGACACGTTCACAATTGGCGACATGCCGCTCGGGTTGGGCAATCTGACCGACATCAGCCTCGATCTGGGCCTGAGCGTGCAATTCTCGCCGATCTCGGTTGACTTCATAATCGGCATCGGCAGCCCGGGCAATCCATTCAACTGGATCGTGGATCCGCTGGCGGGCAACGGCCTTATGACGTTTGGCGTGGTGGCCAATCAGCCTTCGTTCACCATTCAGGCGGGCATAGGGTTGGGCCTGGCGATCGACCTGGGGATCGCATCGGGCTCGGCGTCGATCACAATCGCGGTGCAGTTGAACATCACGGGCAACAGCCTGACGCTGATGGCGATCCTGACCGGACAAGCTTCGGTGGACGTGCTGGATGGTCTGGCAAGCGCTTCCATCACGCTGTCCGCCGCACTGGGCGTGAGCCTGAGCCCGGCGATCCCACCAGTGCATCTGCTGCCGCTGCCGGCTTCGATCGGCCCTGAGGACATCACGTTGATCGCGTCCTGCTCGGTGGGTATTCATATCACCATCTGCTGGGTGGTCAGTATCAATTTCGACGGCTCGTGGACTTTCTCACAGACGTTTACGGCGCCCAAAATTTCGGTTGGCTGAAGGAGCGGATTATGGCATTGGACGACCTCGAACTGAGCCTGATGGCATTTCCGCAGCGGTGGGATGGTGCTTCGGGCGCGCTCTCGCTGAATATCCTGCTGCTGCCGGTCGGCGACCCGACGGCCCCGCTCGGAGGTGGGCCGAAGTTCGCCGGAACCAACGTGGCGCTGACGGTGAATTTCGCCGCCGGGCTCGACTCGCTCCCTTCGACCTCGACCGTCCCTTCCACGACAGAAGCCTTCGCTGGGCAGCCGCCCGCGGTCGCGACGACCCTGTTCAATACGCTCTTTACGCAGTTGACCGCCAAGGGAAAAACGGTGACCAGCGGCAAGGTGACTACGGCGCCACCGCTGACGGCCCGGGTTCTGAAATCGCTGCCCGAGAGCTACACCTCGGCGTTTCCGTTCAATCAACCGCGCACGCGCGACTTGAGCGTTGGCGACGGCTATGGGTGCGCGCTGCGCGCACAGGCTCCCGCATTGAACGCAACGCTGCCTCCGCCCGACAACCAGATCAGTTGGGGCCAGATCATTTCTTACGCGCTGCGCCAACCGGTGCTCGCGCAAGACATGGGACTGGTTTATCCCGTGACGCTTACGCTCCCCCCGGCTCAGGCCGCGAGCGGGGGATTTCTGTGGGTCACGCTCGACACGTCGTCAGCTTCGAATCCGTGGGTGAACGACTTCAAGGCCAATCCGGATACGGTGAAGTCCTACGCGGCGCGCATTCCGGCGCTTGAGGCCGCGGACAAGCGGAGTTTGTTCGCCGCCACGCTGATTCCTATCGTCGCGTTTCCGCCCTCGAACTTGCGGGAAGCGCAGATTGAGGCCGAGGAGTACGACGACGGCTTCGCGCAGATCGTGCACTCGAATCAGCCGACCACGATCGACGCGGCGACGCTCGACCAAAGCCAGATCGCGCCGGGAACCGAGGCTGGGATTCAGCTTGGATGGGACGACGAACAGGTAACGGTCTGGCTGAACAACCAGATCGATCTGCTGCGCGACCGGGTGGGCGGAACGGCCAACACACCCGAAGCGCCGCTGGGGGTGCAGGGATACCGAGTGGACGTCCGGCCGGTGGGACAGACGGCCTGGAATTCGCTTTCGCTCGTGAACGGCACCCTGCCCTTCAACCAGGCAAGCTACGGGGGCGGAGCCACAACCACCATTTCCGGCAACGAGTTCTGGGTAGCGCCGGCGCCGATACGGCCAAGCACCAACGACAATGCGACAAACGACCAGCCAGGGTGGCTGCCGCTTTACTTTGCCCAATGGGCAGGATCGAGCCTCGTGCTGCCTGACCCGGTGGTGCAATTACTCGCGTATGCAGTGAACGCGGCCAACACTCCGGCCACGGGGACGCTGCCCACGCCGACGCTGCCGAATCCCAATCCGGATCTGACGAGCGTGCCGGCGTTGCTCTACGGCAACGAATATGAATTCCGAGTGCGGTTAGTGGATCTAACCGGCGGTGGGCCGTTCGTGAGCGACGCGGCTGTGCATCCGGGGCCCGCGCCGGTGGCGCAGTCGCCGTTCCGGCGGTACGTGCCACCGAAGTCGCTCGAGGTGGTGGCTGATCCCCCGAACCCGGCCTTCCCGGCGACACCACCCTCGCCACCCGCGGTCAGGGTTCTCCCCACCGCTCCCGCGGTGCGGAAGATTACGTCGCTGGCGGTACAGAAGCCGCGCATTCAGTACCCGGAGGCCGTCTTCGCGGGAGTAGCTCCCTCCACCTTCGACCTTACAAATTTAGGCAATCTGATCCAGGACGCCTGGGGCAGCGGGAGCGCCATTGGCGTTCCGGACCCGGACGTAACCAGCTTCGAGGTACGGGTGGAAGCGCGGATTCCAGCTCACGATACGGGCACGGAAGGCGCGTCGGTGGGCGATCTTGATGGCGTGTTCCGCGTAATCTATTCCGTCCAGGTGCCGTTCCCGGCGGGCACCGACCCGACAGTCACGTTGACGCTTGATTACACTGACGGGATCGACGACATCTCGAAGGTGACGGCCCCGGCTCCGGGGACGACCGATTTGCCGATTCCGACGTCGCGGGACATCAGGGTGCGGCTCTACCCGCTCGCCGAACCGCGCCCCAACTACTACGGATCAGACGCGGCCACCGTGGGCTTGTCGCGAGACTTCATCGTGCGCAGCGAAGCGGAGGTGGAAGACACACTCTTCCCGAATAACCCCGAGCTGCAACTGCAGGCCTTCTATTTCCAGCCGGGCGCGAATATCGCACAGACGCTTGCGCAGCAATTGGGACTGGTGCAGCAGGAGTTCGCGTTTTCGGGCGCGGTGGGAGAGCGAACCGTCTTCGGCGGATCGGGGTATCTGCGGCACAGCGTGGCTGCGGACGACAGCACCTTTACTTTCTCGAATCAAACGGAATTGCTCGGGCAGTGGATCGTGTGCCTGACGCTCGACGTGGAGCGGGATTGGACTTGGGACGGATTCGGCTCGCCCGCGCTGAGCTTCGCGCGAGACGGGGCGAATATCGGCACCATCGCGTTTCCGCGCGTGGTGGGTACCGGGGCGACGGGATTGCCGGGCCAGACGCCGAACCGTTCGCTTACGCGGATCGTGTTCTTTGATGCCGTGAACCCACAGGTGGCGCCGCCCGCGTTCCCACGCGAATTGAACCTCAGCTACACCGTGACGGCGCAGTTCACCGAGGCAACGGCTCAGAATTTTGTCTTTCCCATCACGCTGCCGATTACTACGAATCCGGCGCAGACGCCCAAGATCGTTTCCACCGGCATCGCCGAATCGCCTTATCAGCACTCGGCGACGTACAGCAGCACGTCACTCCGCGACCGGTACCTGTGGGTAGAGTTCGACCAGCCGATTCAGGACAGCGACGACAACTACTTCGGGCGTGTCCTCGGGTACGGCCCCGATCCGCTTCTGGCGGGAAGCTTGTTCCCGAAGTTCGACCCGGCAGCTATGCTTCCCAACGCCATCGAGCCGCCTCTCGCGATCGATCCTGAACTGGTGCGAGAGATTTCGTCCGGACAATCATCCGACAAATCCGGACTGGACGCGATGACGCAGATGGTGCCTGCGGACAAGTTGGGAGTGGGCAAGTCCGGCACGTTCTTCCTTCTGCCGCTGCCGCCGGGGCTGAGTTCGGAGGATCTGGAGCTGTTCGGATTCTGGACGTACGAGTTCCGGGTGGGACACGCCAAGTACTGGTCGACGGCGCAAGGCCGATACGGCCGGCCGCTGCGCGTGACGGGCATACAGCACCCGGCGCCGCACCTGATCTGCTCGGTGCAACGATCGAAGAGCGGGGTGAGCGCGACCGCGCCATACGCGGTGACTATCTACAACGGGAACCGGCTCTACAACTTCGACGTGGGCGACCCGCAGACACGACTGTGGTTCCTCTTGTATGCCCAGGTGCTGCAGGCGGACGCGGCATCGTACCGGAACGTGCTGTTGGAGCGCTTGGCGGGGGTGACCCAACGCCGCGCCAAGGGCGGACCGAACAACCCGGAGCATGGACCTGGGATGGGGCCAATCGCGGGCGCCCAATTCACGGCGGCCGAGATCAACAACCGGCTTGCGCTACTGGGACTGCCATTGACCACGGCGCTCAGCGTGCTGGCGGTGGAGGTGTTGCCCGGGCCCCTGAATATCCCGGACGCCGCCGGAGCGGGGGCGCCCGCGGCGCAGGCACCGGTCGAAGATCCGCTGGGGATCCAACTGGGGGTGCGGCGGATTATGCGGACTTCGCCGCTTACGGCGGTACCCGCGATCTGTTAGGTCGCGGGATGCCGGCCGAGACACCCACACAACCTTCTTCCCATCGACCGTCTCCTCGACATCGATATGGTCGGAGACGAATTCGAACTTCGTGACATGTCACCCGAAGAAGCACGGCCACGCCGCGCATGAGGCCTTCACGAATTGCAACATGGCCCAGATGTCTCGTCATGGTAATCTTGACGCCAAAGCCAGACCGCGCCGACTCTGGGCTAAATGCATGCGCGGCAAACACTAGCAGTCCTCTAATGTTCAGTATTTAGGTATGTCCACACCACCGCGAAAGGATATTATGTCTCTTTGGTCTGACTTTCTCGCCAACGACAAACGGACTATCCATAAGTGGAAGCACTATTTTCCGGCTTATGAACGGCATTTCAAAGACTATGTGTACAAGCCGGTCACGTTCATTGAAATCGGCTGCGGGCGGGGTGGATCCCTGCAAATGTGGAAGAGCTACTTTGGACCGCACGCGCGCATTGTTGGAGTCGATATCAATCCTGAATGCAAGGCCTACGAGGAAGATCAGATCTACGTACGTATCGGCGACCAGAGCGACGCGAAAGTTCTACAGAGCCTGATTGACGAGTTCGGCGCGCCCGACATCGTCCTGGATGACGGCAGTCATATCATGAATCACATTGCTGCCACTTTCAAGTTCCTTTATCCTCGAATGGCGAAGAACGGTATCTACATGGTTGAGGATCTGCATACCGCTTATTGGAATGAGTTTGAGGGCGGACTGCGCAAACCATCAACATTTATCGAACTGAGCAAGGACCTCATCGACGAGTTGAACGCTGAGCATACACGCGGAGCTCTGCCGTCGACGGAGTTTACCAATTCAACCTTGTCAATGCATTTTTACGATAGCATTGTCGTGTTTGAGCGCGGCGCTCATACCAAAAAATGGGCACCCCAGGTAGGTGGTTCCAGTTTTAAGAAACTGGCAACGGACCTTTTGAGCAAACATTGATCGTATACAATCGTACGCCGCCTTTTGCCTGGTCTCTCAGCGACCGGCCGAACTCTATGCCTACGGGGTGATGTTCGTGAGCCTGAGGAGCAACCTCGACAACACCACTCCGTCTGGTCGGCTGATGTAGAAGATGTCTTTTGGCTGTCGCAAACTCACTGATCGAGGCCGGATTTGCAATAAAGCGGCAGGTGGTTGCCGGATGTGGCTTATCTTGCCGATTCGGGACTAGCCATCGCGATGTGCGCTTTCTTGTTGCCACTGCCGGCACAGGTGGTTCTGGATGCTTGGATTCCGTTTGCCTTCCTTGCCTACTCGTTGGCAAACCCTTCTCGTGAGTACCCTCGAAAAGAAATCCGTCTGAACTGTGCTTGGTTACGCAGCGCCACACAAGATGCGGTTCACAGATCGCTCACCAAAATGAGACAGAATTCTTTGCGACCCTTGGCAGAGAAAGGAGCTGCAAGTGGCAAGGCCCGTTCACTCGTCCAACTCTCCCCTTATATCGCCGCCGGCATCCGTGGTGGATTGACGGAAACTGGCTGCTCTTCGCCCGACGATCTTTGCCACGCGAGCCCGCCCCATCTGTTTGGCTCGGTAGAACGCCCGGTCGGCGTCAAGCAAAAGGCTCTTCCAGTTTCCCTTGCTGTTCGGCACGACTGTGGCCACCCCCTGGCTCACAGTCATTCGCGTCGAGATCAACGAGCCCGGATTTCTGAGGTCTAGACGCTCAACCATCTCCTGCATGCGTTCCGCTATCCTAAGCGCGCCTTCCGAAACTGTGTCGGGGAGCACCAAAGCAAACTATGTCGACTCCATCTTTCAGCCCGCCCAGACTTCTTGCCTTATTTCGGCGACAGCGCATTGAGCCTTTGACTATCCGGCTTTGTACCAATCTTGGTTTCCCAGGACTCGCCTTTGAGGCCTGGGGAATTATGGGTAATGGAGCGGATTTATCTTTCCGAAGGTTGAGCGGCGAGAATTGCGGAGACGGTTTCGCCGCCGAAGCGAGAGGCCAGGTTCTGCGCGAGGAGCGCATCCGTCTTCGCTCCCGCCATGGCTTTCTGTACGTGGTCGCGATGATCATCATTCGACGATCTCAAAGTGATGAGCGCGGCGGCAAATTCCATTTCCGGATCATCGCCACGCTGCTGAATGGCTCTTTTCACCCAGCCGTATCCATCCACTCCTGTCGCGGGATTCGGCTCATTCTTTCCCCATCCACTGTTTGTACGATTCAGCCAGATAGCCGAAATCGAACCAAGCCAGCGCGCCGCGAGCGTCTTCGGGAGCCTCTGTGGCCCGGGCTCGCAGGCGGGTCAGCAGTTCTTTTGCCGACGGCGGGTCTTGCCGGGCGTACAGTGTTGCGCGGCGCAGGGTTTCCATTCGCACCAGCACGGCTGGGTTCGAATCGAGGATCGCAAGCGTGGGGAAGGGGCGGTTCACGATCCTCCCCGAACTCGAAATTTCGAGCGCTCATCGCACGTAGGTGAGCCAATTCGACTATTGGCGTAAGGTGAAAACCTGACAGCGATTTCCGGACACGGGCCGACCCAAGGAACGGCTTACGGATTATAAGCCAGCGGCAACCGTCCAAGCGAAGCGGGAAGAAGCGTCAAAACGAATAGAGGGGCGGAAGCACAGTCGCAGAGCACACCGAACTGCGGAGGCCAACCCGATGAAAGACAAAGCCGACCACTCAAGCATGGTCGGACCAACTAATCAGATCTGCGAGAGCCGATGCCACGATTGTAACGATGGCAATATTTCGACTGGTTCACTGTTTTTCACCCCGTTTCAATTGGTTGCCGGGGAAGTGGCAGGCAGCAAAACCTCGCCCAGCGCCGACGGTTTCAGTTTTGCGGCGAGCCGGGTGATCGTCAGAACGGTGATGTCGTCGTTCTGGCCGAATTCCTGCGCGCGTTCGGCGATGGATCCGGCGGAGGCTCTTGCGATCGCTGCTGTACGCGCAAACCCAAAGAGCTCGCCTGCCTTGTTACGGGCCTCAATCACGCCATCGGTCACCAGAGTCAATCTGTCGTTTTCGTCGAGACGGAACTGGGCCTCGGCGTAGGCCCCCTCGGCGAGGCCGAGCGGCAGGGCAGGGCTGGTCTCGAGTTCTTTGCCGTTCATGTAGGGCGGGAGATGGCCCGCGTTTGCGAGCGTAAGCGTCCCGTCAGGATCGATGCGGAGGGCAAGGCAAGTAGTAAAGCCTCCATTGCTGCGGCCGATCATGCGCTCATTCAAGACGCCCAGAATCTCGCCGGGACTGTCGGTGGAACGGGCCAGCGTTCGAATGGCGCCGACCAGAAGGCTTACGGCCATGGCTGCGGGTGTGCCTTTTCCGCTGACGTCGCCAACGATGGCCAGAACCCCGCCATTGGGGGTGGGAAGAACCTGAAAAAAATCGCCGCCTACCTGCCGGGCTGGCCGATACTCGGTCTCCACGGAGAACCCGGGGATGGCGGGAATTGCTTCGGGAATCAGCACCTGCTGTACCTGCCGGGCCTGCTCGATTTCGAGACGCAACAGGACACTCTCCCTCTGGCTGCGGATGAAGCGGCGCATCATGAGGATGGAGATGATGGCCAGCATGAAAAGATTGGCGATGGTTCCCCAGGTGATTGTCAGTCCGTAGATGCGTACGGTCGCGGGCACATGAAGAACCGCCAGTTCCTGCTGGTAGGCCCAGGCGATGGTAAGAAGAATGGGAGCCAGCGCCAGCCAGCCTTCGGCGGTCCCTTTGCGAATGCCCTGATACGTGACCCAAAGCAGGACCACCCCCAGTGACAACTTGAGCGTGACGGTAACTGGAATGAGCCACGCGGAAGCGTGAACCGGAATCAGCGTTCCGAAGAGTGGCGGCCTTACTGTCGACATACCAATGACAAGAAGAGCTGTCAGCACCCAGGTGACACGAGCAATCTTCCGGAATCCCTGCAGATTGAACCACCGGGCCCAGAACAACGCCCATAATCCGAGTGTCACCGGCCCCATGATGACATCCTGAAAGACCTCTTGAGCGGTCATGGGAGTGATGGTGAAGTAATAGATCACCACGACACTGCTCCTCACAACCAGCGTCGCAGCGCACACGACGCCCAGCCATAAGTAGGCGGGCTCACTGCGATCGAGCCAATAGAGCACAAATCCGAGCATAGTGGCGAGACAAAGAAAGGCGATGGCGACTACAGAGCCAATCTGCGAGCGGTTGACCTGATCCCAGTTCAGGCGGAGCATGGCATCGATCGCAGAGGCCTCGCCAAGCAGCGGCGGCCCGTGGAGTCCGCCGGCATCCTGGGTTAACAGCGGAGTCCCGGCATCCATCCAAGTTCGAATGGCAATCGTGAGGTCTCCCGTGCCCATAGTGTCGGCGAGCAGGAAGGAACAGGGTTGCGAGTTATAAAAAACCACGGAGTTCGGATTGAAGCGGCCAAATCCGCCGACCAGCCGGCCATTGACGTAGACCTGGTAAGCGTCGTCGAAGTCTAACGGCATCGAGATGGCGAGGCGCTCTGCTCCCGTGTCCGAGGTTTCATTCCGTACATGGACATGCAGCCGGTACCACGCGTACCCCGTCAGCTTGGGGAAACCATGCGCCGTCCAGCCTGGCACGAATCCGCTGTTTCCGGTGACGGGATCGAAGGAACCCTCCGGCGGAGTCAGATCCAGCAAACCCCAGCTGGAATCGTCGAGGTTAGGCTTTGCAAATGCCGGGTCGTCGCCGGGATGGAACCTCCACGGACCAGTCAGGATCACCACGGAGTGGCCAATTGCAGCATCGACGGAGCCCGATTGCGCCGAGACCGGGACGGTTGCAAATATGGGGAAAAGGACAAACAGCAGGACAGTCTGCACCAGGTGCAGCGCAACTCTATCGTTCTTTCTGAACAACATTCAGTGCCTCCGGCTAACGCGAGGGAAAGACGGGTCCACAACCCGTCAGCATTCTACCCTCGCATCGGTCTGTGGTCATGGAGATAAAACAAGCGAGGAATGAAGCAGGGCGCCCGGTTTACGGGCGTGCTGCGGCCCGGATCCTCGCCCCGCCTGGATCCGCGATCGGCCGATGCATCCAAGCGGGAGTTCGACTGCCTCCTGTTCTGGAGCCTTGACCGACTCAGCCGCGTGGGGACGCACTATTGCCGGTTTGCAACGAGCCAAGGCTCAAGGCCGAGTCGGTGATCGCCCGAAGGCTGAGGATGCCGAACCAAAGCTGGTGCCGATGATCGCACGGCTCAGGTCACGGGGGCAGAGCATCCGGGCGATAGCCGCCGAGATCGGAACGTCGCCCAATACTATCCATCGGCTGCTGAAGAGGGGCACATCCTCGGCAAGCTATCAACAACTGGTCTAGTGTGGATGCTGAACTTCATCCGACCACTCCCCGTGCCACCGAGTTCATATTTGCCCCAGCGCCAAACGATCCACCTGTCCAATAGGTACTCGTAGACTTCTACGGGTCGAAAAGCTTCGCCAATTGTCGTCGTGCCTCACCTTGCGATGCTGGAAACGGCTACTCAGTCCAGCTATTGTCATCGCGGCCGACTTTATCGGCAGATCGCGGGATCTGGGAGCGGCAACCATTCCTGCGGCGAGTTGGTGGGCTTTGGCTGGATCGGGATACTGGTCGAATGTCCCAACAATGCGCTTTCGATGGACTCGCTGTCCGTTCTCTCCTTTTTCTGACCATCGGAATTCGCCAGACATCCGGACCACGCTTGCGCTCACTTCTGATAGGACTTCCACGTTGCATATATCCTCCTCGACCACAATTGCGGTCAAGAGGAATTCTTCCCTCCTGGCTATGGATCAATCCGCCTCTCCAACCACCGCCGCTGTTCGACCCAGGCGCCGAGCAGATTTCGCCGTTCTGAGTCGATCGATTTGGACAGCAGAAATGCCAACCTCGCCCGCCAATCCCAATCCGGAGCACGAAAATGCCGCAGATTTCGTTACCCTCCAGTTCGATCCCCGCTAATTTGGACAGCAGTGGAGCCAAGCTATAAGATGACACCGAAGATCTCTGTGTGTAGGACATCCTCGCCATGACTAATTATGACGTGTGCGTGATTGGATCGGGTCCTGCCGGCGGCACGATGGCCAAAGAATTGTGTGAAGGGGGAGCCAAGGTCATCATGCTGGAAGCTGGAAGTAAAGTTGAGCCTTACCAATTCCTTTCCCACACATGGCCTTATGAATTGCCCTATCGGGGATTTCGTGGCGAAAAACAGGCACTATTCTACCCGGGTGACATTGCCCCCGTTCGTTATCAAGACAGCGACGATGTAAATGTGGACCGCGTTCGGGTCTTAGGCGGGCGCAGCCTGCATTGGAATGCTGTTACTCTTCGTTACGCCCCGCTGGATTTTCGGGAGAGGTCTCTGCAGGGTATCGAGGAGGACTGGCCGCTCAGCTATGAAGAACTGGCCCCTTACTATGATCGCATCGAGCAGATCATTGGCGTTTGCGGCCAAAATGACCACCTTGAGATTTTACCCGGCGGCGATCGTTACCTGCCTCCGATCCCAATGCGGTGCAGCGAACACATTTTGGCTCGGACGACGCGTTCCATGGGTATTCCGCTCATCCCGGTACGCAAGGCGGTGCTGACCAAGCCTTACGATAACCGGCCACCGTGCCACTATTGCGGTCACTGCATGGATGGCTGCGACGTCGGTTCAATCTTCACTACGCCGGATTGCATGCTTCCGAAAGCGCAAACAACGGGAAATTTCACGCTTCGGGAAAACGCGATTGCTCGGGAGTTACGCGTTGACTCCCGAGGGCGTGTGACCGCAGTCTCCTTCGTGGACCGCTTGACGAAAAAGGAAGAGGAAGTTCGCGCAAGTGTTTTCGTGGTGTGTTGTGCAACCGTGGAGAGCGCGAGGCTGCTGCTCAATTCCAAGTCACCTCTCTATCCCCAAGGCCTGGGAAACTCGAACGGAGTGGTGGGCCGCTACCTCAATGGGCACCATACCGCAGGCCTGAGCATGTACCTGGCGGAACTGGAGGGCACTCCACCGATCAACCAAGACGGAGCGACCGACCATGTTTACATCCCGCGCTATAACCAACTCTCTGGAAAGCGAGATTATGCGGGCGGATGGGGAATTCAAGTGAATTACGCGTCTTACATGTTTCCCAACCAGGCGACACGCCTGAAAGGTTATGGCGCACAGTATAAGAAACAAGTGCGAGATATGCAGCCTGGCTTTCTCTTCCTTGGGGCCTTCGGAAAGGCGCTCTCAATCTCAGGAAACTATGTCAGCGTAGATCCTGCCCAGCCGGATGAGTACGGAATTCCAGGCCCTGTGGTGCATTACCGGTTTGCCGACAATGACTACGCAATGCGGCGAGACATGACGCAGAGTCTCCTTGAAATCTGCTCAAAGATGAAAGGCACAGTATTCCCGGATTTCGGAGACAGCCCGTCCGGCTTTGCCAGCCATGAAGTGGGCACGGTTCGGATGGGAAAAGACCCGAAGACTTCTGCTCTGAACAGTTTCTGTCAATCCCATGAAGTAAGGAATCTTTTCGTCACCGATGGAAGTTGCTTCACGACGTCAAGCGAAAAAAATCCGACACTCACCATTATGGCGTTGTCTATCCGAGCGGCAGACTTCATCAGACGGCAACGCGAAATTGGAGCGCTCTAGCGGAGAGTGAAGCGGGCATTTCGGCCGCGAGGTCATAGACCGGGAAAAGATGGAATCCATGCGGTTGCTTTCTGTCGTGTGATATCGGAACCTTTCGTAAACCCCAGGTGCCGGAGATGGAGGTAAATCATGGAGAGACGCACAGTATTGAAACTTGTGATGCTCGGCGGTCTCGTTCCGCCGGCACTTAGTTCAGGTCAGAATGGAGCTTCGGCGGAAAGCAGCAACGACTCAAAAGGACATCCGTTGCAGTATTTCACCGAAGAGGAAAGTGAAATGCTCGACCGACTGATGGAGATGATAATTCCCAGCGACGAGCACTCCCCCGGCGCGCATGCTGCCAAGGTGAACCTTTTTGCCGACATGATGGTAGCGACCAGCAGTGATGAGGTGAAGCGACAGTGGAGGCACGGGCTTCAACTCATGCGCAAAGCCGCTGCTCACAGCTCTCTTCAAGAAGCTCTGGCCAAATCGGCTGCTCATGAAGACCATCCGAGCAACGAGCTCGAGCATTTTTTTATACAACTCAAGGCCATGACCGCGAGAGGGTACTATACGTCATCGATCGGCATACACGACGACCTGGAATACCAGGGCAATACGTATCTCAAATTCGCAGGTTGCGTGAGCGGGATGCCGAAGTAGGAAATGTCCGGCCATTGAGCTTCAGGGGCGACGTGACGCGTCGAGTAATTCAAGGTGCAGGGTTTCCCCGAAAATGATCTGGGGGGAGTCCCGGGACGGGGAGCAATAAGTGGAGGACCAATTTTTGCCCCCCCCCCCGGGGATTGAGCTTGCACTTTGTGGACTTTAATTAAGTGATGGATTTATGCCTGGATCTTGTATCTCGTAAGGTTGCTCACGATGATTTCAGCCATTGAGAGGGGATCTTTGGAAGGGGAAACAAAATATGAATCGCGGTCGAAGACGGTTCCTTAAGGCAATAAGTGCAGGCGCTCCCGCAGCGGCGCTGGGTTTCGGGGCCGCCAAGTCCTCAGGATACGAAACGCCTGGCGGGATGCCCTATGCGAAAGCTGGACCCAATACTCAGCCATACATTGATCTTGGATATACGCCGGCGGGTGACGGCACCATCCATTTCCGGAAACACCTCCTTGATCTTGGTCCGGCTGAATCCGTGACTGTTGCTGACATGAATGGTGACCGCAGGCTCGATATCATCTGCGGGGAAAGCTGGTATGAGCAATGTCCTGCGGAGCGCGGTCGAGGCCCGCGATTCATCAAACACAAATTTCGCGATTTGGGATACACAGACAACTACCTCGAAGACCTGAGTGACTTAGTAATAGATGTCAACGGGGATGGATATCCTGATGTCGTGAGCTGTTCGTATTGGTCGAGGCCTCTGAGTTGGTGGGAAAACCCTGGTAAGCGAGGAGGACTGTGGCGTGAACACCTTATCGAGACTCGGTCTCCGGTGGAATTTGTTTTTCTGGTAGATATCCTCAACACCGGTAAACCCCATCAACTCTTACCTCAATTTGGCGATCCGAATGCGCCGCTAACATGGTATGAGTTGGCGGGCCATGAAGCTCAAGACCCATGGTTGAAGCACGAGATCAGTCCTAAGAGCTACGGGCACGGAATCGGCGCGGGGGATGTGAACGGGGACGGGAGGACGGACATCATCACCCCCAAAGGTTGGTTCGAAGCTCCGCCCGACCCTCGCAACGGCAACTGGACGTTCCATGAGGAGTTTGATCTGGGGGCCACCGGATTCATCTACGTCGTGGATGTGAACAACGATGGAATTCCAGATCTGGTCACCAGTCTTGGACATGATTATGGAATTTTCTGGTTGGAACAGAGAAAGGACGCAGCTGGAAAGCGAACCTGGGTCAAACATCTCATTGACAATAGCTGGTCCCAGTCACACGCCATGACACTTGCGGATCTAAACGGCGACGGACGGGCTGAGCTGGTTACGGGCAAGCGCTACTACGCGCATGAACACGACCCCGGTGCCAACGAGACTTTGGGCGTTTATTGGTATGAGGCGCTCAATCGGGAGGGCTCCCAGTGGAGAAGACACATCGTTGACTATGGCACGCGAACCGGGGGTGGCATGCAGATCCCTGTGGTGGATATCGATGGCGACGGCTACCTTGATATTGTCGTTGCAGGAAAGTCAGGTCTGTACCTTTTCGAAAATCTATCCGGGCTCGACAGCAGAATCAAATGCAGCTAGTGTTGTCTTTGATAAAGCACAATGATGATTCCCACCTGAGACGCAGACTACTCTTGCGAAAGCTCGATATGCAGTGGCCGGCATATCTGCAAGGGAGAATTCCGCCATGACCATGATCCTACGTGGAAGAAAGCTGCAGGAGGCTTTGCAGCTAGTTGCCGAAGGCCAGCTCAGCGATTTTCAGATCGCGGAGCGCCTCGACGTCAGCCCGCGCAGCCTCGAGGCGACGAGGGAACTGCCCATGTTTGCCCGACGGGTAGCTCAGATCCAGCAGGGGATGGTTGCTCACGATGGCATTAGGGAGTTGGAACGCCGATGATCCCGATCAAACCAGATTGATCGGAATCAGAGAGTCGCAAGAGCCCTCCGTTGTGCTTGCCGCAGGATTCATGGTCTTCACCGGCGTTTTTTGGGGGCTCGTCATCGTCAACAAAGATCGTCGCTACCTTATTCCTGCCATCGTCGTGCACATCATCTGGGCCCTGTCGTGGCTGCTGCTCTCTTTGCCGCTCTTCGCCACCGGGCAGGATTTCAGTCGTAAGAAGATGCGCGCCATTCTCGCCCGTACGAATGCTCCCGCCCAAGGGCAGGTGGACGAGCCAGATTCTGACGCTCTGGAAAAGGTCACGCCCGTGGCGCTGTGGAACGGGTTCGGCTCCGCCTTGACGGCGGCACTCTCCTTTCTTTTCCCCGTGATACACGCCCTATTGAAATAGCCACTTGACTTCACCTGAGCGTCCAAAGCGTGATTCGTGTTCAAATCCACTGAGTGATAAACCGTGGCTTTGCGTGACGCTATCTTGAACACCTGATCGGACTGAGGCACTCTGTTAATGCCAAATCGCTCAGTCGGGCGACCAGTTTGCTCTAAGCTATCTTTATGGCAGATCGAACACCGTACACGGCAACCACGCGAGGAATCGTGGTCAGCGTTGAACCGACTTACCTTGACGCCAGGTCATCGCCGGATGACTCGCAGTATTTTTGGTCATATCGCGTGATAATCGAGAATCATGGACGGGAAACGGTGCAATTGCTGAACCGGCATTGGATGATCTCGAATTCCCGTGGTGAGTTGACAGAGGTGAAGGGGCCAGGGGTAGTTGGGGAACAACCTGTGCTCAAACCCGGCGAGCGCCATGAATATACGAGTGGAGCGCCCCTCGACACGCCGTCGGGGATGATGGGAGGGTCGTACCAGATGGAAAGCGAGACCGGCGAGCGCTTCGATATCGAGATCCCAACGTTCTCGCTGGATCGTCCAGATCAGAAAGTATTGCTGAATTGACCATCAACCAGAACCTGGCGGTGTGTAGACTCTCCGATGTACCAACAGAGATATTTTGCTCCCGAAAACCGCTCCATCGTGCCAAATCCCTGCCCATCACCGAGAAAATGCATAATGGCTTGTTTTGACTGGAAGGAAGACATGAGAATACTTGCGGCCTTCATCCTGCTGATGACAACGCTTGCACCGGCCGCTGGCAATTCCACCGATCTCATAAGGCCGGGAGACCCGTGGAACGACACAGATGGCAAGCGGATCCAGGCTCATAGCGTGGGAATCACAAAGATGGGAAATCGGTACTACTGGTTCGGCGAAGATCGTACGCAGGGTCTGGATCCGTCACTCCGCTATGTCAGTTGCTATGTTTCAGCCGACCTGGTGCACTGGAAATTTCTCGGCCGTCCGTTGCAGTTAGCATCGGTTGAAGGATATACAGGCCACTGGGTTCTGGAACGCCCGAAGGTCTTCTATGACGCCGATCGTAAGCGGTTTGTGATGTACTTCCATCTCGACGACGAGAAGTACAAGGCCGCCCGGATCGGTGTAGCGATCAGCGAGAAGATCACCGGACCCTACCGATATGTGAAGAGCTTTCGGCCGCTTGGAGATGAGAGTCGAGACATCGGTCAGTTCGTCGATGACGACGGGACGCCGTACCTGATCTTTGAGGACCGTCCATCCGGCGGCT
The DNA here is from genome assembly GCA_963706455.1 of uncultured Acidobacteriota bacterium. Lineage (GTDB taxonomy): Bacteria > Acidobacteriota > Terriglobia > Terriglobales > Acidobacteriaceae > Telmatobacter. Next base: position 155,636 of record CAVPNO010000113.1, on the reverse strand, counting down.
TTCACATCGCCAGGTTGTCAGCAGACTACCTCTCGGTCAAGAAGGAGGTGAGCTTCATCCATGCTCCCCTGGAAGGAGGTGCGATCGTGCATTATGACGGGCTCTACTACGTTCTGGGCTCTCATCTGACCGGCTGGGACCCCAATCCGAATGTCTATGCCAGCGCGAAGAGTCTGGAGGGCCCCTGGACGGAGTTCGCTGACGTCGCTCCACCGGAGTCAAAGACTTACTCCTCGCAATCTTCTTTCCTGTTGAAAATCACCGGGACCAGGAAAACCACGGTGCTTTACATGGGTGATCGTTGGAAGCCGAACGAGCTTTGGGATTCCCGCTACATCTGGATGCCGCTTGAGATCGAAGGAGGCAAGGTGAAGCTACCCGAGCCGCAACCATTCCGCATCAGTGTTCACACTGGCGAGGTCGAACTGGAGAAATGATGAAGTCGTGATTTGCAGAGGGGCCCTCGATGTGTGCTTTGCCAGTTAGGGGAGTATTGAGACTGGGCCTTGTCGCAGCCCGAAACTTGGCCACGAAACGAAGCACCTCGCGATCTGCTTTCGCTCACGAAGGAATAATCAATCACCTGAGTCACTCGGCAAGCACTTGAATCATCCCCCAGGATTTGTCCCGATATGTCGGCATTGTGACTCGCAAGATCCCGCGCTTTGCGCCATTCCGTGCCGGTATGGCTCCGGGTGGCACGGCTGCTCGTAACGGGAGCGACCGAAACAGTATACCCACATCTAATAGACGATGGCTTCACCTAACACCCCCCTATACGGTCCGCGCCTCAGCCCTTCCCTTACCGCCCGGAAGCTTTGTTTCGCGTTCGACAATACATTTGCGCGGCTTCCGGAGCGCTTCTACGTGCGTGTGGATCCAACGCCGGTTGCGGCGCCGCGCATCGTGAAAGTCAATGCGGAACTGGCTCGGGAACTGGGGCTCGATGCGGATGCGCTCATGAGCGAGCATGGTATTGCGGTTCTTTCGGGCAACCGGGTGGCCGACGGCGCAGAGCCGATCGCTATGGCCTATGCTGGGCATCAGTTTGGGTACTTTGTGCCTCAACTCGGCGACGGGCGCGCCAACCTCCTCGGCGAGCTAGTATCGCGCGACGGCAAACGGTACGACGTTCAGCTCAAGGGCTCTGGCCGAACGCCTTTCTCACGCGGCGGCGACGGCAGAGCTGCACTTGGACCCGTGTTGCGAGAGTACATAGTCTCCGAGGCCATGGCGGCGTTGGGGGTACCCACCACACGCGCCCTGGCTGCCGTCACCACAGGCGAGTGGGTCCAACGGGACACAGTCTTGCCCGGAGCAGTGCTGACGCGTATAGCGGCTAGCCATCTGCGGGTGGGCACCTTCCAGTACTTCGCGGCAAGGAGCGATGTGCAGGCATTGCGCATGCTTGCCGACTATACGATCGCCCGGCATTATCCGGACGCCGCGCAAGCGAAAGAGCCGTACCGGGCACTTCTGGAGGGCGTAATCGCGCGACAGGCAAAGCTGATCGCGCAGTGGATGCTGCTCGGCTTCATTCATGGGGTCATGAACACTGACAACACATCCATCTCTGGTGAAACCATCGATTACGGCCCGTGTGCTTTCCTGGAGGAATACGATCCCGCTAAAGTTTACAGCTCCATTGACCACGGCGGACGCTATGCCTTTGGCAACCAGCCTCGTGTAGCCCTATGGAACCTCGCGCGGCTGGCCGAATCATTGGTGCCGGTTCTTGTGCAGGAATCAGGCAGCGAAGAAGCGGCGTTGGTCGCGGCAAACGAAGCCCTCTCAGCCTTCGAGCCGCAGTTTGAAGAGGCCCATAGTGCCGGACTACGCCGCAAACTTGGGCTTGTTCTAGAGCGCGAAGGCGATGCGGTTCTGGCCGAAAACCTGCTCCAATCTATGGCTGCCAATGGCGCCGACTTCACCTTGACCTTCAGGAGATTGTGCGATGCCGCCGCCGGACCAGAAGGCGACGTGAGAGTTCGCGCGTTGTTTTCAGACCCAGCCGCATATGACGGCTGGGCTGCTCGATGGCATCGCCGTCTCGACGAAGAGCCCGCCGATAGGCAGGCGCGCGCCGCAGCCATGCGCACAACGAATCCATCGTTTATACCCCGCAACCATCTTGTGGAGGCGGCGCTCGAAGCCGCGAACTTGCGCCAGGATTTCCAACCTTTCGAGGACCTGCTCGCCGTTATCTCGCGGCCTTATGACGAGCGACCGGAGCTTGAGATGTACTCGACACCCGCCCGCCCCGAGGAGCGCGTGCTACAAACGTTTTGCGGGACGTAAGGCACGGAAAAGTGCCATGCATTTGAACTGAGTCCATCGACCCGCTTGGGCTGTTCCGAGTGCAGACCATTATTCCGCGCGTGCTGCAATGGCTGGCTGGACGGCAAGTAACCTTTCCGGTGCCCAAGGATTTTCCTGGGATTGCCGCCGTTTCGGTTCGGAAAGAAATCCAGATCCAGTAAATTCCCCGTGTAACACCGCAATCCGGGCGCGGATAGCGAACTCGGTGGCGCAGGCCTCAAGCAACACGAATCTTGAAAGCAGGTCACGAGATTCCAGTCGCCATGCCGACTTTCCGATACCAATCCGGGTTGGACGAGTGAGTTGGCGATGATGCACAAGTTAAGGATCGCCGCGCGCTCCGGAGTGATTGCTGAAGGGAAGGGCGTTTGAACTAAGTCGCTGGCGCGACGGGCGCTGCGGCGTAGGCCTCCGAGTGGTCTTCTTGCCGGTATAGGGTGTGGGTCACAAGGAGGTTCACTGTGACCCATCTTCGGCAGTTGATGCTGGATGAACTCCAGCGTCGCAACTACTCCCCAAGCACTGTCCGCTGCTACATCCACGCGGTGGAGGATTTTTCGAAGCACTTCCACCGCTCGCCCGAACGCCTCGGCCCAGGCCATATTCGCGAGTACCAGGTGCACCTGTTTCGGGATCGGAAGTTGTCGGCTGGCACGATCCAGAGCCGTTGTGCTGCTCTGCGGTTTCTCTTCGTCAAGACTCTTCGGCGCCCGTACCTGCTCGATGAGATTCCTTTTCCCAAGCGGCCCAGGAAGCTGCCGACCGTACTCAGTCCAGAAGAGGTGGCGCGGCTGATTGATTCGGCTCGGAACCTGATGCATCGCACTATGCTGATGACGCTCTATGCGACCGGGCTGCGGAGAGCTGAGTTGTGTCACCTGAAGGTCACCGACATCGACAGTGAACGCATGGTTATTCATGTCCATCAAGGCAAGGGCAGCCGCGATCGTGATGTTCTGTTGACCTCGAAGCTTCTGGAGACTCTGCGAGAGTACTGGCGCTGGATGAAGCCGAAGACCTATCTGTTTCCAGGTATGGTGAACAACTGGCGGGCAGATGTGCCCATCACGGAGAAGATCGTCTGGGATGCTGTTGCTCACGCAGCCAGGCAGGCCGGCATCAAGAAGCATGTATCTCCCCATACGCTCCGGCACAGTTTCGCCACTCACATGCTGGAAGCCGGCGCCGATCTGCGCACCATCCAGGTGCTTCTCGGACACTCCAAGCTCGAACACTCGACCGTCTATCTGCACCTGTCACGACGCCACCTGCAGGCGATTCCCAGTCCGCTTGAAGCGATCGAAGTGTCACGTCCCGATGAGATAAAACGCTCCAGGAGACGGATGAAGCGATGAGCCGGCCCACCCTCGAGGTGGCCGACATCGTCCGTAGAACGGGCAACAGTTTCTGGCAACAGCAGCAGTCGCATCTTGCGTGGCCGCATCGCAAGGTACTCGATGCCATCGTCCGCTGCCGCACCGCGGCACTGGGCGGTCACCGCGATCAGTGCGTCCGCTGCGGCCATCAGGCCATCTCGTTCAACTCATGCCGCAACCGGCACTGCCCCAAGTGCCAGGGGAACGCGCGTGCCAAGTGGCTGGCCGCGCGCTCGGCTGAGCTGTTGCCCGTTTCATACTTCCACGTCGTCTTCACGCTGCCGCATGAGCTTTCCGCTCTTGTCCTGCAGAACAAGCAGCTGCTTTACGATCTTCTCTATCGCACCAGCGCTGCCGCGATGCTCGAGCTGGCTCGCGATCCCAGGCACCTGGGAGCCGACATCGGATTCCTCGGCGTGCTCCATACATGGGGGCAGAACCTCGAGCATCATCCCCATATCCACTACATCGTTCCTGCCGGCGGCCTGGCTCTCGACGGTTCCAGATGGATCGAGTCCTCGCCGCGCTTCTTTCTGCCTGTCAGAGCGCTCAGCGAAGTCTTCCGCGGCAAGTTCTGCGAGCAGCTACGTGAACTGTTTCAGCAGAACAGACTGCAGTTCCATGGCTCAGTCGAACAACTTGCCGCACCTGGCGCATTCAGCCACTTACTCTGGCAACTCAGCTTGAAGGACTGGGTGGTCTACGCCAAGCCACCCTTCGGCGGCGCCGAACACGTTCTCAACTACCTGGCCCGCTACACCCATCGCGTCGCTATCTCCAACCATCGGCTCGTGGCCTTCGAGAACGATCGCGTCTCCTTCCGCTGGCGTGACTACGCACACGGCGGCAAGAAGAAGATCATGACCGTTTCCGCTCATGAGTTCCTGCGCCGCTTCCTGCTGCATGTACTGCCAGGCGGCCTGGTGCGCATCCGACACTTCGGACTCTTCGCCAACCGCAGCCGAGGTCCTGCGCTCCAACGTTGCCGCGCTCTGCTCGGCACGACGGCCTGCATCGATCCGCCCGATCCGCCTGGCCTGCGCTGTCCAGCATGCTCCGGCCTTATGTTCGTCGTCGATCGGCTCACCTGCGCCCAGCTTTACTTCCAGTCGAACCTGGCCCCGTCCCAGCCAAGGAGGTGCAGTGTTGACAGCTCATGACAGCCTCACGGACCCCAACTTCAACGCTGTCGTGTTCGCGCACGCTATGCCGGAGTGTGCACTGGCTGCAACCACCAACCACTCAAGGCGCATTTGCGAGTACAACTTCAGCCTCGCCTACCCCGGAATCGGCCTCCGTGCAGCCCGATTCGTTCACCGCGTCGAGTCAACAACCAACAAAGCCATCATCCCGCCGATTGAAATCCCATAGGTAGATCACCGCGCCCGTCCCGCCACCGACTTACTTCAAACGACCCTATCGAAACTGCCCCCAAAAACTCCTGGGCAATCCACCATCGTTGCGTTGGGGCAGTCCCGATAGGGACCTAACGTTTCCCGATACCTATCCTGCCATTGGCTCCTTACTGGAAGCCTCGGTGAGTAGCGCAATTCAGCGACACATACTCGCCATTCGTTTGATCTGCAGTCTATATTGGTTTCACTGCCCGAAGGCTCAACAGGATCGCTCCGCCCAACACAACTGCAGCTATGCACCGGCCGAAGATGCCGCTGAATTCGAAACGAAGGACGCAAACCTCGGCGGTCACGCGTGTATGGTGGTTGGTGCGTATTCCATACTGGTTTTGAGGAGAGCGCAGGATCATGACCTTTGGCAATCGAGCGACACGACGCCAATTCATCTCGAAGGGGCTTGCCGTCTCAGGGGCCTTGGCATTCGGCCTTCCGAGTGCAAACTTCGCCGCAGAGGCCCAGATCAATCAGTCGGGCGGCCCGTCACCCAGCCCTGCCGCGGCAATGGGGATCACCGGACCTGGCTCGCTGAAGGCGCATGCTGGCGCGAAAGGTCTGCTGTTCGGTACAGCAGTAGAGGCGCAGTTGCTGTCCAGCAATGCAGAGGTAGCGCAGATCGTTATCGATCAATGCAGCATTTTAGTGGCGGAGAATTCGATGAAGATGGGTCCCATGCGGCCCACACCAACGACCTACTCGTTCGAGGCAGGCGACGCACTGGTTGCTTTCGGGGATGCGCACGGCATCAAGGTGCGCGGGCACAACTTGAACTGGCACGCGCAGTTGCCCACATGGTTCAACGCCACGGCGACCAAGGACAACGCGCGTCAACTGCTGGTAGACCACATCACGACCGTTGCCGGACACTTCAAGGGCAAGCTCCACTCCTGGGACGTGGTGAACGAGGCGGTGAATACGCCTGACGGCAGACCGGACGGGCTGCGCAATGGGCCATGGTTGAAGCTGCTGGGGCCGGAGTTCATCCCGCTCGCCTTCAGGACAGCGCGCGCGGCCGATCCCGACGTGCTGCTGACCTACAACGACTACGGGATTGAGACGGACAGCGATGGAGATGTAAAGAAGAGGGCCGCGATCCTTGAGCTGGCGCGCGGGATGAAGAAAGACAAGGTTCCGATCGACGCCGTTGGCATACAGTCGCATATTCACGTCGGCTGGTCTACCGCAGACAGCAAGGGTCTGCGGGAGTGGATGCGCACGCTGCGCGGGATAGGTTTGAAGGTTTTTGTGACGGAGATGGACATCAACGACGATACGTGGAAGACCGACGACCCGGCTGAAATTGACGCTGCGGTCGCTCAGACCTACCACGACTACATGGAAGTGTTGGTGAACGAACCGGCCGTGGCAGCCGTGCTGACATGGGGCGTTACCGACGCGCATACCTGGCTGGCGGGCAGACGCCCCGGCCCACGCCCTCCTGGTGCGGTATCCCGTCCGGGCCAGGCATCCGGGCAAGCAGCGGGGCAGGCAGAGGTATTGCCTCCGGGGCCGCCGCCGGGGCAGACTGCTCAGCAGCATCGCCCGCCTGAGCGGCCTCTGCTCTTCGACGCCAACAACAAGCCAAAGGCCGCGTTCTTCACCGTTCGCGACGCATTCGATACCAGGACCGCATAGCCGAAGAAGGTGCGAAGAGCTTAGGCGTGCGCGCACTTTTCGCCGTTGCTAAGCGATTCCGGTGCGCGGGTCGACCTTCCACACTGACTTTGCAGCGGGATTTGCCAGTGGCCCGGGAAAGCGACGCTCTCCCGATCCCTTGCCGAACATGTCGCCCTCGATATGGTTGAACGTGCTAAATCGTGGAATCGGCTCCTTGCAAAGAATCGTCAGTTCCAACCGATCAGGATCGAGGTCGATGTGCATTTCTACGACGGCACTGTTCTTGTCCCAGCTGTGCGTTTCGCGCCAGGCAGCTAGCGTCATAAATTGCTTTGAGTCGCCGGTGAAGAATCCAAGGAATTGATAGGGCATATCCGCGAAGAGATTGCCATCGGATTCGTTGTCGGGGTTAAGGAAGACGATTGCCGACCGGTCGCACTTGGTGAAGATGTTGTTGTAGACCTTATTCCCCGAAGCGCCTCCGGTGCCGGCGCGATCCGGCCGGATGATCATAAAGATTCCGGAGTTATCACAACGGCCAATCAGATTCTGGTTGATGGTGACTTTATCGGAGGCGTTGACGAAGACTCCGGAGCCGGCACAGCCGCGCTGACCTGGAGTGCCGGGCTCAGCGTTGCGTACGTCCCAAATGATGTTGTTGTCAATCTGATTTTGCTGGAGGTTGACCTCCATGTGGACGGCGGCGGAGACAGTGACTACATCAGCGAAGACGTTGCCGGTAATGCGGCAATTCACGTTGCCGCTGTCGAACCAGGCGGCGTTGGCATGGCGGATATAACGGATCACATTGCGGCGCAGCAGCATGTTCTGGGCTCCGTGGAACTTCACCGCTGCTGACTCCCACTCGCGTTCCGCGTCGGCCCAGCCGCACCACTCGAACAGGTTGTCTTCCACAAGCACGTCGCGTGTGCCGATCCCTGCAATGCCCTCGATTCCGCAATAGCGAATCGTATTGCGGCGGACGATGTGGCCCTCCGGGGGCTGCTGCGCGCCCCCTCCGCTGACGCCGATCTCCACCCCGATCCCGTTTGCCCACTCGATGGTGTTGTCCTCAAGGATCCAGTGATGGCCGCCCATAACATCGAGCATTGCACCCCGCTGCGGCAGTGGATATCCATTGCCCGCGTGCTGAAGGGTGAGCCCCTTCACCCGGATGTAGCCAAGCCCGCGATTCACAGGCGCGAAGACCTGCTCCCGGGTGGTGACCTCGATCAAATGTTCGGCAGGAGTGCCGCTGGGCAGGCGCACGTGAACCGATTGGCCGTTGGCGTCGGGCCAGAACCTCCCATCCTCCGTACCTCCGATTTCCTGCATGATCGGACCGCCGCGCGCTCTTGGCGGCAGACCGTTAGGGGGCTGCGGCGCGCCCGGGGCCGGCGGTCTGAACAGCTTTGGACTTCCCAGTTCACGCTGCACTTCCACCGGCTCCAGGGGTTTGCCATCCGCAAAGACCAGCCCGCGCCGCCTGAAGTATGGCCCCATGTCAGACACCTTGGTATCCAGCCATGCGCGATCGCCGCCCACGCTCGCCAGGGCAAACGGGTTGTAGGCATCGGGAAACATCGCTCCGGTAAATGTGTATCCCCAGGTGAGAGCCGGCGGAGGAGGAGCAGGCGTGCCGCTTGGAGCGCCCGGGCGCCGGAAGACGTTGACCGGGTCCTGCGTCCACCCTTCTTTCAAAACCTCCGACCCCTTGATGGAAACCTTCGCTCCGGGCGCCGCCTCGTAGCTGATCATCTTGCCGGGTCCATCGCCGCCCCGCGCCGGGCGGACCCACTCGCGATAGGTTCCGGAGGCGATCACCACCCGCTCGCCGGGCTGAAGCACCTCTGCAGCCTTTCCAATGGTCCGGAACGGGCGGTCACTGGAGCCCGGCCCATTGTCGTCGGCACGGGCCGAGCCGTTGTCGACACAGTAGGTCCGGGAAAAGGTGAGCGGTTGCTCCCAGGAGACTTGCTCGGTGCCGTCCGGCAGCCGTTTCTCTGCATCCGCCGCTTGGCCTTGAGCGAAGACGCTGCCGCCGAGCCCTATCCATGCACCCAGGCCGGCTGCATAGCCCACAAACTGCCGGCGATCAATAGACGACGTCTTGAAGCTCTCCGGCTCTCCGTTGGGGAATGCAGACACTTCTTGTGGCGATTTCATCTTCGGTCTCTCACAGGATCTTTTCCGGTCCATCTGCGGGACGCAAAACGCTTTCCTGAGCTGCCTCATGCATTGGGGATCATATTCAGAGAACTTCCACTTGGGCAAGAACGTTGCGAGTAGACCGGTGAGTGACCGCTCGGTCAGAACAACGCGCAGTTTGTACACTGCTACTACAACCACGCTTTCAAAGAGCACTATAGTTTCGAAGGTAAACTACTGCCCCCTTGTCGACTCACCGTTTCTCCGCCACACAAAAAAGCGCAGGGCGCCACGGCGAAGCGACAGCCAACAGTGCCCGGAGCGGTAATTGCCTACCCAAGAGTTGTTCACCAGGCGTCGATGATGATGAGACGAGGGTCGGGCTTGTTCCCGTCCCACTGAACCGGATAGAATTGCCACAGTCCGTTTTCAGCCTTGCGTTTCTGCGTGAGGTTGATTCGACGCCTTTTGGTGTCCATGTCGTGCGGCCGTCGTATTCCGGGGTGCTCTCACCACTCCAGATTCCCGCTCCAGCTTTTCACTTTGGACACCAGAATTTATAAGCTCAAGTAATTGATTCTAAAAGGCGGGAGTAGTTCAGTGGTAGAACGTCAGCTTCCCAAGCTGAATGTCGCCGGTTCGATCCCGGTCTCCCGCTCCATATAATCAACAACTTAGACAAATAGGTCATCCCCACAATCCCCACACAAACGTTATAATCCATAAATGGGGCGATATCAGCGCGGTTCTGTGCGGCGCATGGGGAATTCCTGGGAGTGGCGCTACCGGGTGCGCGGCATCATGCACCAGGAGACCTTCTCCGTTTCGGAGTTTCCGACTGAGAGCACACTGTGGCAACACCTTGAACCGGCGATCTCCCGTTTGAACATGGGAGACTCGAAGCCGTTACCCGCCGTACCGACAATGGAGGATCTCGCGAAGCGCTACATGGAGGAGTACCTCCCGAAGCTTTCGAAATCCACTTGCGATACTGACCGGTCGATGATTTCTGTTCACATCCTCCCCCGATGGAAGAACACAAAACTGGTCAATGTCAGGCCAGCCGATGTTGAGACTTGGATCGAATCATTGCCGCTCAGCGCGGCTTCTCGCGGGCGAGCACGACGGACGATGAAACAGATGATCGACCGGGCGATGGTGTGGGGAATGCTGCCCCTCGCGATTAATCCAATGACGTTAGTTAAGGTGCGCGGAAGCAGCAAACGTGAGAAGAAACCTGCTGTGTTGACGCCCGACCAAGTCAATGCATTGATGCAGGCATTGCCTAAGCCTTACAACTTGATGGTTCTCATCGCAGCTGGTCTCGGCCTGCGAGTCTCGGAAGTGGTCGCGCTTAAATGGCAGGATTTCGATTGGCACGCCAAGAGCGTCTCAATTCGGAGAGCGTATACCCATGGCTCATTGAAAGAGGCAAAGACCGAAGCGTCCGCAGCAACTCTTCCTGTCGCCATGAACCTGATAAAGACTCTCAAGGCATACCGAAAGAACCATCCCGATGACGAATGGTTGTTCCCGTCCCCGGTCACTGGGCGTCCCTTTTCACCTGACACGATTCTGAGCAAGATCATCAAGCCAAAAGCGAGGGATCTGAAGCTGCCGAACATTGGTTGGCACACTTTCCGCCATAGTTACCGTTCCTGGCTCGGAGGAACGAACGCGAAGCTTGCCCAGATGAAGGATATGATGCGGCACGGTGATATTTCTACGACCATGGATTACGGCCGCGCCCAGGTCGATGAGCTGCGGCCGTTCCAGAACGAAGTTGCTGGCCGGCTTAAAGTTAAGCGGCCTTGAGCCACTCTGTGATTCGCTCTCGGCTGAACCTCCATCGGTTGCCGATCTGCCGACCCGGAATCTGCCCGGCAGCTGCCTTCAATCGTACGGTCACGGGGTGGATCCGGAGGATCTTCGCGACTTCGCCTGCCGTCAATACGTCGTTGTGTTCGTCATTCTCATTGGACTGTACTCTCGTTGATCGAGTCTCGTGCAGGGCGCCAGTTTCACCTCGAGAAAGGGAATTATCAATCGTTAGAACCGAAGCGTTGGTGGCTACTTCGGCTGACTGCCGGCCCTTGGAGAGCTCCTGGACCGGTTTCCGTTGCGTCCTAGAGCGTGCCGATCTCATCGCGGAACGACCCGGCAAAACGAAGTTGACAACTAACACTGTTGTGCATCTGATTCAACCTCTCTTCGCATGTTAGAGTGGCTGTTCTCACCTCCCAGTCCGCACGCCACGTCGCTCGTACCGGAGGCGGCGCCCGCGGGCGCCGTCAAAATTGCTTCACCGTTCGCTTAGATCATGGCGTAGCCCTCCAAAGTAGCAGAATCAGCGAAACACCTGAAAGTGATTGAGGGTTTCACCTTAGGCTGCCCGGCTCCTTGTGGGATCAGCATCGCGCAAGACGGGAATCTTCTCACACAACTTGCTCAGGAAGCTTTCCACTACACATCGGGCATCAGCATCTCGTGCCTGGGAATCAAAAGCGCGATACCTCTGCAAACACTGGGCAACGAGGCGATCGGCGAACGCTTCAGCGCTCTTTTTGCGCCGTTCTGTCGCTAAAGATGTCTTTCGTTCTCTCTTGGCGGTGTCGCGCTTCTCAACCGCCGTTGCAGCCGCAGCAACCGCCTCATCGCGCGTCGTGGGTTCTGGCATATCGAGCAGCTCTCCCACGAGTTCCCGATGCTTAGCGGCGGCGGGATCGACGTCGAGCTGCTGCAGAGCCTCGAGAGTAAAACGAGGTAGATTGGAGGCGTGCTCGTAATTGTCAATGATCCGAAAAACCGTCCGCACACTGAGCTTCAGAAAGGCGGCAATTTTCTCCGCGGCCTGCATCCAGCTCTGGTTTGCCTTAAACCGGGCTCGGTAGCCCCACAGCGCGCGACCCAGTTCGAATCGGCCGCGATCATACGCGTTGATTGCAGAGATTAGGACCTCGCGAGCCTGCTTGAGCTCACCATTACCTGAATCCAAATCGCCGAGCTTCTCGGCAGCCTTGAGTTCGATTCGAAGATTTGCCAAATTGGCAAATAGATTGGTGTTCTCCGTTATCATGCGCACCCTCGCAATTGGCTAGGGTAGGCTGCAAATGCAAGTGTCTTTTCAGCCGCCTCGCCGGGCCCGCTAAATGCACTTATAACAGACATAGAGTCCGTCCTTCGATTGGGATCGCCGATTGACCGCGGTGTGGCGGCGCTGCTCAGAAAGATTCTGAAAAGCTAGCACTTCCGAACTGGCGTTCGGCCTGGGCTCAGAAGCCCCCGCCTCGGGGAGAGGCCGACTTTGTCTCGCCGCAGTACCGGAAGAGTTCCGGCCCGCTGTAAATTTTGCTCAGTGGCTAGAACCGCGGCAAGAATGTGAATGATCCGATACCAAGCTTCGGTTTCCAGAGCGTACCATCATCTGGTATCTATCATACCGCAACAGCGTTGTAATCCAAATAGCCGCCAAGTCATTGTGGGACAGTTATTTACGGGAACATCCGATTGGACATTAGTACGCAATGCATAAAAAATCCAAGTCGCGGCTTCCCCGACTGCAATGCGCCACGGCGTTTCTTTTGTTGGACCGCCTGAATTACCCCCCGATGAAGCGGGTGATTAGATCGACTAAAACCTCTCCCGGGCCTTTTGGAACACCTTGAATGAGGTCCTAAGCTCAAGGTTGGTTCTGCCCCGCTGCGGCTTGGACGTCGGCTTCCCAGGTGGCCTGTCGCAGTGAAATCGCTCGTCCGAATGCGTCGAATTGGACTTGTCCCCAATTCTGAGACAAGCAGTTAAGTCGAGGTGTCGCGCGGTCTGGAAGTGAGCCCGAATGTGTTGCACCGCTGGGTGCGTGAGTTCCGGCACGCTCCTGGCAAGCTTTCCCCGGTCAATATCAGCGGCGCTGGTCGGACGGTCGCGTACGTTCAGTCATCCGCGACGAGAACGGCCCGCGGCGGACTCCCGTAGGAACGCTGGCGCTGCTGGTCCGCGCTCACAAAGTCGGCTAGAACATCGGAGGATCAGCTACAGACTTAGGGCACGAACAGGTTGAATGTTTGTGTCACCTTGTAGGTTGGTGCTTTGCTGTTGCTGGCCGTGAACGTAATAGCTGCGGTAGTCGTCGTGAGGGGCGTCCCGTACAAGGTCGCCGTACCGTCCCGATTGTCTTTAAAGTTTAAATCGCTGGGCACTTCCGTCGCCGTGATCTTGTCGATATCGGGACCAGCCATCACCGTGAACGCGTTGTTTTGACCAACGATGAACACCGTCTCGCTGGGGCTCGTAAACACTGGCGCGCCGTATCTAACCGCGACTGTCAATGTTTGCTTGGCGGCGAATGTCGCACCGCCTGCGCCAGTCGCCGTAAGTGCAATACCAATATTCCCGGTTTTGGAGAAGGACACGCCTGAGACAGTTGCTGTGCCGTCGTGGTGGTCCACCACAGTCAGAGTATTGGGCGAAAGGGAGGCAGGCGGCAAAGCCGCGGTAATCACAGGCGCCGGACTTCCACTCGTGGTCACCAGGAACGAGTTCAAAAACACTGTCCCCCCCAGAACACCACCCTTACCGACGATCAACGCCGCCTTGTTCGGGCTGGTAAAGGTCGGAAGGGATTCAGCTGAGGGCCCCACGAGAAGGTTAAACATTTGTATCGCCTTGTAGGTTGGCGATTTGCTGTTGCTAGCCGTAAACGTAATGGCTGCGGTTTCAAACGAGAGCGGTGACCCATTCAAGGTAGCCGTGCCGTCGGCGTTGTCCTTAAAACTTAAATCGCTGGGAACGCCCGTAGCCGTGATCCTGTCGATATAGGGACCCGCACTCACAGTGAACGTGTTGCTCTGGCCGTTGATGAACACCGTCTCGCTGGGGCTCGTAAACACAGGTGGTGTGCCGGGCCTAATGGCGACCGTCAGTATTCGCTTAGCTGCAAATGTCGCACCACCTGCGCCAGTCGCTTACGGTCGCCGTGAGTGACAGTGGTTGGCCAAACACGATCGGGCCTGTGGCAGCCGCCAAGTTCGTGATGGTCGACGCAAATGGCGCTGAATTCTCGGCCGTCGAAAGAGCAACCACGATCGGACTGGATGTGCTGACGGTCGGTTCATCTACGCTGACCTGCCCGGTCTGGACGGAGCCCGAAGGCGCCGGGAATCCTACATTGATGGTGCAGGTTACGGACGTGGTCGAGCAGTTGTTCGTCTCCGTGAAACCGCCGATTGTCGAGATCGTGCCCAGTAGAGAAACGCCCGAGTAGCCTGTGCCCAGAGTGACTGAGCCTGCTGCGCCCAGAAACGACGGGGTTACCGTCTCGACCTGAGCGCTCCCGGGGCCTGCGAGCGCAATTACGTGTGGGCTCGCGGAGTCGCTGTCATCGAGGATTATCTTGCCAACCTCCATGCGACCGGTGGGATAGGAAGTGTCGGTAACCTGGATCGTGCAAGATCCACCGGGTGGAATGGGATTGCTGGTTGCTGGCGGTAACGCCGTGCAATTGTCGTACTCGGTGGTGAACAGGTAATCATCGGTGTAATCAATGTAGTTGATGGTCAAGGGGCTGGAACTGTTGTTGGTCAACACGATTGACTGCACCGGACCTGACGACCCGAGCTTTTCCATCCCGAAGCTCACGATGGAACTGGACAGACTCACCCCCGGTGTGGTGCCACTGCCGAACAGCGAAACGACATTTGGGACGTAAGTTCCATCGTCAGCGCCAAAGATGTCAGAAATCGTAATCTGGCCCGCGCGATCCCCCGCCTGTGTTGGAGCAAACGTCACCAAAATCTGGCATGAGTATCCAGTCTGAATGGTTGCACCTATGCAATTGTCGCCTGCGATGGCGAAGTCTCCCTCCACGCTCACATTCGTGATCTGCAGGTAGCCAGTTGTGATGCCATCATTAATTATGGTAATGACTTGGGCCACGCTGGTTGTGCCGACCGTTTGCGATCCGAACGTTATGGAGGCACCCCTAAGCCGCAGTCCTGTTGTGCCAGCTCCAAGGCCGGTGAGCGGAATCAAATAGCTGTTGCCGGAGCTGTCCATGATAGTGACCTGGCCCGTTTGGGTTCCGGCGGCCGTCGGAGTGAAATTAGCTACGATTATGCAAGAGAGTCCGGGTGCTATCTGGGTCACCGGAGAACTCACAGTGCAGTCGTCGAACTCAGTGAAAGGGCCGGACACGGTGACGCTCGATATTCCCAGAGAAACAGCACTCGTATTGGTAAGGGTTACAAGTTGCGCGGTCGAGGTTACCGACGGAGCAACGGCCACTGGATAGAGTTCCTGGGATCCAAAGGTCAAGGAAGACGGCGAGAGCGTGACATCGGAGACAATGCCCGTCCCCGAAAGACCGACCTGTGCACTGCCCCCGGTGAACGTTATGGACAGTTGACCGGTATCCGATGCCGCAGAAGTGGGCGAATAGGACACCAGGATGACGCAGGACATACCCATCGCGATGACGTTGCTGGCCGGGAGACAGTTGTCAATCTCAGAAAAATTGCCGGCGACCGTGATACTGCTGACCGAGAGTCCGCTCAGGTAGTGACTGGTTATCGTGACCGGTTGGGCTGAACTCGTGGTGCCCGCCTGCTGCGAGCCAAAGACCAGAGATGTTGTCGAGATAATCGGCGGTCCTTGGGCTGCGAGCTTCGGCATGAAACTGCCAGTTATCATCCAAACTGCGAGAGACGCGAGCAATGATTTTGAGCCACGGCTGAATTTGATCGCAGCATACCGGACATTTGCACTAGGCGCACCGAGAATTACCAACGGCATGTTCTTCATTTGCCTACTCCTGGCGTGTCGAGAGTGAACTGAACCATTGCGCGGAACAGCTATCCATCTCCAGTCGGAGGTGGGCGGACAACCGGTATTTCCCTGTCGGAGAGCCAAGCCTGGCGACTACGTCGGCAACGGCCTTATGCGGGCGTTCCCTCCGGAGCAGCCGTACGCAACGGACCGTTACTGCTGCTCACTCAGGAGTTGCTTGTGTGCCGTATCGGTCGCCCCGGGAAAATCGAGGGGCGGGCTATTTATGAGAGATTGCGGCATCGATCGATTGAGATTGGTTTCGAGAAATGCCGCAATGTAACTGCGGAGCGCGCCGATCGTCTTGTCCGGGCCCATGGGCCCAGTCTGGACAGCGCCCTTGGCCAACCAGACCGCGTCCGACGGGGTAACGTGCTCGGCACCCTCAAGGTCAATCCGAAATCGCGGGCCGCGCAGGTTGTTCCACAGGCGGGATTCATCGCTGCTGAGCTTCTTGTGTCCCATGGTCAGCAGGATGACGGGAGTTTCTGTGGTATCAGACCCGATGTCGGCCAGATAGGGATCTAATAAGATCGCCGCCTTAAATCGCCTCTCCCGCTGCAGGCCAAGCCAGGCCGTAAGGCCGCCCAACGAGTGGCCGGCAAGTGCGACTCGGGTGAGATCGAGCTTTCCGGCGAACGGATTGCCCCCCGAAGCATTCATTCGTTCCAGATCGTTCATAGTGAACGTCAGGTCGTCCAGTCGCGTCGACAAAGCACGGGATACGGTCTTATCGTCAGTCCGCCATGAATCATCGAGATGGCTGCCTAGCACTGATTTCACGAAGCGTCCGTCGGGAACTCCACGGCGGTTGCCTCGTATGTGTGGTCGATGGAAGCAACGACATACCCGCGGCTGGCCAGATCTTCGAACAAGAATGTGTAATCGGTGAAAGTGCCGGTATAGCCGGGGGTGAAAACGACGACAGGATGTGCTCCATCGGCAACAGTAGCGTTCAGGCAACTGTTGGTGGTGACCGCAGGTAACGGGAGGCGGGTAAGTCTGGCGAAATAACTCCACACGCGAGGCGATGTGTAATCCGCCCGAGTGCAGTCCTTGTTGGGGGATGCCGGGTACCAGAACCGTACCAGTAGTTCGCGTTTGCTACCATTTTCGAGAAATGGATCATCTCGGTCGGAATCCACAAGGTCCATCATCAGTGTGCCGACCGGGCCGAACCCTGTGGAATGCGGCACGGTCGCGGTGTTCCGCGCACCAAGCGTCGATCGCACAGCCGGGGAGGTCACGATCGCAGTCGTGCATTTATGGCCGCTGATCACGCAGCCGGACCCCGATAAGGCAATTTGCTGCACACCGGCGCCGCCATTATCACTGACCGACAGAGTGCCGTTAAAATTTCCTTTAACTATTGGATGGAAAGTAACGGTGATTGCGCAGGAGTTTCCGGCGCCCACACTTGCTCCACACGTGTTGGTTTGCGAGAAATACGGCCCCGTGATGGTAATACCACTGATGGTGAGCAACGCGCTGCCGACATTCGTAAGCGTAATGGATGAACTCGTGCTCTCGCCGGTTTGAATCACGCCAAAGCTTACGCTCGCAGGATTCAGCCCCACTTCGGTGCCAGTGCCAGTGAGCGAAACGCTTTGTGGATTGCCGGGAGCGTTATCCGTGATCGACAGGCTGGCGATACGCGTATTGATGCCCGTTGGCTTAAAGCTTACGCTGATGGTGCAACTTGCTGCCGAAGCTACGGAGATGCCGCAGGTGTTGGTCTGGAGAAAGTCGTCTGGATCAGCGTGCGCTTGGTACAAAAACTCCGGTCCCCTCAGATCCAATTCTGCCAACACTGCCGCTGGACTAAATCAACGGAGCAGCTCAGGGTCATAAAGGGTGATTGGGCTGTTGAATCCCGTCGTACCCATTCGGATTGGTCTTTCCAACGTATCTGTTCGAAGCTCGTGGCCATGTTATATGTGTTTTGTGCCACTACGGAATGGTGTATGCGGCCGTCGCGACTCCAGACTGTGTGTGGCCCGTCGCCGTGGCGATGGCCTTGATGGTCTCGGTGGACGACACAGAGATCGCGCCTGTGTATTTGGTGGATGAGGTCGTGGGCGTGCTGCCGTTGGTGGTGTAGTAGATGGTCGCTCCGGTCGTCGCGTCAGTGATGGTGACCGACTGGGTAGAGGAGTAGGTCCCCGCGGCAGGCGAGAAGACCGGAGTGGCAGCGGTTTTCGAGATGGTGTAGGCGGCAGTGGCGACGGCCGACTGCGAATAGCCGCTGGCAGTTGCAATGGCCTTGATGGTCTCGGTTGTTGAAATAGAGATTGCGCGGTTGTAGCGGGTCGACGAGGTGGTTGGGGTGCTGCCGTTGGTTGTGTAGTAGATAGTTGCACCCGGGGTGGAGTCGGCGATGGTAACCGATTGGGTGGACGCGTAGGTGCCTGAGGCCGGCGAGATGACCGGGGTGGTTGTGATTTTCGAGATGGTATAGGCGGCAGTGGCGACGGCCGACTGCGAATAGCCGCTTGCCGTGGCGATAGCCTTGATGGTTTCGGTGGCGGAAACGGTGATGGCGCCCGTGTACCTGGTCGACGAGGTAGTGGGGATGCTGCCGTTGGTGGTGTAGTAGATGGTGGCTCCTGGGGTAGAGTCAGTGATGATGACCGATTGAGTGGACGAGTAAGTCCCTGCAACTGGCGAGAAGACCGGAGTGGCAGCGGTTTTCGAGATGGTGTATGTGGCGGATGCGACGGCCGATTGCGAATAGCCGCTCGCGATGGCGATGGCCTTTATGGTCTCGGTGGTTGAGACGGAAATGGGGCCGCTATACGGAGCCGAGGCGGTGGTCGGGACCGATCCGTTGGTGGTGTAGTAAATGACCGCTGCCGGCGTGCTGTCGGTGATGGTGACCGTCTGCGTCGTTGTATATGTGCCGGGGGCGAGGCTGAAGACGGGCGTGGCCGCCGGGGGAGTAATCGTATAGGCCGCCGAAGCCACGGCGCTCCGCGAATAGCCGTTCGCCGTGGCGATGGCCTGGACGGTCTCAGAAGTCGAGACGGAAATGGGGCCGCTGTAAAGAGCCGAGGCAGTGGTCGGGACCGATCCGTTGGTGGTGTAGTAAACGACCGCTGCCGGCGTGCTGTCGGTGATGGTGACCGTCTGCGTCGTTGTATATGTGCCGGGGGCGAGGCTGAAGACGGGCGTGGCCGCCGGGGGAGTAATCGTATAGGCCGCCGAAGCCACGGCGCTCTGCGAATAGCCGTTCGCCGTGGCGATGGCCTGGACGGTCTCGGTGGTTGAGACGGTGACGGGGCCGCTGTAAAGAGCCGAGCCGGTGGTCGGGACCGATCCGTCGGTGGTGTAGTAAATGACCGCTCCCGGTGTAGTGATGGTAATGGTGACCGTCTGCGCTGAGGTATACGTGCCGGGGGCGATGCCGAAGGTGGGCGTAGCCACCGGAACCTGGTAGGAATAAACCGAAGGCCCCGATATGAGGTAAATCGTGTTTTGAGCCATGGCAAATCCACCCGATATGGGAGTGGGTGGACTTGCTACAACCGTTGCGGTCAACGACGGAACATCGACGCTAAACACTCCCTCTTGCGCTAATCCCCACAATCGACCGCTGGCATCCGCTGCGATGCCGTTATAGATTGGGTGCAAAAGCGGGAGGATGTTGGTTCGAGTAACTGCCTGAGCGACCGGATCGAATTCAAACAGCGAGCTGTCCGCGATTCCGTATATTAAGCCGCTGGGAGCGCTAACCAGGTCGGTGATTGTCTTCGCTCCTGCTACCGGAGTTGTCTCAGATACAACCGCCTGGCTGGAGGGGTCCCACTCAAAGAGGACAGCGCTGGGCTGCGTCGGCGGAGTTCCCAGGCCTCCGTATATTGATGTTCCGCCAACCACAATTCCATTCGACACGGCCAGCGATACAACGCTTTGATCGGTCACAACCGGAAATATCTGAACTGTGTTGCTGCTGGGATTCCACAGTAACAAAGGACCCGTAAGAAGCCCGTACCCCGCACCCACACCGACGCTCACGGTCCCGTCTCCGTTTGCGATCATCGCTTCGGGTCTCCAGCTGGTATTACGATTTGCAAACAAAAGGGGCAGCGGATTCCCCACTGATGGCGAGCCTGGCGGGGCGCTGAACGGCTGGGTGGGATCGTACGAGAACAGCGTCGTACTGGCGGCGTAAGTTCCAATCATGAGATTGTTACCAAAAGGCAAAAACGAATACGCCTCACCATTGCCAATCGTACCGATGAAGTTATACCCACCCGAAGTCAGACCAAAACGGACGATATCGATTGGCAGCGCTCCTGATCCATATAAATTTCCATCCGGACCAATCCCAATTCGGAACAGCTGGCTCGGCTCGCCTGCATAGGCAACATTAAAAGAGGCTTTTGTTGTTCCATCGGGATTCAGGATTGTAGCCACTAACTGTCCGTCCGTCCCCGCGGCCGTGATTGTCTGTCCATTATTGAGCACGTTTTGCGGAAATGGCCCAGGAACGGTTTGACTGGAAATAGGGCTTGCCGCCCCTCCACTCAGCTGAAATTCGAGAACTCCTGCTTTTGCATAATAGTTGCCATCGGCTCCTTCAAATGTCTGGGCAAATCCCACTGTTTGGGCATTGGTTGGAAGTATCTCTTGAATCTGACCGCTGGAAATCTGATAGGCAGCGACGTTCATCACCGAACTTCCGATTCCGGCATAGATAAAGCCATCAGATGAGGCCGTGAGGTACCGCGCATAAGACTGAGTCGGATCGAGCCGCCCCAGATCCGTCATCGCACCTGTTGACGGATCGAGTCGCACGAGTTTGCAGTTCGGGTATGTACCGCCGTAGACAATGCCGTCCGAACCAACCGCTACCTGCCAGATAATACTTTCGGTTGAACTCGGACTCCCTAAATCCTCCATCACCCCGGCAGCCACATTGAGTCTCACGAAATGCCCGTGGGGCGTTGTTCCCATATAGATATTTCCGTCGGGACCGACAGCCATGCCCCACGCATCTTGCTCTCCGCTTATGGGAGTATGAAACACCGACGTTGATTGAGTTACCGGGTCAATTGCCAATATGTCAAACCCGGATAGAGTGCTCGCAACACTAACATAGAGGAGTTGGGATCCGGCTGACGGACCAGGGCCAACAACTTGATTGAGGACTGAGCCGATCGACTGGAATGTCCCCACCAATTGAAAAGGGCTTGGCTGTTGAGCTCCAGTCCTGGAGCAAAAGGTCAGAGCGAATAGCAAGAAAAACACCGACAGCGATGACCATCGGCGCAACCGCTTCATCACACCGGTTACAGCGGTCCCTCGATTCGAGCCCGCATGGCGCGGTAACAAGCGAATGATAGGAATGGGAATGTCAGAATAAAGGCGGCCGGAAGTGTTTTGGCCCTGCGGGTTTTCGGCGAATTTCACTGCGCAGAGGCAGCCATCGCTTGCTCTGATCAGAACCGTCTGCGAAGTTCTTTGAGGCTGACAGATGTATTTTCTGTAAGAAGCAGACTCTTCTTCCATCTTGGCCATGGAACCTCTCAAGCCAATGATTCAAAGCCAACAATTCAAGCCAGCGATTCGAGAATTATACACTCCCAAAAAACTTCACATATGTGTCTTTCTTCATCGACACTTTTCCACACGAGTTTGTTTGACCGAATCCCATGATAACTATCGAGTAACCGCCTACTTCGGCGAAACTCACGAGTTTCATCCGTATCGGTGAGTCGAAGACCCATGCTTAACTTGGATATAACCTCGGGGTCATCTCCGAGTGGGCGGTGACGGTGTGCCATGAGCAAGCGAAGCTCGAAAGAGTGGAGCGTGCGTAACTGCTTAACCGATGAGGGTCGACCCTCGGAATCGACTTACAGGAACGGATTCCAAACCACGCTTAGGCCGCGAGGTCCTGGAGATTCGCCGACGTGTCCTCGGCCCGGAGCATCCGCTGACCTTACGGGCAATGAGCAATCTCTCGGACAGTCTGACCGAGCTTGGAAACTGGGTTGAGGCGGAGAAGCTGTTGCGACAGGCGCTCAATATTCAGCGGCGCGTGCTTGCGCCTGACCATCCCGATACGGCCCTGTCTACTTACAACCTCGCCTGCGTCTTGGCGCACCAAGGCAAGGAAGCAGAGGCGCTCTCTATGTTGCGCGACGCGATCGACCACGGTCTTGCCTCGTGGGTGGTGCGGGAAATGGACAAGGACCCGTCTTTGATCTCACTGCACGGTGATTCCCGTTTTGATGCTCTTGTCGCTTATGCCAACAATCGCGCATCAGCTGCATCCAAGAAATAGTAAAAGCGCTTCTTCGCCCCGGAAATTCCTAACCGCATTGAACATTTCGACGGGGGCTTCACGTACCGGGCTCACTCTTCTTGGAGAGTTCGTGGGTTCCACAGCGTAACGTTGCGCACCGCCGTCGAACTCAGTTTATCTACGTACGCCTTCACAAGCGCCGCGCTGAGATCGCGGTTGGGCACCTGGTAGGCGAGCGCTATCCTGTCACCTTGAATCATGAAAAATATCGGTGCGAGCTCATTGTTCTTGTTGAGGAGATTCAGCAGCGCCAAGGCCGAGAGTCGTCCCTGATCGGGCACTTGCCCCAGCCGGGCAATCATCCAGACGGCATCACAGCTTGGCGACATGTTAACGCCCACGTTGATGAGATACTTTCCTTTATTCACGTCGACGCTGTACATGCCACCGCCGCGAGAATTCACTTTGTGGCGTCCATAGGCGTCGGTTAGGTCCTGACCGAGTTCCTCGACCGACATTTGGCGGCCGTTTTGAGGCGGTGGATTTCCTGCTTTGGCCCGCGAGACCAACCCTAAGCCCCGGCTCTGTGTCGTCACACAGGCCAGCAAAGCACCGAGCTGCATCCGGAATGAACTGATGATTACACCGCACAACGCGACAGATTCAGCGAAATGTCCGAACATAACTTTCCCCTTAAGACAACATGCGCCTTCCCTATGCTCTGTAATGCGGAATGTTCCGATGAATGGGCTCAAGAAATCTCAACGAACCGTCGAAATTCAACCGGTTGCGTTAGTTCAAGCACGCCCCGAAGGCATGAGACCACCGGAGCAGTCGGAAATGGGGTTCCCGACACAACTATCAGCGCCGAAGTGAAAATCGACCACTTTGCGCCGCGATAGCAGCGTGACGTGGCGGAGTAAAAGTAGACCACTGCCGCATTTTGGTTCCACAGACAACTGGAGTATTCAAGGGGTGGCGAATCAGGTTCGGCACCGTTGAGAGACGCATGTCTTGTGGGACCCGGAGGCATGTGCACCGTGGAACTGTATGAAAGTATGCAAGAGTATGGCGGGCACTTCATGTTGAGGGTCGGAGTCAGCGCGAAGTGGCACGCGAGTTCGGGCTGGCCTGCAAGACGGTGGGGGAACATGGTGGCGTATCCAGCGCCGCCCGGGTACCCTACAAGGCCCCCCGGGTTCAAAGCGGTCGGGCATTTACTGGTCCGATAACAGCAGACTTCAACAGGTTTCGCCAAGCATCACCTCTCCTTCCAAAACAGGTCAAATGATTTATTGAAGGCTATTCAAACCTAGTGGAAGATGAGCAATTTCGATTGATCTGCTTATGTCGTTGCATCCGTCGTCTGTTGATCCTTGTTGATCGTTTGTGCTGACCGCTACAAAAATCGACAACATCGTGGCGGCCCCTGAAGTTTCCAATTTAATTTCAGATCGTGCGAATTTCGTGGGTTCAGGCCACCTTGGAGGTTAGCGATTGAGAACCGATCACCGCTCGATTCGATACTCGGCGTCTTGCATCATTCCAGAAATGCTCCAGGACCCTGCCGCGTTTTTCGTTACCGATTTGCTGGAAGATGGCTCTAGACAGGTGCGTTGGCCTGTTGGCATCGACTGAAGTCGAACTTACCGAAATGGTCCAAGGGGCTGGTTCGCGGTTCCGCAATGCAAGCGGTTGCGACGAACGGTCATGGCCGACAACCACCCGCCAGATGCAGGCAGTCACCCGCAGGCCGATTTCCGCTCATACCCAGCCGATTCCCCCAAAAAATTCCCCGATCATTAACCTAATCTCCTTGACTTGATCGATCGTTACGAATAGAAATCGAGTCATCCAGTTCCCTTTCCCATTCCCCCGGACTCTGGATTCTTCGAAGCGGCATTATCCTGGGCGCACAAGCCTGCGCGGCAATTCCTGTGCTCCAACCGCGCTCGGCAATCGGCGGGCATAATTCCTTTTGCTTCCCGCCAACGATGCGGATCGACCGATCCGAAACAATCCGATCTTTTCCCTTTTTCTGAGCGGTCGCAGTGAATTCCAAATTCATATTCCTTGCTGCGCCCGACCGCTTCCATCCGGGTTTCACCGCGCTTGCTGTTGGCGAGTGCGACGCCGGTTCGCTTTTCTTGGAGGCCATTTTCTTGGGCTGCGCAAAGACAAAAGCCTGATCTCCTGTTAATGGTTCATTGACAGATCATGCCCGACGATGTCAGAAGAATCCCGTCTCAACAAGGACAATTGCCATGAATCTGCCCGCCTTCTCCTGCGTTGCACCCATGTTTTCAGCTCCGTCCGCGGCTCTTCCTCAACGGGTCGCGCGCCGGCACGCTTTGCGCCTGGCCGCCTTTGCGGCGCTGGCGTTGCTGCCGGCGGTCCCGCGGCTGGCTGCGCAAACTCCGACGGTCACATTCTCCGGCGCCATCCGGACGCTGGGCAGCGGGTTCAGCTTTCCCGAGGGTGCGGCGGTGGACGGGAGCGGCAACGTCTTCGTCGCCGATAGCGGCAACAATGCAGTGAAGGAGATTGTAGCGGTCAATGGCGTCATTCCGGCAACGAATCCCACCATCAGGACCCTGGGCAGTGGATTCTTAACTCCCAATGACGTTGCGGTGGACGCAAGCGGAAACGTCTTCGTCGCAGACACGTCGAATAATGCCGTGAAGGAGATTCTGGCAGTGAACGGCAGCATACCGGCCACCCCCACCGTCAACACCCTGGGCAGCGGTTTCAGTCTGCCGGGCGCCGTGGCGGTGGACAAGAGTGGGAACGTCTTTGTTGCCGATACTTTCAACAATGCGGTGAAGGAGATTGTGGCGGTCAATGGCGTCATCCCGGCCACCAATCCCACCATCAGGACTTTGGGCAGCGGGTTTGGTATCCCGTATGGTGTGGCAGTCGATAGTTTCGGAAACGTCTTCGTCGCCGATACCCTCAACAATGCGGTGAAGGAGATTCTGGCGGTCAATGGCAGCATCCCGGCCACCAACCCAACCATCAACACCCTGGGGAGCGGATACATTGAGCCATCCGGCCTGGCGGTGGATGGGAGCGGGAACGTCTTCGTCGTCGATACCATCAACAATGCGGTGAAGGAGATTGTGGCGGTCAATGGCGTCATCCCGGCCACCAATCCCACCATCAGGACTTTGGGCAGCGGGTTTAGTTTCCCCCGTGGCGTGGTGGTCGATAGTTTCGGGAACGTCTTCGTTGCCGATAAGGACAACTCCGCGATCAAGGAAATCGTGGCCGGCGGCAACTTCGGCTCGGCCAACGTAGGCAGCGCCAGCCCCATCGTTCTTCCGCTCACCTTTGCCATGGATACGGCGGGCACGCTGGGCTCGACGGCCGTGCTGACGCAAGGCGCGACGGGGCTGGACTTCACCGACGCCGGCACGGGAACCTGCAAGGCCAACACGGCCTACGCCGCGGGCGCAGTTTGCACCGTCAATGTGGTCTTTACACCGAAGGCTCCGGGGCCGCGCTCCGGCGCTGTAGAGCTTCTTGACGCCTCCGGCAATCTGCTCGCCTCCGGCTCTGTGCAGGGAATCGGCGTCGGGCCGCGCGTCAACTTCGAGCCCCGCTCCGAAATCCCGCTCACCAGCACCAGCTTTCAGTCGCCCACCGGCGTGGCGAGGGACGCGAGCGGAAACGTCTATGTCGCCGACCCGGTGACCCCTGCCGTGTATGAGATTCTGGCGGTCAACGGCAGCATCCCGGCCTCGCCCACCATCAAAACCCTGAGCAGCGGTTTCACGAATCCACAGGACGTGGCGGTGGACGGGAGCGGGAACGTCTACGTCGCCGACCAGATTGCCAATACGGGGGTGTTTGAGATTGAGGCGGTCAACGGCGTCATTCCCGCGAATCCCACCATCAGCACCCTGGGCAGCGGATTCGGTTTCCCACGGGCCATCGCAGTGGACGGCAGCGGCAACGTCTATGTCGCCGACGGTAACCATCACGAAGTGAAGGAGATCGTGGCGGTCAACGGCAGCATTCCGGCCACTCCCACCATCAATGTCCTCGGATTCGGATTCAGCAGCCCCACCGGCGTCGCGGTCGATGGCAGCGGCAACGTCTTCGTCGCCGACTCCGTCAACAACGATGTGAAGGAGATCGTCGCGGTCGACGGCAGCATTCCGGCTGTCAATCCCACCATCAGGACCCTGGGCAGCGGGTTCACTCAACCAGCGAATGTAGCGGTGGACGCGCAGGGCAACCTATATGTCACCGACCTGGTGGCGGACGATGTGGTGGAGATGCTGGCGGTGAACGGCAGCGTTCCGGCCGCGCCTGTCATGAAGCCGCTGGCCTTCGGATTCATTTCGCCACAAGGCGTCACTGTGGATTCGAAAGGGAACGTGTTCGTTGCCGATCCGGGCAACGCGCGAGTGCTGGAGCTGGATTACGCCGACCCGCCGAGCTTCACCTTCCCCACGCCGACAACGGCATTTACTCTCGACTCCGTGGACGGCGCGAAGACCGTGACGGTGGTGAATGGAGGCAATGCTCCACTGACTATCCCGGTGCTGGCGAGCGGAAACAATCCGCGCACCACGGCCAGCTTCATTCTGAACACCGGCGAAGCCTCGGCCTGCCCCATCCTGCTTCCCAGTGGAACAACGCCTGCAACGCTTGCGCCCGGGGCGGGCTGTGTCCTGTCGGTCAGCTTCAAACCGGCGGTGGCGGGCTCCATTATAGGAACGCTAACGCTTACTGACAATGCGCTGAACGCGGGTGCTCCCGGTTACGCGGTGCAGTCTATCGAGCTTTCTGGAACAGCAACCAAGGCGACGCCCGTCATCACCTGGGCCACGCCGGCTCCGATCACCTATGGCACAAAGCTAAGCGCAACCCAGCTCAATGCCACTGCCAATGTGGCTGGAACGATGGTCTTCTCTCTGGCTGCCGGGACGGTTTTGCTTCCCGGGACGCACAGCGTGACGGCCACCTTTACGCCAACAGACACGGCCGACTACACGACAGCGTCCGCAAGCGTGATTTTGACCGTCAACAAAGCCATGTTGAGCGTGTTGCCGGGCGCAGCGACCAAGGTCTATGGCGCGCCGCTTCCCGCTCTCACCTACACCATCACCGGCTTCGTCAACGGCGATACTGCGGCTAGCGCCGTGACCGGGGCAGCAAAGCTGAGCACGACCGCTACAGCGGGATCCCCCGCCGGCAGCTATCCAATCACGGCGGCAGTGGGCACTCTGACTGCGGCAAACTACAGCTTCACCTTCGTATCCGGGACCTTAACCGTCACCAAAGCCGTGCTCAAAGTAACGGCCAACAGTCTCAGCAAAGTCTACGGGGCGGCCCTTCCTGCATTGACCGACACCATTACGGGCTTCGTGAACGCCGACACGTTGGCTACCGCGGTGAAAGGGGCTGCCACCCTGACCACCACGGGCACGGCGAAGTCCGCCGTGGGTAGTTATCCAATCACGGCGGCAGTGGGCACTCTGACTGCGGCAAACTACAGCTTCACCTTCGTATCCGGGACCTTAACCGTCACCAAGGCGGCGCTCAAAGTAACGGCCAACAGTCTCAGCAAAGTCTACGGGGCGGCCCTTCCTGCATTGACCGACACCATTACGGGCTTCGTGAACGCCGACACGTTGGCTACCGCGGTGAAAGGGGCTGCCACCCTGACCACCACGGGCACGGCGAATTCCGCCGTGGGTAGTTATCCAATCACGGCGGCAGTGGGCACTCTGACTGCGGCAAACTACAGCTTCACCTTCGTATCCGGGACCTTAACCGTCACCAAGGCGGCGCTCAAAGTAACGGCCAACAGTCTCAGCAAAGTCTACGGGGCGGCCCTTCCTGCATTGACCGACACCATTACGGGCTTCGTGAACGCCGACACGTTGGCTACCGCGGTGAAAGGGGCTGCCACCCTGACCACCACGGGCACGGCGAAGTCCGCCGTGGGTAGTTATCCAATCACGGCGGCAGTGGGCACTCTGACTGCGGCAAACTACAGCTTCACCTTCGTATCCGGGACCTTAACCGTCACCAAGGCGGCGCTCAAAGTAACGGCCAACAGTCTCAGCAAAGTCTACGGGGCGGCCCTTCCTGCATTGACCGACACCATTACGGGCTTCGTGAACGCCGACACGTTGGCTACCGCGGTGAAAGGGGCTGCCACCCTGACCACCACGGGCACGGCGAAGTCCGCCGTGGGTAGTTATCCAATCACGGCGGCAGTGGGCACTCTGACTGCGGCAAACTACAGCTTCACCTTTGCACCCGGAACGCTGACCGTCACCAAGGCAGTGCTCACGGTAACCGCCGTCAACGCGACTGTGCCCTACGGCAAGCCCCTGCCCGCGCTCACCTATACCGAGGCCGGTTTCGTGAACGGCGACACGTCGGCTGGTGCTACCGGAGCACTGGTGGAGACCACAACGGCGAAGGTGGGCTCGCTGCCCGGAACATATCCCATCACCCTGGCGCTGGGCACGCTTGTGGCGCCCAACTACAGCTTCGTGCTGAAACCGGGCACATTGACGATCACGTCTCTCGGAACAACAGCAACGCCGGTATTCAGTCCGCTGGGGGGAGCCTACCTGACAGGGCCAACGGTATCCATCACCGACTCAACCCCGGGCGAGGCGATCTACTACACCACCAACGGAGTGGCGCCGACAACGGCCTCGACGAAGTACACGGTCTCCATCAAGGTCGCGGCCACCGAGACCATCAAGGCCATCGCCGTGGCCCCCGGCTACACGCAAAGCGCGGTTGCCTCGGCAACGTACACCATAGCCGCCAAGCCCTCCGTCACAACCGAAGCAGCCACCGGGATCACCGCCTCCGCGGCGTCCCTCAACGGATCGGTCACAGCCAACAATGCCACTACCCAGTACTGGTTTGCGTACGGAACCACCAGTACCGCCCTGACCAGCACCACGGCCAAAACGGGCGCTTTAACAGGAGTTGCGCCAACCGTGGTGACCGCCCCGCTAACCGGGTTGAAAACGAAGACCGCGTACTACTTTCAGATCGTCGCGTCGAATGGTGACGGCACGACCACCGGTACGGTTCTCAGCTTCACGACGAACTAGGCTATCGCGGAGTTGAATGGCAGTTTCGTGTTATCAGGAAACCGATGTGGTCCTTCTGGCGAGCTTTCCGCCGCCACATTGTCCACCATGCGTTCGCATCGCCCGGTCCGGCAGTTCACGCAACTTCGCGAATCGCGCCAATACAAGTAGCAGAACAAGAACCGGAAAAACTACCGCATATTCGCTTGTTACTGCTTTCTCAAGGATTACTCCTCAAAAGTCGGCCAGTGTTCGCCGATTCCGCCTAAAGCTTGATCTTTCGGTTGACGCTCGGACTTGGTCTGAACTCGGCTTCGTCAGTGTTATCGCTGCTGCAATAACAGAGTTCAACAGGTTTACACAAGGATCAACACCTCTGCTCCCAAAGTAGGTCAAACGATTTATTGAAGCCTGTTGAAGCCGCTTGAAAATAAGAGCTATCGATTGAGCCGTTTACGGCCTGCCCATGTCGCTTAGCGATCCTTGTTGATCCTTTGTGCTTCGACTGCGAAAAATCGACAACATAGAAATCGTCTCGGAAGCGAATCCCGTTGTATTTGAAAACGAGCGAACTTAAGCCATTCTTCCCTGAAACCGGAAACGCAGGCGTTCGCCAAGAATTCAGTGCTTGGCCACTAGATCATCCGGTCAGTCTGCCACACTTGGAATAACAGCTTGGCGAGGCGCGAGAATCGTGCTGCCCCAAGCTCATCCCGCAACCAACTCTCCACGTGTGGTGATACCGTCGTGAATTCCAGCAACACCTCCATAAGCTCAGCCGGGCTGACGTACTCGAATTCTGGCGGGTCGATCACCGCCGCCTTTCGCTCAAGGCGGCGGGAATGATAATCGACCGGTTGGCGAATCCCAAAACTAAGTTCCGCGGCCGGAATCTGATCCCCTAGATCGCCCAAAAGGTCAAGATGGGTTGCCTGCACTGCATGTCTCCTCTCGCGTGTTTTTTGGTGAGGGGTTCGCCAGGTCAAGTGAGAGACCCTCGCTGGCCGTGGTCCGCTATGCGGGGGGAAGAAACGTCAGTCCGCACTTGGCCGCGGCCGTGAGCAGCCCGCCCATAAACTCGTCATTCATAGGGGGCATCGCATCCGGCCAGTCCGACGCGGAATAAAACCCTTCTTCAAAGAACTTCTCCAGGCCCGCGGGTGCAGCCACAACCAGGAACTTCGCATCCACGTTCCCGGTGTTTTGAAAGGAATGTGCGATTCCACGCGGGAGCTGAACCAGGTCACCGGGCAAGGCATTCAGCGTCGTGGCGCCGACTTGAACGGTCAGTGTTCCTTCCTGCAGATAGAATGTTTCCTCTTCGCGATCGTGAATGTGCAGGGGATTTCCGCTACCCGGCGGAACAGTCGCCTCCGCCATAAAAAAGGCGCCGCCGGTTTGCTCACCCGTGAGGAGAAATCTAAC
Organism: uncultured Acidobacteriota bacterium; assembly: GCA_963706455.1. Taxonomy (GTDB): domain Bacteria; phylum Acidobacteriota; class Terriglobia; order Terriglobales; family Acidobacteriaceae; genus Telmatobacter. Next base: position 125,197 of record CAVPNO010000113.1, on the reverse strand, counting down.
TTGATCGATGGGGCTCTTGTAGCTACGGCCGGTTCCTGTCGGCACGTAGTTCACGTGATCGGGCAACGACACCGAAGCGGCGACGGGTTGATCGTTAATGCTTGCCTGTTGCCGGGCTTGCTCCAGGCCTTTCTCGGTACCCTGAATGAGTGTGACTGACATGGTTTCCAACCTCCTGAATGCAAGTTAGCCCATATCAAAAACGCGCGTTCCTAAATGGTTCCTATGCGATTCCTAAATATTTCCTAACTGGTGCTTTGTTCCGCGTGCTACCATCGCCTTGCGCTGAAAGCAAGAGGCTCGATTGCCTTCATTCCGCCCTTCCCTTCAAATCGACGACACGATCAGCAGCCATATCATTCACGACACCGGCACCATCCTCGTTGGTACACGCGACGCGTGTCTGACTCCCGAGATCACCCGTGGTTGGGGCCCCACGATTCTGCCTGACGGCCATACGATTGAGGTTTGCATTTCGCTCTCCGACGGAGCGAGAACCCTGGACAATCTTCGCGATCAAGAAGAACTCGCGGTTACTTTCCATCACACCTCGACGTACAAGACCGTGCAGTTGAAGGGGCGGTTTCTGGAGTCAGGCGAGCTCACGGCACAGGATTGGGAGGCGGTCGAGCGCCAAAGGAATACATTGCTTGAACAGACCAAGGTGCACGGCATTCCACCGGCCATCGGTTCAAGGCTCTTCACCACCGATCTGATTAGGGTCAGGTTCGTTGTCGAACAAGCGTTTGAACAGACGCCGGGCCCTCGCGCGGGGGGTACTCTGTGAGTACGACCCGGACCATGCCTGTTCCGCTCGAAGAGATCGAAACCTGTTTCGAGGGCGTCATCCCCAGTCCCTTTTGCACCTGCTCGGCTGGCGGCGTGCCGAACATCACCTATTTATCGGTTGTCCATCGGCTGGACTCGAATCATGTCGCTCTCTCGTTCCAGTTCTTCAACAAGTCAAAAAGGAACCTGCTCGAAAATCCGAAAGCGCAGGTGCTCGTGGTTGAGCCCGCCACGTTCCAGCAGTTTCAACTCGAGCTTGTGTATGAAGACACATTGACCGAGGGCCCCATCTTTGATCGCCTGCGTGTCAATCTCGATGCCGTTGCGTCCCAGATTGGAATGTCCCATATCTTCTCTCTGCGAGGCGCCGACATCTTTCGGGTTCTCGGCTGCACGGCTGTACCGGGCAACTTTCCAGTTGAGGCCCAGCAGGCCGCCGTCGACCACCTGCGAGCCCTGGATGGGCTCACGGAACGCCTGGCCGCCTGTAACGATCTCGACGCCCTGCTAACGGCCGCGCTCGAAGGTCTCTCCTCATTCTTTGGATATGACCACAGCTTCATTCTGGTTCCGGATGAAAAAGATGAATGCCTCTTCACCATTGCCAGCCGTGGGTTTCCGGCTTCGGGGGTAGGCTCGGAGGTACCGATCGGCGAGGGCATCATCGGCACAGCCGCCGCGCAGCGGCGTCCAATACGCAATGCGAATCTGGCTCGCGAGATGATTTATTCGCGCCTGGTACGCACCGGCATCGAGAATCAGGGCGATGGACACTCGCTGCAGCGTGAGATCCCATTGCCTGGACTGGCGAACGCCTGCAGCCAGCTCGCCGTTCCCTTGCTTTCCGATCATCATCTCTTCGGGGTCGTGTGTTTGCAGAGCGAGGAAGCCGGGCGATTCACCGCAGTCGATGAGCGACTAGCGTTGGTTGCCGCCCGCCAGATCGCCGCCACCATGGCGATGATCCGGCTCAAAGCCACCGGGGAGCGCGAGGAATCCTGGCGCGATCGTCCCCGCGCCGCGAGCCATACCGGCCCATGTTCCGTCCTCAAACACTTTGGATCGGATGACAGTGTCTTCATTGACGACGCCTACTTGGTGAAAGGCGTTCCGGGGCGCATCCTGCGCAAGATCGCCTGCGCCTATCTGTCTGAGGGCCGCAGTGAATTTTCGAATAAGGAAATCCGGTTGGATTCAAGTCTGCAGTTGCCAGACTTCAAGGACAACCTTGAAACCAGGCTGATTCTCCTGCGACGCCGCATCGAGGAGCGCTGCGACTTTCTGCAAATCGTTCCCATAGGCCGTGGCCGTTTCCGCTTTGATGTGAAGCGGCGGCTTAAACTCGAGTCGCTTCCGTGAAGCGGCGATTTCCTATCTGAATCGGATTGGCACTTCGGGCAGTTCACACATCTACCTCATTGTGAGTCTTGCGGTTCGCCGAGGGAGTGACATTTAACCGTTACCACGAGCCGTCGCGCGAGTGTTTGCTAGTGATCAAACACAAAATGAACAACTTGCAGGATCCAGACTACACCGGGAGCGGTGCAAACGCCATCCGGTTTCGTGGGGTGTTAGCAGCCACACGAGTCCGACGCCGGAACTCTCGTCGTCATGGCCTTAGTCGTCCGGCGCCGCGGAATTCCTCGGGTTTTAGGTGACCTTGGTCGTAATACCAGTGTGCCGCGCCTTGCGACGCTTTCGTGGTACCGTCGTGTCAACGACACCCCTAAACCTAAATAGATTCGACCATACATTAGAGTTGCACAGGGCTCCTATCCTAGGCAGGGAAGAATTGGGAGCCGGTCAGTCGAGGCTCCCCCCAAGCCTTGCTGGCGCGAGAGGAACTTCCCCGGTGGTACCCCGAATCCCGCTGGGGGAGATTCCTAGACCTCGATGTTGTTTCTTCGCGTACTGAATTGTCGCCGGTTTCGCGTTCTCGACTGCGCCTCGACATAAGAGTGATTTAGATCACATCAATTCTGGAGCGAACCCGTCTAAATTGAATTCACTCCTGCCGCTCCCATCCACTCCGGACGGGATGGCGGCCCCTGAAGATTTGGGGCCTCATCTCGCTTCGGTTTGATTCCATGCCCGAAGGGGAAAGAACATCGGAGGGACCACGCACCATGCAACAGAATTCGGACTCCCACGTAAGCGATTCTCTGTCAGAAATTCTGGCCGACGCCGAGCTGTGTGAAGAAATCGAGAAGTGGTCGGCCCCGATTCTCAAGAGGGCCGGCGAGACCCTGTTCCGGCAGGGTGAGGGCCCTGGTTACGCCTTCTTCGTGAAGACCGGCGAGATCGCTCTGACGATGCGCGTGTCGGGCGGTGCAGTGTGGGACGTCCGAGCGAAAAAGGGCTCTCTGGTTGGCCTCCCCGCCGTGGTCGGAAATGAACCCTATTCGATGACAGCGAAAGCAATCGAAGATTCTCAGATTTGCCGAATTTCCCGCGAGGACCTTCACCAGTTGATGCAGCAGAATCCGCGGTTCTGTTGCAACGTGTTGCAAATCCTGGCTGCAGAAGTTCACGCGGCGCGCAAGGCATTGTCAGAGCTCCTAATCGGCCCAGGCAAATGGGGAGAACGGTATGACTGACCAAGGCACCCCGGGAGTATAGATGCCTAAGGCCCCAACGGCGACCCTTTCTGACTCCGCGGAACTCCACATCTTGCGCCGCTGCCTTCAGCTCATCGACAAGACTGGCAATCTGGATGGTGAATGCAAGGAGGAATTAACACGGCTCGTGCTGGAGCGCATCCTCAAACTCGGCCGATCAAGGATCTAGGTGGGCGAGAATTCTGCCCGCAGTGCGGGCGCAAACTGGGCGCCCTGCTCATTTGCGTCGACGAGAACCTCTTCCGGGGGCGCTGGGGTTTTCCTTTATTTTGGCGAGGCTGCCGAGCTGGGGACCTCGGTTTCCGGGGGCCCTTTTCGCAACCCCTGGCCAGACAAGTATGGAAACCGACTGTGGTGAAGGACAAGTCCAACAGGTCGACGACGCCTGGCTGACGATTGCCATGAGTGGCGCGACACGATTCCTACCAGTCTTTGGCACTGGCTGAGGCACCCTTTAGCAACGAAGAAACGAGTTGTAAAGGTCGTGGCGCCGATGCATCTGTAGGCGGCTGAGACGGAAGGTCGGAATCATAGAATCGCCACGGCGCGCGTGAAGCCCGCTGACGCGCCCTTGATCTTGAACGGAAAGCAGGAAACTATAAAACCGGTCGCCGGCAAGTGTTCCAAGTTCGCGAGCTTTTCAATTTGGCAATAGCCAACGTCCCGGCCTGCCTTATGGCCTTCCCAAATGATGGATGGGTCGTGGGATTCCTCAAATCGACGGCGCGTGAAGGAAAACGGCGGATCCCAGCTCCAGGCATCAGTACCCAACACGCGAACGCCCTTTCCCAGCAACCAAAGTGTGGCCTCGCGCCCGAATCCACAACCGGAGTCGACATAAGCCGCGGTACCGTAGGCCGCACCGGCACCGGTATTCATCAGCACAATATCAAACGGCTGCAGCATGTGCCCGGTAGATTCAACCCGCTCGGCTACTTCCGCGGCCGAGACGACATGTCCGTCGGGAAAATCGCGAAAATCGAGCCTCACTCCGGGACGATAGAACCAGTCAAGTGGCACCTCGTCGATAGTCCAGGCGAGCTCGCCTCCATTCATTGTGGAAGCGTAGTGCCACGGCGCGTCCACGTGGGTGCCGTTGTGCGTAGTGACCGTGAGATGCTCCAGTGCCCATGCCTCACCCTGCGGCAACTCGCTGGATTCGAGGCCTGGAAACATGGCCAGCATTGCAGGCAGCGACCGCTTGTGATCGGAGTACTCGATACGCGGACCAAACCCCGGGGGGTCCGCAGGAACCGAATTCTCAAGCGGGCGGGAAAGGTCAACCAATCTCATGTCTTCACGATCTCCAGAACTTGCGCCCAGTGTCTCACGCCGAGCTCCCAGGGCCACGGCGGGGTTTTCGTCCGGACGATTCTAGAAGTCGATTAGGACGCCGCCGCCCGCTTGTGTAGAATCGAGCGATACGTTCGTCGCTCGATACGAACAACTCGGGTCAACCAGCATCCTCGGCCCGACGCGTTCGGAACCCGTGTCAAGAGACAAACCGTAATGTTGCAGATCAGCGGTGAGTCATGAAGACACGGCGCGGCACCGTTATCGTCATAATGTTGTTGATGGTGTTGTCGATGGCGACGTCCCAGACACCAGGCCGCAGCCTGCTGATCGGGGGATGGGCACCGGACGATGTCGGCTTGCTGAGCGCATCGGGTATCAGCAAAATCACCGAAGACTCTTTCGATCTTCGCCTCTTGGATGCAGTGGGCAGACGAGCTGGTCTTGGCTTCTCTCTCCGGCCGCTTGAGCAGGGCCGCATTGACGAGGAAATCGGCAACGGGACCATAGATTTAGCGCTGCCGGCGGTAAGGACCTCCCAACGCGATGCCGTGGCGTGGTTTTCCACGCCTTATGCGACCCGGTCAGACTTGTTGTTTGTGAGGAAAGGCACCCCACCTCTCTCGGGGCAAGGCAAGAATCTGCTTCTGGGGGCGCTACGCAAGGGCCTGCGGATCGGCGTCGTCCGCGGCGAGAAGTACGGCGTCGAACTGGATACCATCGTTACCGACCCGGCTATGGCTAATCAAGTGGTGATTACCGCCAACGATGCATCGAATTTGGACCTGCTGCTGTCAGGTCGAATCGACGCGTTTGTCGCGCGCCGACTCTCCGGTCTCGCCGCGATTGCTGCAAGGCCGGGTGCTGATGGCCGCACTACCGCCATCGAGACGCCGGTTGCCGTGCACGAATTGTGCGTGATGTTCAGCCGCAAGACCGTCGATTCAGCGACGGTTGCATCATTTAATGAAGCTCTCTCCTCACTACGCGCGGATGGGACCGAAGCCAGGCTGTTAGAGCGCAGTACGGCGCCCATACTGTTGCGTCTCGCATCCGCGCCTTCTTGGTTTAATTGGCTCGACATCATCGGCACCGTGGCTTTCGCAATGTCTGGCGTGATCATCGCACGGCGTGAAGGCTATTCGATCTTCGGCGCGTTCGTCCTGGCGTCGCTGCCAGCCGTCGGCGGTGGCATCGTCCGGGACCTGCTGGTGGGCCGCTCGCCGATTGGAGTCTTGTCCAGCCCCCTCCCATTAAGTCTGGTCATCGGCACGGTGCTTGTCTCCTATATGGTGTTGCTGGCCCACGATGTAGCGACCGGAAAGAATCGTCTCGGGTCGGTGGGTCACACAGCAGCCACCCGAATGGCAAAGGTCACCGCCTTGCCGTTAAAGAATATGGTCGAACTGACGGATGCGATTGGCCTTGCTGCCTTCACCGTCATGGGGGTAGTTGTAGCTGTGCGTTTCGGAGCTGAGCCACTGTGGTTGTGGGGTCCGCTCTGCGCGATACTGAGCGCCGCGGGCGGCGGAATCTTGCGGGACATGCTGCGCGCTGACAGCAAGAATGCGGCTCTCCACACATCGTTTTACGCTGAGATTTGTTTGGTTTGGGGCCTCGTGCTCTCACTGATCGTGGAATGGCTGGGCCGAGTGGAGCAGCCCAATCTTCTTCGCTCCGCCGTGTTGTTAACGGTCATTGGTGCATTCATCACTCGCATCGCGGTTGTTCTGCTACATGTGCGAAGTCCGCGAATTTGACGGGAATGAACAACCCACGCTGAACGTGGCCCTCGACCTCGACTACAACGGCACCCTTATCCCGATCGCCGGGTCCTTCATCGAAGGCGCGCTGTATCAGAAGGTACAGCCCTTAAGACCCAGGTGCACGCCAAGCGAGTGCTGCGGGAACTCAGTGAGAAACTGCGCGACTTGGCATCAGCCAAGAATCCTGGCTAAATGGGCGCTTTTCAGGACCGATCCCGTGTTAAGTGATTAACCCATGATGGATGAGCACATTGGTCTGTTACCACCGATTGAGAACTCCTTCCAGATCGCTAGCCAACCTGGACTGCGTGCAAGCAAGATGTATGATCCCGGCATTTGATGACGCATACTTTTCTCAAGATTGGAAGGAGGCACTACGGGTCAGTTACTACACCGGAGCGCCACCACAACGTCGGTACAGTATCAACTCCAAGATGGTGGCCAACTGGAGGAAGCGATGCTCGGTGGCCGCGCTCATGCTCGATCAGTGCCAATTCGGGTTGCTTCACTGCAGCGGATAGGTGACACGGAGAAGGTGCGACGAATCGCGGGCCAGGAAAATCGCTGAGCTGCCGTCAGAAGAAAGGTGCAGATCCGTTATCTCGTCGTAGGGATTGCTTTCCGTGCCGTCGGCAACGACCAGATCGTGCTTCCCTTCAACACGAACAACCGGATAGAGATAATGCCGGCTATCTCCGGTGAAGAGGGGCATGCCAATCGAACTCGCGTTGTATTCCCGGCCGGGCTGGCCATCGAGAACAACGGAGCGACGGGCCCGAGTGGTTGCCCGATTCATGAAGTCGACTCCTCCGCGGGCAAGCTCGTAGGCAAACCGGCTACCGTCAGCGGACATCACGCCCCAATCGACCAGGCCCACGCGTGCGCCAATGGGAAAGGTCCTTCCGGGCTGATTGTCACGGATCTCCAGGAACGAGTCACCGCGCGCGCCAACGTACGCGGAATGCTTGGCGTCACGGGAAAAAAGAATTGGGCTGAGAAGCTCATCGAGGGCAGGGCCGGTTTGTTCGCCGAACGTCGCGACGACGTCACCCTTACCCCGGCGAACTGCATGGGCGAGCTTTCCGTCGGGGCTGAATGCCGGACCGGACACTCCAAAAAAAGCAGCGAGCATGACCAGCACGCCCTTGGGCATAGCTTGAATCTCGCCGAGCACAACCGTTGTCAACGCATTGGCCATCCCTGAGCCTTCGTAGGATTGACCAGGACGGCCATCCAGGACAACCGTGGCATCCGACTTCTGCTTGCCGAAACGCGGGACCACCTTTGCTCCGCCATATGCGTAGTGTTGCCCATCGGGGCTAAAGGCAATTGGGCTGATCACGTCGAACATCGGACCCATCGTGTCGCCTATCAGGTAGGTCCATTTGAAATTGTTTGACACCGCCGAGTAGAGGTGACCGGTTTTGTCGAAGCCCCAGTGGTCAGGATCGTGATAGCCCACCTGTGGGCCCGCATCGCGGCCATCCACAACGATGACGCTTTCTTTTTTGCGTGAACCGCAGAAGCCAAGGTGCTTTCCATCGTCGCTGTACTTGGGAGGGCTGATGTTCTCGTATTCATCCGAGGCCGGTTTATCGTTGACAACCAATTGGCAGCTGTTTTTTCTGGCGCATGCGCCATAGGCGAAGGAGCCGCCCTGGGGCTGCACGGAAATTGCAGTGACGCTTGCGTACCCGCGAGAGGCCTCATTGCCGTCAAACACGTGGACCCACCCGTCGTTCAGCTTGCCAAAGAAGTGCAGGTGCAGGCCGTCCGGGCTCAGCGTCAAGGACTCGACGTCCTTATACGTGCCGCCCTGCAGTTTGCCGTCCAGCATTACGGTCCACTTACCGTCCTGTGCCCCCGCCCATGCAACATGATCGCCGGCGACGATCCAGCTCTTGAAAGCGGTGCCTGCGGGAATTTCGCCGATGACTTGCTCATGGAAAGCGGGAGTGGAAGACGGGGACTGAGCCGAGAGCAGGGAGATGCCGCAAACAGTAGCAATGGCGAGCAAACCCGGCATTCGTCCGCTTCGACGGAGATTCATAAGCAGGTACATGAGCTACTCCTCGCACGAGAATTGACGCTTCTACTATTTGCCTGTGATTAGAACACCAACTTACCATGAGAACGACCTGATCAGTCCCCACTGCTCGCTGATCGGCCACCAGGGAACCGGGAGCGGCCAGACCAAAGGCCCAAACGTGCGGGAGAATCCTCTAGCCGCTCACTAACTTCATATTCCTTGCTGCTTCTCCCCTGGCCGCGCGAACGCTAGAGGGGCTCAGTCGCAACTCCCCGTGGCGCATTGTCGCCAAGTTCGCAAGTTGACCATCGGTGAGCCGCGCTGCGATTCGATAAGCGAGAAGCCCTGATATCACAAAGTGACATCCGGGGTTCACGCTCATTGTACAAAGTGCATTGCTGCGTATGCTCGCCAGGGCCGCCATTGGTCCGCGAGGTCGATTGCCTCTGCAGGAGACACAATGGGCTTGAGCCCTGTGATCCTGCTCCTGAGCATTGGTTCTCTTGATGGGAATGCGTCTGGCTCTCCAAACGCCCGCATGGCAATGTAGTTCGCAGTGCTCTCATCGATTCCACAAGCGGCGCCCACTTGAGACACAGTTTCCTCCAACGTTCTCAAGGTTGAGAAGGTGAGATCTCTCTGCATGGTCGCCCTTGCGAGGTTGCGCAAAATACCGGCGTGGGCTTTGCTGATGCCAGCTTTCGACAAATCTGCATGGGCAAGGATTTCCGGCCTAGGAAACAGATATTTCAGGCCACGAATTGAAGTATCTATGGGAGTGCCAAACATCTGGACCAGACCAGTCACCGATCTCTTCGAACCGGGCGCAGTCAACTTCTGGCCCATGATTGCGAGCACCGCCGTTTCAAATCCATCCCACACTCCTGGCACTCGGAGCCCCGGACGTAACTTGAGGAGCTGTCGCAGTTTGGGGTCGCGCGACAGATGACTTCCGATTTGTATCGGGTCGGCACCGAGGTCGAAGATGCGGCGGATGCGCTCGACCGTGTGTTCGAGTCCCTTGGAACCCTTTGTTTCGAGGTTAACCACCAAGCGAGGTCCGGTTGAATCCGGTTTGACTGTGAGGAATCCCTCCGTTCCGGCTACCTCGATCGTTCGCTGGTAGGAGCTTTCCGTGACAAATTCGACTCCTGGAATCGCCCTCCGCCTTAGAAAAGCGATCAGACTTCCCCAATCAAAGGGCCGTCGATAAGGAAGACGAAGTTCCAAGCCGCTTGGGCGGGTGGACGATGGCGATGCAGCCGCGCGCCGCAGTTCGCTGGGTGACTGTCCAGTCGATAAGCGAACAGCATGATTGAACTCTCGAATGCTCTTGAACCCTGAGCAAAACGCAATCTGAGTCATGGGCAATCCCGACTCATCAATCAAGTTTCTTGCCAAATGGATTCGGCGAGTGGTCGCAATCTTCAGCGGGGCGGCGCCCAGATGCTTCATGAAGAGTCGGCGCAAATGTCGCGGACCAATGCCCATCCTCTCGGCAAGTTCTTCAACGCCCCCATCATTCAGAGCGCCCTCCATGATCAACCGAAAGGCACGGTTCACCACCGCTGATGTACCAAGCCATGCCGGAGTACCCGGAGCTGCCTGCGCCTGGCACCGTTTGCAAGGACGAAAACCTGCTGACTCAGCTGCTGCGGCGCACGCAAATAGCACAATATTCCTCGGTCTGGCAAACGGTACGGGACAGATATTTCGGCAATAGACACCTGTGGTTTTCGCCCCCATGAAGAAGCGTCCGTCGAAGCGAGGATCTCGGCTATAGATTGCCTGCCAACAAATGCCCGGGTCGAGCACAGATTCACTCTGAATATCCCAGCGGCGGTCACTGGCTCTCAGCGCGACCGGAACCGCTCGAGGACCTGCGAGCGGCGGTGCTTCGGCGGGAGCAATTGCAGCCATGTGGTTGATGCTAGGAGATGGTTCGCAAAGAAACCGTAAAAATAACTGGCAAGTTTCGGACATGATGCCATTTCCCCCGGCCACGATGTCCGAAAGTTGCCAGCGAACGAATCCCGGGTGGCTAGATTCAAGGAAGTACCTACCGAGGTGCAATCACATTGATGTCTCTCATGCGCTTTCTGCTGAAACGTAAAGTGTCCAGGGATCGGAGAGCGATCCAAGATGCTCTTGCCCTTCATCACCGGGGCGAGGCACGTCGCGATGAGCTGACTTTGATTCAGGTGTCTCATCATCTGGAGTTCGAGTGGCGCGCACGGGACGTTCACCCCTGGGATCGCGCCTCTGAGTCGACGGAGCGAGAGTTTCTGTTTGCTGAGCAGTCTATGGAAAATACGGATGCGGCCCTATCCCGCCTGTTCAATGAGTTGCCTGAACTCGATGTGATTGATTTCGCGGTGACCCATCCGGATTCTGGCCAGCGTATTCTGAGCGGCACCGTCAAACGCTCATGTCGCCCGCCGAGGACGAGGGGCGTATCCGCAAGGACAAGGTTATGGCAAAGGGGGATAACAACCACAATCGCTGCCATCTTAAGTCTAGCGCTGGGTTCAGGCGCCAGGTGTGCTCAATCACAAACGGCCACGGCGAACTCCGAAGCCGATGCCTCCAGTACAAACACTGACCTCTTCGTCATGCTTGGGTCAGACTTCGATCGTCCGGGCCTTCTTCCTCGCGCAAACTACAACATCGGAATCGGCCACACTTTCGGCTTCCTCAAAAAAGACCCTATCGGCGACGAGCTCACCTTCGGCTATACCTACGAGAACGCTGGAACCCACGGCTTCCTTGCCACCGCCTTTGGCGAACACACGGAGTCCCTTGGAGTGATGAAGAACTTTTCGCTGCCGAAGACAAGGCTTCTGACCGGCTACACCTGGCTACAGAGCGGCATCACCAGCTACACCGGTAATACCCGCGTGCAGAATAGACTCGACAGCGGCGTATCGCTGGGCGCTATCGTGCACTTCAACAACAACAACTCCATCTGGCTGCAGGAGAGCTACAACAAGGTCGTCACGGTTCCCTGGTACACCACATCGAGCATCGGCTACACATATAGCTGGTGATGACGCGGGCGCATCTAGGACCCTCGCGCCTTGGAGTGGACTGGCGACTATTCGTGCAAGGCTCCGTGATCTCCCAGTCTGTGAATGAAGAGTCAGCAGCATGGCCTCCTCATCAGCTGACGAGAAATCGCCAACTCGCGTTTCGAAGCGGCGGGAGTTCTGGAAACGCGAGTTGCCCAGTGGGCGTCAGTCGGGGCGAGTAGAAATTCAAGCACGGAGAGATGGGCGAGTTTTCGGTTTCCAGGCGCGGAAGCGAAAAGCGTACGGATTCACATCGACTTGCACGCTTTCAAAGCCCGCGGCCGTGAGCCGTTGTGGAAGCGTATCGGGGTCGACCAGAACCATCGTGTCGAATAGATGAAGTAATTTCGTGGAACGGCCCGGCAAGCCATCAGTCCCCGCGAAAACTCCGCCGGGCTTAAGAACGCGCGCCACTTCCGCAAATAATCTGTCTTGCAACGAAACCGATCCGACATGGTGGAGCATGGTGAAGCACGCCACACCGTCGAAGGATTCTCCTGCCAGAGACATGGCGGTTGCATCTTCACATTGGACAGCGACTCGGCCGTTGAACTGACGACGAAGGCGATCCGCCAATCTGCCGTCTGACTCCAAACATACGAGGTGTTTCGCTTGCCGTTGCAGCACTTCTGTAGCGGCTCCGTATCCAGGACCGATCTCGAGCACTTCGCTACCCAAGTCGATTTGTTCCAGGGTCCACGGCAGCGCATATCGTTGCACTACTTCTTTCCATTTTGCCGAAGAGCAAAGCAGGCGGTGAAGGTAGTTCATAAATAGCAACTCCTTTCTGACAAGATCATCATCCGGGCGAATTGGATGTGTCGCAAGAGGAGTACTGCGTCATAATGTACCGTATATGCGACAAGCGCAGATTTTACGAGAATACGATCCCCCGCGCGGCATATCGGTTTCAGCGCTGTCCTACGAATACCCTGCAGGTTCTCGGGTCCCCGACCATGCCCACGGATCGGATCAGTTGATCTATGCGATCGAGGGCATCATGGAAGTCTCTTCCGGCAGAAATGTATGGACGTTACCGCCCCAGTTCGCTCTGTGGTTACCGGCAAAGACTTCTCACCGCATTCAGATGATTGGCGGGGTTCGAATGCGCACACTGTACTTTCGCCCCGGAACGGTTTTACGCAGGCAGCGCGGATCTTCGCTTCTCTACGTTGTGCCGCTGCTTCGGGAACTGATCATCGAGGCAGTTCGCCTGGGGCGCTTGAGACAGCGCAACCTGCCGGAGTGCGCTGTTCGTGATCTTCTGGCGCTGCAACTGGCAAACGCAACAGCCGCGCCCCTTGGGCTAACTATGCCCTCCGAGCCCCGGGCTTTGGCTGTAGCGCAGTTAATAGCTGGTAAGCTGACAGACCCTAGGCCCTTGGCGAAGCTGTGTGGAGAAGCCGGCGTCGGAGTCCGGACAGCTCAACGTATCTTTCGAAGAGAACTGGGAATCGACATCGACACCTGGCGCCGTCAGGTTCGCCTGACAAGGGCCGTACAACTCCTCGTGGCGGGGCATTCCGTGAAGGAGGTCTCCTTTCGCGTTGGTTATAAACAGTCCGGCGCATTTGTCGAGGCCTTCAGAAGACTCTTTGGATCAACGCCCAAGGTGTGGACAGCCGGCCTGTGCCGTGCCGAAAACGGGTTAATAACATCGCGAGAGAAAGCGCATAATCGCCAAGTCGTAAACTGAAACGGCCGCCGGACTAGGCCCGACTCATTCTGGAAACGCGGTAAGCCCTGTTGTCGTCAATCTCGGGTCGGCGAACTCACCGGGCAAGGAGAGTGTATCGTTGCCTACTGGCGACGGTGCTTGCGGTGACCGGAATTCGTTTTCCTTTGAGAATGTTGCCGTCCTATGCGGAAGCTATGAGAGGTCCGCCTAACGATATGAATCTTCAATGATTAGAAAGAGAGAGACGATGTCCGAAAGTACAAATGAGAATGTTCGGGCGCTTCCGCCACATGCGGAACTGATCCAGATGGCGATGGGGTTTATTCCCGCTCGGGTTTTGTATCTTGCGGCGAAGTTGGGGTTGGCAGACCTGCTGGCGGATGAGCCGAAGAGCGCGGCGGAGTTGGCGGGGCCAACCGGGACGCATGCACGCGCGCTGCATCGGCTGATGCGGACGTTGTCGAGCCTTGGGGTGCTCACCGAGGGAACGGGCGGCAGGTTTGGATTGACCGAGATGGGAGAGGCTCTGAAAGGAGGGGCTCCGGGTTCGGCGCGGGCTTCGATTCTGAGTTTTGGCGGCTGGGCGTGGAACGCGTTTGGGGAGATGGGCTATTCCGTACAGAGCGGGAAGAGCGCGTTTACCAAGGTGTACGGAATGCCGCCGTTCGAGTGGATGAAGTCGCAGCCGGAGGAAGCGGCGCTGTTTGGCGAGACGATGATCGGCTTCCACGGGGCTGAACCGCCGGCCGTTGCGGAGGCGTATGACTTCTCGGGCTTCGGGACGGTGGTTGATGTTGGAGGCTCGACCGGTAATATGCTGGTGCACATCCTGGGCCGCTACCCGGGACCGCGCGGGGTGTTGTTCGACTTGCCAGTTACGCTGGCGGAAGCGCCGGCATTCCTGCGAAATCACGGGATGGAGGAGCGCGTTGCGATTGAGCCTGGCAGCTTCTTTGAAAGTGTGCCGGCGTGGGCAGATTGTTACATCTTGTCGCATGTGATTCACGACTGGTCAGAGGAGCAGAACCTTTCTATCCTGGGCCACTGCCGGAGGGTGATGAAGCCGGAGAGCAAGCTGCTGATTGTGGAGTTTGTGCTTCCCTCAGACAACTCGCCACACCCAGGCAAGATTCTGGACATGGTAATGCTTACTGTGGCCGGCGGCGAGGAACGAACAGAAGAGGAGTATGGCGCGCTGCTTGCGAAGGCGGGACTGCGCATGACCCGGGTTGTGCCGACGGCGTCTGCCGCCAGCATTGTGGAGGCGGTCGTGGCTTGACGGACCGGGATGCTTTCCGAGTACAGAATTGTCCGCAGCGTGAGTTCCTTGCGGCCAGGATCCCTTCTCTACTTCCGCGTCTTAGCCATCTCCGGTCCCAGGAACTCCTCTGAATAGCAATCACTTAACGCCACTATCGCCCGTGTGGCTCGTTGCCAATATGATGACACTGGTAACCGACAGGAGACGCCACCGATGCTGCTCATCATGAGGCATGTCCTGGCAATATTGCTGCTCCAGGTGCTCTTTCCGATCCTTTCTTACGGTCAATCATCCAACGCCTCCCCATCATTCGCATTAGCCGTACAGAGTCCCCTCTGGATTGATCTCAGCGGCTCATGGCAAATGGCCCTCCAGGATCGTCCTGAGTTCGCACAACCTGGCTACGATGATCGCGCCTGGCAATCGCTCACGCTTCCGGGCGAAATCCCGGTCCGGTCAGGCGTTCATCTCCGCGGCTGGATTCGACGCCGTGTCGAACTTCCAGCAGGCACGGATTGCACCCATCTGGCCCTTACCCTCGGGGTCATCACCCAGTCCCGTTACGAGGTGTGGCTTAACGGGCAGCGCCTGCCATCTTCGGAAAGCCTCGGTCCGGCAGACGCGCGCATCCCGCGTCCGATCACCCATCTCGTACCGACACGGCACGAACCGAACTGCTCTGGTTTGCCCTCGTAGCCGCGGAACGCATTACCTACTCGGTATTCGATCTCGCAGGCCTTTATCCCTCTGCGTCGTCATTGCCCGCGCGCCTCAACTTCATTTGCGAATTCATCGCGCTCCCAATTCTCGGAGAGGTCGCCTTCTCCGCACTGGGCATCAGGCACAAACGCTGGCTTCGTGTTGCGAATTGGCTGGTCGTAACTCCGATGGTGTCGTTCACGCTCGGCTGGTCCTCATTCAATTCCGCGGTGGTGTCCTGTATTGTGTCAGGAACTCTCGTCAGCGGCGTCATTTTCTTCAACTGGTGGCAGCAGCGTCGCTCTCATCTATCCGTAGAAGATCATTTGCTGCGCTTCATCCTGCTTCTGCCTGGTCTTCAGATCGCGATCTACTGGATCGCTTACATGAACGGTATTGTCCTGTACGCTTTTGGGGATATTGGCTGGATCAACTTGCCTATCTTCCGCTTCGATGCCAGTTGGTTCGTTGTCGCACTGGCTATCTTCGTCATCCTGATGCGTCGAACACTTGCCGACCGTCGCACTCAGCAGCGCCTGGCGCAGGAATTGGAAGCAGCCCGACAGGTGCAGAACCTGCTCGAATCGTAGAGGCCGCGCGTGCCTGGGGCCAGAACGACGACATCACCGTCGTCACTGTGCGAAGGAAATACTGATCCGCTTTGCTGGGGACAGATCCGCCCCGCTAATCGGCCATTCTCCGGCGATCTGTCTACGAATTCCCAATGAGCGCTTCATCGCCGAGTCGCTCATCGAGCGGGGTGATGATCCATAGAACCATTGGCTTCCCAGGGCCGACGATCTGGATCTCCGGGTTCGCCATCAATCGCGGCATCTCGCGAAGACCCTGGGTGCCCGTACCGATGTGATCTTGTCACTGGGAGGGACTACTCCCGGGCCTCCCAATACATGCCTTGGGAGAATTGTGAAACCGGCGGCGGATACGGATGCGGTTTTTAGTAGCTCGCGGCGATTCACGGAGTTGGTCACCTTTCTGTCTTGCTTCGAGTTGCGAATGTCAAAAACCGGATCGAGTATTTCCGATCAAGAGATCCCGCCCGTTTCAGACGTTGAGGGACTTCAGGAAAGGCACGCTTTGCGGCATCAGCGCCGGACACTCTTCAAGCTCGACGAAGTAGTTGTTCACGCCCCCTGTTTTTGTGGCGGTAAATACGGCCTTCCAATCCACCACCCCCTTACCTAAAGGAACCTAGCGGAAGCCGAAGTTGGAAGAGGAGTCCTTTACCCAGTCCTGACAGTGCATGGAGAGAAAGCGGCCGGGTACTTCTGGAAATAGGAGACGGCATTGTAGCCCTGCTGATGGGTTGAGACTTGGAAATGCAAGCTGGTGGTGGCGGTGCCGCGATCATCATAACGTAGACCGGTTTGCCGGGCGCAACTCCGCGGGTTAGGTTTCAATTGCATAGATAACACCTTCGAACATGAGAATGGTGATGGTTTCAGGCCGCCTAGAACCCAGGCCAGGTCGGGATTACGCCAGGCCGCGTACTTTCGGGTCCCAGACCCGCCAGAATGATCCGTCCAAGGATCGGTAGGTCCAGTGAACGGCGTCACCTCAAACTCATCTGCCAGTGTTTTGTGAGAATGAAAGGAATCTTCGAAAGACTGCAGTTGCAGAGTCCGATTTCGGATCTTAGCCAAAAACAACTTGGCCGTCTTACACCGGGGCTTACGTTTCAGCCCGTCTGGTCAACTGCCTGATTAAGCTGCAGTTCAAAAGGTTTCGCGAGGCGATGGGGCGGGGCGATAAATATCAAGGATTCGCTCCGAGCAAGTCTCCTTCTTATGTTCTGAGAGTCCCGCGAGCCCACGTGTCGCGAATCCCACTTTTTCCCGAGTGTGATGAATATGCCGGCCGAAAGGTATATCCAGCAGGCGGGGTTCCCCTTGTCGTCCGGTCGGTTGGCGCGCCTGGGTGGTCTCCGCGTCGGCCGGCCTTGTTGCCGCCGGGGGAGGATCTCAATGGATCTCAGTTCGATGATGAGTTTCGCAACGCGTAAGATGCCGCTCCCTTTGTCACCTGGCGCGTGGATGCGCCGCGTTGTTTCCGTTAGCCCGCCTGCGGGTCTGGTTCTGTTGTTGTTCCTGATTGTGCCCTCGTCGTTGTTGGCGGCGAGCGTTACCCTTTCGGTCGATTCGCGCGCGGGAGGCCGGATTGTATTTTCCGCGTCGGTTCGCGATGGTGCAGGGGCGCCGGTCTCGGGCGGGGCGGTATCCTTTTTCTGTGGCGGCCGCCTGTTGGGTCGAGAATCCATTGACTTGATGGGAAACGCGTCGCTTGTATCCGCGGTTTCCGCTACGGGTTCGGGCCGCTGCCTGGCGTCCTACTCCAACGCCAACCTGTTGCTTTCTTCGAACTTGGTGACGATCAACGCCTGGTTTCCTGGCCGCTGGCAGTGGGTGTTCGTCCCCGCCGCCAACAACAATACAGGCTGGTTTGAGGATTTTGAGTCGTATCCACTGAACGGCTTTCCTTCTCCCAACTGGCAACCTTCGGGCAACAATGGCACCTCGATCGTCGACACCACTTACGTTTCACCCACGCAGTCGGCGCAACTCTTTGGTCTCATTGGGCAATGCTGGGCTGCCCTGATCCACCGGCAGATCACTCTTCTTCCTCCCTATACGGTTGAGTTCCACACCCGGAACGGCACCGAGGCCCTGAGCGGCTGCCACCCGTTCCGCGCCGGCATTCAGTGGAATGTCGGTCCTAGCTGGACGCTTGCAGGCCGCGGTGGTCCCAACTTCAGTTCCTCGTTCCAGTTCGAAACCGGCGACGCTGCGGTTGATGCGCATGCTCCAGTCTTCAAACCGCTTACGTGGATCGACGTCAAGGTGGGCTATGACCGCCCCGACGCGCACACAGTCCGGCTGACCTACTGGCTCGACGGCAAACCGTACGCGGCCTTTAACACCAAGGCTTTCGACTATGAGGACAACCTGAACTGGATCGCGTTGGTTTCCGGCGAGGGAACGTCATGGTTTGACGACATCAGTGTGAAGCCGGGCCTGCCAGGGGCGCCGACAATGACTACCCTGGCAGTCATCTCGGCCGGAAGCGCCATCTCTTCGGCCGCGTTCGGTTCGGTGATTGCGCTTAAGGCGTCTGTGTCGGACCCTGCGGGCCAGGTTACGGGTGGACGGGTCGATTTCTGCGACGCCTCGGCGGCCTTCTGCACGGGGGCGTCCCTTGTTGGCTCGGCGCAGGTGGCCATCGGAGGCACAGCCACCCTACGACTGACACCCAGCCTTGGTAGCCACACCTACAAGGCTGTCTATGCCGGAACCAGCACCGAGTCTCCGAGCACTTCGTCGGCGGTCTCCGTGACGATAAACGGCCAACTGACCACTTCGACCGCGCTAGCGGCGAGCGGCGCACAGGCGGACTACACGCTGGTCGCGACGGTAATCGGCTCTGGCGCGGCCATTGCTCCCACGGGCATTGTCTCCTTCAATGATTTCACTTACGCCGGCAAAACGTTGGCTGCCGCCCCGCTTGGCGCGGGAACCGCCTCGGTCGACTGGGTTTCCACCGGCTCAGCGACCGGCTGGAAACCCTCCTCAATTGCCGTGGCCGACATCAATGGGGATGGCATTCCGGACCTAGTTGTCGGCAACGTGAATGACAGCGCGTGCAGCGTCACGATTCTGTTGGGCAACGGCGACGGGACGTTCACGCGCGCGCCTAACCCGCCCGGCCCTATAGAATCGGTCGTCGCTGTGGCTTTGGGAGATTTCAACAACGACGGCAAAATTGATATCGCCGCAGTCGTGGCCAACAACCAGGTCCTAATTCTGCTGGGTAACGGCGATGGAACTTTTACCGCGGTCCCCGTTCAGCCTGCCACCGGGAGGAATCCGGCGGCGATCGTGGCCGCGGATTTGAATAACGATGGAAGGCTCGATCTGGCGGTTGTCAATAAGGACGATCAAACCGTTACGATCCTTCTCGGCAGTGGGGATGGAACCTTTGCTCCGGCCGCGGCTTCCCCGGTTACGGGCAACGCCCCCTCCGCGATTGCGGCCGGCGACTTCTCCGGGGACGGCAACATCGGACTTGCCGTTGCCAACAGCGCCGATAACACGGTAACCCTGCTCCTCGGTAATGGCTCGGGGCTCTTTATCCCCGGAGCTACGCTCCCTACCGGTGCCGGGCCAGCGTCCATCGCCGCAGCAGACTTCGACGGCAACGGGACCCTCGATCTGGCCACTGCCGATTTCAATGGCGGAAGTGTCACGGTCTACCTTGGCAACGGCGACGGCACCTTCAAGAGCAGCGGCCAGAGCCTCGCGACAAATGGTTCAAGCGTTTCCATTGCTGTAGCAGACCTCTTGGGAGAGGGAAAACTGGACCTGATCGTCGCCAATCAGGCGGACAATTCGCTCACCATCCTTATGGGGAACGGTGATGGCACGTTTACGACATCGCCGCTGAGCCCGTCGGCTGGAAATACCCCCTCCGGAGTTGCGGCTGCCGGATTGTCTCTCGACGCCCTCGCCGACATAGCCGTTTCCGACTCGAACGCCAACGGGATTTCGGTGCTGCTGACCCAGGTGACCGAGACGGCAGTCGCAATGGCTACCCATGTCGCGCCCGTCCAGACTGGCGATCACCTGGTCGACGCTGTGTATCCGGGCGATACAAACTATGGGCCGAGCACGTCGAACGCGGTCATCTTGCTGGGGCTCCAGGAGGCTCCGACCCTGACGATCAATTGCCCCGCCGTAATGTACGACGGCAAGCCCCATGGGTGCACCGGAAGCGCAACGGGATCCGATGGCAAGCCTGTCGCCGGCACTTGGAACTATAGCCCGGCAACTGAAACCAACGCCGGCAGTTACGGGATAACGGGGCACTTTCTGAGCAGCGATCCCAACTATATGGACGGGCAGATCGCTGGAACACTCGGGATTAAACCGGCCCAGCCGGTCCTTTTGTTGGTCTGCGCTGAGGTAACCTACGACGCCAAGCCTCACGTCTGCTTGGGCTCATCTACGGGCGTGGACGGTATAACGGTCAAAGGAGGGTGGGTACTCACGCCGTCCAGTGAAACCGCCGTTGGGACCTACGCGGTGAGCGGCTCATTCACGAGTTCGGACTCAAATTACAAGAGCGGCTCCGCTTCGGGAACACTGAGGATCGTCCAGGCCGTACCTGTTATCTCTTGGCCGACGCCGTCTCCCGTTCCTGTAGGCGCGGTGCTCGGGCCAATTCAGCTTGATCCGACCGCGAATACCGCCGGGACGTTCGTCTTCACCCCCCCGGCTGGCACAGTGCTGCCTGCAGGAACCTATACCCTGAAAGCCAGCTTCACCCCGAACGACACACGCGACTTCACTTTGGCTGGTGCCTCGGCGACGCTGCAGGTCGAGGACTTCACCGTTACCGCCTCTCCCGCTTCTCGCTCGGTCTATACCGGGGAACAAGCGGCATACACGGTAAACGTGGGCTCTCCCTCCGGTTTGGATCTGAACGTCACTCTGAACTGCGGCGGATTGCCTGCCAACACCACGTGTACGTTTACTCCGCCCGCGCTGACCGGCAGCCGTCTGACCGCCTCGCTGGTTGTGCAAACCTCTGCTCCTATACCCGGATCGGGAAACACCCTAACCGGCGGAACACCGGTCGGTTCTTACACCCTTCAGATCACCGGTGCCAGTTCCAGCGGTCAATACACGCTGACCCATTTCGCCCCGGTGAACCTCAATGTGAAATCGCTCTTCTAGGAGGCTGCGGGCATGAAGAAATCGATACGAAAGACCGCGATTCCTATTCTCGTCTGCGGTTTGGGAATGCTGACGAATCTCGGCTCTCCTAATATCGGCCGCGCTGAGACGCACCAGGCGGCGAACTGGTACGGCCGAGCGTTCTGGGCAGGCGGTGATTACCAGAATTATTTCGCCAGCTTCCCCTACCAGAGTGGGCAGCGAGTCATCGGGGCGGGAGCCTTCCTGGATTATCATCTCCCGGCTCGAATCGGCTTGGAGGGCGAAGCTGGATTCCTGCGTTGGGACAGTTACCACGGCGAGAGCGAGGCCAGTTACTTGGCTGGCCCACGCTACACCGCAGGCCAATGGGGCAGATTCCAGTTTTACGGGCAGTGCCTGGCCGGTTATGGTCACATGCACTACCCCTACAAGATCGGCGACAAACTGTTCTTCGCTTTGGCGCCGGGTGGCGGGATCAACTACCGCTTCGCCCAACGCTGGACCATTCGGGGGGGATACGAGTACCAGCTCTGGTTCGGCTCGCCCGGTTATGCGAACGAACCGGACCATCAACTGAACCCGAACGGTCTCCGTGTGGGCCTTGCATTCCGGCTCCGACATTGAGCCGCAAATCCGAGCGCCCGTCCGCCAGCTGGCGGCGGGTGTCGGCACGGGCCGGCTCCGGGGCTGCCCTCGGGCCGGCGTGCATGTGTCCGCTGCCCCAGTTGGCTCGGTTGCCTTCGGAGTTGGCAAGTAAGTGGGTGGGAGCAAATATGAGTGAAACTATAAACCGCGTCGGCAATCGGTCGGTCTCCGCCCGCAGGGCAAACTCTTCGCCGAAAATGCAAAGGAGAGGCGTTGGTTGCGGGTGCCAGCCGTGGCCCTGGAAGCTTGCTTCTATGGTTGTTCCGCCGGAATTGCGTGCGATTAGGAAAAGCGTATTCTCGCCGCAATTGAATCCGTGCGATACTTCCGTTGATTCCCATACGAGGAAAGTAGAAATGAAAAGGGATGGCGGATACTCCCCTCCGGATTACGATTCACTCCCCGATAACTGGCTGATGGACCTTTTCGCTCAAAGACGTGATGAGGATGCAATCCGAGTCCTCTACGAGCGATTTCAAGCGCGTCTAATGAGAATGCTCGAGAAAATGCCACGAGGGAAGAGGGGCGAGGCGCAAGACGCTCTTCAAGAGGTGTTCATCCGAGTCTGGAAGAACGCGCATAAATGGCGCTCCTTTGGGGCTTGGGTTCGGGCGATCGCGAAGCGCGAAGGGCTCCGGGAGCCTCCGATGTGGCTGGAGATAATGACTCTTTTTACCGACATGCAGATCGAGAAGAACGGCGAGGAAGACAGGGGGGAACCCAAGGATGATTTGGGAACGATTCCACCTGATGGCTGGGCTGTCCCACTTCTCGATCTCATCGAGAGGCGCTTGGAGGACGATCCGGACGGCGAACTGTTCTTCGACTGGATCGCAAACGGGTGCGACAGCGACAAGATGCTCGAGACACCTCGGTACAAAAAGTGTAATAAAGGCACCTTGGCCAACAGAATCTCTAAGGTTCGTGTTCGCCTCAAGGCATGCCTGAAGGCTAATGGGTACGACAACCAATTCCGCGCCGATGTTGAAGGCCTCGACGGATAAAAGCACGGGCCGCGTTGGAGATCGACAATGAACAATCAAGGCAAACCAACTTTGGAGGAGTTTCTCCTCGCTGCATATGCGGCGGACGCCACCGACGGCGCTCGCGAAAGAAGACTCCGACACTTGTCTCTCGGCGCCGTCGCGAACGCCTCTTCAAAGGGACTGTCGCCAGAAGAGACGGCTCACACCGCGGGGTGCAGCAAATGCATACATTCGCTCATCGTGAGCTTCCGAGTCGAATGTCCGGGCAAGTTCTACTTTGCGGACTATGGGGCTGGAACAAGTCCAATTGCCGCCGCCATTGAAGGCCACATTGCCGAAGAGAACTGCCGCCGCTGTATGCAATTGGCAAAGGTTGCGGCGGCGGGGGCTTGGCTTACATTCAGGAGGGCACCCGGGGCTGGCCGACCGAATGCTCGGCATTCGGGCCGACTGATGGCGCTCGGCGCTTGCGCTTTACTGATTGCCGGGGTTGCTGGTCTCATCTACTGGCACCTCCGCTCATCCGGAGGAGGTGGCCCAACGGTCGCGACCCACCGCAGTGAACCACTCGCCAACGACGGCGTTCTTGTTGCCTATTCGTCACCGTCGCGTCGTATAGAGCTGGGGCGCCTCGGCACTTCGGGTATCTCGCCCCTTCGGGACGCGGCCGTAACCAACCTCGACCGGGGCGAGATCGATGCCGCTTCGCGCGCGATTGCGCAAGAGATGCTCGACAGCGGAGTAATCCAGACGTCTTCCGTGCAGCACGCAATTGCTTTTGCGGCCAAGAACCATGACTTTCAGGAGATGGGCGCCGAGTCGGGGAGAAACCAATTTGCCCGCAAGAATTTGGGCGCTCCGCCGGTCGCTGTGGAACCAAAATCAACGGCTATCCGCACTCTGACTCCAACCCTGGTTTGGAAGCCGGCCGAGAGACAATCCCGTTGCGAGATTTTCCTCGTCGACATTGCCGAAGATCGCCCAATACCGTTGCCGGGGGCTGGCGGTGGCGAGTCGTACCAGATCCCCGAGGGTGTGTTGAAGCCTGGTCATTCTTATGCTTGGCAAGTCGCTTGCACCGATGGTTCACTTCAGTCGAAGCCTGCCGGCTTCACGACCTTGAGCGCGGTCGATCTGATGCGGCTGCGGCAGGCTGAGCAGCAATTCGGCCGGTCGGCGATTATGATGAGCGCCATATTCGAATCGCTCGGCCTCTACAACGAGGCTCGAGCCGAAATCAACAAATTTCCCGAAAGCACCGACCCGGCTCTGCGCCAGAAGCTGCTGGATGGTCTGACGGCGGCGCAGGCGCCGCCTGCCGGAAAAAAGGATTAGGTACGAGGTGCAAGATGCCGAACTGGATGCGGCGCGTATTCGCCCTGTTGGTTATTCTCTGGGTCGTGGTTTCGGCTCGCGCCGGCGCCCAAGGACAAATTGACGAGCAACAAATTGCCGCGACGATCGCTCGTTTTTTCGACGCATATGGCCAACATAATGTTGAGGCCGCGATGTCTGAGTGGGGGCCCAGCGCGCCCGAGCTGATCCGCGCCCGCGTGGGGTTCCGGCGCGTCTTCGGTTCGAATCGAATCACAATCCGCAACATCGGAGTTCCTCGGATCACTTTGAAGGGCGACCATGCACGGGCCTTGGTTGAAGCAGAGATCGAAGCTGCGGACAAAGTGACCGGCCTCGCGCCAGAGGGGTTCGGGCACATTCGCAAGCTTTTCGAGCTAGTGAAAACGCAAGGCGGAGTGTGGCAAATCTCTTCTTTTGAACCCGCGGAGAACACCCTGGCTCAGGAACTTATTACCGCCAAATCGGAAGGTGAGCGGCATGCGATTCTTCTGCGGGAGACCACGTTGGCCGATTCCGAGCTGGTCCGAATGCTAACCCGGCTGGCTCGGCACGCTCGCCGCCACGATAATGGCCCTGAACCTGTGCGAGTTGCGCGGATCGCCATCGAGGTAGCGGACCAGATCAAGGATGATACAGCCAAGGCGTGGGCTGAAATTGGTTTGGGCGACCTCTTGGACGACCAAAGCCAATTCGAGGAAGCGACCAAACACGCGGGAGATGCGAATTCGACATTTGTGCGGATGGGGCTGAGGCGCGGTCAGGCGGCTGTACTCAACCTATTTGGTCAGATCGACGCCGCTCAGTCGAAGTTCAAAACAGCAAAGGCGAATTTCGAAAAGGCGCGCAATTTGGCGCTTGGCGTCGACCGCGAAATCGAGGCTGAGGCTTTGTTGGGATTGAGCTACGCACTCAATGGAGATGGCAAACCGGACGAATCACTAAAGGCTCTCGACGAGTACCGCGATCTGGCGACTGCAATGGACGATCCCGACAAACTGGCGACCGAAAAGCTCAATCGAGGGATGATTCTTCTAAAGCAGAGGAAAGAGGTGGAGAGGGCCGAACGTCTTTTAAACGAAGCGTCCGACGACCTAGCTGCCGTTGGCGATCTTGAGGGCCAGCTCGAGGCCAAGAATGACCTCGCGGTGAGCTACGAAGAGCGCGGCGGAGAACTGCAACTCGCCAAAGCCGAACGAACCTATCTTGAGGTTTTGGCACAGGAGGAGAAACTACATTTTGATCACTCTCGCTGTGGCACTCTTCTCAATCTTGGAAACGTTCAGAAGGAGCGAGGCCTAAAGGACAAGGCCCTGGAGTACTACGAAAAGGCGCGCGATCTGGCGCACCGAATTCACGATCAGGAGGACGAAACCGGCGCAATCGGCAACGCCGGGACAGTTTACCAAAGCTCCGGTCTTTACGAGCGGGCGCTGGAGAAGTTCCAGGAGGCGCGCATAATCGATCATGCGCGTGCGACCGGGAAGGATGACCAACAAAAGACAACTTCCGCGGAGGCCTTGGATGTGGCAAACATCGCTGCCGTTTACGGGGCGACCGCCCGGTGGGACCTTGCCATACGTAGTTTCCGCGAGGCGCTCGTTCTCTTCAAAGCGACGAATATGCAAGCGGAGATTGGGGAGACCGAAAGCAATATCGGAGAGTTGGAGGGCAGCCTCCACCTGCTCAAACAAGGCATAATCGATATGCGCGGGGCTCTCAGGTACCTTCCCGAGGAGAATACACCGGACCTCCGCGCTTCGACCTTCGCGGGACTTGCCGACCTGGAACGTCAGGCCGGCAATCGAGAAGCGACGGAGAAAGATGTAACAGAAGCCATTCGAATCGCAAAAGCCATGAATCGTGCGGATCTGGAAAGCCTCGCTCGACTTGTCGAGGGAACGCTCTATCAGAAATCCGCCCCGGAAAAATCTGCCGCGGCGTTCACGGAGGCTCTTCATCTCGGTGACGTCAGCGGCTCCGTGGAAGTTTCCATCCAAGCACGGACAG
Source organism: uncultured Acidobacteriota bacterium (assembly GCA_963706455.1). GTDB lineage: Bacteria > Acidobacteriota > Terriglobia > Terriglobales > Acidobacteriaceae > Telmatobacter. The sequence continues at coordinate 99,273 of CAVPNO010000113.1, read as the reverse complement.
GACTTGGGGAAATTGCTTTGGCAAAGCGGGACTGGCCTGAGGCGAAGCATCAGTGTGGTAGCGCTGTGGAAGATGTCGAGGCGTTGACCATGGACAGCCGCGACCCGATCACGCGCGCGGGGATATTGGATGTGCACGCCGACGCCTATGTCTGTCTGGTCCGCGCTCTCGCCGGCGCGGGGGAGATAGGCGAGGCGTTCCGCACTGCTGAGCGCAGTAAGGTTCGAGCCGTTCGCGACATCGTCGGCGCCGGCCAGTTCGCCGACAGCTATTTGACCGATGAGGAACGCAGCCGGCTGAGCCAATCCCAGGATCAAATCAACATACTCAATAACGACATCTTGGCCAATCCTGCGCCAGAAGCGATTCGCCGTTTGCGCGACGCGTCAGACGCACTCAGAAAGCTCCGGACCGAGACGTATGCATCGCATCCGGATACAGCGGCCCGCTTTGCTATTGGCGAACCGCTGGGCCCTGAGGACGCCGACTGGTTGCTGACTGATGAAAAGAGTGTTCTGTTGGAATATGTTTTTGGCAGCGAGTCTTCTCTTCTCTTTGTTCTACGCAGGTCGGCGGGCTCAACCAAAGCGGAACCAGCCATTGTGGACCTGCCTATCACCAGGGATCAGCTTCGGGTTCTTACCGACGGCGTGGTGAGACGGATGCTGGAGGCAGGGAATGCGCTGGCGAATCTCCTCGATACGTCCGCATATAAAGTTCCTCAGTTGGAAACCTTGTATACAAAGCTTGTCGAACCGGCTGCGAAGGCGAAGCTGCTGGACGGAGTCAACCATCTCGTCGTAATCGGGGATGATGGTCTTTGGAGGACGCCGATGGCCGCTTTCGTCGGGCCGAACGGGCGCTTCCTGGTCGAAGATTTCAGCATTAGCTACGCGGTCTCACTCACGGCCTTAAAGGCAATGACAGCGTTAGCAGCGGAGAGGAGCCAAGCTCCACGTCTGCCGATGTTGTTGGTTGGCAATCCCTATTTGGGGCCTAACGGGAAAGCCACGATTCCTCCTATCGGCGAATTCGTCGACCTGCCAGACGCCAAAAAGCAGATCGACCTAATCCAGGCGGGGGCGGAGAAGCGGCGGTTGCAAACGATTCGACTCGTCGGCAAAAAGGCGAGCATGAGTGCGGTTGTCGATGCTATGCAGGGGGCTGGGATTGTGCATTTCGCGGCCCACGGTTATTTCAATCCTGTCGATCCTCTCGAATCGGGCCTGATTCTTTCCCGCGAGCATGTCAGCAAATACGAGGACGGAATTCTGCACGGCAGGGACATCTTGCACTTACCGCCCATGAATGCGCGCCTGGCAGTCCTCTCCGCCTGCTCATCGGGGCGAGGTCAAGTCTTTGGGGGCAGCGGAACGGGCCCGGTGGGTTTGGCGTACTCATTGTTTGTCGCGGGTGTGCCGAGCACGATCACAGCGCTGTGGAATGTGAATTCCGCGAGCGCGCCCCAGCTTTTCGATCGCTTTTATGACCTTTGGGGCTACGGAATCGACCCGCGTGCAAAGGATATGGCCGCGGCATTGCAGGTGGCTCAAAAAGCGGAGATACACCGGGGCGATAGGTTCGCGCACCCGTACTTTTGGGCTCCATTTGTTGTGGCTGGTTCCGGGAAATAGAACCCGCACTGTTACGGTCGCAGGCTCCGTAGCTTCCGCCAAAGCCGCGCGTTTTAGCGTCGATGCTCTGCGCTTCCTCCGAAGAGGGATCTCCTCTTCGCCGTCGGTGCCTCTCTCCTCCGATCTTCAACCTCGTGCATTCGCTCCTGGCAAGCTGGCAGGACAGACCAACAACCCGCTCCGCGCAACCGTGTTCAGCTTCCCCAATTGCGCGGTATCTGCAAAATTTCCTGTTATGGGCAATCACGGAAGACGATCGGGGCAGCCGTGGGGATTGCATGTGCGCACAGAGAGAATCCGAATGGCTTGATTGGTTCCCGAGCAGTTAGGCCACGCATCCACGGTTTCTGCAGCCTCACAGGGGATATGCGTCGAAATAACGAAGTGGCTCATTTTGGGCTTGATTGTGGTGCTGTCCGGGTCGGTGTTTCGGCATTCCTGACCTCGCGACAACCGCTGATGCTTCGGGGGAAGGTCTCGACGAGGGGCTCGCTGGCGTACATCTGAACCAAAGGCTGAGTCTGTGTGAGGTTATCCCGGTTCAAAAGGTATTAGAAGCAGCGGCGAAACTAGCCCGCATTCTAGTCCCCGGGAGGAGTCCAGGCAATGCCCGATCATCGCCCCGTTCCGCAAGCCATGTTTCTGTTTCACCATAGTCCCCACGATCCTCGCGGCCTGCTCGTCAGCGTCATGTTCTATGGGCTTGTGGTGTTTCTTCTCCTGTTTGCGTGCGGCCATGCGCCGATGGTAGGGCCTCCGCCTCCGCCGCCGCATCCGTTTATTTCGCTGACGCTGTCTTTGCCCGCGCCCATCCCTCCGGTTCGGCGCTCGGCGTCCGTTTCGCCCGCGCTTCCTGCTCCCATCGTGGATCCCCCGCCGATTCTTCCGTCCCTGGCTCCGCGCTTGGCGCGCCCTGCGCCTGAGCCCCGCCCGGGAGCCCCGCTCGTCATGGACGTCACGGTTTCGCTGCCGGAGGTTAAATCGCCTCTGCCGCGCGTTGTGGAAGGGCCGCAGGCGAAGCCGGTGCTCGGTTCGAGGCTGGTTGCGGCTGGCGCCGCGATGGGTAGGCCTTCCGCGGTGTCGCTTTTCGGCGCGGGCAACGCCTCACAGACTCGAGGCAACGGGGGGGCGGTCGGAGTGCGGGCGGTGTTGGGCCCGCCCGACGGCTCGGGCCCCCGGAATGGCTGGGGTTCGAGCGGGCAAGGTCCCTGCGGCTCCGCGCTTTGCTCCCCGCGTGCGGGGGTTCTCCCGCATCAAGCTTCTCTCCTGCCTTCGGTCCGGGTGGCGACCCCTGCTGACTCGATCGGCCTTTCGGTCGTCTCCCAGCCGCAAGTGGTATATCCCGACGATGCCCAACGCCTCGGAGTACAGGGCGACGTCGTCCTCCGGGTGACGTTTGCGGCGGATGGGCGCGTGGTGGTGTTGGGCGTGATCCGCGGTCTCGGGCACGGGCTCGACGAGGAGGCTCGTCGCGTCGTCGAGGGAATTCGTTTCAAGCCCGCCACGAGTGGGGGCACCGCGATAGACGTGACCACGACCGTTACCATTTCCTTCCAGCTTGCGTGACTTGCCTGGAATTGCCGCGTTTCCGGCTCGCGTTCGCCGCTGGGACGCAACAAGGGGCTCTCGATGAGGATGAACTGGAAAAAGACAATTCGGATCTTGGTGCTGGCTTCGTTTCTGGTGCTTTCGCTTGCCGCGCGAGCCCACAAGGAAAGCCTTTACCGCCGTACCCGCCCACTCACTCCGCAACAGGCGGCCATGGTCGAACGTGCGATCGGCCAGGAGCATGTCCTTATCAAAGAGATCCAGCGCCGCACTCCACTGGTCGAAACCTACATTCAAAACACGCGACCTGACGAGAAGTTGTTGACGGTTCCCGTGAGCGACGTGTACATACTTAGCCGCGTCGACTTCCGTAACGGCTTCATCACACGCGTGTATTTGCCAAAAACAGGTCGCAAGCACGGCGTCGTTGGGGGCTCTCTTGCGGCGATTGCGCGGCTGACCAAGGCGCTCCGATTGACTGAAGCCTTCCGTTACGACTCGAGGGGCTTTACCGAGATGATGTTTCCCGACCCGTACGGGTTTGACACCCGGCACTACGCCTTTGGTTTCGTGCGACGCGAGTTTCTCGGCACGGTTCTATGCTCCGTGTACGACGTTCGACCCAAGGTAACCGGCCCCGGCCATTTTCTGGGCCGCATCTGGATCGAGGAGACAGGCTCCGCGATCGTGCGTCTCAACGGAACGTTTACGGCGCCGGGCTTCGAGGACGATTCGCGCTTGTACTTTCATTTCGAGTCGTGGCGCGGCTTTGTGCCGACCCGTGGCCGAAGCGCCGGTGAGCCTGTAAATCAGGATGGCTCGGAGACAGGAAAGAGCGCTCCAGCCGGCTACTGGTTCCCAGTGGCTGTTTACGTGGAGGAATTCCAGCGCGTGCCTGATGGTCCCAAGGTTGGCCTGAAAGCCCAAACGCGTTTTTGGGGATATTCCGACGGTTTATCCGCTCGGAACTCGGGCGTTGGGATCGTCAAGGTTGCTGCAGCCCAGGGCGGCGGGGCGACCGACGTCGATCCCAGCGAGTCCCACCTTAAGTGGATCGAGGAAGCCCAGGACAACCTGATCGACCGGCTGGAGGATGCGGGCCTTGTTGCTCCCTTGCCGGACGTCGACTCACAAGGGACTCTCAAACCTGCCTATGAAACTAAGATCCTCGACCAGATCGTCGTCAACCTAGCGATCCCAAACAATCTTGCCCTGGCAGCTCCTGTGCGTTGCAGGGTTCTTCTCACATCGACAATCGAAGCCACCACAGCCGGCAACACGATTTTGATTTCGAAGGGGCTGCTCGACACCTTGCCCACAGAAGAGGCCCTTGCCTCGGTGATCGCACTGGAATTGGCCCATGTCGCTATGGGCCACCACATCGATACCCGTTACGCCTTCAACGATCGGCTGCTTTTTCCCGATGAGGCCTCCTTTCGCCTCATTGAAATGAACCACACCGACCAGGAGATCGCGCTGGCTGCTCAACGAGCGATGGAGTATCTTCGTGCCTCGATGTACGCCGACAAGCTGCCCTCGGCCGGCCTCTATTGGGCACAACTTGGCGACCGCGGCAAGACTTTGAAGGCGTTGAACTCCCCCCGACTCGGCGACTCACTTCTGAAGCCGGATGGAACGCCGTGGATGACCGATCTCGCGAGATTGGCGCCGAAAATCGACTGGGACGACCCGAAGCAGGTGCCGGCGTACCCGCTGGAAAGCTGGCTGAAAACCGATCCGTTCGATGACACCGTAAGCATGCTGAATTCCACGCGGTACCCGCCGATGAATGCCAGCGACAAAATGCCCTTCGAGGTGGCGCCTATCTACTATCGTCTCCAGCCGGCCGGCGGCGATACGTCCGAAGCCGGTCCCGCAATCCCCGCTCCTGGATCACCCGGCATCCCCGGTGATGCCACGGCCTCGGCTCCATTAACCGTCCGTGCGGACGAATCGTCGGCTCGAGCGCCCGGCTCACAGCCGGCACAGAAAGCAACCGGGCATCCGCAGTGAGTCGGCAACGTTCTCGTGGCGGCCGGCTAAGCGCGTCGCCCGTCACGGGATACCCAGAGGCCAGTACGAGGGCCCTGGCGGTCCGGCGCTCACGGCACTCGCGCCATATCCTCGTTCTGGAAAATCCGGATGAATCCGAGCATGAAAGAACTTCTGATCTGTCTGCTTTCGCTTCGGCTCAATGCGGGGTGGGGTTGAATCCCTCGTGTCTTCCCGCCCAACAAAACGCTGACATTCCGTGGCCGGGAAACCGTGGGGACGCCGCTCCAATTCTTCGCCCGACCGGCTGTTACCGACATGTGAGCGTCTCCCAGTTCAAACGGTAAATATCAATAGAGGCGTCTTCGCTCGCCGGCTCCTTGCCGCCCGTTCCGGAGCAGCGGGGCGGCATCGCGGAGACAGCTTAGCGGAATACGGAGGCAAACTATGAAAGCTTCGACGAAGTTGTGGTGGACGTTTCTCGGATTGCTCGCGGCGGCTTTGGCGCTGGCGCGCCCGTTGGCTGCCCAGACTCCTACATCTACCCACAAGAACATCACGATCGTGTTCGTCGGCGGCTGGGAGCCGCCGTGGAGCAATGGCGCTACCCCTGAGATGGAGGCCGTACAGGCCGCGCTCCAGGCCGACTTCCAAGGATCCGGTTATACGGTGACCGTCGCCGTTTACGCCTGGGACGGAAGCGGCGTCAGTAATCCATCCCGATCACTTACGCAGGATCTCGAAAGCAACCCGAGCTTGCTGAACTATGCTGCCTGCTTCAGCGCGGGTTGTAACACGATAAACAATTTGCTTGAGACTGACGTGGATGGCAGTTACCCGGTTGTCCAGGAGTTGCTCGCTATAGATCCCGAGACGCCGCCGACGAATGGTATTGCGTCCGTTCAACCGCTTGCGATGAACCTGAATTCGAATACCGAAGTGCTGATGATTGTGTCCAGTCAGCCGACCCTGCTTGACCCGATTAAGCCTGGCGTGCCGCCGGACGGAGGGGATCTTCTTTCGACCATGTCCCTGCCGACCGATCATGCTAACGTGCTCAACCTCGCGGAGACGACTGGGACCTTGCCGGTCCTATTCGAGGACATCGCCCAAAACGCCATGTTCTCCGGTCTTCTAGGGGAGCCATCCCAACCCCTACCGAGCGGTCCCATTACGGAGGTGCCTTCGCCGGACGGAGAAGGAGCCGAGTCAAAACCCTTGAGCGATATCGCTTCTGATGCTTTCAAAGCACGATCCAATTACCGGTACTTCCACAGGAGTAGGTAGCCCATGCGCAAACTTTTTATTCTGTTGATTGGACTATTCGTGGCGTGCTGCCCGGTGATCAGTCAGACCTCGGCCCCGACTCTGGAAAGCCTGGCACCCGCTCCGTGGGCCGGGGTGAGCCGGGTGGAGTTGGATCCGCAGGTGGTCGGGATTTCCAATGCCTCGGATGCCGCCGGGTTCGGATACTCGCCGAATGGTTCCCACGCCTTGCTCGCGGGAACACTTCTATTTCGCACGAGTGATCTCGCCCCGTACGAGCACAACCTCAAAACATGCCGCTTGGTCTCTGACGGCGCTCTGTTTACCGGATGGACCACTCTCGTTGCAGACGGCGCGATTTTTCCGGCCTACACGACGCAGGCCGCGAACGGGAATGAGGTGGCGACCACTTTTGTGGCCTGGACGCTCAACAATGGCCAGATAGTCATCGATTCCAGGCCCCTTGCCGAGAATTACCCGCCTGTACCAGATGCGAGTGATAGCGTCACGGTTCAGCTTTTTGCCGTCAACCAGAGCTACTTGAGCTCGATGCTGCGCGCCAGTCTCGCTCTCTGGGCCGGACAGGGAACCGTCGCCTTTCTTAACCTGTCGACGCCCCAATTGCCGCTCGTAATGATCCAGCAAGCCAGCCATTTCCCCAATACTCTCACCCTGAACGTGATGAATTATTCTGCCCAGTCTGAGCCGGTCACGATTATCGTCGAGCGATTCCTCACGACGGACCAAACCGCAACTCCTGTGGTCGTAGTACAACCGGTGACCGTGGTCTCGGGTCCAAGCACGGTGCAAGTGGCGGTCGATGCCTTCGAGGGTGCGATCATCTACGTTCAGGATGCGACCGGTGCCCGTGACCAAGCATATTTGGGGCGCGCTTTTCAGTTCTTCACCGATCAGGCTACGGGTGGTACGAGCAGTGTCATGTTCAGCACCACGGGATGTACGTCTGAAGAATCCAATTCGTCCGGCGCACTGCTGTTGGCGCCTGGGTGTGCGACCTTGAACGGATCAGTGCAGCAATACTCGGGCTTGTACCTCCCAGTCGGGTCCTACGTTGGCGAGGCGATCCCATTGGTAAGCCACGGAATCTCTGGGATCGAGTTTCTCGCGAAATCTGCAACCGCATTTCGAGTAGAAGTAGAAACCACCAACGTCGCAGATAACGATTTCTATGGAGTGAATCTTCCGGCAAGTCCTCAGTGGACCAAATTCCAGATTCCGTTCACAGCGCTGACGCAGAGGGGGTTTGGCATCAAGGTTCCATTTACAGGGATTGCGCTAAACATCAGTTGGCTTGTCCCGCCCAATGTTAACGCTCCTAATGCCATCCCTGAAGCATTCTCAATGGCTGTGGATGGCGTCGCCCTCACCCCTGCTGCTGCGTCGCCCCCGCCGAACTCCGGTTCGCCGCAGGCGATTACTTTCGGCCCGCTGCACAATGAAGTACTGGGAGCTGGCCCATTCGCGCTGACCGCGACTGCGAGTTCCGGCCTGCCGGTTAGTTTTGTTTCGACAACTCTAAATGTCTGCGCGGTCTCTACTGGGGCCGAATTAACCCTGGTATCCGTGGGAACTTGTGCCATCACGGCCAGCCAAGCGGGAAACACCACATACGCTCCAGCAACCCCGGTGACGCAAACATTCTCCGTCGTAGGTGAGGCCCAAACGATCACATTTGCTCCATTGAGCAATCAGGTATTTGGAGCCACACCTTTCCCTTTGAATGCCACTGCCAGTTCAGGCTTAGCCGTCGCGTTTGCTAGTTCGACTGCTGACTTCTGCGCAATTTCCGGGACGTTCGTGACACTGGTCTCCGAAGGCATGTGTTCCATTACAGCTACGCAGCCGGGAAACTCAACCTACGCGGCTGCTACTCCGGTGACTCGAAGCTTCTCGGTTTCACCTCCAATAGCACCCTCGTTTTCGATCTCGGCATCGCCCTCCTCGCTCGTCATAAGCGGCATTGCCGGGAAACAGACGACAACGATCACTGCCAGTTCAAGTACAGGCCTGATCGGCACGGTCAGTTTTACCTGCTCTGTTGCCTATATCGGAACCGGAAACCCCAGAGTTTTGCCAACCTGCTCTATACCTGGGACTGTAACGCTTTCCGGCACGAGCACTAGCGGAACCGCTGTCCTCACGCTGGCTTCTCCCATGCCACTAGCCACCCTATCTCCTGGCCGTACGAACTCTCCGAGGTCTATGCCCTCCCTCGCTGCGCTCGCCATTGTTCTGTGTGGGCTGTTTTTGGCAGGAAGACCGCGCGCGAAGGGAAAGTACTTCTGTTTGGTCGTTCTTGCTGTTTCAATGCTGTGTTTTGGATGTAGCACAGTAACTCAGACATCAGGGCCCGTTGCAGGCACCTATACCGTCAATGTCACTGGCTCAGGACCGAGCGGAACAGGATCTCAAACCTCGGTCGGTCTGACAGTGGAGTAGGATGCATCAAAAACTCTTCGAGCGAGCGTGCAGGCAGGTCCCAAAGTGCTGGCCCCGGACGATCCCCGAATTCGAGAGCTGACCCGCATGCTTCGAGAAGCTCAAGGCATTGGCGATCGCCTGAGTGACAGGTACTTTGACATCCTTCGGCTGTTTAATGGGGTCATGAGGAGTTGCGCCGGCACCGGAGCCACAATCCTCGGAGCGCAACCTCCGGCGGTCGCGGTGGCGCGTACGCTTCTTATCGACGATCGCTTAGATGGGGAATGGTTCTCGTTTGATGGTCGGCCGGCCTTTCAGCTGCCGTCGCGGCTCGCCGCTTTGCTCGTCTATCTTGCCTCCGCGAGCCCCGACAGGGATGCTGGGGAACGCTTGGTCGGCTTTCGCAAAAGGGCCGATATCCTTGGATATCTGGAGATGATTTCGGGGAAAAGAATCCGTCCTCAGTATCTGAATCACATGGTTGCTTTGCTGAAAAAGAGATTGCGAGGGCTGGATGGACGGTTCCTGATCCTGTCGGGGAAATCGACTGGAGTTCGACTCCTCCTGGAGGCGGGCGGGCTGAGGCGCACTCAGAGTCGGAGAACTGAATAGCGTCTCTACGGCGCGCCTTGGGGGTGCCGCCGCTAACGGATGATGTCCAGCGATGTGGAACAAAGAGAGCCATTGGGGGCCCGGCCAATGGCTGCCTATTTTGTATCCAACCGCCGCGCGTCGCTCGGATTTAAACTCCCTATTGCACGGGTTTCCCTTTTCCTCTCATCCCATTCGCCCCGATCCTTCCGATGCTTCCGTCTCCGACCTCTGACCCTGACGCACTTAATCGTGCACCATTAACTCCCTTTCCTGCGCATTAGCGTCAGTTGTTCCCTGCCGGCGGGGGGCCGGCGAAAGGTGCTGCCGGTGGATGTTTGTGTCGCCGAGCACGGACGGGTTTCCATTTCGATGGATACACTCGGAATGCCGTGAGGGAGGGCATAGTTGATGGACCTGGAGAGCCGTACCCTGGATGGACCTGGGCGAGGGTACCTGGTTGGCAGGCTCCGCGATCGGGGCTTCTCGCTGGACATAGCGGACCGAGTCGTGCGCATGGTGTTCGATGAGATCAGTCAAGCCCTCCAGCGCGGTGAAAACGTGCAGTTTCCGTTTGGCTACCTGAAGACGGAAAGGGTTCGCCGGGGTGCGTCCCAAACTGTCGGGCACGTTCTTGACGAGGAGGGATCGAAACTGCTGGAGGGTGAAACGCCTTTGCCGTGGGCGCCGGGCTGGAGCCTTGCGCCGGATGAATCGGAGCCCATCAAGAAGCCCGAAAGGGTCAAGCGAAGGCGGCAGAGATTAGGGAAGTGGGCGTAAGGTGGCAAATAAGTCGCATGCCGGGCGGGCCTTAAGCAATCCGAGGCGGGCTGGACGAACCGAACCCAAGCAAAAGCATGCCCCTTGTCTTGCGAGGGAACAGTCCGAAACCTAATCTTCGGCGGGGGATTGTGGTAATGGAAAAGGAAGGGAAAACGCTAGTCACCGGTGACATCATCAGAAAATTGCAGACCCATGGGCATTCTCGCCGCCAGGCAGTTCGAATCTTCAATGCCATCCTCGATGAGATGAAGGCGGCGTTAAAGCGGGGTGAAGAAGTCGAATGGCCATTCGGCTCACTGAAGACCGTGCGGCATCCGCGCAAACCGCAGCGCGGCTGGCACCTCCACACGATCACCACACTTTATAAGAGACAATTCACTGTCGCTCTGGTTAACGGGATAGAGTTCAAGGATCCACTAATCCATAAGCAGGAAGAGGAAGAGGATAGACGTGAAGTCCTTCGATCCAAGATCGCGGAATTGCGAAGGGATTCTATGGAACTAATGAAGTTAAACCTCAAGGCGTTGGCTGCAAAGGTTTCCAAGTGAAGCCACTCTCCCACAAGCCGGATCACTCTGATCCGGCTGTCCAACTTGCACAACGTGGTCCGTTCTCGTCGGCGCCTGGACCAGCCCGAAAAGGGTAAAACCGAGGGCTGTTTTAGCAAGGATGAGGGATTTTCCTGGCATCAGCTGAGAGTGAAAAATCCGAGTTCTACAAGGAATTGCCTATACTATGGGGGTAGCTGTGGTAACGAAGACCCAGTGAGGTGGCAATGAAGCCACAATGCCCACCGGTGGGAACATGTTCCCACCGCCCTTTTGCCGGATTTGCTGCACAAAAGTAGAGGCGCTTCGATCAACTATTTTTAAGTCGTTTCCCGATTTGGGAATTGCCCTCTGGCGAGCCCCGCGGAGCTCCGGGACTTTGCTAAAAAGCCATGCCCTGGCCGGAAGGAGTTTGCTCCCAGCAAACTCCGGCGCCAAGGGGGCGGGCGCCGGTGAAGCTAATCTCTCCCTCCTGACTCCTGACCCTGACCCCGCCCGTTCTACTCTGCCCCCTCAGCAACAGGAGAGTCTCGATCTTGCCTCGTAATGGCCCGATCTTGATGGGGGGTCCGCCCAAGAGACGAGAACGGATCCTTGATCCTTGATCCTTGATCCTGGATCGGTGCCTTGGTGGGGAGTCCCCTCCGGCGGGCGAAGTTAGGTCACGGTAGCGCGGCGTGCCCGGTGCGGCCATCTTCGCGCCCGCGGGCGAAATTTTATGTACGCCGGCCGGGAAGGGACCTAGTCATCCTCGGAGATGACAAGGCGATCGTGCGTGAAGCGATCGCCCATGTCATCCATGAAGAACACCATATGGACGTGCTGCAGGCCGACAATGCAGCGCGGGCCCTGGACCTTTGCAAGTCGCACGCACCTGCCTTAGTTCTGCTCGAGACCCATATGCCGGGTCTTGATACCTTCGCCGCGGCGGCCGACATACACCAGCTTCGGCCGCAGGCCAAGATCGCCGTCCTCACCCGTCACGGTCACGTTGAGCTGTTCCGCCGCGCCCGCCAGCAGCGGCTTAACGGGTTCATCCTCAAGGAAGACAGCCCGGAGGAGCTCGGCTATGCCATACGCACCATGCTCCGGGGAGGGTTCTATACACCGCCGTCGATGTCCTCGGAGCTGCTGGTCCCGTGCGCCGAGGCCGATCCGATCGAAAGCCTGACTCCGCGGGAGAAGTCCGAACTGGTACTGTGCGCCCAGGGCTACACCATGAAGGAAATAGCCAGTGTGCTTCATATCTCGGTGAAGACTGCGGAGACGCATAGGAATAATATAGACGGACCTTTGGCTGGAAGCCGTTCCAAGCCCATACTCATAGGAGTAAGGAAAATTCGGCTGCCTTGCTTGACAGGGCGGTCTCTCAGGAGTAATGAGTATATGAGCATGGCATTTCCGGACTATCCGTCCCTCTCCCCTCAACAGCGCCGCGCCTGGGCCCGGTGCCTGGGCAGGGTCATCGCCAACATCCGCGAGCGGCGGGGGCTTTCCCCCGCCGAGGCGGCCAGACTAGCCGGCATGGAGACGGCCCAGTGGCAGACGATCGAGGACGGGAAGCCGACCCTCGGCACACCCGAGCAGTTCCAGGCCATGGCCGAGATCCTGGGCATCGACTGGGGTGTGGTCCGGCTGCTGGTCTATGTTCTGTGTATCCCGTTCCGGATGCCGCACCGCGCCGGCCGGACTGCTGGCGGGTGGTACTCATAACCAGCTATCCTCATCTCTGCGAGAGGAGGTGAGTCAAGATTAAGCCACCACAACCAGAACAGGTGAAGCGCATGAATCTGAACGTCCCACTGGGACTGCACAACGCCTTCAAGTCGACCACGGCCGCCGAGGGCAAGAACATGACCGACGTGCTGTTGGAGTTTATTCGGAACTACGTCGTGGAGCGCTCGTCTCCGAAGCCGAAGGGGCGCCGCCGGTGAAACGCGCCGCTCTCTACATGCGGGTCTCGAGCCTGGACCAGCATCCGGAAACCCAGCTCTATGACCTGCGGCAGATGGCCGCCCAGCGCGGCCTCGAGATCGTGCAGGAATATGTGGATCGTATCAGCGGCGCCAAGGCGCGACGGCCCGGCCTCGACGGCCTGATGCGCGATGCACGCCGCGGCCACTTCGACGTGGTTCTGGTCTGGGCTTCGGACCGGATCGCCAGATCGGTTAAGCATTTTCTGGAAATCATCGACGAGCTGAACCGGCTCGGGGTTGAGTTCGTCAGCTTCCGCGAGCCCATCGACACCGGCGGCCCGCTGGGCCGTGCCATCGTGATCATCATCGGAGCGATTGCCGAGCTGGAACGCAACCTGATCGTCGAGCGGGTGCGCGCCGGCATGCGGCGCGCCCGCCTCGAAGGCCGGCATATCGGCCGCCAACCCCTCGAACTCGATCGTGCGGCGATCCTCAGCGATCGCCAGCACGGGCGCAGCCTGGGCCAGCTGGCGAAAACCTACCGGGTTTCCAGAACCACCATACACCGCGTCCTTCAGGAGCAAGCCAGCCCCGTTACAAAAGGGGTCGAAAAAGCGGCTTCCTAAGTTCCCCAGAATCAATGGGCGGATCGGGCCGTTCCGGCTGTTACAAAACCTGTACCTTCAGAAACAACATCACAGCTAAGCTTATGCCAAGCTTGAGTTACTTCCCAGTTCGCGGTCACTCGACCGCATCATCCGATCTGCTCCGTTTGCGTGTAATTCCGAGCCGGTGACGGTGGATCAGACGTTCGCAGAAAGCGGCGCAGCAAAAAAGAGTTGCTGACACAATAATGCCGGCAGAGAAGCTTTTCAGCGCTTCTCCGAACGCACCGGCTACCGCTCCAATTCCGCTGGGCTTTTGTGTGGCCACCTGGGCTAGAGCGTCGGAGAAGTTCCACGTCAAAACGATCACTGCAATTAGGAGTGTCAGGTACGAAAGGGTCTTGAACGACTTGGCCTTGACATATGAAAGCTCCCAAAAGTCTGACAGGTTCAAGCCCACTGACGATTCCGACTGCTGAGCGACCCGCCGCTTGCGCAAACTCCACAAAAGCTGAGCCATCCGAAGAACTGCCAGTACGATCACAACGAACAAGTAAAGGCCAAACAATCTGACGTACCAGGGATGAAAGACCTCAAATGACATCCCTTCGAACGAAACTGTCTGCTCATCCTGGAGCATTACAGACTCCCGCTGATCTATTTGATTTGGTTTGCGCCTTGTTTATTGGACACCAGCAACGTCGGGATTGTTCCGAGCGGATTGTGGACTACTCTTCCCCTACCGTGATCCAGATCACAACGCCGCCCAGCCGGTCCCCGCCGGGAAGGGATTTCAAAGGGAAGAGTCGGCGGTCACTCGCCCGGAACTCGATGCTAGCTTGCTTTGGGATTCAGACAAAAGAGTTGCGTCTCCTCCTCGGGTATGCGTATACTCCCGCAATCCCCCAAAGGAGGTTGCAAATGGGCAAGATCAACTATGCCCGCGTGATCCTTGGCGGTATCGTTGCGGGGGTCATTGCGGGTTTTCTCGACTGGTTTCTGAACGGGTTTTTGGTGGGCCAACACTGGGAGAACGCTATGAAGTCGCTCAACCGGCCGAACGCCTACCACGGAGCTTTCATCTACTGGCTGTACCTGGGCTACATGATCGGCGGGATCCTTCTCATCTGGGTATACGCTGCCATCAGACCGCGCTTCGGCCCTGGTGTCAAGACCGCGGCTTATGCCGGGCTGGTTGTATGGGCATTAACAACCCTCCTCCCAAATATTACGAATGCGGTGATTGGCCTCTACAGCCCGCACTTGATGCTCTACGCCTCGTTTACCGGCACCGTTGAAATTGCGGTAGGTGCCATCATCGGGGCCGCACTCTACAAAGAGGCTTAATCCACTGCCGCCGCATATCGGGCAGCCGCTGAAGCTCGTTGAGCTACGCCATAGTGAGGCGCGGAGCGGTCGCACTTTGAAATGGAGGCGGATTGTCGCTCAGTCCGCGGCCATCCCTACTGCGACCACCAAGCTCCCGTTCAGTTGGGCCAAGCCATGTGCGCCAACACAAGGCAGCGAAGAATGCCGCGAACGCGAACATGACATATTTCCCGGGATAGGAGCTTCCGACTGGGCATTGCAGCATCGGCATCCTTCCTTTCACTAATATTCGCCGATAGGGGAAGAGTCGGCGGTGACACGCCCGGAAGGCAGCTATTTTCCGTGGTAGACGTCTACGATGCGACCAGTCACCTTGTTGATCTCGGCTGTCATGGTTCCGCCCATCACAACAAGCCTGTGATTGCGCGGCCTCCGAAGAGTTCCATTGACGATCCAGTGATCGCCAGCCAGACGCGCATGAAAGGGTCGCTCAGCCTCGACGTGACGCTGCCCATAAATCGGGACAAAGATAGCTTCAGCGACCCTAATCGCGGTTGACTCGTTGGGAACATAACCGTCTCTGGGAGTGGCAGATTGTTGTCCGGAGCCCGTCTCACAAAAGAGGCTCAGTGCGAGAACTACAGCGACACGCTTGATCGATTCCATTTCAACCTGAACGAGTAAGCTCGCTGAAATTGTACCTTGTCTTCAACACGGCAGCGGTTCGCCGGGAGTGTTGTGGGCAACTCTTCCCTATGGCTTCTATTCGTCTTCCCCAATTCCGACCTCCGGTCTCCGAATCCGATCGGGAAGGCTAGCGATCACTCGCCCCGACTTACGAGTGACTTCGCAGTCTTCGCCTGGCCGGCTTGAAAGCGGTGACGTAAGCATCGAGGCAAGCAAAGCGGTCACTGCCCTGTCGGACCGGGCAGCTTGAAAACGACCTGCTCTTCATCAATTGCGGCAATCTTTCCATAGAAATCGCGCAGACTCGAATAATCCTTCGGATCCAAGACCACGAGGGTTCGTGCGAACACGTGCTTCACATCAACGGTTCCAATCACTGCAGTCGTCGTCACTGAAAGGGCAGCATGTTCCGGCCACGCAAGTTGGGCGCTCTTTGGAGCGTTTTCCAGGGTGACATTCGCCGGAAAGTGGTATTTGACATCGTCGATCACCTGTTCGGCATACCGAAGGTCTACGGGTGAAGTGCGGTCTTTGGCAGTGAATTGTGACAACGAGTTCCCGACAAACAGACAGGCCGGCAGTCCAATGCGCAAGCTCGTCTGCGAGCTGACCGACCCTGAAAGGTTCGCCGTCGCTTCGAGGTAGTCATCTACCGTCAGCAGGCCTTTGAGTTTTATCGATTCCGGGTGGAGCCCTGCGGGAAGCAGAGTCTTAAACAATCGTGTGAATTGCTTGGTTGCTTCCGGAGCATCAGTCGAGAGACTCATTTGCCGCCAGTAAAGGGCCGACGGACCTTTCATCAAAACCTTTACCGTCCCCATCAGTGTTCCTGCCAGATCGACGGTGAGATCCGCAGTCCGTATTGTTACCGCATCCTTAACGGAAGTCGCCGGAGTATGGATGAAATCTTTGGAAAGCTGCGAAATACCTCCTGCCAGGGTGTGATTCCAGGCTACTTGCCCAAAGGGGCAGAGCTTTTCACCTGGATCCAAGTAGGTTTCTTTTCCGTCCATGCGAATCACAACCAACAAGGAATCCAGTTGCTCAAGGGAGAGGAAATTTGGATCAAAGATACCGCGATCACGAGCCGCAACCGCCAACCCGTACGCATCCAATCCTGCCGCCTTGCATAAGGCCAGATAAAGTCGCGCAATCTCCACGGCCGAGCCGCCCTTCTGCTTCCACACCTCGTCTGGGTTCCTTAATTCTGGCTGAAACCAGGTGCGGTGAGCGGGCGTCTTCGCAGCTTGGCTGAAATCCAGGTTATTGAGAGTCTGTACTGCAGCGTACAGTTGGCGCGCCTTTTCCTCGGGGATCGATCCAGCGGTCGTACTTCGAGCCACTCCCTCACCCAGCGTCGCCGTAACCTGGGTATCGCTGGCCAACTCACTCGACCATCGCTTAATCTCACTCTCCCAGTACGAATTCGGCGAAGGGTAAGGAGAAAAGCAAAACTGAACATGATAGGCACGGCTGGCTGGAGGCGGCGAACTTGGTTCATTCGCGAGAGCCGGAATGTCGCGCACCTCGAGCGAATACTCCCCAGTCGGTGAGAGCGCCACATGCGCGCCGGCTGGAAGGCGATCGACATGAATGAGATTGTCAGCACGCTCTCCATCGACGTATCCCATACGCCAGGTGTTTACGTTGAGAACATTCCGGTCCCCCTTGTCTCTAAGCGTAAACGGGTCAAATCTAAATCGGGCGTGGTGAGTAAAGACGCGTTCTTGGATGTCCCAGCGCGGCGCGATTAACTCCAGGGGTGACCAGTAATGTGGCGGGATGTAATTCGCCCCCGATCTTGCATGCGGAAACGGCCGAGGTGCAATACGGACCGTCCATCGATACTCGAGTATGCTGCCGACAGTCACATCTGGAAGAGTGAAGGCAACCGTTTGCACCCTGATTGCAGATTCGTCATCAACCTGATGGGGAGAACTCTCCTTCGGCAAAAGGCTGATTGTGCCGTCAGGGTGTATGGTTCTGCCCTCCATGGTGGGTGGCAACATCAGCGCGGGATCGTAAGAAATCTCGACGTGCGACCATATCTTTCCGTCGTCCGACAGAATCTTAATGCGGGCATATCGGCTTATATACTGGCTACTGAAATCCGTCGCATCTTCACGATCCAGAAACACGGCTGGATCGCCCGGAGCGTCTGGGTCGACGGTCATTTGAAGTTCTTCCCTGGCTGGGTCGTGGAACTTTTGTGCTCCGACCACCGATGTCGTCAAAAGCCAAATGAGGCTTAGAATCGCCCCTCTCATTCGTTCTCTGGTCGCCAATGGACTCTCCCGGGCCTTGCTCCGGCGCCGGCCCAATCGATGCCGAAAACAGGCACGCGTCTATCAGACGCGCAGCGCAATGATTCTACTTGGGCAATGCTCCTGGGCAAAAACCCGGTTCCGGGCGAGTGGTGGGCAACTCTTCGCTTTGCCGTTCCTTCGCTTTCCGCGCCGGCCCGCATCCCGGGGAAGCCCAGCCGGGGTAGGGGAAGGGTAGGCGGTGATAAGCCCAGTACACCCCTGAGAGTCAGACTCCACACGAACGTTTTAGACAAAACATCCCTTCCGCGCAGAACACTCTGCACTTCGGGCCACTCACAGTTGTCCGGGGGAACTGACAACCCTACTTTGCGTAGTTCTTCGCGGCGTTCGCGATCTCCGCCCGGCCCGCTTGCAGATCCTGCGCATTCATGATTGGCCGGAACGAAACGTTCGCATTGAACGCCAGAAACCACGGTTCGGCTACCGCAGGAATCTGCGATGTATCTTTCATGTCGAAAACAATAGACGCCGAACGGTTGCCGTTGTCGTCCGAAAAGAAATACGCAGCCTCCGGCTTGAGCTCATTCAAAATCTTCTCAACCGTCGTACCTAGCGTTCCGTTCTTGGCAGCGGCATTCCCCGCTTCCACGGGAATGGAAACTCGAAGCAACATACGCATTGCAATCTCCTCCTTCAGGGGAGACATAAGGGCTATCGAACCCCACAACGCGCTGTCAAATGTTTTCCGTTGAAATGTCCCTGCCTACCAATCGTATCGGGAGTATCGAAGCCAATTCGGACATGACCCCGACGAAATTGCCGAGTAGGGGGTGACTCGCCAGGAACCCACCAAGTGGCCCTATAGTTCCGGTCCGCGCAGACGTGCGAACACGCTGCGCCATGCCTACTTCCCCGGTCCGTCACCTGCGATCGTTATGGCCCCTGCGCTAAGGTACTGACACCAGCCTGGGGCATCGCAGCCCGTGGCTACGCCATCCGGGTTGCGCTGACCCTCGCCTCCGCCAACCGAGCTGTACTGATAGGAGAAGTGCAGCGTAAGGAGGGTTGGCCCTACGCACGAGTCGCCATCGGTCTCCATGCAGGTGAAGTACACGGTGACGATGGTGGGTGCCGTGAGCTTGTTGCCGGTGGCTGTATCGGTGAAGGTTCCGGTTTGGTCGACCGCGATCAGGTTGACGGGACCGGGATTCTCGTCAACGCGGCCCGAGAGCGTGATGGTCCCGGTGTTCGTGGCGTAGTTGGCCACCACCCAGACGGAGCCTACGTACTGGTAATTGAGTTGAAGGGGGATGGAGTTGCAGTTGATCTGTGCCGGATTGTAGATCCCGCACACGACCGGACCCGGCAGGGAATAGTGAGATTTAGCGTGCGCCACCCCGAGGGAGAGCGCGAGTGCAAAGAGAAAAACGCAGATCCGTTTCATGTGTCCCCTTTTTTCTTGAAATGCTGCCCAAATTCCGCGCGGGCTAGACCATCATCGCAACTCGCTAAGTGAAGAAACCTAAGTGACTACCGGTGTTGCGACCCGTCCCTTGGTCTTGCATAGAGGTCCTCCGGAGAAAACATAGTATACAAACTGGTTTCGACTCTCTCGCGAGATAAACGCGATCGCAATCGCAGGCGCGCACACCTTCTCTGCGATTCGGGGAGTGTTGTCGCGCACAGCAACATGACTCCGAGGTCATGCACGTGTGGGGGGTGACTCACCCGGAACTCCGAATGTAGGGTGTCTCTGAATGCGAGGTTCGCGGCGGGCATTGGCGATTTGCTTAAACCGATAACACCGGACTGATCAAACTGGATAGATCAATTCATCCGCCTGATTCGACAGCAGATCGCTATTTTGGCGAACCACACGTTGACAACGGCAGCGCACAAGCCTAGCGTTGGGATTGAGCAAGCTACCCCTACTTACTCGTTCAGGTTCTCTGAACTAAGTCAGCCCATCTGAAGCTTTCCCTCCTTAGATTTCCCAAAACGAGGAGTTGTCTTATGACCCTAATGACCCGCTGGGAGCCTTTGCGTGAGTTTTCCGCCATACAAGACCGCATCAACCGCATGAACAGCCTTCTCCGTGAGTCGTATAGACCTGAAGTCCCGGAAGAGGCGTTAACGACAACAAGCTACGCACCTCCGGTTGACATCTACGAAGATGAGCACAACATTACGTTGAAGCTTGAAGTGCCGGGCATCGACGAAAAGGACATTGATGTCCGTATCGAGAACACCACCCTCACCGTCCATGGCGAGCGCAAGATCGAGAAGGAGGAGAAAGAGGAGAACTTCCGTCGCGTCGAGCGGCATTACGGAGAGTTCACCCGGTCGTTCACGCTGCCCAGTTCCGTGGATCTCACTCAGGTAAACGCCCACTACGACAAGGGCGTGCTGAAGATAACCCTTGCTAAGAAGGCCGAAGCCAAGCCCAAGCAGATCAAGGTGACTGTTGGCGCCGAAAAGGCCCTCGAAGCCAAGGTTCACAGCAAGGCCGCATAGAAACCAGCGCCCGATCGTCGGTGGCGAACGGTCAGCGAGAAAACTGGGATGAGTCTCATCGACTCCTCCCAGTTGCTCGTCATCCCGAAGCGAGGGGAATGAATCTTCACGTCTCGCTTCCACCTTGCATCGTTCAAGTACGCAACGGAACGGCTGGAGGTGCGATGAGTCTCCTCAAGAAATGCGATACAGACAATCGTCTACCTGCGAACCGTAACAAGAGCCGACCTTCGTTCAGGCCGGTGAAACAAGCCGATAGAGCCAATCCTTCTGAGATGAAACCGGACGGGCCATCGGCGAGTAGGCTGACTTTTGTCGAGGACTTCACACGGGAACATTCTCTCCCTGGCCCGGCCAGCATTTTGACCGAGATTCCAGGCATTTTTTGAAATTACGACCGCATCCAAAGTACGGTTGGTCCGGCAGAGGTCGGAAAGGCGCAGGTATGGATTGCTCAATCTGTAGGGATCTTGCACGAGCTTTTGAGGCTGCGCTCAGCGAGTACATTGAGGCTCGTTCCACGGCATGTTATCAGGTTAACAAAAGGCTCGCGGCCAAGAAGAATGTCGATATGGAACGCGCCAAGTATGAATTGGAAGAGCACTGCCTTATAAGCGTCTCCGCCGTTAGGGCCCTTGCACTTTTGCCGGAACGGGACCTGTCATCGAATTTGAGACAAACTGGCGGAGTAATTTCGTGTAAGTCTTCTTCTGCCCCCGGTCCAGGTTTGGCAACTGTAGCCGCCGATCGTTTCTGGGACGACGGCCAAACCGGAACTTGAGCGTCACAGTTAACGAGCCCAATGCGCTCATCCAGGCCCGTTAGTGATCAGAATTGCGAGTTCCGGACGTAAATCGGCCGATACGTACATGACACCAAGGTCATGTACGAGTGGGCGGTTATTCGACCGCAATCGATTGGCGGAGTGTCGTGGGCGCATTCACTCACCGATTGCGAGATTCCTCCTGCATACATCTCGCCGCCCGAAACACAGGCTTCGATTGCTACTCCTTTATTGCGAGAACCTTCCTCGCGTCATGGGAACCGAGGGGAGAATCTCCCTTGCATCGCGGCAACCGCGCAGAGACGTAAAACAGCTAAGGCGGAAGCCGAATGAACCAGCGTATTGGTCTGCAGATGCCCGTTCATCGAGAGTGACATATACACGGCTGATCCAACTCGGTCCAATCTGTTTTTCCGCCTCGTCGAACTCTGCCTCTTCAACTGGGGAGACATTGAAACCAGTGAAACCATCCGGCCGCTCTGGAGTGCTCTCTTCGCTGCGCGTGGATAAGACCCTCACGATCGCCCCATACGGGTGAATGTCGCCTCTGTGCTCCTGAACTTCGCGCACATCAAGCAGCACAAGCTCACCCCTCTCGAAGCGGGGAGACACCGACAGAAATGTAGCTGGAAGGAACCAGATGTGTTCGTTCACCCAGGGCGGAAGATGCGGGGCGACACGGTCCACCCATTTTGGATAGTTAGAAATACTGTAGCTGTCGCGTGTCGCAGTCGGACGGCCCAAAATCGATTCCTGACCATGCAAGATATATCGGTCGAACTCCGAGAGTTCTCTCCTGGTCTCGCTTTCGCTGATTGCGCCTGGGTGAATCTTCCTCGCACAAGTGAGCAGACGGGCTGCTTCCCGACGGTTGCACCCACTTGTCGCAATTATGCTGACCGGAGGCGCAAACACGAGTACAAGAACCGCACTGGCAATGCCTACCGCGATCTTGCGGCTCCTGGGAGACATGGCGGCAGGATAGACCCCGGCGAGCAGCCATGCAATGACAGCTGGCGTATCGTGGCCTACTCGTCCCTTTGACGTTTGTTCCCTTACGGGCCCGATTTTAGCGCGGCAGACTCCAAACAACTGGGGAAGCGTAGCGGTGACAAGTTCAGAGGTTTGCTCAAAATTCGTCCCCGAAGCGTTTCGATGCGTAGCGGTGACTCGCCCGGAACCTGAGTTTGCTTCTGGCCACCGCGCAGCATTGAGGTAAACTACGGAGCTGAATGGCAGTGTACTTCTGGATTGTTTTGACTCTCGTTGCAGGGCTGTTCGTGTTCGCCGGGATGGTCAGAAGACTCAAGCCCCTGCGGGAGGACTCCTCGCGAGTCAAAGACCGTACGCTCTACAGGTGGAATCAAATCGATCCGTCGTCTGCAGTCGTTCTGAGGTGGCCAGTCACGGTGCTATGCACTTGGCTGGCACTCCAGTTCTTGCGGTCCCATCCGTTTATCGCCCTTAACACTGGTTGGTGCATAGGCGCACTTCTTGGGTGTGCCATACCGCCGAGGCCATCACTCCGACGATTGGTGCTTACCCTTTTGGCCTTCCTCGCAATCGTGAATCTTCTTCTCAACATCTTCTATCGGGGCAGGGTTTGACTTTTGTTATCGGGAAACGCTTGTTCCGAGCGAATCGTGGCCGACTCGGACCTTTGCCAGCCCTTCGCCTACCCTGACCAGCTGGGCGGCAGCAGCCACCTAACCAATTTAGGGAAGGGTGGGCGGTTATTCGACCTTAACTCGACCGAAGAAGATCTCCGCTATAGTTAATTTGTGGAACCAGCTTCATTTCACGATAGAGTTCTCTCCCCTGAAAACTTATGATCTGAACTTCAATTTGAAGGACGACAGATGGTTACGCAAGTGCCGTCGTTGGGTGAGCGACTCCCACACACTCCGGAGAACTGGTCAACCGTCGAACGAATTGGATTTCGTTTCTGTTTCGTTTACTTCATTCTGTATTCCTTTTCTAGTCAGATCATCAATTCGATTTTCTTCGCCCAACTGATCGACGCGCCAGATTACGCGACATTGTGGCCACTTCGGTTGGGGATTCTCTGGGTAGCCAAAAGCATCTTTAGAGCCAAAACCGAGCTTGTCTACGCAGATACGGGAAGTGGAGACAAGAGCTTTGATTGGGTGCTTGCCTTCTGCGTTCTCGTGATTGCGCTCCTCGCTACTGCAGTCTGGTCTGCGGTCGATCGCAAGCGCACAAGCCATCCCGAACTCTCGAGATGGTTCCAGCTTTTTCTGCGCGTGGCTCTCGCGAGTCAGATGTTTGTCTACGGATTCGCCAAGGCCGTTCCACTGCAAATGTATTTTCCATTCCCCTTCAAATTCCTCCAGCCACTCAGGGACTTCTCTCCGATGGGCCTCCTCTGGACTTCGATTGGCATTTCTCCTGCTTACGAAATATTCACAGGCTGTTTGGAACTGGCAGGCGGAATTTTGCTAATTTTTCCACGCACCGTTACGCTGGGCGCTCTCATCTGTCTTGCAGACATGGTCCAAGTCTTCGCCTTGAACATGACCTATGATGTCTGCGTCAAACTGCTTTCCATTCACCTCATTGTCATTTCGCTGATCCTGCTTGCACCCAACCTGCGTCAGCTTTTTGATCTGTTTTTTCGCAATCATCCAGCTGCCATCCCACCGCCAAAGCCGCTCTTTCACTCGCTTCGGACGAACCGGATCGCTCGTATTGTTCTTTCGGTGTTGTGGTGCTGGATGATCGCTGCCAATCTTCTGGATATACAAAGAGGCTGGCATGAGGTTGGAGGTGGTCGCCCCAAGTCGGCTCTCGCAGGAATTTGGGTTATCGAGCAGCTATCAATCGACGGTCAACCCCGGCCACTTCTCGCCACAGATGCGAGCCTTTGGCGCCGCATCACTTTCGATTATCCGAACTGGGTTCACGTTCAACGGATGGATGACACGTTAACCGGATATTCAGCCTCGCTCGATGCGCAAAAGAACACGCTCGCGCTCACTACGTCGAGCAACAAGGACTGGCGAGCGAACTTCTCCTTCAATCGACCGGATGAAGACGACCTGATCCTCGACGGCACCGTCAATGCGCATAAACAGCACATACAGCTTAAGAGGATGAACAGCTCGCCGTTCCCCGTTACAAGCCGCGGGTTCCACTGGATTCAAGACTATCCCTTCAATCATTGAGACTGATGCAGTGCCAACAGATGAACACAACGAACAGAGCTATTAATTTGTCCTTCCTTCAACGGTTCCCGAGCGGATTGTGGCCTATTCGTCCCTATGCCACCCGTTCGCCTTTCCGCGCTCCCGGCCCGTGCGCCGGGGGGAAAAGCCCAGCCGGGGTTGGGGAAGGGTGGGCAGTTAACCGACCGCTACGAGTGTGAAGAGCGCCTCAAGACCACCCTCGAGTCCGTTTTGCAAATTCCTGCGGATCGGTCTTACCCCAGATTGCCCATGCCATCGCGGCCACCAAGCCGATAATCGTCAACGACAAATAGAAGTGGGGATTCCGGCGAAGCTGATCGCTCATTCCGAAAGGAATCCGAACGCCATTCCGGGATGATCCGGAGCGCGATGCGCTCCGAATTGCATTTACCAAGATCCGTCGACACTATGGGACTCCTGGAGAGTAGTTTCGCCTCCCTTAGAATGGAGTTCATGCCCCAACTCGTCATCGCCCTGCTGACTTGCTCGTTCGTGGGCGCTCAATGGCTCGCTATTCCCGCAGAGGGGGATTCCGCGCGTGGAGACTCACATGACTAAGCCAGAAATCTCCGGCATTGCACCGCTCTTCATCGTGAACAATGTCCCCGCGGCCCTGGCGTTTTATCGCGACCGTCTTGGGTTCGAGATCACGTTTCAAGGGCCCGAACCTGACCACATCTTCTTCGGCATTGCACGGCGCGGCGCTGCGATGATCATGTTCAAGGACGTCGGCGTCGAGCCAGTGCCAAACTGCACGCGAGACGTTAAAAAGGGCATCGCCCGTTGGGATGCCTACCTCCATGTCCCTGATCCGGACGCGTTGGCGGCAGAGTTCTCGTCGCGCAATGTCGAGTTTGTCGAGCGCTCAAAGATACCGATGATGGCTTGCGTGGATTCGAACTGCAGGACGCTGACGGCTACGTTTTGTTTTTCGGTCGTGCTCGTTCATGAGCGCCAATTCAAAATGGGGATTCGATCTCACAGGGTTTCTCTCGGAGCTGACCGGCCGAGAGAGGAACACGCCGAACGCTCTCGATTTCGAAGCGTCGGACACCCCGGTTTCGATAGATGAAACTTCTCCGCTGATCGATGCCATGCTCGCCAGAATAGTGAGTTCTTCGGCACCCCTGTCTTGAAGAAAAATGACCTATCCGGGTTCGGTTGCCTCACTGGGCAGCCCGGGAAGGTCGCTGAATCGGGCATTCAGGGCGGTTTGTGGACTACTCTTCCCCTACTGTGACCCAGATCACAACGCCGCCCCAGCCGGTCCCCGCCCGGGAAAGGCGAAGGGATTTCAAAGGGAAGTGTAGGCGGTTATTCGACCGGAACAAGTCCGCGCATAATTGATTGACAGGTCTATTGAGGAAACCTTCGATGCGATACTTGGCCGTCCTGGAAAGCACTGCAACTGATCTGGCCGAATACGCGCGGTGCTTTAATTCCGATCTTTGCCGAATAACGAAACTCAACGAACATTGGGTTTTGGAATCGTCTGAGTTCAATACCTGTTCCAGTCCGTCAGAGGTGTTTACGCTGGCCGATGCAACGTTGTCCGTGGTTCGTCGCATATTGTCGCTTTACTGCGGGTTGGGCCATCCGCTCACTGTTAACTACCTCCAGTCCGTCGACGCAGGTGGGCAACTTCGTGGTAGGACGATCCGCGCTAGCCGGACACTTATCATCACGTCCGCCACGGCCATGACCGAACTGACGAAACCGATTAACCAACACCCGCTTGCCACAGCGATTTTTGAATGCGCGCAGAGGGATGCCAAGACCCGCGAAGCCTTGAAACTGTATCAGGACTTGGAGAACCGATGGGCTGATGTGTATGACATCATTGAGTTCTTAGGAGGCCCTAACCAGATCGGACAATCCGGGTTGGGAACAAGGAAAGAGGCCAAGGCCGTCAAGCAAACCGCAAATTACTATCGCCACCTAGGACGCAAGACACCCTCTTTGCTCCCGCTTAACCCGCCCACACTTGCCAAAGCATCTCTCTTCGCGAAGCAAGCTCTACGTCGCTGGATAGAATCTCGCCTTTAGTTAGAGGGTCCAACTTTCCCTGCATGGTGGTTATTCTTGCAGTGGGATTGTGTAGGGGCTCGTTGCGGTCGTATCGTGGCCTATCCTTCCCTTTGACGTTTGTTCCCCTGGGGCTCGGCGGGGCCGATTTCAGCGCGGGCCGCCTCCTTAAACAGGACAGGGAACAGTCGGTGGTCACCCACGCCGAACAAATGTAAGCGTAACAGCGATTGCCGACACCCTATTGTCTGATCCCAGGCGTGATGGATTCTGAGCCAGGATGGGCCGCTACCGCTTACGCCAAGTCGGAAGGGGACGAGTCGGCGTTTCGTCTTCGAGGCAGGGTTGCGTCCCCCCTTAAGTTACATTTGGTGGAAGTGAATTTGAGAACGCTCAAGGTCAACATTTCCTTGGGCTCGTGGAAGCATATTGCAGGGCAGGTCACCTATGATTGGCACAAACGGGGCGCTCGTAATTCTAATCGTCAACTTGCTCGCCACGGGCATTTTGGGAGTAATTACTGGCGTTATCACCAGCTTGATTCTGCGGCAAAGATGGCGCATAAAGAATGGATTCACTGATGCAACTGTCTCCACTCTTACAGCCTTTTTCTCCGCGTCCATACTTACGTTAATTGATGAAGCTCGGGGCACTCTCCAATCCCGTCTGTTGTTAGATGTCCTGATTGCGATCGCGGCCGTAGTTGTGACGCACGTTGTTCGATTTCGTCAATCGGCCCGCTAAACGCGTTGCGCAAAATGGCTAGAGAAACCCTCGTTGCGGTCGAGTGGTGGCCGACTCGTCCCTTTGGCAGATTTTCGCTTTTTAGTGCACAATTTTGTCCAGAATCATCCTCGACGGCGCCGCGCTTTCACCAGTCACTAATGTCAACCGTGGTGACGGTCTGCTGATGTCGTCAGGTGCCAGACGCACAGCCGCGATGATGGACGCATCAATCACAAGGGTAGACGCTAATCGGTCGGTTGTGCGCTTCTGATCTTCCATCCTTCTGGCCCGTTCTTTCCCCTCTCTGGCAATCGCCCGCCTCATTTCGCCCATCGGTCAACACACCTATCTGATCGAACCGGCATACGGAACAAACGCGCGGAAAGTCTGCCGCGAAGGATTTCGGACGGCAGGTAATATCGGGCTGGTCACCAGTTGGCACTTCGCAATGATCCAGGATGACGCCATGGTCTCCACCCGGGGCCGGCAATGTTCTCGCCACAGCGCTTGCCACCGAACTGTGAAGTCACAGACCCGGACATCAGGCAGGTTCCACACGCCAACAGTACCGTTGAGATCGGAGGCGCCTCCGCCACCCCGGGTAGTGCCCCGAGGCGTGTGGTGTCCATCAAATCCACCCCGGAAAGACGCCACACGCTGCCCTTCCTTCACGAGGTATGAAGCCGGGACCTCTCCCGTGCGCCATGAGACGAGTGTGATTCAGATCACTCCAATCTGGAGCCAACTGTTCTAAATTGGATTTCATTTGACCTGCCTCCCAAAAACTCCGCCAGGGAAAACTGGAATTCTCTCGTAATCTGAACGGGAGGACTGGGATGAAGAAGAGCCGGTACACGGAAGAGCAGATCATCGGGATTCTGAAGCAACATGAGGCGGGCGTGAAGACGGCGGATCTGTGCCGGGAGCATGGGATCAGCGAGGCCACGTTCTACAACTGGAAGTCGAAGTACGGCGGCATGGATGTCAGCGAGGCCCAACGGCTGCGGCAGATGGAAGATGAGAACCGGCGGCTGAAGGCGCTGGTGGCCGACCTGAGCCTGGATCGCGAAGCACTGAAAGCGGTGATCCGAAAAAACGGGTGGAGCTTGCCGGCTTGAGGGAAGATGTGGCGTTCGTCTCAGCGGGATTTCATCTGAGTGAACGCAGGGCTTGCAAGCTGTTGGGAGTGGATCGCGCCAGTTATCGGTATGAACCAAGGCCGGATCGGAACGCGGAGCTGCGTGAGGAGTTGCTGAAGCTGGCACGGCAGAAGCCACGGTTCGGCTACCGAAGATTGCACGCGGTTCTGGAGCGTCGCGGTCAGGCAGTGAACGTGAAGCGAGTTTACCGGCTGTACAGAGAAGAGGGCTTAGCGGTGCGCCGACGTAAGCGAAAGAGATTAGTGCGAGAGCCTGCGGCAGAGCCGCGACTGACACGGCCCAACCAGGAGTGGGCCATGGACTTCATTGTGGACGGATTGGCGAATGGACGCATGGTGCGCATCCTGAGCGTGGTGGACGTCTTTACCCGCGAGTGTCTGACGCTGGAAGCAGATACGTGCCTCGGTTCGGGGCGCGTGATACGAGTGCTGGAGCGGCTGATCGAAGAGCGCGGCCGGCCTGAAAGTCTGCGCTCGGACAACGGACCTGAATTCACCTCGCGTCGCATGCTGGGCTGGGCCGAGGAACGCAAGATCAACCTGGTACACATCCAGCCGGGCCGGCCCACGCAGAACGGACACGTGGAGAGTTTCCATGGCCGACTCCGGGATGAGTGCCTCAACGCAACCTGGTTTCGAACCCTCAGCCATGTTCGTCAGGTAGTCGAGCAGTGGCGCCACGAATACAATTGCGAGCGGCCGCACAGCTCGCTTGAATACCGAACTCCTCGTGAGTTCAGCATCGCAATGGGCTATGGAAATGTGGAAAGCAAAGAACGCTTCCCACATTCCCACAGCCCCGACTACGACGACGGCTGTCAGATATATTTACAGCCAAACCACAACCGAGAAACTCCAGCTATCAGTGGCTGAGAAGAGCGGGGCAGGTCACATTCCCAGCGGCTCCCGATCACGGCCCGTGGATGGCGGTTCCTCGAAAACGCCGTGGGCCGCCATCTCTTCTCCGGCAAGTCTGATGAAATGGAGGAAGGTCCAATGGTTAATTCTCTAGACAAATTGGAATGTGGATTCGGCGGCTTCCCGTTATCGAAGGTATCCGCCGAGGCCGAGTTGGTCGGAGCGATCGAGGGATGGTCGGTTCCGATTCTGTTCAGGAGTGGCGTGATCCTCTTCAAGCTCGGGGATCGTCCAGACCATACATATTTCGTGAAGGCTGGAGAGGTCTTACTAACTATGCCGGTATCGGGCGGTGGAGAGTGGACTGTTCGAGCCGGAGAGGGCTCAATTCTCGGCCTACCTGCCGTCATGGGGAATGAGCCGTATTCATTGACCGCGACGGTTTCCCGAGACTCTCAAATTTCCCGACTTTCCCGCGAGAACTTTCAACAGTTGATGCAAGAGAATCCGGGCGTTTGTTGCAATGTGCTACAAATCCTCGCCGGAGAAGTTCTCGCTGCGCGTACGGAGCTATCTAAACTTTAAGGCTAAGCGTACCAACGTCCGAGTCTCGGCCAGATCGCCAGGTCGCTCGAACAAGTTGGAGGTAAACCGGGAGAACAATGGTTCGGTCTGGTGGTGTTTCTGAAGGTACAGGTTTTGTAACAGCCGGAACGGCCCGATCCGCCCATTGATTCTGGGGAACTTAGGAAGCCGCTTTTTCGACCCCTTTTGTAACGGGGCTGGCTTGCTCCTGAAGGACGCGGTGTATGGTGGTTCTGGAAACCCGGTAGGTTTTCGCCAGCTGGCCCAGGCTGCGCCCGTGCTGGCGATCGCTGAGGATCGCCGCACGATCGAGTTCGAGGGGTTGGCGGCCGATATGCCGGCCTTCGAGGCGGGCGCGCCGCATGCCGGCGCGCACCCGCTCGACGATCAGGTTGCGTTCCAGCTCGGCAATCGCTCCGATGATGATCACGATGGCACGGCCCAGCGGGCCGCCGGTGTCGATGGGCTCGCGGAAGCTGACGAACTCAACCCCGAGCCGGTTCAGCTCGTCGATGATTTCCAGAAAATGCTTAACCGATCTGGCGATCCGGTCCGAAGCCCAGACCAGAACCACGTCGAAGTGGCCGCGGCGTGCATCGCGCATCAGGCCGTCGAGGCCGGGCCGTCGCGCCTTGGCGCCGCTGATACGATCCACATATTCCTGCACGATCTCGAGGCCGCGCTGGGCGGCCATCTGCCGCAGGTCATAGAGCTGGGTTTCCGGATGCTGGTCCAGGCTCGAGACCCGCATGTAGAGAGCGGCGCGTTTCACCGGCGGCGCCCCTTCGGCTTCGGAGACGAGCGCTCCACGACGTAGTTCCGAATAAACTCCAACAGCACGTCGGTCATGTTCTTGCCCTCGGCGGCCGTGGTCGACTTGAAGGCGTTGTGCAGTCCCAGTGGGACGTTCAGATTCATGCGCTTCACCTGTTCTGGTTGTGGTGGCTTAATCTTGACTCACCTCCTCTCGCAGAGATGAGGATAGCTGGTTATGAGTACCACCCGCCAGCAGTCCGGCCGGCGCGGTGCGGCATCCGGAACGGGATACACAGAACATAGACCAGCAGCCGGACCACACCCCAGTCGATGCCCAGGATCTCGGCCATGGCCTGGAACTGCTCGGGTGTGCCGAGGGTCGGCTTCCCGTCCTCGATCGTCTGCCACTGGGCCGTCTCCATGCCGGCTAGTCTGGCCGCCTCGGCGGGGGAAAGCCCCCGCCGCTCGCGGATGTTGGCGATGACCCTGCCCAGGCACCGGGCCCAGGCGCGGCGCTGTTGAGGGGAGAGGGACGGATAGTCCGGAAATGCCATGCTCATATACTCATTACTCCTGAGAGACCGCCCTGTCAAGCAAGGCAGCCGAATTTTCCTTACTCCTATGAGTATGGGCTTGGAACGGCTTCCAGCCAAAGGTCCGTCTATATTATTCCTATGCGTCTCCGCAGTCTTCACCGAGATATGAAGCACACTGGCTATTTCCTTCATGGTGTAGCCCTGGGCGCACAGTACCAGTTCGGACTTCTCCCGCGGAGTCAGGCTTTCGATCGGATCGGCCTCGGCGCACGGGACCAGCAGCTCCGAGGACATCGACGGCGGTGTATAGAACCCTCCCCGGAGCATGGTGCGTATGGCATAGCCGAGCTCCTCCGGGCTGTCTTCCTTGAGGATGAACCCGTTAAGCCGCTGCTGGCGGGCGCGGCGGAACAGCTCAACGTGACCGTGACGGGTGAGGACGGCGATCTTGGCCTGCGGCCGAAGCTGGTGTATGTCGGCCGCCGCGGCGAAGGTATCAAGACCCGGCATATGGGTCTCGAGCAGAACTAAGGCAGGTGCGTGCGACTTGCAAAGGTCCAGGGCCCGCGCTGCATTGTCGGCCTGCAGCACGTCCATATGGTGTTCTTCATGGATGACATGGGCGATCGCTTCACGCACGATCGCCTTGTCATCTCCGAGGATGACTAGGTCCCTTCCCGGCCGGCGTACATAAAATTTCGCCCGCGGGCGCGAAGATGGCCGCACCGGGCACGCCGCGCTACCGTGACCTAACTTCGCCCGCCGGAGGGGACTCCCCACCAAGGCACCGATCCAGGATCAAGGATCAAGGATCAAGGATCCGTTCTCGTCTCTTGGGCGGACCCCCCATCAAGATCGGGCCATTACGAGGCAAGATCGAGACTCTCCTGTTGCTGAGGGGGCAGAGTAGAACGGGCGGGGTCAGGGTCAGGAGTCAGGAGGGAGAGATTAGCTTCACCGGCGCCCGCCCCCTTGGCGCCGGAGTTTGCTGGGAGCAAACTCCTTCCGGCCAGGGCATGGCTTTTTAGCAAAGTCCCGGAGCTCCGCGGGGCTCGCCAGAGGGCAATTCCCAAATCGGGAAACGACTTAAAAATAGTTGATCGAAGCGCCTCTACTTTTGTGCAGCAAATCCGGCAAAAGGGCGGTGGGAACATGTTCCCACCGGTGGGCATTGTGGCTTCATTGCCACCTCACTGGGTCTTCGTTACCACAGCTACCCCCATAGTATAGGCAATTCCTTGTAGAACTCGGATTTTTCACTCTCAGCTGATGCCAGGAAAATCCCTCATCCTTGCTAAAACAGCCCTCGGTTTTACCCTTTTCGGGCTGGTCCAGGCGCCGACGAGAACGGACCACGTTGTGCAAGTTGGACAGCCGGATCAGAGTGATCCGGCTTGTGGGAGAGTGGCTTCACTTGGAAACCTTTGCAGCCAACGCCTTGAGGTTTAACTTCATTAGTTCCATAGAATCCCTTCGCAATTCCGCGATCTTGGATCGAAGGACTTCACGTCTATCCTCTTCCTCTTCCTGCTTATGGATTAGTGGATCCTTGAACTCTATCCCGTTAACCAGAGCGACAGTGAATTGTCTCTTATAAAGTGTGGTGATCGTGTGGAGGTGCCAGCCGCGCTGCGGTTTGCGCGGATGCCGCACGGTCTTCAGTGAGCCGAATGGCCATTCGACTTCTTCACCCCGCTTTAACGCCGCCTTCATCTCATCGAGGATGGCATTGAAGATTCGAACTGCCTGGCGGCGAGAATGCCCATGGGTCTGCAATTTTCTGATGATGTCACCGGTGACTAGCGTTTTCCCTTGCCGGTCCATTAGCAAAATCCCCCAACCGAAGATTATGTTTCGGACTGTTCGGCCCGAAAGAGAAGGGCCACCGCTTTGCCGGGTTCGCTTCAGACCCGCCAGCATGTGACTTATCTGCCAGTTGCCCAGTTGTTTCGCCTCTTCCGCCTCTTCTTAATCCTTTCGGGCTTTTTCGCTGGCTCCAACTCACAGACCAGAGGTTGGTAAAAGAGCGTTGGTCCGGCGGAAGGCTCCAGCCTGCCTTGGCCGGCACGAGCTTTTCTCCCTCCAATAGCTTGCAGCATTCGTCGTCCGGGATGTGCTCGATCGTCAGAGGCGCCTTCGAGCGCCGGCCCTTTTTCGCCTGCAGGCACCCGAACTGAAATTCCACGGACTCACCGCGACGCAGCGCTTGGCTAATCTCATCGGCGATCATCTTCACTATCCGTTTCGCTTGGCGCACCGATATACCCAGCTCACCCAGCCTGGACACCAAATATGCCTGTCCTAGTTTCCGGCCCTCAAGCTCCATCAGCAATGCCCTTCCCACATGGCAGCCAAGTCTATCCACAGGAAATCAAACCATCTGTGCCCTGCGACACACACGGCCCCAACCGCCGGGTGGCCATCGCTTGGCCGGGTCACGGCGTTGCCGTTTCTGGTGCCTGGCTGCGAGGGGCGACGGCTTGGCGCCCCCAGACGATGGCGCTGGCACAGAAGGGGAGATGGTACCGTTATTTGCCGGGGTCAGGAATGAGGGAATGGAAGGACCGACGGACTCCCCGGGAATCATCACTGGCGGCATCGGACGACGAAATC
Organism: uncultured Acidobacteriota bacterium; assembly: GCA_963706455.1. Lineage (GTDB taxonomy): Bacteria > Acidobacteriota > Terriglobia > Terriglobales > Acidobacteriaceae > Telmatobacter. Next base: position 65,903 of record CAVPNO010000113.1, on the reverse strand, counting down.
TTTCTGCCTTACACCACCTATGAACATCTCCTGCTCCCTGGCGACCCGCTCGCCCAGAACGTGGCCGGCCTGCTCGACGTTCTGTCCGGGCGCTCCTCTGTTTTGGGAACAGAGGCGTTGATCTTTGGTGAACCTCGTTGAATTCTGCTGTTATAGACCAGTGAATGCCCGTGGGTAGACCGCGAACCAATGGGGGGTTCACCCGGAGCCGGGTTGGGGAAGTATCGGCCGCCATCCGGACACGACCCATCCCCGAACCCTCGGTCATTTGTCGGGATTGATCACGTCTGGGCCTCGTCTTTCATGTTCCATTTGTGCGATCGACATTCGGAACGCTTGAGCCCTCGCTAATAGCGGCTTCGCGGTTTATCGGGTAGGGGGATAGCGGGCCGGAAAAGTGCACCCCCCTTCGATTTGCACAAGAATTGGTGCAGTGGGAGGATGCCCATCCCGAGCTGAGATCCAGACACAGATCTTGATCAAGTGGTCATGCCCCTACTCCCCAAGAGTTGCGCTCAGCATTTCGAGCAGCCATAAGAAGAATTTCTGCCAACACGAGGCGTTTCTCACTGTATATTTCCAAAAGATTCTTCCCAGTTTCTTGGCACGCAACAAAACTCGGCCTTTGATACGACTGAGAAGTCACACTTCTAGACCTGTTGGGTGATGTGGCATCATCTTGACACACAACAAACGACATGGACAAAAACTTCGACGGCGACGACGATCTCATCGGGATCTTAGTGATCCGGGGCGTAGGTAGTGCTCCGACCGATGCGTCGGTAAAGGCTCTATCAACTCATCTTTCAGGTTACAAGCTTCGCAAATATCAACTTCGGGAAGTTAACTGGAGTGATTCTGTATTGGATACATCGGATGGGGCGTTTGCAAGTCATCTGTCGGCAGCCTGGTTGAACTGTCTTCACGTCGGCTGGCCAAAGTCTAAAAAAGAGGGCGCTTGGCAACGATCGTTTAGGGAAGTGCTCGAGAGCACAGCTTACCTTCTCGAGATAGTTCCAGCATTGTGCTTGTTGGTCTTCGCCGCCATGTATCTTAGGGGCCTGACGGGAGCGCCTCCGCTTCGAATAATAGAGGGCTGCTTGGGCGTTGTTTTATCCATGCCACTTGTAATCGCCTTACTATCAATGCGGGTTTCGCTGGTGTTATGTTCGTTTCGCGCAATCTTACTAACTGTTCTATGGCCGGTCGTTAGCTTCATCTTCAGCCCGGCACGCGTGCGTGCGCCGATGATGCTGTGCGTCATACTTGCAGCGAGTTTAAGTCCAATTGTCGTCCCTGAATTATCATTTACTCACCTCAATAGTGAGGGGGTTTATGATACCACCGCGAGCTACCTTATTGGTTACGTAGCGGCACTCATAATCAGCATGCTGCTCTTGCTTCTTGCACATCTGATTTACCAGGCTGCGTTCAAGGTTGCATCGCCGTTCCTAAAAATTGGGGCGGATATCTTTCGTTACTTAGGTGAGGATGAATATGCGTCAGCCCTGATTGCCGAAGTCCAGGCTGCTATCGTTGATTTTGATAAGGCTAGGATCCGCAGAATTGTACTGGTTACGCATTCTTTAGGCACCGTGATCGCAGTTGACGCGCTGCGAGGGTTTACACAGACTTTCAATTTCGAACAAATCGATCTATTTACCGCGGGCTCTCCGCTAAAACGTTTCTTCTACCGATTCTTTCCAGGCGCATACCCTGCGCCCATAATCTTTTGGCATTTCCTCAAATGCAGGATGCCAGGATTCATCTGGGTAAATATTTACCGCCCGTTCGATGAAGTCGGGAGCTGCCTATCGCTCCCACAAGGGTCTGAGAAATCAACCTGCCAATTCCGATTTCCCTCTCATCCTAATTACTGGGGCGATTCTTTCGTTCACCGTATCGCTCGGATCGTTCACCGGTCATCCAAGAGAATAAGCGCGAAAAATAGCAATTGGACGTTATCTATTGAGGACAAACAAAGGCTTTCGACCGTGATCAGGAAACGGTGCCGAAATGCTCGACTGGTAAATTTCCTTGTATTACGAACATTAGTCTTTCTCGTACCTCTTTTGCCGATCACGCGCTTCTTCGTTGGTGACCTTGCACACTCCGAAGTGAACAGGCGGGCTTTGCTTGAGAAAGGCCAGGCCGTGTCGGGAAAACTGTTTCAGTTAAAGATAAGGAAACCCGGGACGGGGGAGACGCCTTCGATCGTCAGTGCGCAATATGCCGTGAAGTTCATTTTTGGAGGCAAGACATATTCCCTTGCACCAGATCCGTCGTTGGTACGGAACAACGCGCTAGCGTCTTTTTTTAACGGATCAACCAGAATCGAAGGTTATCCATTGTCCCCATTCATCCCGACCTTTGCGGCTCCCGCGCAGATTGTGATTCTCACATCTGATCCCCGAATCTTTACTGTAATCGGAGCGCAACGAGGTCCGTGGCCGTGGTGGTTTTGGCCCCTAGTTGTAGCCAACACAATCAACTGGGGTATTCTCGCATCATTTATTTGCCGTGAGATCTTCGATGCCGGATTGGCTCCTAGTCTGTCTACACTCTTCGGGATTGTGCCCCCTGTCAAAAGAACGGCGGCTAACATCACGAAAGTGTTCGTGGGTTTTGTTATTAGCGACGTATGGGGCGAGCCGGAAATTGAGGACTCACGCCTGACCTTCACCGGATGTTATTGGTGCCTCTCCTCTGTATTTCTCATATTCTCCTACGTCATGGCGATGAATTAGATATGTGCAACTTGCCATCATCAGCACTCGCCTGCTTAGTCCGCTTGGCTTGAGAATGACGATAAGCCCGGCCCGATAGATAATGTAAAGTATTTGGGCGGAAACCTAAGTAAAGATATCTTTCACCGCATTTGCGATTAACATTTGATTGCGCGGATGTGGCCTTACATGCCCATTCCGAGCTTTTATCAACATTCTCCGGCACAATCCCGTCTCGCTTATTAGAACCGACAAGGAAATCGCCTTTAGATTCGGCACCACGTCTCGTGTCCAGGAATCCCTTGTCCGGTCCGGGTACGTAACGTAGACAGATTCCGCTGAATGAATCATCCCGGCATCAACTTCTTCCATCTTGTTCGATTCCTTACCAATTGCGACTATTTCACCGATTCGAACGTGTCTCCGATAGAGCAAGCCCTTGGTCTGGCGATCGCAGACATTTCCGTGTTCGTCGGCACATTTGGATTCCGGGTGATGTGCGTACTCGTCAAAGATGTCCCCGTATGTTTGAACGCGTGCCGTGTTCCGGCTGCTGTAGTTTCGGTCGGTCGTGATTCTGAATTTCTTTCCTGAGTACTGATCGATCCATCGCATCTGCAACCATTTGTTAGGATTTGTTTCATGTGGCGAAATTAAATGGAATCTCTCTGGATCCGCGCCAAGAGGAAAACCAAGCGGGCTGACGTGGCACGTCAACAGGAAATTGAATGGCTTTATCTGATTGCGGTATTCCTTGCCTTCATTCAATTCCGATAACGGTACACTGTTTGCGGGGCTACTGATCGTCACTCGTCCAACTGCTGGAGTTCCCTCAAATTCAAATTGTTCTCTCGCAAGACCGACACAAGCGCAGATAATGGCATGCCAGTATTGCGCAATCCAGCAACGATCTTCGCTCGAAAGATCTGTTGGGTTAAGCAGATGGCCAAGGCCATGCTCCGACCAATGGTTATCTTTGCTGTTTTCCAACTTTCGGAGCAGTGTGACCTGCTTCATTTTGACCCTCCGTAAAAAGAGCGCATATCGCTTCGCGGAGATTGCCACACACCAGAGTTCGCGCTGCCTTTTCGTCGCTGGGTCGAAATTGTCATCTTCGATCTTGAGAATGGAGCCGGGCACGATTTCCCGGTCATAGGGATTGAGCGCTTCGAATCGAGTCGCGATATCCCGCACCTGAGCCCATGTGATAGCTCTTACGGCCTTCACACCCTTTCGGTTCTTGAACGGGCCACCCGGACATGGAACCAAGCCGCCGCGCTCGGTGGAGACGATCGCCATCGAATCAGTATCCTCCATCGCATAAGTACCGCCCAGGCCGGTAACGCAATGTTCGAGCAAGGCGGGCATCAAGCGAGCCGCACCCGTGATCAGAGAAGCCAGCGGTGGAAAGCAGAATTCTCCTGGCGTCTCGCACTTCGCAACTCTGCACGTGTACGCCGAAGCATCCATTCCATGGCACGTCACGACCACGTTATCGCTGTTCTCGTGAGGATCCATCTGTGCGAAGATTCCATAGCTGGTGGAGTTCGCGAGCACCTTCAAGGCTTTGCTCATTCTTGTTCGCTCGTCATGCTGGAGATCAGAACGTGAATCGATCCGCTTTCGTTCTTCGATGACGTGTTTGAAAAAGTCTTGCTTTCTCGGATCGATTTCTTTTCCTCCGCGCAATTTGATCGGCTTCAAATCCTTGAGAACGCCTCTCGATGGCTCGATCCGAAACGCATCGACGATCTCGGGAATGCGGCCTGTCAAAATCACTGACGCGACGACATCAGGCAAAGAGAACCACAGCGCATCGTCCGTCCTCGCCCCATAAAGGTAATTCAGTGCGACTTACTACACGGTTCAATGGGCTGAGAGCGGCCCGGCTTCAAGCGGGCCGCTCGCCTTCGAGTGGGCCAAGTGGGGAGACCGATTGGCAAAGTTGACTCCGATGAAGGTTTGCCCCAGGGTGCCAGGAGAGTCGGTGCCGTATCCCAGCTGCCTTAAACAGCAGCCGGTCACGTCCATCCCAGCGGTCACGCCGGTTTTCAGCGAGCTCGTACGGTTTACGCCCCCCGAAGGATTTGCAATCGCACTTGAAGACTCACGAGACCCACACTACACGCGGGAGATGGTGCCAGAGGGCGAAACGTCAGAGATATGGACGCAAATGATCACGCTGAAAGCCGAAAAGGGGCTTTCCGCCGACCCGAAATCGACCCCGCAGCCCTATCTTGAAAAGTTCGCGGGCAACTTCAGAGGTGCGTGCCCCGATACTTTTGCAGCCAAGTGGATTGGGCCGACCACCGTCAGCGGCCACGATGCCCATGTAGCATGGCTGAGCTGTGGGACCCTCGAGTCCGGATCAAACGCACGTAGCGATTCTTTCCTCATTGTTGCGATCAAGGGTACGAATGATTTCTATAGAATTCTGTGGGCGGAGCAGGGGCCAGCGTCTAGTCAGCCAATCGTCTTTGACGAGCTAAAGTGGGGAGACAAATTGAAGAGGCTGAATTCGATTCGAATCTGTGCCAAGGTACCTGGAGAAGCCGCGCCTTATCCAAGCTGCACTGACCAGAAATAGTACCGACGGTTAAACAAATCATAGTGCCGCTCGATCCGGCGGGGGAGGTGTGGAATTGGATCTAGGAGATTGTGAATATTCCTGGACTTGAGACGGAAGGCTCAGCACAACAACTGGGCACAGAAGGCGTAGAAAACCTGGTGACCAATGCCGAACGTATTTGCACTTACAAACGGCAGCAGATCGAGCTTGCGAACCAAGGCCCCATTCTGAGCCTGGAGGGAGAATATCGAATACTGGTCGCTGAAGAACGGCGCATCGAGGAGCGGCTTCAGATGGCTCCACCTCCCGGCGATCTGCGCCGTCTTCGCCGCAGGGCGATCTATTACTGGACGATCACCATAATTCTGACCGTCGCCGGATTTTTTGCCACCCTCCTGTCCTTCGCACCATTCCGCCTGGGCTGGAAGAGTTGGCTGTATTGCGGTGGCATCGCCTGCCTCAGAACAAAAGCATGGAGAAACTTCTAAAGGTCCTGACGGCGATTGCCGCCGCCGCACTGGGCAGCTTGATGTTCCTTGCCGTCATCCGGGGCGATCTGCTCGCGCGTCAGATTCATGAGGACACTACAACCGCAGTTGTGATTGACGATTCCAAGCCACAGCCTGAGCCGCAGAACACGTTTTACGACTCCACCGTGGTTTTGCTGCGCGCCGCCCTGCTTCTCATGGCGTTCGCGACGGGAGGATCACCAGCGCATGGTCGCAATCGCCTGCCAAGTGACCATGCTCCGCAATGAACCGGGCATATTCGTCGGGCGCTTTTGGCATTCTTGTCAGCGCCGGGTTCCACAACCGGTTCGCTCGGCGCTTCCTCAGCACCTGAAGGCTCCTCGGCCACCTCCACCTTACACACCCACCTGTAGCCGACTGTCGCCACGGTTTCGATGTAACGCGGGTTGTGGGTGTCATCCCGAGCAGTCGCCTCAGCAGCGCAATGCTGCGCGCCAGCGAATTCTCCGTAACCGCCGCGTCACCCCAAACCGCGTTCAGCAGCTCTTCCTTGGAGATCAGCTTTTGCGGGTTGCGCTGCAGGATCAGCAGCACGCGAAACGCCTTCGGCTCAACCGCCAACACCTCGCCCGCCTTCACCAGCGAGAACTCCCGCTCGCGAATCTCAACGTCGGCAAAGCGAAATATTTGGGACTTGCCTCCCGCCATATAATCGTCACCCATTTTCAGCGAGCATCAAACGATTTCATTTCTCCTCCAGCGTGAGCGCGTATATGTCGTTGCTGCCGATGTCGCGCAGCAGCAGCGGCGCATCAGTTGGATCCAGCGACATCGAGAAGTTAAACCACCCCGTAAGATGCAGATCGTTCAGATCGACAACCTTTTCCGGCTGGCCCCCTTGGGCGAGAATGCGGAACACTCCCCGGTCGCCCCATATGCGCAGAAAGTAAATAAACCGACTATCGCTGGACCAGGCGGGAAAATCCACCGGCGTGTTGGGCGTCGATTTCAGCAGCACTCGCCATTGCTCCGTCCCGGTGTCGAAGACCCACAGGCTGGGTTGGCTATAAGACTTGGCCGCTATGTGCCGGCCGTCCGGAGACCAGCGCGGCGACCACATGCCTGTCGATCCAGGAACGGGGCTGACCTTGCCGCTGGCCAAGTCGAGCATGCGCAAGCCTTCCTTTTTTGGGTCGGGGGCCGGCGCCGTGGAATAGACGACCGTGCGCCCGTCCGGCGACCAGTTAGGATCAGCCTCTTGTCCATCGTCTTCAGGAAGGATCCTCTGGGGCTTGCCGCCTTCCGAAGAGACGATGTAACTTTCAGTCGCCTTCGAATTCGCATCCACGAACAGAATCTGTGTCCCGTCGGGCGACCAGCGCGGATTCACCGGGTACAACGGTGGCTCCGTCAATTGCATAGGCTTGCTTCCATCCCGGTTGGCCCTCCACAGCTTGCCATCAGGGAAGGAAACATAGGCTACGGACCGACCATCTTTGGAAAAGGACGAAAACTCCGCGGAGATGCCCCCCAGATAAGGTTGAAACTGCTTGGTTTGTGAATCGTAGCGGACAAGTTCCCCGCGGGGGGTCATGCCTTCCGCAAAGATCTTCCCTCCTTCCCTGCCGGGGACAGGTCCTCCCCATCGGATTGGCCCTATGGTCAACTGAATTGGCTCTCCCCGCGGCTTTCGAAAGAGCCCGCGCCGTTCATCAAGAGCCCAAAGCTGATCTTCCGACTCGAACAGAAAGTATTTTCCATCGGAGGTCCAGTGGCCGCAGCATTGCCCATCCGATTCGTGCCAACCTGGGAGTAACCGATGAAGACCCGATCCGCTCGACGAAATCTCCCAAAGCTTCTTGTCCTTGAAAAACCGGATTACACCTCCGTCTGGTGACCAGGCGAGGCTATGGGGAAAGGCTCCCGGCGAGGACAGTTTGCGGGTGTCTGCACCGTCGCTCCGCACGAGGAAGATGTCACCTTCCCTCGTGGAGTAGGCGACGGTTCTCCCGTCGCGCGAAAAGGCCGCGTCCAGGGCGTCACCCAGCCGGCGAAACGAGCCTCCCAGGATGGTCGATATCCACAGTGCGCTATCGGCGTTCTTTGCCTGGGCCGTTACGATAAGCATGTTCGACCCATCTTGCGATACATCCAACAGATCACGCACACCTGGGGTCGCAACCGGAACTTGCGCGATCTCCCCACCGGATATCGCCACCTGCGCGATGGCAATCGGCGAAGTCTGTCCGAAATAGAGCCTGCTCCCATCGGTTCCCACGAGACTCTTCAAGCGGCCGTCGTGCGTGATCTGTGTGTAGGCCGTAATCCTGGGTGGCGGAAGCGGGCGGGTCAGGTACCAGAACACCCCGCCCAGGATCAGGATCGAGGCGGCTCCGATGCCCAGCATCCATCTCCATGCCGATCTCCGGGTGCTGCGCGCCACATGGGGATCTCCGGAGGTGGCCCGATTAACGAGAGTGGGCGTATCCGTCGGTCCAAAGGTCGCAGCGGGTTCAGGGGGCAGGCTGAGCGTCTCGTTCCCGCCCTCCCCAACGACCGCAAGACCATGATCCTCCGTCTTTGAAGGATCCATTTGGATAGCAACCGAACCGATAAAGCGATACCCGATACGCGACACCGTCTCGATGTAGTGGGGAGACCGCGCATCGTCTTCCAGTATCTGGCGCAGTTTGAGAATCGCCCGTGCCAGCGAGTTCTCCGTAACGGCGACGTCGCCCCAGACCGCGTGAAGCAGTTCTTCTTTCTTGATGAGCCTTCGCGGGTTCCTCAGAAGGTATATGAGCACCTGGAACGCCCGCGGCTCGACGGGAAAGACCTCTCCCTCCCTGACGATGCAGTACTCCTGTTCCCGGATTTCGACACCATCGCACAGGAAAACAAGAGACTTGCTCGCCGTCATAACTCCGTCACGCATTCTTCAATGCAAAAGTCAGAAATCGGTCAAGACAACGTCGAGAGCATGGGGGAACATTCGACCGGCGGGGTATTCCAATCGCCGCGGGGTACACCAAGTATGCACACTCCGGAAGGACTGCGCCAGACGTGTGCGCAAAGATGCTGCCGTCGGGCGAAGCCCGAAGCCGATTCCCTGGAACGAGCTTTTCAACCCAAACCCACGAACCTTAAGGAGGTCGTCCATGGTAACCAGAAAGACCGCGTTCTTCATTCCCGCACTGGCTCTTACGCTCCTCACGAGCCTGGCGTCCGCAAGCGCACAGGGTTCCCAGCCCTGCTTCACCCTCGCCAGTCTCAAGGGATCGTATTCGATCGTCGGCACGTACGGCGCAAACATAGCGATCGCTCTCGCTAAGCGAGACGTGGACGCTGACGGCAATCTCACGGGGACGTTCCTTGTGAACGAGCCAACCCCCGGATCAACGACGGGACAAAGAACCCTCGTAACGGGAACTCAAGTCGGGACGGTCTCCGTAAACTGTGATGGTACGGGTGTCGTCACGCGCGTTCTCACCGTAGCAGGTGTGCAAACGAAGCAGCTGGACGACTTTGTGATCACCGAAGCAAAGATCGACGATGGTGAATTGATTGCAACAACCATCGTTGATGCCACAAGGACTTCGTCTGCTATTGTCCCAGGAGGTGTCTTTCTTAGACGCACATGGACCCGAGTGCCCTGAAGAGGGCGCATCTGGCTTGGACGGTGTGCAGGGCATTCTCGGACAGATCTTGGGAGCACAATAACCCGAATGCAGCCAATTCCAGCTTTCCCTGCTTGTCCCAGGCGGGCACTGCCCGCATGGGACCTGAGAGGCCGTCTTTGGAGATCGAGCAAACCCGGAAGTTGAACTCGTTCCAGTTGAGGTCCGACGAATCGGAAAGGGAGGACCTAGCGATGTTCAGAAAGGAATCGCAAAGCCGCCAAGCAAACACTCAGGCGCGTTGGCACGCACCTCCAGGCCGTTCTGCGTGCTGGTCCGTGAGTTCGGAAGGTTTTCTTACATTACTCATCAGCTAACAACAGCATGCAACAGCTCACGACGGCCGTTCCAAGCAACTGAGGGGAACCGACGGCAGCCGGCTGTATTTCACCCAATCGTCTCCTAGCTTGATTGCACAAGTCGGGGTCAATGGTGGCGAGATTGCGCCCCTTCCCATCGCGGTTCCTGGAATCGAGGCACTGCTGATGGATATTACGCCGGACGGTTCTAGCGCACTTATCAGCGACAAGGAGGAAGGCCACGAGGGCCATCCAATGTGGTTTGCGCCGATTTTGGGGGGATCGGCGAAACGCCTGGGCGATGGGGAAGGCGAGAATTTCTCTCCAGACGGGAATTCTGTGATTTATTCCACCTATAGCGGAGATATCTTCACGGTCCGCATCGATGGCACTGATAAGCGCAAGCTGGCCAGCCTGGGATCTTCTTGGGTCATGTTAATGCGCCCACATTGGTCTCCGGATTCAAGGCAGATTGTGTTCCAGACCCGTGATCGCTTCGGCCACGGTTCGATCCATCGCGTCATGGCGACTGACGAGAGTCCCAGGTGGCTCATGTCCGAAGAGACAGCCGACATGTCGAGCCCTGACTTTTCTCCGAATGGGTCGAAAGTCGTCTTCGGCAAGGGTGGCGCCCTCGATCCGACCGAAACGATCGATCTTCGCGGCGGCTCAAGAAATCAGTGCAGAGTAACTTTGCTACTTCGACTGGGAGCGGCGCAAAAAAAAGGGGTGTCCTGTCTGATATTGGATTGAAGGCATGCAATTGCATACACTAAAGTTTTTGCTCAGGGACCCGCCAGAAAGAGAAAGAAGGGTGTCCGCCGTGGCCGCGCGTTCAAAGGGAAGGGCGCACGGTGCCCGAGCGGCGGCGTTTTGCCACCATGCCGAGTGAGCTGCACCGCTTATCCGGGTGGCTGGAGGAACAGAGCGTCGACGAAGCGGTGATGGAATCGACGGCTCAGTACTGGCGATTAGTGTGGCTGGAACTGGAGCCACATATGCGCTTGCACCTGGCGCAGGCATTTTCTAATCGTGCCCCGCGCGGGCGCAAGCATGATTTCAAGGACGCGGAGCGGTTGGTTCGGCGGCTGATTGCAAAGGAACTAATTCTGAGTTTTGTACCAGATGGAGAAAAGCGCATCTGGCGCAACCTGACCCGGATGAAGCTGCAACTGGTACGCGACCGGGTCCGCCTCCAGAGTCAGATCGAGTGTCTCCTTGAAGAGATGCGCATCAAGCTGTCGGTTGTCGTTACCGATCTACGGGGATCGAGCGGTCTGCGCATCCTGCATGCTCTAGCCAATGGTCGCATTCTTCCTTTCACCGCCGTGATCGTTCCCTTTTGGCTGGTGAGAACCATGGTGAGTTGGAGGGAGACGTTCGAGGTATTTCCCGCGATTCTTGTGATCGGTGTTTCTTTCGCCCTTACGCAATTCTTCTGGTCGAATTATGTGGACAGCAATCTGGTCGACATTATGGGTGGAGTGGTTTCGATGGTCTGTGCTCTGATTTTTCTGCGCTTCTGGAAACCGAAAAAGATCTGGCGTTTCGATTATGACGACAAGCCGAGAGCACCGGTCGAGGCGACGGGAAAGATCAGCGACGATGTGGGTGGCGAGTGGACGGCCAAGCAGTTTGACGGACTTGTGAAAACTCGCTCTTACACCGCGGGGCAGGTGTTGAAGGCGTGGATGCCGTTCGCAATCCTCTCACTGTTTGTACTGCTGTGGGGGCTTCCGAAAATAAAGCTGGCGATGAATCAGGCTACAACTCCGGCGTTTCGTGTGATGTTGCCGAATGGAAAAGTCCGTCCTGGCCCCCCGGGGTGGGATGTGCCTTACTTGCACAACGCCATTTCTCGCTCAGCACCGGTGGTTGCGAAACCCACTCCTGAAGCAGCGCGATACGATTTCAACTGGCTCTCTGCCACTGGGACCGGCTGTTTCTTTGCGGCGATCGTTTCCGGATTGCTGCTGGGGCAGGGTCCGCTGCAATTGATGAAGATCTTTTGGAAAACTTTGGTCCGAATGCGGCTGGCGATGATTGCGATCTCGTTCATGCTGGGGCTGGGCTATGTGACGCGGTACTCGGGGCTGGATGCAGTGTTGGGTCTGGCATTCACGCGAACGGGATGGCTGTATCCATTCTTCGGCACATTCCTGGGATGGTTGGGAGTCGCGCTGACGGGTAGTGACACGTCGTCGAATGCGCTGTTTGGCAGCTTGCAGAGAATTACTTCTCAACAACTCGGCATCGACCCGGTGCTGATGTGCGCTGCGAACAGCGCCGGAGGAGTGATGGGAAAGATGGTGGACGCGCAGTCGATCACGATTGCCACGGCTGCGACTGAACAAGTGGGGAATGAAGGAATCATTTTCCGCTTTGTTTTTTGGCACTCGATCGCGCTCGGTGCGATTGTGGGAGTGATCGTGATGCTCTACGCCTATATTTTCAAGTATGCCGTGCCGCATGGGTTGACATTTGTGAAATAGGGGTAATCATTCCTCTTTTTCTCCGCTTTTCGGGAGCGGCTTCTCGATAGGCTTCTGCGAGCCTCATTCTTTCTTGCCAGATGTTTCTGCGAGCGGTGCCGACTTCTTTTCTTCTGATGTCTTCTCCGCGCCTCCAGCGGATGGTTTGCCCTCATCCTCGTCGTTGTTCTTTATGATGTATTGCACGATGAGCGAAACGCGGCGGTTGGAAGGGTCGAGAGGATTGTCGAGTTTGCGCAGACGCTGATCGGCAAATCCGCGCACCTGAGTGACCTGGCCTGTTCCGACCCCATTGGCTTGCATCAGGCGGCGGGCCGCGTTGGCGCGGTCGCTAGAAAGCTCCCAATTGCTGTAGTTTCCGGAGGTGGCGTAGGGCTTGGAGTCGGTATGGCCTTCAATTGAGATTTTGTTGGGCAGCTTCCCGAGTTCCTGGGCCAGAGAGATCAGCAGCTCGCGGCCGTCCGCATTTAGTTTAGGACTGCCACTGTTAAAAAAAGTTCCGGATAGGGATTCCATCAGTTCGATGCGCAGGCCTTCGTTAGTGACGGTCATTTCGACATGGCTTTTGAGCTTCTCGAAGTCAGCCATCTGACGAATCTTTTGCTCCAATTGGTCCTTCAGCTTGGGCATGTCGTCTTTGGTGAGGATGAAATTCTCACCGGCGCCCTGCATGGTCGATCCAATCTTCGCGGAAGTGCCGGTTGGATCCTTGAAATATCCGCCGACGGCCTCCTGCACCTTCTTGCTGGCGCTCATCAGCCACAAGACGATAAATAGCGACATCATGGCGGTGACGAAGTCAGCGTAGGCAACCTTCCAAGCGCCACCGTGATGGCCGCCGTGGCCGCCTTTTTTTTTGAGAATGATGATGGGTCGAGTTTTGTCCATTTGATTTCGAGACCTGGAATGTTATTGCGGGGCCGTTTCGGCTACGGCTTCAGAAGGGGCCGCAGTCTCCTCGGACGCTCCTTTATTGCGGCAGGCTGCTTCGACTTCTTTAAATGACGGGCGCACATGGCCTGGCACCGCGCGCCGCGCTACTTCTACCGCCATGATTGGAGCTGTGCCCTTTAGAAAAGACACAATCAAAACGCGCAGCACGTAGAGATAAGCATGTTCATCGTCGGCGAGCTTCGTCATGTTGGAGGCGATGGGGCCAACCAACCCGTAACACAACAAAATGCCAAGGAAGGTGCCGACCAGTGCGGCCGCCACCTTCTTCCCAATTTCTTCCGGAGGACCTCCCATTGCGCTCATGGTAATCACGATGCCCAGCACTGCAGCGACAATGCCCAGGCCTGGCAGCGAGTCGGCAACGCTGCTAAGCGCGGCGGTAGGCTGACTGGCTCCATGGTGGTGAACTTCCAGGTCGAGGTCGAGCATCTGGTCCAGATCGAAGGCATCCACGCCGGTAATGGCCATGCGCAGCGAATCACAAACAAAGTCACGGACATGGTGGTTCTTGAAAACGGCTGGCGCTTTGGAAAACAGTGGACTTTTGTCTGGTTCTTCAACATCGTTTTCCAGGGCCATGAGTCCGTCTTTGCGGGCCTTGTTCAGCAAGTCATACATCATTTTCAGAGAATCGACATATGCCTGCCTGGTGTACTTGGAGCCGCCAAATACGCCCCCAATGCCACCGGCAATTTGTTTAAGGATGTGAAGCGGATTGGCGATGAGGACGGTCCCGATGGCCGCGCCGCCAATGGTGACCAGCTCCGCCGGTTGGATGAGGACACGGAGATTGCCGTGCTCCATGAGGTAGCCGGCTATCACACAACCGAAAACCACGACAATACCGATAATGGCGAACATGTCTTAACTCGTTGCTCTCTTTGACCATGAGACTGCGGCCGCCGAGGTAGCGCGATCCCGTAACGTGACCTGATTTCCATGGAGGCCTTGCTGCGCCCGTTGCAGAAGCGACTCCACCCCGTCGCCGGTGATGGCGACACTGCCACCGATCAGTACGGTCACCGACAATTGCTCGCCCCACCACTGAATCGAGGCGGTCGCCGCCATACTTAGAATGCGCTGGCTGACCACCTGCAGCGCGTCCTCGCGGCAGCCGCTCAAGATCAGCAGGAATTGATCTTCACTCCAGCGGCCCACGAAATCGGTGGGCCATACTGTGTTTCTCAAAGTTCGACCCAGCACCTGCAAGATGGATCTTGTAGCAACCTGCCCGTATCGAGAGCGGAACTGGGCGAGATCCTGAATCTCCAGACAAATGACGCCAAAGGAAATTTGAAGCTCGCCAAATGTGCCCAGCAATTCCCGCAGGTGTGCCTGCATGCTCGCCGCATTGGGTAATCCGGTGGCGTCGTCAAGGGACCCCCGCTCTCTCATGGTGCGGTCATTTGGGCCGACAGCACCGAGGGCGAACTCGCCTTCAAAGGTCTGGATGATGCCTATCAGCGAGCCGTGTTTGTCGCGCAACGGGATCGCCCAAGTGTGCACTTGAGTGCGGTGGCCCGATTTGTGGTGAATAAAAGTCATGGCTTCGGTGGGCTTGGCGTCGTGCAGGGCGATCGAGATCGGGCATTGGTCGGTACACATTTCACAGCTGGTTTGGTTGCAATGCTGCAGAATGTTGTCGGCGCAGGAATGTCCCAACACATCAATCCGCGAGTAGCCCGTCAGTTGTTCCGCGCCGTCACTCCAAAAGACAATTTTTTTCTGGAGATCGAGCACGCTGACACCTATCTGCAGGCCATCGAGTATGTCGCGGCAAATGTCGGGATCGTTGAAGGCTGGCATCGTAGGTTCGCAAGGACGTTGCTGATTTCTCTATCGGCAGAAAGCCCGCCAACTTCAGAGGCGCAGCCGGGCATCGGGATCGAGAATGAGGTGATTAAGCCGCTTAAAAGCTGGATTTGCAATAGCCTAGTGGATGGCACTTTGGGGATGCCCGCTGGCACCGGAGTGCCATTTGCAAAACTTTGCGCGACATTTAATTTCGCAGCTGAGCAGTTCTGGGGGAGGGCTGCCCGGGCGCCTCGATCTCGAAAGAGATTCGAGGCGCTCGTTTTTGGCGCGGCTTTCCGAGAGGTGACCGCAAGTTCAGGTCTCAGGTCTAAAGCTCTTAGGCTTGGGTTCTTGCTAACACCCAAAGCCCCGGGACCTGAGACTTAATTGGTTGAAATAGTGAAGTTGACCGTGATCTTGGCCTGAGTTTCGACTGCTTCCCTGCCCTCGAAGTGCGGTTTAAAGTGCCATTGCCGGACGGCGTCCTGGGCCGCGGAGGCCAGGATGTGTGGACCGCTCATCACGCGCAGGTTCTGAATAGTTCCGTCCTTGCTAATCATCGCTTGCAGGATCACCGACCCCTGGACTTTCATCTGCCGCGCCAGCAGCGGGTAGTTCGGCCTCACCGGGCCGGTCACTATCTCAGATGTGTCGGTGGACATGCGCACGCGTTCGGCGGCAGTGCTGGTTACGTGCGCGGCGCCTTCCGCATCGCCAATGACGCCAGCACCGGTGATCGGTTGCGGCCGTGTGTCGGGCTGCACGTCCACTTGGACCGAACTGCTGCCCGGGCGAATAGTGCGATGCGTGTCGCCGGCGACAACCTCCACTTCAAGAGGGGGTAAGACGGTCCGCGCGGTGGAAGCCGCCACGGGAGAAGCTGGAAGTGGTGGGACGGGAATGTTAGCCTGACCTGCCATAGGGTGTTTGGATTTTGCTCTTCGGTCAGATGTAGGAACTGTCACTGTCGGCGGCAAAGGAGTGACTTTGGCGGTGCGGAAACTCTCTACTGGCTGCTCGGACTCGGCCTGGGGCGGGTCTGGCAACCAGAAATCGCGATCATGCCAGAGTACGATGCCCAAAGACAGCAGGAGCAGAAAGAGCGCTCCCACCATTAATTTGCGCTGCTTGGGATCTTCGGGAGCAATCCTTTCAGGCTTAGCTAGGAAGGCGCGATCCGCTTTGGGTACGATGATCTTTAGATCAGGCATGCTGAGACTGGGACCCTGGTAGGTTTCGTTTTCGCTAGTATGCCTCGAAAATGTTGCAAAGGCCAGCAAAAGGTGCGGAGTAATTTTAGTTCGCGGGGATTATGATTCTGTATACCCGCATAGAGAAAATCGGCGTAACTTTCGGAGAGGCTCGCGAATCCCATAGCTGCGGCAGTGATGGCATTCGCATGCAGACCTTGCGGGCGCCGGGGATCACGACAATCTTTTTGTGCAAAGACAATTCGTGAAGGTTCAGTTCATGAGGAACAACGATCGCAAAATGGATGAGAAGAAATTCCGGCAAGTCAGCCGGCGCGAGTTGCTCAAACTGACGCCAGTTCTGGCGCTGGGCGCATTCGCTATTCCTGGCCTGCAGGCAGGGCTACTGAAGAAGGGATTGGGGTTCAGCGACTGGGCGGGAGCGTGGCTTTTCCGAAGGGGACATCCAGCCCCGACTTTTGACGATGCTGATGTTGCTCCCTTCGCCAAGTTTCCTATTAATGGCTATGACGTGGATGATCCCGGAGTGGATCTTGAAAACTGGACGCTTACAGTCGGCGGTGCAGTGCAGAAGCCTGGCGAATACAAGTTGTCGCAGGTGCAGGCATTACCGCGTATTCGTCAGAACACACGCCACATCTGTGTTGAGGGATGGGATGTGATTGGACGATTCGGGGGAGCGCGGCTCTCGGACTTCTTGAATACGGTGGGCGCGGACACTACGGCGCGATTTATTACCGTGAAGTGCGCTGACGACTATTACGAATCGCTGGATATGGCGACGGCACTGCATGCGCAGACCCTGCTCTGCTACGAAATGTACGATCAGCCCCTCACGCGCGAGCATGGCGCGCCGCTGCGTCTGCAGATTCCTACCAAGATTGGCTACAAGCAGGCGAAGTATTTGACCGATTTGAAAGTCACCAACGTGCTGGAGAAAGTTGGTTACTGGGAGGATCAGGGCTATTCGGAGTTTTACGGTTTGTGATTTTGTCGGACCTAAAGCTGAGGGTGGGGGGGTGAGAAATGAGCGGTGCAGTCATTGAAATCACTCGGGCTAAGGGCGGGGGTGTCGACGGAGAACAAGACGCGCCAGTGGTTGTGGCGCGGGTTGCGTACGAGCATCCCTACATTGTGCGGCTGTGCCACTGGATCAATACGGTCGCGCTGTTTGTGATGGTAGGCAGCGGGCTGCAGATTTTTCGCGCCTTCCCCAGTTTCGGAGCGAAGATTCCGCAGAAGGATTTGCTGCATTGGCCGAAGGCGTTCGCGATTGGCGGATGGCTCGGGGGCGCGCTGCAGTGGCATCTCACGTTCATGTGGATCTACATGGCGACGGGCGCCCTTTATCTCGGGTATCAGCTTTTCAGCGGAAACTACCGGCAGGTTTTGTTCACACCCCGTGATGTTGGGGGCGTGTGGCCGATGGTAAAGCATTACTTCTTTTTTGGAAGGAAGCCGCCAGTTCGCGAAGCTTACAACCCGCTGCAGAAGCAGGCTTACACGACGGTGCTGGGCTTGGGAATCCTCTCGGTCCTGACCGGTCTTGCGGTATGGAAGCCGGTTCAGTTCTCATGGCTGGCCTGGATGATGGGAGGGTTTCACTATGCTCGCATATGGCATTTTGCAGTCATGTGGACCATTTTATTTTTCGTGCTGGGACATCTGATGATGGTGATCCTGCATGGCTGGAACAATTTTGTTTCCATGTTGACGGGTTGGAAAAAAGATCCGGAGTACTGATGGAAAAGGTCTCAGGTCTCAGGTGTTCGGAAACCTAAGACCTAAGACCTGGGACCATGCCCTTAGGACGCGAGCAGCGAGGATTGCGAGCAAGATGTCTGAACCGAGCGCGCTTTTGAACAATCCGGAGCAGACGGCCTCGCGCGAACGGGATCTGATTTCGAGGGTGCAGGGCGGGCAGCATGAATTGTTTTACGATCTGGTCCGGCCATATGAGCGGAGGGTCTATGCCGCAGCCCTCGCGATCCTGCGCAACGAACACGACGCCGAAGACGCTGCGCAGGAGGCGATGTTAAAGGCGTTCGCTAATATCCGGCAATTCCGCGCCGAGGCTCGCTTCAGCACCTGGCTGATTCAAATCACAGTGAATGAAGCTTTGATGCGGCGGCGAAGGGAGCGAACAGTGCCCATGGAAGGACTCGACGATCGGCGTGAAGAAGAAAGTGAATATGTGCCGCGGGATTTTGCCGACTGGCGGGAGATTCCGTCGGAGGCGCTGGAGCGCAAGGAGGTACGACAGAGGCTGGCGGAGGCACTGGGCAGACTCGACCGAAAATATCGTGAGGTCTTCATGCTGCGCGATATGGAGCATTTGAACATTCAGGAGACGGCTGAGGCACTGGGTATCACGGTTGCTTCGGTGAAGACGCGGCTGTTGCGGGCACGGCTGATGTTGCGCGATCTGCTGGCGGCCGGATGGGAGCAGGGCTGGTTCAGCCGGCTGCCCTTCGAGAAGGGGACCAAGCCATGGTAATGAACTGCCAACAAATGTGGCGCAACATTTCGAATTATGTGGACGGGGACGTGGAGGCTGGGCTGCGGTCTGCGATGGACGAGCATTTCCGAACGTGCAAGCGATGCGCCTCGGTTCTGGCAGGAATGAGAAACGTGGTGCAGCTGTATGGCGATGAGCGCATGCTCGAGGTGCCTGCAGGTTTCAGTCGCCGTTTGGAGAGGCGGCTGTCTAAGAACGCTGCGGTGGGCGGCATCGGATGGTCGAACTGGTCAGCGTGGCTGGTACCGGCGGCGGCGATGGTTTTGATTGCGGGTACTTTGCTGATGACGAGTTCGTCGAGAAATTGGCCTCCTCTCAGATCGCAACACGCGGAGCCAGCCAAGGATATTCCTCCTGACATGGTGGTCGTGGTTTCTTCCGGCGCGAAATTGTTTCACGTGCCGGGATGCGAGTTCATTCACGACAAAGCTTCTGAGCGCACCTTGACGGCGAAAGAAGCGATGAAGGAAGGGTATGTTCCGTGTCCGCGGTGTTTGAGGCAGTATTTGAAGACGGGGCTAACGCACGAAACCAGTGGCCAAGTTGCTATGGGAAGTAGTGCGGAGGAGGAAGAAGAACACGAGGAAGTTCTTAGTGTGGCGGGACATTAGGATCGCCTGCTCAATAAACCACGCAGGCCTGGAACCTACCCACTCGAAATAGCTTCAGGAGGGACGGGAATTCCGGACATCTGGTTCGACCCCTCTACCAGCGTGAAGAAACTCTTTCGACAGCCAGCGGAGCTGCGAGTGAACTACCGAAGTGGCAGCAAGCAACAAGTCGCTCACACTACCCTAATTGGCGGGCCCTTAGACGCCGCACGACGGCACCCCCCGAGCCATTTCCCGAGCGGAATCAGGGGACCTAGTATCGCTCGCAGCGACGATCATGCAAGCAAACACCAAGGTCCCTCGCTTCGCTCAGGATTACAAGCGTGATGGCGGAGCTAGGCTAGTTCTGCTTCATCTCGTCGTGTTTCATGTTGTCGTCTTTCTTCATGTCATCGTGCTTCATGCTATCGTCCTTCTTCATCTTGTCGTCCTTCTTCATTGCGTCCTTTTTTGCCTTCTTGGCTTTCTTGTCGTCCTTTTTCATCGAGTCGTTTTTCATCGAATCGTCTTTTTTCATGGTGTCGTTCTGGTTAGAATCTTGTTTCATGGAGTCTTGCGTAAAGGCGGACAGCGAGGACATGAGAACGCATGCAAGCGCGAAATTGCCGAAAATCTTTTTCATAGTTTCTCCTTGAGGTGAGTATTGAATTGGGTGTCCGGCAGGTTTGCACCTTGCAGACTGAGATGGGATGAGCCCGCGGTCGGAAAGTTACAGCGTAAAGTCAAAGGCTCAAATACAGAGGGCACGGGGGAACACAGGGCAGGGCGGGTCGGCGGCTCCCCGGTTCGGTCAGCAGGTGAGCTGGTCTCGGGAAATCTTGAGCCCGCTCAAGTTGCCGAGAGCGGTTACAGCGATGGACTCGGTCTTGAAGAATTCCTGGGCGAGGCTCTGAAGATCGTCGGCGGTGACGGCTTCGATCTTTTCGATGAGTTCGTCGAGATCCTGGAAGTGGTCGAAGTACATTTCCTGCCGGGCCAGGTTTGACATCCGCGCGGTGCTGGACTCAAGCGAGAGCATGAGGCTGCCTTTGAGCTGGTCTTTCGCGCGGCGGAGTTCTTCCTCCGGCACCGGCTTATTCTTGAGATCGCGGAATTCGTTCACCACCGAGCGCACTACCTTTGCGGCCGAGGCGAGCGAAGTGCCTGCGTAGACCGCCATGCATCCGGTATCGCGGTAAGGATTGAGATCGCTGTAAATGGAATAAGCCAGACCCTGGCGCTCACGGATATTCTGGAACAGCCGAGAGCTCATGCCTCCGCCGAGCAGCGTATTCAGAATGTAGCCGGCATGTCGTTTCTCGTGGGCGATGGGATATGCGGGCACGCCAATGCAAAGCTGCACTTGCTCCAGCGCCTTTTTGTTACGCAGCACGATGCGAGGAACGATCTTGGGTTCGGCAGAATGGAAGCCGTTTTGTGCGGGCTTCAAATGCTCGAAGTGTTTGACGACAAGGTCAACGAACTGGTCGTGATCGAGATGCCCGGCAGCAGCTACGATAATGTTGCCTGGGGCAAACCGATGAGAGTAAGTGTCGAGCACGGCCTGTCGCTCGAATTTCTTGACTGTTTCTTTCGTGCCCAAGATTGGCTTGCCGAGCGGGTGATCTTTCCAGAAGTTCTGGGTGAAGATTTCGTGGACGAGGTAATCGGGATTGTCTTCGTCCATTTTGATCTCTTCGAGGATCACGCCACGTTCGCGCGCGATGTCTTCGGCATCAAAGTTGGGATAGAGCACCAAGTCACAGAGAATCTCAAGCGCGACGGGGACGTTCTCATCGAGCACTTTGACGTTGAAGCAGATGCATTCCTTGGAAGTGAAGGCATCCATGTTGCCGCCGATGGAATCGACCTGGCGGGCGATCTCTTCGGCTGTGCGGTGTTTGGTGCCTTTGAAGACCATGTGCTCGATGAAGTGGGAGATACCGTTCGATTGCGCGGTTTCGTCGCGCGAACCAGTTTCAAGCCAAATGCCAATCGAGGCCGAGCGGATGTGCTCCATCTGCTCGGTAATGACGGTGAGGCCATGCGGCAACACCTGACGGCGAATATTGCGGACTTCTTTTACCATGATGAAAATCTTTCTCGGGTAACCTGAGGCAGATTCTCTAGAATCGATGCGGAATCAGGCCAGAGGACGTTCTGTAATATTCTTACATATTTAGAGGGCGCACGAGGGACGTATGACAGTCCAGAGGTTATAGGTTTAGAATCATACAGTTAGGCGCATTTACACAAATTGCAAACTTGGACTTAATGGATAACTCTTCAACGCGTTCAATGGTCGGCATGAACCGCCAGGAGCTCATCGCCCTGGTTAGCGAGGCAGGACAACCAGCCTATCGGGCCAAGCAGATCATGGATGCGGTTTACCGGCAGCGAGCAGAAACGCTGGCGGAGATTTCCACACTGCCTCAGGAGTTTCGAGCG
Source organism: uncultured Acidobacteriota bacterium (assembly GCA_963706455.1). Classification (GTDB taxonomy): domain Bacteria; phylum Acidobacteriota; class Terriglobia; order Terriglobales; family Acidobacteriaceae; genus Telmatobacter. The sequence continues at coordinate 44,155 of CAVPNO010000113.1, read as the reverse complement.
CGGTTGGAGCAGAGCGGAGTAGTGGTTGGGGCACCCCGGATTGAAAAGAAATTCGTATCTGTGGATGGGACGGTGCGGTATTTGATTGGGTTCGCCGATGGGCAGAGCGTGGAAACGGTTTGGATGCCGGAAGGGGACGGCGGAGAGGCAGGGGATGGGTCAGAGGCGGGAGTAGAAGCCGAAAGTTCCGCAATCGGCACCTCAACGGCTAAAGCCAAATTTAATATCCCCGGCGTAAACGCAGGCGTGGAAGGCCGGCTCCACCCTTCTCAAAATCGATCCGGGGGTGGCCGTTCTACAATTTGCATTTCCAGTCAGGTTGGTTGCGCAGTCGATTGCCAATTCTGTCTGACGGCGTTGCTCGGCGTGAAGCGCAACCTGACCGCCGGGGAAATTGTGGGGCAGGTTTGTGCAGTGCTCAAAGAGCAGAAGGCTTCGCCGCCTGAAGATCGCATCAATCTTGTTTTTATGGGCATGGGCGAGCCATTCCTAAACTACGAAAACTTCGTGAAGGCGTCGCGATTGCTGGTTGAGTGCGTCGGCATTGCCGAGCGGCGGATGACGGTTTCGACGGCGGGCATCGTGCCGCGCATCCGTGAGTTTGGCGACGAGGCTATTCGTCCGAAGTTGGCGATTTCGCTGAATGCGTCGAACGATGCGCTGCGCACCCGGCTGATGCCGCTGAACAAGAAGTGGAATCTGGAAATGCTGATGGCGGCGGCGAGAGATTTCCCGCTGCGCACGCGCGAATGGATTACGTTCGAATATGTTCTGCTCGGGGGAGTAAACGACTGTCCCGAGAATGCGAAGGAAGTCGCCGAACTGGTGCGCGGGCTGCGCTGCAAATTGAATCTGATTGCCCTGAATCCGGGGCCGGGGATTGACTTTGCGACGCCCAGCGCGGAAAGGGTAGCCGCGTTTCAGAAGACTCTGCGAGACGCGGGAATCCCAGCATTTGTGAGACGGCCGCGGGGACGGGACATCTATGCTGCTTGCGGACAGCTCAAGCGAACGGTTGAGGTTGCCACATCGACGGAACCTCCGCTTCAATTGATTTCTGGTGCGGAGGGATAACCGGGAGCTCGACGCGGATGGTGGTTCCGGCGCTCCGGTCTTGGTGCCGGAGAATTCTGCCGTGATGTTGCTGCAGGATGCCCTGACAAGTGCTCAGTCCTAAGCCGGAAAGGGTTCCTTCAATATCCACGGTCTGGTCGTTGTTCTCGGCGGAGCTGATGACTCGTTTGGAGTCGGAGATATCGATGATAGCGATGCCGTGTTCTTGTTTCGCAGTGACCATCAGCCTTCGGTTACCTTGCTGATCCATCGCATGCAGAGCGTCGTTGATGACTTGCACGCAAACCTGGAGCAGCTGATTAGAGTCTCCGCGGACGAGTAACGGTTCCTGTTGGATTTCGGTATGCAGCTCGATTTTCAGAGCTTGCCATTGCGGTTGCGAGAGTGTGAGGGCGGTCCGCAATAAAGTGTTGAGATCCAGAGGAGCCATTGAGGCCGGACCCTGCTTGGCAAAACTTAACAGGCTCGCGACGAGGGACTTGGTGCGCCGGATATGCTGGCCGATTCTAGTCGCCAGTTCGTTCTGTTCGGCGTTGAGAGGCGTAGTTATCAGCAGATCGGAATAGCCCAGCATGGCGGTGAGCGGATTGTTCAACTCGTGTGCGGCCCCGCCCACTAACTGTCCGATCGAGGCCAGTTTTTCTGATTCCGTGATCTGCGCCTGCAGGCGTTTCAGGTTAGCGAAGGATTCTCGTGAGTAGGTGAGCAGGCGAAGCAGTTCACGATCAAGCAGACGCTGACGAATAAAAACCATAACACCCATGAGAAGGGACGCGGTCAGAGTCAAGACCAGACGGAAGGATCGGATGCGGGGCGGAATTGACCCATCGAGCAGATCCCACGCGGCAAACAGAGGAAGGGAAAAGGCCGCGATCATGCCCAGCCGGGCCAACCACACTCCGAAGGATGTAGACGTGGAACGGACATCGGCTTGCGGTTCGCACTCGTGGGTTCGCAGACCAATTACAGTGATCCAGGCCATGGAAACCGCCAGGGGAACGTCGTAGAGACTCCCGCTGTAATAGAGGTGCCGGCCAATGGCCCAATTGGCAAAGTGAGAACTGGCGGCGTAAACGAAACTAGCGCCGAACAGGTTGGCATAGAAAGTTTTCCAGCCCCCCTTGCTGCCAATCCAAGCCATGAGCAAGGTGCCCAGGAAGACCAGTTTTTCGATCAGATAGAGGGCGTTCAAATTGGCGTTGTAGGCCGCTATATCGGCCACGACATACTGCCAGGGGATGACGATGAGGATGTAGAGATATCCCCACCAAACCATCATCAAAGCAAAGTCCAGGCGGCGGAGGCGGGCAGCATATTCGTCTTGTGACGCATGAGGCCGAAGCGCCAGAGCGGCCATTAGCGGCACAATGTGCAAAAAGATAATGACGTCGGCCGCGCAAAGCTCCGGGACATCGGTGCGCAACCAAACTTCGTAATAACTCCAGAACAATTGATAGAAGAGCCAAAGGGCGATGCCCGTAGCCATCAACGCCCAGAATAGTCGCGCGCGCCCCCGCCCCCGTATCGCGTGTGGAACAAGCGACACCGCTCCGGAAAAGAGCAGAATACACTGGATTACATCGCTGAGGGCCCTAAGGCGAAAGGAGTCGGGAAGGATCAATGCAGCCAGAAGCAAAGTCGCGAGACAAGCCGCGACTGCCGCGGTCCAAAGCTTGGAGTAGGCGCGCAAGAATTACAATCCTCGTTGCTATTTTAGACTGCGGTAGGATGATGCTTTGGTTACGGAAGTAATCGATGGAAGGCCGTAAAACGGGAAGAATGCAGGAACGGATCGGAGGGGCGGGGCCAGCGCAGCATAAAGTTTTCCTTGCTCCCGGTCTTTCTTGTCAATAATATGCGAGTCAATCCTATGGCCGCCATCTTCGCCCGCTACAAGAAACGATTCTATTTTGCACGCTGACGTCGATCACCGTTTTTTTGGAACGTTGCAGGCTCCGGCTGACCCTAGCGAGATTCGCCGCATCGAGCGCTGGCTGGCAACTGCCCGCGTCTTTTTGGCAGTCTCGGCCCTGGCTGCGATTTACATGGATCCCACGCAGTTGGGTCACACGCCCATGGCCTACGGTCTGCTGGGACTTTACTTGATCCATGGTGTGTTGGTGATGACGCTGTTGAGGCGAAAGCAACAGTCGACTGTGGCGTTTCGACTGTTTGTTCACACCGCGGATATCGTATGGCCAGCCTTCATCTCGATATTTGCAGAAGGTCCCAGAAGCCCGTTTTTTCTGTTTTTCTTTTTTGTTCTGGCGGCGGCGGCGTACCGCTGGGGGTTATGGGGAACATTGAGCACAGCCGCCGCCGAAGTGGCCTTGCTGTGGATTGAAAGTTTTATTCTGCTGGGGGTGTGGACAACGCACGTTGGGCGCCTGCCTCGACACGCCACGATCGGTTTGCAAATCAATGTGACCGAGTTCGAACCGAAGCGGCTATTCATGCTTTCGGTTTACTTGCTGGTAATGGGATTGCTGCTGGGTTATTTGGCGGAACAGCAGAAGCGCCTTCGGGCTGAGAAAGCCGTAGTGACCAGCATATTGGCGAAGGTGAGGGTGGAAGCGGGGTTGACAGGAACACTGCAGCAGATATGCAGGCATATCCTCAGCATGTATGCGGCCGGACGGGTGCTCGTGGCCTCGCAGGAAATTCACAGCCATAGAGTCTTTCTCGGCGAGTTACGAAATCAGGATGGCGCCTCGTCCGATTTTCTGTGGTTGGATTCCCGTCCGCGTGAAGCAAAGAGTTACTTGGGAGATTTACCGGGCGAAGTGTGTTACGCGGTCAACCAGGGTGACCGCTGGTCAGTGGTCGCGTTGGACCACGAGGGCAATCAGGTGCCTTCTCCGTCCCCCGAACCACTGATTCGACTGAGAGAGCGTCAAGCCTTCTATTCGGTGATTGCGATTTCGTTTATTTTTGCTGGAGAATGGCGGGGGCGAGTCTACGTCTTCGATCCCTCGTTACGCGGGGAGACGCAAGAGGAGCTGCGTTTCCTGCTCGATTTGTTCCGCCAGGTGGGGCCGGCAGTTTATAACGTCTACCTGCTGCACCGCCTGAGACGCCGGGCTGGAGCCGCGGAGCGCGCCCGCTTTGCCCGAGAACTGCACGACGGAGCCGTGCAGTCACTGATCGCGGTTGAGATGCAGGTGGATGTTCTTAAACGTCAAGCGGAAAACACTCCAGCCGTGGTTGGGAGCGAACTTGGCCGCATTCAAGGACTGTTGCGTGAGGAAGTTTTGAAGCTGCGAGAACTTATGCAGCAGATGAAGTCCATCGATGTGGATTCACGAAGATTTCTCAGCGTAGTGGGCGACACCGTGGAACGGTTTAAGCGGGAGACCGGGATCTCGGCGCGTTTCGTGACTGACGTTGCGAAACTGGAGATGCCGGACAAAGTTTGCCGGGAACTGTTGCGGATTGTGCAAGAAGGTCTGGTGAACGTGCGAAAACACAGCCAGGCGCGCCATGCTCTGGTGCGCTTGAGCTCGAGTCCGAGTCAGTGGAGTTTAACCCTGGAGGATGACGGCCATGGTTTCCCGTTTTCCGGCCGGCTCAGCCAGGACGAACTCGACCAGATGGGCAAAGGCCCGACCGTTATCAAAGAGCGCGTCCGTTTAATTGCAGGCGCGCTCACGGTAGAATCGAATCCCGGTCAGGGGACGCGCCTCGAAATCAAGGTTCCGAGAGGTGGAGAGAGTTCCGATGAATTTTAAGAAGCCACAATCAGTTCGTATCGTGATTGCCGACGACCATCCTATTTTTCGGGATGGGCTGCGCCGATTGTTGGAAGCTGAGCCGGATTTGAAAGTTCTAGGGGAGGCCGCCGACGGCGCGGAGGCGGTAAAACTGGCGCGGCAATTGAAGCCCGACATCCTTTTGCTGGATCTGGCGATGCCCAAGCATCCTGGACTGGAAGCTTTGCGCGATCTGAGCACGAGTCCAACGCCCGTGCGCGTGATCCTGCTGACCGCGGCGGCGGAGAAGAGCCAGATTGTGGAGGCTCTGCAGTTGGGTGCTCGAGGAGTGGTGCTGAAGGATTCCGCTACTCAGTTGCTGCTGAAAGCGATCCATACCGTGATGTCAGGGGAATACTGGGTGGGACGGGAGAGCGTTTCCAACCTGGTGCAGTATTTGCGCACGCTGGTACAGTCTTCCAGCGATGAAGCGCGGCAGAAGAAGTTTGGCCTGACCCCACGCGAGTTGGAAATTGTTGCCGCAGTGGTGGCGGGATACTCGAATAAAGAGATCGCAGAGTACTTCAAAATCAGCGAAGATACGGTGAAACACCACCTGAGCAATATTTTCGACAAGCTGGGGGTGTCCACGCGGCTCGAGTTGGCGCTGTTTGCTGTGAACCAGTCCCTACCGCTGAAAAGCATTGGCTGACAAGGACTTGGAAGCCCCTCCCAAGGGGGACGGGAAGATGGCACTTTTGGGCCATTGGCGAGTGCGGTGCCTGCGTTTACGATATCTTAACCAATCAGCCTCGTAAAAAAGACTCCCGGTCATGTTTCTTGTGATCCCGATGAAATTCGAGGCACTCGGTTAAACAGTTTCTAAGGAGACGGAGCCCGTGGCTAAGATTTTACAGAACCTTTGGAAGAACGACAGTGGTCAGGACATTGCTGAGTACGCGGTGATGCTGGCTGTAATTCTGGTAATCGTCGTAGGCACTGTCCGGCTCATCGGCTCGAACGCCAACAATGTTTTCTCAAGCGTTGGCAGCTCTATCCAGTAGTTCGCTTGACTGTCTTGGTTAGTTGTGACACCGAGGCGCGCCGCCCTGGCGCGTCGCTTTTCGCCCTGTGTAATACAAATATTTCCCGTTTTAGAAGGTAGAGCTAGCCACCGGCAAAAGGTAGCTTAAGCTCTCGTCATTTCGGTGCGGGAGTTGTAAGCGCGGCCTTCTGACTTCCAGGAATCGTGAGCCTGCTTAGATAGGGGAAGAACGGGGTGATCTCAAACGGCATGTTCTCCCGAGCTGAAATCAAAGCTACTGGTTTCGCTTTCGCCATCTCCACCTGGTCCGTCCAAGGATCAAGCTTGATCCTTCCCCCGAGGGGAAGCGCGGCAATCTGATCGGTTCGTTTTGGTTGCAGTTGGGGCGCGGAAGCCAGCAGAGCCGACATCCGGATGCTCTTGCCCTCGGCCAGACTGTTGCCGAGATGCGGACGGATTAAATTGGGCAGAGTGGGAGCATGTTCCTGCAAAGCCTTCAAAAACAGTCCGGCACTTCCCAGCTTGTCCTTGTAAGGAGAGTTCTTCAGCAATTCCAGAGCCTTGGCATCGGCTGCTTCTTCGTCGGCCGTGCGGCGCCGGAAATCCAAACGCTGGAAGGAATCTTCATCGGGGAAGAACATGCGGTCGTTAAATGCTAACTTGGTATCGAGCTTGTGCCCCAACACAATGTGGCCGAGTTCATGGGCCAGAACCATGGCGAGCGAAGCCTCATCGGGCAGGACATCCAGTAAACCGCGGCTTATTACGATGGTATGCCCGATGGTGAACGATTCGAGCGGCGAAGTGAGCAGAACCCGGCAGCGGACATCGGACTGAAGATCGATGTTATTGGTCACGAGCAGATTGTTGACAACAGTCTGCAGGACTTTATCCACTTCGCCCGGGGGCGCCAGCAGGCCGATTTTCTGCAGGCGCTCGATCACGTTATCTTCGGCCTGATGTTCCCACATACGTTCGGCAACAACGGGAGTCGCGTCCGCGCCTACCTCGCTCTGATCCTTTACAGACTGCGGAGAGTCCACCAGAATCTGTGTGAACTCAGAATTCTTGTTCAGCGCCTTCAGGTCGTACCCCCAGAGACGAGTCTGCGCCCGGAAGTGCAAGGCCTTGGTGACGCGGAACTTCAAGTCGGACTCCTCGCTGTAAATGTAGGCCGGGAGCCACATGCCGTCACGCATGTTCAAGCGCCAGCTATCAAAGTGCAGGTAAAAATTTGTGTTTGGCCTGGAATAGTAGGTGCCGTTAAAGCGAACGATATTGTAGTCCTGATCCTCGACCCAAATGCGTCCGATAAACCGCCCTGGAGACGCATCTTTCCTGGGCTCAACGTCAATCACCAAGCAGCGCACTTCTCCCAGAAACTCACGTCGCACGAATGTGAAGTTGTAGTACTTCCTTTGGAAGTCGGTATCGAGAATTACCATCTGGGCAAATCCGAGAGGCAGGAAATGCATTGAGTAGAGCCCGGTGAGATGATTGAGCATGCGGTGGCCAAAACCAGGCTGCCCCACGAATGAAGTGTCTTCCGGACCGTCGCCCATATCGAAGCGGCCGAGATAGTACTGATCTTTCACCGCCACCGGGTTCCCGTTGCTATCGTTCTTGAGATCCTGCAGATAAGTCTCGATCATGGGCCGCAAGTGGTGCATTTGCGCCACGAAGAGGTGCTCTTTCTGGACCACCCGATCCATGACCTCAGTGAATGACGCCGGAGGGGCTGCCGAGGCAGTACTTCCGGCTCCCGGGGTCACTTCGGTCACGGTTGCCTGCGCGCCTGAAGAGCCTGAGTCCTGCGAGACTGCGGACAGCGAGCCGATCAGCAATAGAAAGACTAAGACTGTACCCATGTGGAAAATACGCATTCAAGACCTTCTGGGATTGAAGTTACGCTAACTGAAAAATAATGTGCAACACGACGGTGGAATCGGTTGGCTGACCATCCCTCGTCGCGGGCTTGAAATGAATCTGTTCGGCAGCCCGGACCGCGTTGTCATCCAAGCCGTGTCCCAATCCGCGGACTACCCGCAGCACCCGGAGATTGCCCGAAGCCTCAAGGACAACTTCCAGCTGGACTTCCCCTTCTACCTTGAGATTCCGAGCTTCTTGAGTATAAATGGGAGTGGGCTTGGAAAGGATTTCCGCGGGGACGGTCCTGGCAACCGGCTCCGCTGAGTGCGACCGTACCGTGGGTGCCGCTTGAACATCAGCGTCACCGAAGCCCCCGGCTTGAACCGTACCGCTGGACACGCGAGCGCGAACGGGAGTAGCCGTACCATTGCCAAAGCCAGAACTTGCTACTACGCCCGGCACACCTTTGGCGCCGCCGGTGCCGTTGCCATACCCCGGTCCACTCGGCAGATCGAACGATCCAAGGGCTGCGATATTCACAGCTTTGCCCTGACCCGCCTTGGCAGGAATTCCATTGGGATCGCCGAACCCGCCGGTTTGCACCTGCGAGGGAGCACGAGCAATGGTCGGAGTGGCCGAACTGCCGGTAGAAAATACATTCGTCTTCACGCCCTGTTTGGGAATTACAGGAGCATTGTTGAGCGGAAGGGGGTCCAACTTTTTCGCCGCGATGCTAACTGTGGGAGCGAAAGCTTCCTCTACCTTCACTGTAGGTTTAGGCCGCGGGGCGGGAAGCCGCAAAGCATTGGTCGGAGGATCGAGCTTGGCGACAACGGCTGGCTTGGGAAGTTCGCGCAACGGCTGTGGCTGATGATTGACCGGGACCGGAGTGCTTACCAACTGAATCGAACGGAAGGTGTGTTCTGGAGCTGAGACAACTTCGGGATGCAACAAGCGCACCCATGCCAGCAAAGCGATAGCCAAGGCTTGGGCTCCGGTGCTGAAGACGAACTCGGTCCAGGGAGTTCTAGTCCTCGGAAGCAAAGAGAACGGGGTACCTTGGGGGGTTGAATAACTCATATCCGCATCCACTCATTTAGTTGCTGAAAACACCGGTGTGGGATTGAAAGTTTCGCACTCCGGGCAGCTACTGATTTTGGAACCGCAGCGGCCGAGCGTATAGTTTACTACTTTCAAGGCGATTTCCGAGCCAAAATTTGCACGCCAAGGGCCATTCCGCCCGGCGGGCTGTGGAAGGAAATCCTCAAAATATACTCACCGTTTGCCCACGCCGGATTCCCACGCATGGCAATAAAGAGCAAGAAATTGCAACTTCGCGGCGTTTTACTTCCCTGCTACTTCCTATAAAACACGGCCTTGTTGGCTCCACAGCGGAGAACCTTGTACTCGGCCTGGCAGTCTCCCGATGCCGTATCAAGAGCTTGCAATCATCTGGCCAACCACATCCTGGTTAGCCCTTCTAACTAGCAGCGGACGACCTTTGGACTATCAATACCCTTGGTCGCGTTCCGGGTGTCGACCACCAACTGCGCTTCGCCTACGATCTTTCGGTAGTCGTAGTCGGAATGATCCGTAACGATCACGATGCAATCGTACTGGCTCAGTTGCCCCAGTTCCGTCCGCTTCATTTGCAGGTCGTACTTGCGGCCCTTCCCGATAAAAGGGAAGTATGGATCGTGATAGCTGACTTGGGCGCCTTCTTTCTGCAACAGCTCGATAATAGTGAGGGCTGGGGATTCACGCAGATCGTCGATATCACGTTTGTAGGCCACCCCGAGAATCAGGACACGCGCCCCATTCACCGATTTCTTGTGACCGTTTAACGCTCCGCCCACAGATGCCAGTACGTGATACGGCATGTTGGTATTAATCTCACCCGCCAACTCAATAAAGCGAGTCCGAAAGTCCCACTCCTTGGCTTTCCAGGACAGGTAAAAAGGATCGACGGGAATGCAATGTCCACCCAAGCCAGGGCCAGGGTAAAAGGGATGAAAGCCGAAAGGTTTGGTCGACGCCGCTTCGATGACTTCCCAGATATCCAGTCCCATGCGGAGGCAAAGCAGCTTCAATTCGTTGACCAATGCGATGTTGACGCAGCGGTAGATATTCTCCAGCAGCTTCGTCATCTCGGCAACGGCTGGGGACGAGACCGGAACCGTGCGCTGGAAGATCGAGCCGTAGAGAGCGCCCGCCAACTCCGAGGCTTGTGGGTTTACACCGCCTACTACCTTGGGGATGTCGCGGCGTGCCACCGTCGTGTTACCCGGGTCCTCGCGCTCGGGAGAAAATGCCACGAAGAACTCTTTCTCGGCATTGGAGTCGCCGCGGGCCGTCTTCAGCCCATTCTTGTTCTCCTTTTCCAGAATCGGCACCATTACCTCTTCCGTAGTGCCGGGATAGGTTGTACTCTCGAGAACAATTAACTGCCCTGGCTGCAGATGCGGAGCAATCGCGTGGGTCGTATCGGTAATGAAGCTCAGGTCAGGTTCGTGATATTGATTGAGGGGAGTGGGTACGCAGATGATGACGGCGTCCATCTCTTCCAGCCGAGCATAGTCGGATGTAGCGGAAAACCCTTGGGACTTGGCGGCTTTAATCTCCTCCGCACTGATCCGGTAGATGTATGATCCACCCTGAGCGAGGGTGTCGACCTTGCGCCGGTCAATATCGAAGCCGGTAACGGCGAACCTTCGTTCGCTAAAGAGCAGAGCCAAAGGCAGTCCAACATAGCCGAGCCCGATGATGCCGACTTTCGCCTGACGCTGCTTGATTTTGCTCTTAAGTTGATCGACTGAACGATTTCCGGCAGAGTGATTTGTCATGATTCGGGACAGGATGCGTTCCGCGATTGATCAATTGCTTTTAGATTCTAGCATGCAGCTGCGAGAACAGATTCCGCTGGAACGTCCTGAAGTGTCCACAAATTTGTCTTCCCGGATTAGAAACTTATGAAAATGTTCAGGAAGGGGCGTTTGTGGATAACCCTGGTGTTGTTGGGAGGCGTGGCATTGGGATTGGCGGCGAAGGCTGGTGACTTTCTCCTGGTGGATGCGCCGCACCCCTCCGATGTGATTTTGGTGCTGGCAGGGGAGACGAACCGGCGTCCACAACGCGCTTTACAACTTCAGGCGCAGGGATTTGGACCGCAGATTGTGCTGGACGTGCCGACCAACGCGCGGATCTATGAATTCACACAGATTCAGCTGGCACAGAGGTATATTCAGGACCTGCCACATACCGCATCGGTCAGCATCTGCCCCATCGACGGCCTTTCGACGAAGGACGAGGCGAAAGATGCGGAGAAGTGTCTCGCCAGGGTGGGGGGCAAAAGCGTGCTGATTGTCACCTCGGATTTCCACACCCGGCGGGCGCTGAGCGTCTTCCGCAGCGAACTCCCCGGTCACGACTATTCGGTAGCTGCTGCCAGGAATGAGGAACAATTCGGTGTGCAATGGTGGAGGCATCGCCAATGGGCGAAAACATTTGCGGATGAATGGCTGCGATTGATCTGGTGGAAGTTGGTCGATCAATGGCTCTGAGGCGCTGCGCCGAAAGCCCGCATGCAGCGGTCGAGTCCGAGCGGGTTTTCCACTGACTAAGCCGATTTCAAGGCACAAAGGCATTGACTGGCGGGAACTTTGAAAGGTACGATGCGTGAAGGTCGTCAAACTGGTTATTAACGGAGCGTGGAATGGGCATGTCTGCTTTCCGCAGTATGGTAAGTTGCTTGCTACTGCTGATCGTGCCTGCTTCGCTGTTTGCCGCCGATTCTGGCGCGGCTATGCTTTATGCCAACGGCGCTGCCTGGTTGAACGGCAGTCATGTGCCGAACTCTTCGGCGATTTTTGCCGGCGACCTGGTGCAGACCCGCTCCGATTCCGCCGCCAATATCCACGCCTCCGGCTCGAGCATCACCGTTCTTGGGGATTCCTTAGTGCAGTTTGAAGGCGAATCCTTGAAGGTAGAGCACGGCGGCGTGAGCATCTCCACCTCCAAGGGGGTGGCCACCACGGCGGGGGATATCAGGATCGCGCCGGTGGCCAACGTGTGGACCGAATTCAACGTCACCGATACTGATGGGACCGTGCGAATAGCGGCGCGCAAAGGAGATCTGACCATCACCGACGATAGCGGCACGGTCACGCTCGCGCAGGGTCAGGAAACCACGCGCGATGAAGCTTCTGACCAGTCCGATAATAAGAAGAAAAAGAGACGAGGCGGGGGTGCCGTGCCCGCGGCCGGCGGCGGCGCGCTGAACTCTCCCATTGCCATCGGCGTGGGTGCAGCTGCAATCGGAGGGCTCGCAATTTGGGTGCTTACGAAGAATGACGATCCCGTGAGCCCGTCAACCCCTTAGCGGTTATTAATTTCAGGCCTAGAAAATCGAGCCGCCCGGCACTGCCGGTCGGCTCGATTTTTCTTGGCAGCGGAGTCAGAAGTTTGTGGCCGGCCGCTGCAAGGCTTCCTGGACGGCAAGAACTTCCTCGGAAGGTTTGCTTCGGGTCACGCGACGCTTGCGGGCAGGTTGTGCGAAGGGTTCCGAAGCCGCAACGGTGCATAGAACGTAGAACAGGGCCGCGTTGGCAGGAATCTGCAAATTGAAGTCGACAAAACTGTGGACCAGGATGCCACTCAGACCGAGCACACAGGCCAGAGTCACCGCTCCGCTGATCTCCCCGCTCCAATTCTTAATTTTCTTCATGGCGCGAGTATAGAGCGTAACCAGAAACCAGATCATCGTCGCAAATCCCAGCAAACCCATTTCTACGAGCAACTGGAGATAATCGTTGTGGGCCTCATTGACGAAGAAATTAGTGTAGAAGGTTCGGAATTGCGGATAAACGACGGGAAACGCTCCCAAACCCCACCCCAACACTGGTTTCTTCAAGAACATGCGTATGCCATCGCGGTTGATGTATTTTCGAATGTCGGTGGAAAGTTCGGAATGAGACGGACTCGAGGGAGAGAGTCGCCGGCTGAGTTCGCCTCCGCCGACCCATGTGAGCAGTACCACCACAATTACAAGGAACACGCCGAGGCCGATGGCGGTGCGCAGGCCCCGCTTCTGCTTCACCAGCAAGATCGCCAGAATTACGAGTTCGGCGGCAATCGCCAGCATGCCGCCGCGCGATCCTGAAAGAAAAATGGTACTCACCATTAGCGCAGCGGCGGCTGCCGCCGTGTTACGAGTTTTTGTGGAGGCGAGCCGCGAGAGCGCCAACACCAGCGGAATTGGAATCAGCATCTCCATCAGACCGGCGTAATGGTTATGGTTTACATAGGGACCGTAAATCCAGCCTCCACTGCGAGGCTGCCGAATCCAATACAACTTGTCGTTCGACGAAATGCCCTGGATCAGCGCGAAGCTGGCCATTGCAGATCCGTACAGCAAGAAAATAACCGTCAGGGTGCGTGCCTGAGAGCCCCGAAACAAGGATTGCGCCGCGAGAAAGCAGAGAATGGCGTAAGCGACGTAGAGCAGCGCGAGTGACACCGTGTCATGTGGGTACGCGCTCCTATGAAAGACGAGCTGTGCCCCCACGAGTAGGCCAAATACTCCCATGGGAAGAAACAGGGGATTCCACCTGATCTTCATCTCGCCTTCCAGAACTTGCTTGCCGATCCACAACAGAAACAGGAGCACGGAGCCGGCCTCCATTACGAAGATCGACCACGGTTCAACCGCGCCGAATGCAACCGGCCCAAACAGGAGCAGACCGAAAACGCCATAGAGCAGCGCTGTGCCCGCTTGCGCCGCACGCTCGCGGCGATGGGTTTCGGCTCTGCTGATTGCGCTCATGAGATTGAATTCACCGATCGAGGAACTACTGCCGCTTGGCCACAAGGCGGAAATCGTCGACCCAGAGCTTACCACGGATCGGACTTCCTTCCGGGAGACGACGGATATGCAAAACGAGCAGATGACAGTCGTCGCCCGTGGTGAATTCGCCGGTGGCAGACTTCCAGAAACCGGCTTCCTTCAGTTCGTCGCTGTCATACAGCACGGCCCGAGTGTATACATCCTGAATCGTAAAATGCGGCGCCCCCGCGCCCTCGATTTCCCCGTTCTTATAGTAGGCAGAAAACTGGTAAGTAGTGTTGGCCTGGACTGCGATGAGTTGACGGATGCCCGCATCGCTCACTCCCGGCCCGTCAAAAGCGATCAGCAGCGAGCGATGCCCGCCATGAAAATCGCTGGGATCCAGGGTGAGAGTAACGCTCGCCTGTTTCTGGTACTGCCAGTCGAAGCCACCATTGAGAACATCAAGACTGAAGTCGCCGTTGACAATCAGATTATTCCGCGTGGGCAAATAGGAGGTCAGGCCGAAGCGCGGAGCCGCTTGTTGCCACACCAAATGCGCTTCATCCACGTCCTTGTGATTGAGCAGATATTGCAAATAGTCAAAGACCTGGCTGCGCTCGATGCTTTCCGAAGTTGCCATCAGTGCAGCCCACACTTTGGCGGTCGCTGCCGTCTCCTGTTTGGCCATAAGTAAGTTGAGAAAGGCAAGGTAGGCCGCGGACTTGGCGGGAACCACGTCGCGCAAAAGCTCGTCCACGTTAGGATTGATGCGCCAGCAGAACTGAATAGCTGGTCTTGCCAAATCGGGGTCGTTCTCCAGGACGACCCGAAATTCCCGCAGAGCTTTTTCCGTATCACCCTGCACAAGGAAGAAATTCGCCGCTTCCCAAGCCACATCGGGCGTAGTCGGATCGGCTTGGATGGCCCGTTCCAACGCCCAGTCTTGATTCGAAGTGTCTCCCAGCACTTGATAGGCTGAAGCCAGATCGAACCAGTAGCGGGCGGAATGGGGATTAAGCTGCACGGCCGCGCGAAAGGGTTCGATGGTTGCGCCCGGATCTTTGGCCACCAGAGCGTAGTACCTTCCGAGGTGATCGCGGTAGTCCGCGTTCGTGGGGTCGAGACGAGCCGCCCGCTGCAAACTCGCCAGCTCGGGTTTGCTGCCAAACAGGGAGGCCACGAATAGCCGCGATGCCACAAGCACGTAAAGCAGGCAGAGCACAATCCCCGCGCCAACGACGAGTCTCTTCCGCGATGCAGAATTGAGGAGCAGTTCCATGCTATTCGATGATTCGGCCGGAAACACTAATGAACCACTGAAGATTTTCTAGGCGCTATTGGGCGATGCTTGAGTGGTTTCCTCGGCATCCCCGTCTTCCTCATCGTGCGCTTCGTCATCACGATAGTAGCGGGAGTACTTTCCCTGGTATTCGTAATAGTAGTAATAATCGGGCGAACTGAGATCGACTGCATTTAACAGAACGCCGGAAACCTTGGCATTCACCTGCATGAGAATGTCGCGGGAGCGGCGCAACGCTTGCTTAGTGGTCTGGCCAGAGCGGATGACCAGCACGATCGCATCGGCCCGGGGCGACAGTACCACAGCATCGGTGACCGAAAGCGTGGGCGGCGTGTCCACTACTATGTGATCGTATTGCCCGCGCAATTCCTCCAGCATGTCGCGCATGTTGCTTGAGGCCAGCAGTTCAGCGGGATTCGGCGGCGGTGTACCGGCCGGCAGTACCGACAAACTCGGTAGTACTGGCGATCGAGTGATCGCCTGTTGCAGCGTTGCGCTCCCGGTCAAAACATTGCTGAGTCCGCTGCGCGGCCCCATTCCGAGAGTTTTATGGATGCTCGGCCTTCTCAGGTCGGCGTCGATCAACAACACTCGAATACCCTTCTGGGCCAGCACCACGGCGCAATTGATGCTGGTAGTGGTCTTCCCTTCCTGAGGTAGCGCGCTGGTTATCATGATGACCTTGGGAGGAGCTCCCAGGTTGGACAACAGCAGCGAAGTGCGGAGGGCGCGATACGATTCCGCCATCTGCGATTGCGGCCTGACCTGCGTGATCAACTCCACCGCTTCCTTAGAAGTGGCGATTACCAGGCGCTTGGCGTTGGCGCCTTCGCGCGCCGTCCTCGATCCCATCGGAATCATGCCCAGCGGCGGCAGGCCGGAAATCATTTGCGCCTGTTCTGTGGTGCGTACTGTATTGTCCAATCCCTCCAACAGAAATGCCAATCCCACACCAGAAGTCAGGCCCAGCATGACGGCGAAAGCAAGATTGCGTGGTATGTTGGGTTCGATCGGCGCCGTGGGGACGCGGGCAACATCCACAATGCGAAAGTTGTTGGACTTGAGTCCGGCCGAAACGCCAGCTTCCTTCATTTTCTCCATCAGCCCTTCATAGAGCGTCCGGTAACTGTCGAGGTCGCGCTTCAGGATGCTGTATTGGATCGCGCTCTCGTTCAGCTTGTTGGCCTGCTGCTTTTGTTTTTCGAAAGCCTCGCGCAGCATATTTTCGCGCTGCAAGGCGGCCAAATACTGTCCGCGGATCTTGCCCCCGACCTTCTTGATCTCGGCCAGCAACTGGGCATCGATCTCCTTGAGCTGGCCGTTTAGCTGCATCACCTTCGGGTAGGACGGTCCAAACTGCGTGCTCAGCTCGGCCGCTTGAATCCTCACATCGGCCTCTTTGGTACGCAAAGTCGACAGCAGAGCCGAATCGGATGTAGTTCCGGCGCCGGCCGCATCGAGGGTGCTGGCGGCGGACGCGATGGTGTCAGCATCTCCTGACTCTACAAGGCGGTAAACCGATTCCTTGGCCATACGATCGGATTCGGCGGCAGTCAGGGATTTGTTCAGTTCGTCAAGTTTCGCAGTGGTGATATTCTGCTTCTCGTCCATACCCAGGATTTCATGCTCTTTTTGGTAGCGCACCAGTTTTTCCTGGGAGGTCTCCACTTTCATCTGCAAGTCCACAAGCTGCTTGGAAAGCCAGTCGGAGGCCTGCATAGTGGAGTCGAAGCGGGACTTGAAATTATTCTCCGCATAAGTGCTCATCAAAGTATTGACCACGTTGGCGGTCAATTCCTTATCGGGACTGCGGAAGCTCACTTTGATGATGTGAGTGTTGGGCGAGAGCGTGACCTTCAAATTGCCCCGGAAGCTCGAAAGCAGCGACGAAGCCCGGCTGGAATCGGCTTGGAGAGGATCGGGGGCAAGATCGATCGAAGAGGACAAATCGGCCGTCTTTCCGCCGAAGTCGGCCCGACGGTCCAGCGCCAACTCCTTTACCACTTGCAGCGCCAGGAGATCGCTCTGCAGAATCATCACTTCGGTTTCGAGCTCGGTGGGGTCGTAATAATCGACGTTGAAGGTCGGGGAATTGTTGAAATTGACCAAACTTGAATCTGACTTGTTGATTTCAATACTGCCGCTGGCCTCATATACCGGCGTCATTTTGAGGCTGGCAATGGCGACCACAGCGAAGATGGTGAACAGGCAGGCCAGAACCGTCCATTTGCGCTTCACCAAAATCCGAATATATTCGCCCAGAGCAGACTCATGCGACGTAAGCTCGGGATAAACGCGCGGGCCGATCGTTCTGCCTAAATCCAAGGTCGCGGGCTGTATCTCGCGAAGATTTGGGTTGTTGGCCTGCACCAGCGGTCCGGATTCCATGCATTCTCCCCAACAAGTTTATAGAGCCATTTTGCGGAGGACAGGCTGGTCTGTCATCCGCGACCTAAAGAAACCGAGGATCGATGGCAGGTTTAGCCGCGATTTCCTCATAGTGTGGTTATCGGTTTCGCCGATAATTCTAGCATTGCTTGGCTAGTTAATACTCACCAATCTGATGATGCTACCCATTTGGTGCAACGACGCGCGTTCGCGCGGATGCAAAAAACTCCGCTATACTAGCTTGCAATCGTTACCCCGGGCGGGAACACGGTCGGGGTGTGGTTTTTGACCTTCCCACAGGGAAACGTCATGATGATCGGTTTGGACTGCGCCAATCGCCAATTAGAGGTCGATGTAAGGGGCGTTGCAGCGGCGGCGGAGTGACATAATGACAAACCCGCAGGAAGCGCAATTAAGAATGATTGAGGCAGCTTTGATGAATTGGTCGGAGCAGGTCGTCCTGGTAACGGGCGGGACCGGTTCGTTCGGCAAGAAGTTCGTGGAAATCATGCTGCGAGAATATCATCCCAAACGCCTGGTGATCTTCAGCCGTGACGAACTCAAGCAGCACGACATGCGAGCCTCGGGGTTCGATCATGCAAGCCTGCGCTATTTTATTGGCGATGTGCGCGATCGCGAACGGCTACAGCGGGCTTTAGCCGGCGTCACCGTCGTCGTTCATGCGGCGGCGTTAAAGCAGGTTCCAGCTTGCGAGTACAACCCGTTCGAAGCGATCCAAACCAATATCATGGGCGGCCGCAATGTGATTGACGCTGCCATCGATCAAGGCGTACGGCGCATTCTTGCTCTCAGCACCGATAAGGCGGTGAATCCGATCAACCTTTACGGAGCCACCAAGCTGTGCGCGGAAAAGATGTTCGTGCAGGCCAACGCTTACGCCGGAGCGCAGGAAACTCGCTTCAGTTGTGCGCGGTACGGAAACGTTGTCGGCAGTCGCGGCAGTGTGATTCCGGTATTCGTGGAGCAGCGCAAGCGAGGACGCATCACCGTGACCGATCCTCGCATGACTCGATTTTGGCTCACCTTGGAACACGGTGTGCGTTTTGTGATTCGCGCGATCGAGCAAATGCACGGCGGCGAAATCTTCGTGCCCAAGATTCCCAGCATGCGCCTGGTGGATTTGGCTGCGGCTGTGGCCCCGGGGTGCGCCGTGGAAACCATCGGCATTCGGCCGGGGGAAAAACTCCACGAGGTGCTGCTTTCCGAGGACGAGGCACGTAATTCCGTGGAAGTGGAGGAGATGTATATCATCCAGCCATCGCACCCCTGGTGGAAAAAAGGAAACTGGATTCACGGGCGGGAGTTGCCACAAGATTTCCGATACACAAGCGACACTAACGAACAGTGGCTAAGCCAGGAGCAACTCCAGGAATTGATCGGACCTGGAGCGTCGGAGAAAGTGCGGGTGCCAGCTTAGAAGGTTTCAGGTCATCGGTGTCAACTTTTAGGCCTGTAAGCTAAGACCTAAGACCCAAGGCCGTCAGCAGCTATGCCCATAACATCCAGCAAAGAGGAAGCACTCGCCGTCAATGGGGGTACACCTGTGCGGAGCACGCTGCTTCCCTACGGACGACAATCCATCGAGGAAGATGACATCCAAGCTGTCGTCGACGTGCTGCGCTCCGATTGGCTGACCACAGGTCCGAAGGTGGAAGAGTTCGAGGAAGCATTCGCTGCCTGGGTTGGCGCCAAGCATGCTGTGACCTTCAGTTCTGGCACGGCGGCATTGCATGGCGCCGCGCTCGCGGCTGGACTCAAGCCGGGCGATGAGGCCATCACTTCACCCATGACATTTGCAGCCACGGCAAACTGCGTTCTGTACCAGGGCGCAACTGCGGTATTTGCCGACGTCTGCGCGGATACGCTCAACCTCGATCCGGAGAACGCTGCGGCGCGAATCACGCCGCGCACGCGTGCCATCCTTCCTGTGGATTACGCAGGGCATCCAGCCGACATGGATGCGATTCCGAAACTCGCCGCCCGCCACGGAATCGTCGTGATCGAAGACGCCTGCCACGCTCTGGGATCTGAACACCGTGGCAGGCGCGTCGGTAGCATCGCCGACATGACCGTCTTCAGTTTTCATCCAGTGAAGCACCTGGCGACTGGAGAGGGCGGCATGGTGACGACTGATCGCGCGGAATACGCAGAATCGCTACGGCGGTTTCGCAATCATGGCATCTCAAGCGACGCGCGGCAGCGTCAGTCCGAAGGACAATGGTATTACGAAATGGTGCTGCTCGGTTTCAACTATCGGCTCACTGATATCGCATGCGCTCTCGGGCTATCGCAACTGAAAAAGCTGGAAGCAAACCTGCTGCGCCGCCGAGAGATCGCCGCTCGATACGCGAGTGCATTTCGCGGGCTTGCGGGCGTGACGCCGCCCGCCGTGCGTGCGGAGGTGAATCCCGCGTGGCATCTTTATCCGATCCGGCTCAATCTCGAAAAGCTGAGCGCAGACCGGGCGCAGGTTTTCCGCGCACTCCGGGCCGAGAACATCGGGGTGAATGTTCACTACATTCCCGTGCACCGCCATCCCTACTATCGCGACCGCTTTGGCTATCGGGGAGACGAATACCCCGTTGCGGAGCGTGCCTACGAACGTCTCATCAGCCTCCCCATGTTTCACGGAATGAGTGATCAGGATGTGGACGATGTAGTCGCAGCTGTTGGAAAAATCTTCTCGGCGTTTTCATTATGAAGGCAAGTTCGCAGGGCACGCGAATGGTGGCCAAAACCAGTTTTGTTATAGGCTCAAGCGTATGTCTGCGGCCGCTGGAGCGCGAGGACCTCAACGCGCGCTATTTGAGCTGGTTGAACGATCCGGACGTCACTCGCTACATGGAGACTGGAACGTTCCCAACTACGGCTCAGGACTTAGAAAAGTTTTACGATGAGGTGACGAGTGCACGGAACCAGGTGATCCTGGCGGTGGCTGACAAGAAATCTGGTCAGCATATTGGCAATGTGAAACTAGGGCCTATTCATTGGGTTCACCGTTCCGCGACCTTCGGAATCATGATTGGCGATAAGAAATTCTGGGGAAGAGGCGCGGGTCTTGAGGCAACGAGGCTGATGGTTGAATATGGTTTCGATCGATTGAACCTGCGACGTATCGATCTTAGCGTATTTGCTGAGCATGATGTTGCCGTGCGCTGCTACGAAAAAGTTGGTTTCAAAGTGGAAGGCCGCATGCGCGAAAGCCTCTTTCAGAGCGGCAAATATACCGATCGCCTGTGGATGGGCTTGTTGCGATCAGAATACAAGTAGTTGAAAGCGGATTAGGCGCAAATGAAGGGGCTCGTGATTGGCGGCGGCTCGATCGGGAAACGTCATCTCGCCAACCTAAAGACGTTGGGCGTGCAGCAGTTGGCTCTCGTCGAGCGCGACTCTTCTCGACGGGAAGCTGTCGCAACTGAGCTATCCGCGCTCTCCTTTCCGGATCTCGAGGCTGGGGTGGACTGGGAACCGGACTTTGCCGTGATAGCGACGCCCACGCACCTTCATCTCGAGCAAGGTTCCCGAGTGGTGCAAAACCGCCTCGATCTTTTTTTGGAGAAGCCCCTGTGTCATTCCGCGGTGGGTATGCCTGAGTTTTCCGGTTCGGTAGAGAGCAAGAAGGTAGTTTCGATGGTCGGCTGCAACATGCGCTTCCATCCCGGCCCCGCTCAAGTCAAGAAACTCCTCACGGAAGACCGCATCGGACGTGTCTTGTTCGCGAGGATTCATGCCGGTTCGTATCTGCCGGGTTGGCGCCCTTCGACGGATTACCGCATGAATTATGCCGCGCGCGAAGAAACCGGGGGTGGATGCATTCTGGATTGCATTCATGAAATCGACCTCGCCCGGTGGTACCTGGGCGACGTGAGCGATGTTGCCTGCATGGCAGGGCATGTTAGTTCTCTGGAGATTACAACGGAGGATGTAGCAGCAATCGTTTGCCGCCACGTGTCGGGAGCCATTTCGGAAATACATCTCGACTATGTCCAGCAAACATACGAACGCGGCTGCCAGATCGTGGGTGAGCTCGGGTCAATCTTCTGGGACTTCGCCGAGCAGCGGGTGCGCTGGTTCGATGCAAGAACGGCGCATTGGACAACGTTCTCTCAGCCCGATGGGTGGGAAGTGAATCAGATGTATGTGGACGAGATGAAACATTTCATCGAGTGCGTGGGGAGCCGCGGGCCAACCGTGCTGCCGATCCCCGAAGCGGTAGCAGTGATGCAGATTGCATTTGCCGCCAAGACTTCTGCGCGGGAAGGAAAGGTCGTTGCGACCTCGGGAGAAGTGCTGGCGTGATAGTCGCCATCGTCCAGGCACGAATGGGTTCCTCGCGACTGCCTGGAAAAACAATCGCGGACGTGGCAGGGCGTCCTTTGCTCCTGCACGTTGTGGAACGAGTCAAGCGCGCTCGATTGGTCGAGAAGGTGGTGGTCGCTACTACTGATCGGGCCGGCGATGATCCGATTGCAACCCTTTGTCAGCAAAAGGGAATCCAGTACTTCCGCGGGAGTGAAGACGATGTTCTCGACCGCTTCTACCAGACGGCCCGGGCCAGCGCCGCGGATATCGTGGTGCGAATCACAGCGGATTGTCCGCTCATCGATCCCGCGGTTATCGACAAGGTCATCATTCGCTTTCAGGTGGGCGATTGTGACTACGTCTCAAACACTCTTCGCTATACGTACCCCGACGGTCTTGACACCGAGGTGTTCTCATTTGCCGCTCTAGAGCGGGCTTGGCGACAAGCGAAAAAGCCATCCGAACGAGAGCATGTCACGCCCTATTTGAGGACGGAAAAATTTCGCGTGGCGAATGTCGAGAGCGAGTCGCCAGTATCCCCGGGGAAATATCGCTGGACCGTCGATCACTTCGCCGATCTGGAATTTGTCCGTAGAATATACGAAGCGTTCTCCGGAAAGAACGATTTTGGATACAAGGATGTACTTCAACTACTAGCAGAGAGGCCGGAATTGGCAACTACTCAGGCAGAGACGATAAGCAATGAGGGTTACTACAAGAGCCTTTACCAGCAGGCCAAGCCCGGCCGCGCGCCGAAGCGACCGCTTGCGCAGTCGCAAGCGTGGCTGGAGCGCGCGAAGCGGGTAATCCCGGGCTGCGCGCAGACCTTCAGCAAGGGTTATACCCAATATGTGCAGGGCGTGGCGCCGGTCTTTTTGCAGCGCGGAAAAGGCTGCCGCGTCTGGGACGTCGACGGAAACGAGTATGTCGATTACGTGCAGGGACTTCTGCCCAACATCCTGGGATACGCTCACGACGAAGTAAACGCGGGGGTTGCCACCCAATTGCAGGAGGGGCACAGCTTCTCGCTGCCGCATCCGCTGGAGGTTGAACTAGCGGAGCGACTCACGCGGTTGATTCCGTGCGCGGAGATGGTTCGCTTTGGCAAGAACGGCTCCGACGCGACTTCGGGCGCAGTTCGCGCGGCTCGTGCATTTACAGGCCGAGATAGAATCGCTTGCTGCGGATACCATGGCTGGCAAGACTGGTACATAGGCAGCACAACGCGAAATGCTGGCGTGCCTCAGGCCGTGCGCCAACTGACGCATCCATTCACTTACAACGATCTTTCGAGTCTGGAAAAACTCTTCAAGGAATATCCCGGTGAGTTTGCTGCCGTCATCTTAGAACCTGTGAACTTTGTCGAGCCAATGTCCAGCTTCCTGCAGGGAGTGAAAGACCGCGCTCGCGCGCATGGGGCTCTGCTGATCTTTGATGAAATCTGCTCCGGTTTTCACTTCGGACTGGGGGGCGCGCAAAAACTCTTTGGCGTGACGCCGGATTTGGCTTGTTTCGGAAAGGCGATGGGGAATGGATTTCCGATCGCTTGCGTGCTGGGCAGAGCTGATGTTATGCGGATTTTCTCAGAGATTTTTTACAGCTTTACTTTCGCAGGCGAGGTAGCCTCCATGGCTGCCGCGATGAAGGTTCTGGACATCCTGGAAAACACGGATGCCCTGCTTCGCATCGAAGCCAATGGCCGAACCCTCCAAGATGGTTTAAATGCGATGGTGAAAGAGGCCGGACTGGGCTCGCGCATCAAGGCGATCGGTCGGGCGCAATGGAGTTTGCTTAAGTTCATCGACGAAAGCGGAGGGGACAGTCCCCTGTTGAAGAACCTCTTCCAGCAGGAGGCGATCAAGCGAGGAGTGCTGCTTCTTGCAACGCACAATATGACCGCGGCCCATGACGGTCCGGCGATCCATCAAACCTTGGAAGCATACGCCGAGGTGCTTAAGACTTTGGGGGATTGGCTGCAACTTCCCGACCCTTCTCGGTTTCTCGAGGGGCCCATGAGCCAACCTGTGTTCCGGGTGCGATGAACTTTTTGTCCGGGCTTTGACTCTCACCAATCATGAAGATGCTGCTCGTACATGCCGAGGACGATCCAGAAAAGGGTCCATGGTTGACCATGCCTTGGGACCGCATTGTGGACCTCGGACTGGGCGGAGTGGAAGGCTACGAACGGTGGACTCGTCGATACGGCTGTCCGGTGACAACTCTCAGTTCTCTGCGGGACGGGGTCGGTGACTTCGGGCACGTGCGCGAGCTGTTGAGCGTCGGATGTGGGCGGCTGCTCGACACACATGGCCTGGATTGGTGGGAGCTTATGTCTCTGCTCCTGCACAACGAATTGGAGATTGCGATATTGCTGCAACACTTCGCGCAGACAGTCGGATCCGCCGGTGAGGTGCATGTTTCCCGTCCAGGCCTTCATGCCAGTATTCTGCAGTGTCTGCTGCCGGGTCGAGTGAAAGCTTTTCCGCTGCGGCGCGAAGCCAAAAGAAGCGGCATCGGGCATTACGTTCGGGTTTTCAATAAGCTTTCCGCAGGCCAGTTAATCGACGTTTTCTGGGACAAGAACGATCCGGGCTACCAGTTCCGGGGGCGCCTGGTTCGAAGGCGTTCACCTTCCAGACGGCCGGTCGTGTTGCTTCCCACCGCGTACGTTAATGTCTCGCGGATAGGCGTCGCTTATGCGAATACGTTTCCCGGGGAAAATTTCCTCCTCGTCGCCACGCGGCGAAGTGGATGGATCGAGGATGATCCACGCAATGTCGCGGCCCAGTGGCTTTCTTCGTATGCCTCAGTGCGCGACCGCAGCGACGAGGGTGCGGACATCGAAAGCCGCTGGCGAACTCTGCGGAACGAATTAGAAAGCGTTACAGAATTCGAAATCCTGCACCGCCTGGGATACTTGGACAGTTTTCCGCGATGGATCCGGCGTGGACTCGAGGTTCGCGACGCTTGGCTGAATGTGCTCGAAACCGAACCGGTGCAGGCTGTGCTCTGCGCCGACGACAGCAATCCCTACACTCGGATTCCGCTGCTGTTGGCGCACGAGCGGGGAATGGCCACTATTGCCTGTCATCACGGAGCCCTCGATGGCCGCTATCTGTTCAAGCGCAATCACTCGGATGTGATCTGGGTGAAGGGACGAATGGAGGAAGATTACCTGGTGCGAAGGTGTGGCGTGCCCAAGGAGAAAGTTGAAATTGCCGCTCCGGCTCTGCTGTCGACGGCAAGCGAATTGGGAGGACCGAACCGTTCGACCTTCCGGCCCTACTTGATTTTTTTCTCAGAAGCTTGCGAGAACGCAGGTGGACGAACGGAAGAATTCTACCGCGATATTTTGCCGCTGCTGGCCAACCTCGCTCAGGCGACCGGGCGCGAATTGATCGTCAAGTTGCATCCAGCGGAAAGCAAACACGAACGATCCAAGGCGCTCGACCGGATACTTTCTGCCGACCAGAGAAGGGTCACGCGAATTGTAAGTGGCCCCCTTCTTGAAGATCTTCTAGCGAAGGCATGGTTCGGCATCACAATACTTTCAACGGTGGCGATGGAGTGTGCCGTTCGCGAAATTCCATGCTTCTTGTGCAAATGGTTGGATTTTGGCTCGTATGGATATGTGGAGCAATTCATTCGCTTTGGAGCGGGGATTGGGCTGAGCCATCCGAGTGAGCTTCAGAAAATTCCAGAGTTCCTGCGGCAACATTCGGTAAGTCCTGATGTAGCCGAGAATTGTTGGCAGCCTGCGGCTTCGGGACGCCTGCGTGAGTTCCTGGCTTCCGCACAGAAGCCATGCACCGCAGTCGCAAGGTGAACTAATGCAAACCACGGCCGCATAGAATTAAGTGTGAATCCAAGAACGCTTTTAATCCGGGCAGACGCCAATGTCGCTATGGGAACCGGGCACGTGATGCGGTGTCTGGCGCTGGCCCAGGCTTGGCAGGACGTGGGTGGAAAAGCCATCTTCGCGATGGTGAACTGCTCATCCTCGATTCGGGAGCGACTGTCGCGAGAAAATGTAAGTATCCTGGAAATATCCGCAGTGGCTACGGGCGAGGATGCAAAACAGACGGCGGCCTTAGCCCGCGAGCATTCGGCAGTGTGGGTAGCCGTAGACGGATATCACTTCGGAGTGGACTATCAGCGAAGTTTGAAATCCGCCGGCCTGCAGATCCTCTTTCTGGACGATTACGGGCACGCGCAGCACTACTATGCCGATCTGGTGCTCAATCAGAATATTTCCGCCGATGAAAGTGTTTATAAGAATCGCGAACCTTACGTCCGGCTTCTACTCGGTCCCCAGTATTGTTTGTTGCGCCGGGAGTTCAGTGTAGGGCGGGAGTGGAAACGGCAAATCGCGCCAATCGGCCATCGTGTGCTGGTGACAATGGGCGGCAGCGACCCCGAGAATTTCACCGCTCGCGCGATCGACGCGCTGAACTCCGTTGCAGATGACACACTGGAGGCTATCGTGGTTTCCGGTGGCAGCAACGTGCACTCTGGCTTGATTGAGCATTTAGCAGCCGGAGTTGGAAAGAAAATCACGGTGCCCCGCGACGTGTCGAACATGGCAGAACTGATGGCATGGGCCGACGCGGCAGTTTCCGCGGCCGGGACAACCTGCTGGGAATTATGCCTGATGGGGCTTCCCGCTCTGCTGATCGACTTGGCGGCGAATCAAAGACCGGTTGCGAAGGAGTTGGACCACAGAGGTTGCGCAATCCATCTTGGTAGTGGCGATGAAGTTTCTTCAAATGCGCTTGCGGCTCAACTGCAGGGTTTACTGAACTCGCAGGAGCATCGGCAGGCTATTTCGTTGCGCGGCCGCGAGCTTGTGGATGGCCTGGGTGCGAAGCGCGTAGTCTCGGCGCTGCGCGGCGTGACGCTGCGCCTGCGCCCAGCCGAAGAAAACGACGTCAGGTTATTGTGGGAGTGGGTTAACGATTCGGGCGTTCGCTCCGCGGCT
This sequence comes from uncultured Acidobacteriota bacterium, assembly GCA_963706455.1. GTDB lineage: Bacteria > Acidobacteriota > Terriglobia > Terriglobales > Acidobacteriaceae > Telmatobacter. The sequence continues at coordinate 17,665 of CAVPNO010000113.1, read as the reverse complement.
TTCTCATCGACCCAAATCCCCTGGGAACAACACCAGGAGTGGTTCAAGAGCAAGATGAGAGATCCTGATTGTCGTATTCTTATCGCAGAGGACGCTCAGGGCAAGGCCGTCGGGCAGTTCCGCGTTGACTGGCGCTCCAACGAGGATGCAGATATTGATGTCAGCGTGTCCAGCGACTGCCGCGGATCGGGCTACGGACCGATGTTGATTGATCTGGGCGTCAGCCATGCCTTCGCGGAAAGACGCTCCGCACGGCTTCATGCTTTCGTGAAGCCGGAGAATCAGGCGTCGCGCCGCTCGTTCGAGTTCGCCGGCTTTGGAAGTTTAGGTGAGGAGAATGTAAACGGGCACGCTGCGATTCACTACGTGCGCACTGGTAAGTAACGATTAAGGAATGAGGAGCGGATGATGTCGCGAGCAACTCAAGCGGAACTCTTAGAGCAGAGAATTGCGGAGAACACCGCCTCGCAAGAAATTGATCTGGCGACGTGGCTGTTCGAGCGTATTCCAGTGCGGCCCGGCGACCACGTCCTGGAGCTGTGCAGCGGCACCGGCGGCCAGACTCTTACATTATTGGACCGCGTCGGTGCGACCGGAAGAGTGACCGCGCTGGATATTTCCGCGGCCGCTCTCGAAACGCTCATCTCGAAAGCCGGAGACGCGAATGGGAATCGGCTCATGACCGTCGAGGCCAACCTTGACAGTTTTTCCTCCTCGCTGCGCGAGGCTGGAGTGCAACGAAGTAGTTTCGATCTTGTGTTTTGCGCGTATGGTCTTTACTACGCTCGCGATGCCAGAGAAACCTTGCAAGAAATCCGATCATGGTTGAAGCCGCAAGGCAGAATCGCGGTGGTAGGCCCGTTTGGCCCTAATAACAAACCGCTTTTTGACCTCCTGCGCAGCATCGATGTTACGCTCGCGGAGCCTGTTACCTTCTCGAGTGAGCACTTCATGTCTAAAGTGGTGTTGCCTTGGGGAGCCGTAAATTTTGAGAATCTCTCGGTGCACACCATGGTGAATCGAGTGCGCTGGGGCTCGGCGGAAAGGGTGCTGAACTACTGGCAAAACACCACATTTTACGAAGCTGAGAAGCTGCCGGCATTCCGAGAACTGCTGCATTCACATTTTGTCAAGAATGGAGCATTCATCAACGAGAAATGGGTGATGCTGGCGGAGATGAACCGTGGCCGCTAGACCCGTTCTGGTGGTTGCGGCACATCCGGACGATGAAATCCTCGGATGCGGGGCCACGGCCGCTCGACTGGTTCACGAGGGCCGCGAGGTTTATTTTGCTGTCCTGGGCGAGGGAATTACTTCACGGCACAAAAACCGTGAGGCCGCCGATCCCAAGAGCTTGTCTCTCCTGCATCGCCACGCGCATGCGGCGGCAGCAGTAATTGGAGCAAAAGACATCTTCCTCTATCAGCTTCCAGATAACCGCTTAGATACCGTGCCTCTATTGCAGGTCGTGAAGATAGTCGAAGAACTGCTCGAGAAAATAAAACCTGAAGTGGTTTACACCCATCATCCGGGGGATTTAAATGTCGACCACGGCGTGATCCATCGCGCGGTTCTAACGGCCACCCGTCCAATGGCTGGGCAACCGGTGCGAGAGATCTACGCCTTCGAGGTTCCGTCGTCGACGGAATGGGCATTCGGAAGCTTGCAGCCTCTGTTTCGTCCGAATGTTTTTGTGGATGTGAATGCAACGCTCGAGGCCAAGATTGCTGCCATGTCTTGCTATGAGACGGAGAGCCGGGAGTTTCCGCATCCGCGCTCGCCCGAAGCGTTGCGCGCCCTCGCCAGGCGCTGGGGAAGCGTCGTGGGATGCCATGCGGCGGAGGCTTTCGAATTGGTACGGTCAGTGCGATCTAAGGAAGTGTTGGCGTGACGGCGAGCATACAAATCGGCAAGCGCACCGTTGGCCCCGGTCATCCTACGTACGTGATTGCGGAGATGTCCGCAAATCATGGGCAGAGTTTCGACAAGGCCGTGCAGATTGTCCGTGCCGCCAAGGATGCCGGCGCTGACGCTGTCAAACTGCAGACCTACACACCGGACACAATTACCATCGCCAGCGATCGCGAGGAATTCCGGGTCGGCGGCGGCACGCTCTGGGATGGACGGAGCCTGCACGATCTATACGGCGAAGCGTTCACACCCTGGGAGTGGCAGCCGAGACTGAAGAAGGTCGCGAACGACCTGGGGATGGATTTATTTTCCAGCGCCTTCGATGCGACGGCAGTGGACTTTCTCGAGCAGATGAATGTTCCCGCTCACAAAGTCGCTTCGTTCGAGTTGGTGGATATCCCTCTCATTCAGAAGATGGCGCGCACCGGTAAGCCGCTAATCATGTCTACCGGCATGGCTACCGTGGAAGAGATCGAAGAGGCGCTGCAGGGCGCGCGCGCTGGGGGGGCGACACAGATTGCGTTGCTGAAATGTACCAGCGCCTACCCGGCCCCGGCTGAGGAAATGAATTTGCGGACGATCCCGGAGATCGCGCGGCGCTTCGCCGTGCCTGTAGGCTTGTCTGACCATACGATGGGAATCGCGGCTTCGGTGGCCGCTATTGCACTGGGCGCCTGCATCATTGAAAAGCATCTGACACTATCACGGTCAATTCCTGGTCCAGACAGCGCATTCTCGCTCGAGCCGCAGGAGTTCAAGGCCATGGTGGACGCGGTACGGATCGCGGAGAAAGCTTTAGGCGGGGTGAATTTCGGCGTAAACGGAAAGGAAGAGGCCAGTCGGATGTTTCGGCGGTCCCTTTTCGTGGTTGAGGATGTGAAGCAGGGCGAGGCCTTCACTGCGGCGAACGTGCGGTCGATTCGGCCCGGCCATGGGTTGCACACTCGCTACTTTGGAGAGGTGATGGGCAAACGCGCGACGCGGGAAATCAAGCGAGGAACTCCCCTTAGCTGGGAGCTCGTACTTCGATCATAGCGTTCGATCTGTGAGCTGGCCTCTAAACTTGTCCCACGTCGAACGTACGCAATCATGAGTTAGACTCGGGGCCTTAATTCCAATGGTTGACCCGATTCGCAATCCTGACCCAGATCCCAATGTTCTAACCTACAACGGGCCTGCGGTCGCGCAATACTATGCGGCGCTGAATTATCTCACCCCCTGCGAGCAATTATTGTTTGACACGTATCTCAAACCTGGCATGGCGATCCTCGACTTGGGCGTGGGCGGAGGGCGCACTGCGCTCTACTTGTCGTCGATGGCTTCGCGCTATGTGGGAGTGGATTATGCATCGGAGATGATTGCCGCCTGCCGGAAAAAGTTTCCTCAGCTTGAGTTTGAGGTGGGGAATGCTTCCGATCTGTCGAGGTTCGCTCCCCTAAGCTTCGATGCGGTGGTAATGGCCTTTAACACCATCGACTATGTAATCCCGGATGAAGCGCGCTTCCGCGCCCTGCTCGAGATTCACCGCATTCTCAAGCCCGGGGGAATTCTGATCTTCTCCTCACACAATCCACGGGCAATCTGGGTGCGGGCATCGTGGAATCCGCAACGTGTGCGGGCCTTGGCTGAAAATATCGTGAGTAGCGACTCCATTCTGTTTCGCCCGGTGGCGGGGTGCTTAACAGCTGCGCGCGTGATTTTGGCTGGGGTGCAAGCTCTATACCGTTCGCTCGTGCGAGTCGCCCGGGTACTGCCAAGGCGGGCGTTCTGGCGAGGCGAGGGCTACTGGCTCGATCCGGTTCACGGTGGTCTGTGGACTCACTTGGCCGTTCCCACGAAAGTTTCGCTCGAGCTTGGCAGATTCGGTTTTCGACTGCTGCATCTGTTAGGGGAAGATTATCCGCTCGCAAGCCGACTTTACGTTACACCGTGGTACTACTATGTCTTCTCAAAGACCGCAACGACTGGAGTGAAGTGAGTCTGCGCATCGTTCGGCGCCGCGAAATTCCTGAGGATTGCAATCTGCATCGTCAGTGGAATGACGTGGTACTGCGGATGGAGCGGCCCGAAGTTTTCTACACCAGCGAGTGGGCGTTGGCAGTGCAGGCTGCTTACCGCGCGTCTCTAGAACCTTTGTTGCTCCTGGGCTACGATGGGGACCGTCTGGTTGGGGTGGCGTCGCTGGCGACGGCTTCTGACAAAAGCATAAGTTTTCTTGCCGCCACAACTGCGGACTATTGCGAATTCATCACCGCATCCCAAGATCGAGCTGAGTTCGTCAGCGCAGTGTTCGAGGAGCTGGGCAGGACGAAAACGAGCTTGGTAGACTTGGCGAATCTTCCGCAAAATTCTCCAACGTTTGCCGCACTGCGACCTGCATCGAAGAAGCATGGTTTTCACCTGTTCGTTCGGCCGGGATACTTGTGCGCTCAGGTGGAACTAGGATCCCGAGAGCAACGCGAAGTACTGAAGGCCAATCTGTCGGGCAAGAAAAGAATTCGCCGTTGTCTTCGGGCCATGGAGCGCGAAGGGCCGGTTGCGTTTGTCCACCTGCAGTCTCAGGCTCAGATTCAAGCGTCATTGCCGGAATTCGCCTGCGCTCACGAAGCGCGCTTCCAGGCTACACAGCGCATCAGCAGTCTCGCCACTCCCCAACGCAGGTTTTTTCTCGAAGAACTGGCCAGAAGATTTGCTGACGCCCAGGTCGTGACTCTGAGCATGTTGATGATTCGAGATCGGCCAATTGCCTGGAACTACGGTTTCCAATTTCATGGGACTTGGTTTTGGTATCAGCCTACCTTCGACACTCGTCACGAAGAAAATTCCCCCGGCCACTGCCTGCTCTCGAGGATTGTGATCGAAGCTTGTGACATGGATGGCATGAACGTGGTTGATTTGGGGCTGGGCGCGGAAGGCTACAAAGAACGCTTCGGAAACAGCTCGCGCCAAACTCTTTATGTGACTGCCACGAAATCCTGGCCCCGCCATCTGCGGGTTTTGTCGAGGTATCGCGCGGCCCGGGTGTTACAACGATCACCCAAAGCCGAGTCAATAGTTCGCTGGCTGATGAGACGGTTTTCATCAGGTCAGGGCACCGCACCGGGGACGAAAAACATTTAGACTAATGCATCGCGGTTCCTGGTGCCTTTTGCGTTAACGGGCGCGCAGATTGGGCCGCCGCACGCCCATGGTGGGCTACGAGGTTTTCGAGGGAATTATCTGTTATCCGAAATACAAGCTAACGCGACCTCATTGAAGCCGAGCGTCCCTCCTGAGCCCTCAACGGTAGCGAGTGCGCCAGTCGGACCGGAGAAGCTCAGCTTCCAGACTGAGATGGGTCGCATCTCTCGGCAGTCCGGCATCGTCTTCGCGGGAACTATTTTCACAGCACTATCCGGCTACGTCTTCAAGGTTTACCTTGCGCGTGTCCTGGGAGCGGAAGCTCTCGGCATGTATGCGTTGGGGATGACCATCATCGGTTTTCTTGGAATTCTCAACGGATTGGGCCTTCCCGATTCCGCGATGCGGTTTGTGGCTCTGTATTCAGCTTCCAAGAAATTAGACGCGTTGCGATCACTGTTGTGGAATGGTTCCTGGATACTGCTGGCCGCCAACCTCGTGTTTGCCGCTGGGCTGTTAAAAGTAGGTCCATGGATCGCGGTTCGTTTCTATCATGCTCCTCAACTCGTCGGCTATCTTCCCCTGTTCGCGCTGATCATGATTACCGGCGCTCTCAGCATGTTCTTCGGCAAAGTGCTGGCGGGCTACAAAGAAGTCGGTCGGCGCACCATGATCACCCGCTTCGTTGCAACCCCGTTGACCATGGCCCTGACCGTGCTGCTGATTGCTCTGGGCGGCGGCCTGCGAGGTTACCTCATTGCGCAGATCGTGAGCGCTGTAGTGGCGACCGCACTTCTCGTTTCGCTGGTGTGGCGCCTTACACCGCAGCCGGCCAGATCGTTGAACATCAGGAAACTTTGGATCGAGCCGCAGGTCTGGACCTTTTCCGCATCCGTGTTCGCCATCAGCATGATGGAATTTTTTGTGGGGCAGACAGACCGCGTCGCTCTGGGTTTCTATCGGGGAGCCCATGATGTTGGTATTTATGCGGTTGCGGCCGCTCTGATTGCATACGAGCCGATTATTTTGATGTCTGTGAATCAGATCTTCGCCCCGGTTATCACCGATATTCATACTCGGGGAGAAACCGCTCTGCTCGGGCGTTTGTTCCAGACCCTCACCAAGTGGATGCTGGGCCTCACCTTTCCTTTGGCGATCGTCATGATCACGCACGCGAGGCCGATCATGCATATCTTCGGCCGCGATTTCGAGGCGGGATGGCCCATCCTGGTGATAGGCACCTGCGGTCAGTTGGTAAACTGCGGAGTCGGCTCGGTCGGTTGCCTTCTTTTTATGTCTGGCAATCAACGTCGTCTCATTCGCGTGCAGGCTGTAATGGCGGTCGTCATGGTGGTCCTGTGCATCGAGTTGGTCCCCTTGTGGGGCGCACTGGGTGCAGCCGTCGCCGCAGCTATTACGAATGTGGGTACGAATGCATGGAACCTTGTGGAAGTGCGCCGGGCGCTGAAACTCTCTCCTTACAATCGCAGCTATCTCAAGTTGCTGCCTTCGGTGGGCTGCGCGCTCTTGGTCGCGCTGCTGGTTCGCAAGGCTTCGCTGTTCATCCGGCCTGATTGGGTAGGAATCGGCGTTGCTTTGGTGCTCGCATACGCGGCATTTTCAATTGTGGTATTCGCGATGGGGTTGGATGCGGATGATCGTTTGATCGCCAATGCGGTTTGGAAGCGAGTGCGAGGAGCCTTCGGACAATGATGCTAATGGGCCAATCATGAGCGAAACACGTGAAATTAAACTTCCCGCCGATTTGTGCGCTGCCGCGGAAGAGAAATTTGCCAATATCTTCCGAACGGTAGACGAACTGGTTAGCTTCGTACTGCAAGAATTGATTCGTGGCGACACCGTAGACTTGGATCGAGGGGATCAGGCGATCGTGGAGCAGCGACTTAAGGATTTGGGATATATCTGAGGATTGGTAGCCACAATGGGTTTTGAGTTTTACACCGGAAGCGCTCTCTCTCCGGTCTTAGTCCGTGAGATTACTGAGTTCCTAGACACTCAGGACACGAGTCATCTATTCCAGTTCCCTCAGTGGAATATCTCGGGAGAAAGATTTGCGCTACTGCGGGAGGGTGGGGGCTTGCGATGGTTCGGCGCCTTTGGGATGCATTCTCCTTTGGGGAACTCTTTTCCGTGGATGCGGGCCATCATTGCCAACCGCGGACCAGTCTGCGATGAGGGCCAGTTATGGTATGCAGCGAGCGCAGAATTTGCCGAGCACATGCGCCGTGAAAGGATCACCTACATCGACGTTGCTCCTGATTGGGTGCAGACCGCAGAGGTCAGTATCGAAAATACGTTCCGCGATTCCAGTTGGGAACGGTTAGGCGGAGCACGCAGTTCACTTCGTCTCGATCTTACAAAAGGCCAAGATGAGATCTTCGCGGGGTTTCGTAAGAATTCACGATACGAAGTGCGGCGGGCGGAACGACTCGGGGTCTCGGTTGCCCCTGCCTCCTGTGACGCGGAGATAGAAGAATTCCTGACCTTGCATGCTCGTTTGGCGGACCGTAAGAAGTTCCAGGCGGACTCGCCCGACCATTTACGCGGCGCCATCCGATGGTTGACCGGCGAAAACTCGCGCGGCGCCTTATTGCTTGCCCGCTCAGAGAACCTGATTTACGGCGGAGCTGTGATCGGCCGGTCCGGCAGGAGATGTTGGTATTTGTGGGGCGCGGCCGACAAACATGAACATTTTAACGTCGGTCACATTTTGCAGTGGAATGCTTTGCTTTGGGCGAAATCGCATGGTTGTGTCGAATACGACTTCGGAGGCTATACTCCGGGAGCAACATCCGGTCCGGCATGGTTCAAAGCCGGGTTCGGCGCCGCAATCGTACGTTTTGTTCCGGCGCACCGCAAGGTCCTTCGACGAGGATGTTATCGCCTGTTTAAATTGGCGTTTCAGATGAGGAAGTTGAGCAAGGCTTCGTCAGGCAGAAAAAAGCCATTATTAACGGGATCGGCTGCGGCCTTTGCGAAGAAGTGAGAACCAGCTCCATTTTGCGAACCGACAACCACAAACCGGGAATCGAAAATCTTCATGCTGAACACGTTGCGTAAAGCCTGGCAGCGAGGGCGCTCCCTACTTCCCGTGCAGGGTTTTGCCTTCGGACGCCCTCTCGTCGTGCTGCAAAGCGACGACTGGGGAAGAGTCGGCATTCGCGATCGCGAGGGCTGGGACGAATTGCGAGAGCTCGGTTTGAACCTCGGCGAACGTAACTACGATTTTTATAGTCTGGAAACTGCTGAGGACGTCACGGCCGTGATCTCGATGCTGCATCGGCACCGCGATTCGACAGGTCGGCCCGCTTGTTTAGGAATGAACTTCATCGTCGCGAATGTTGACTTCGCAAGAGTTTGTGCCGATAACTTTCGCCAGATTCATCTGCGCTCTTTAGCCGAGGGTCTTCCCGATGGTTGGAAGCGTCTTGGCCTGTTCGAGGCCTACCGCGAGGGGATTTCCGCGGGCGTATTATCGCCTGCACTGCACGGCACCACTCACTTCTGCCGTCCCGCAATCGAACGCCACTTGAACGACCAAGGCGAGCGAGGCAATCTTCTGCGAAACTTATGGAAAGCAGGCGTTCCATACATCCACTGGCGTATGCCCTGGATCGGATTTGAATACTGGGATGCGGAACGCCGTGGCGACGAAGACCTGAGCTCATCCCTTCAGAAAAGTCTGATCGCTTCTGCGGTAGGAGGGTTTAGAGCATTCTTCTCAAAATCTCCGCGTTCGGCCTGCGCTCCGGGATATCGTTCCAGCTTGAGTACCCACGAAGCATGGGCGGAGCAAGGCATCCAAGTGGCGCAGAACGGGCCAGGGACCGCAATGCCGCCACGCTTCGACGCAAATGGTATTTTGCATCTTTATCGTTCCATGGATTTTGAACCTGCCATCGTGCCGGATTTTTCCCTGGATGCCTGCTTCCGTACAGCCGAAGATTGCTTTGCCCGCGGCCTTCCCGCGATAGTTTCCGTGCACTCCATCAACTTCCATTCGACCCTTAAGGATTTTCGCAGCCGCACAATCGAGATGCTCGACCAGTTTCTTACTGCGCTGGAAGTGAAGCATCCCGATCTCTTGTACGTTCGCGACGAAGATTTGTATGACTTGGTGGATAAGGGTATGTCTTCATCGATGGAATCCGCGACGCGTGTTCCGGTTACGAAACGCAAGTTTTCCTCGGGCTCAGTTGTTGGAGGTTGGAGAGCGTAACATGGCCGTCCGGAAATCTCTGATCCTCATTACCGTAGACTGCCTGCGCGCGGATCATTGTGGATTCATGGGCTATCGGCGGCCCACCACTCCTTTCCTCGACAGTCTTGCCCGCGAAAGTTTCGTCTTTCCCGCTGCTATTGTGGCGGGCGTTCCCACGTACTATTCCTTTCCGGGGATTATCGCGTCGCGCTATCCGTTGGCGCTCGGACGCGAGGTGATAGGGCTCGCGGTCGAAGAAAAGAACCTAGCTTCGACTTGCAAAGAGAATGGATATGCGACGGCATTTCTCGGCGCCGGTAATCCATATCTCTCTAGCCGCCTTGGCTACGACTTCGCGTTCGATACGTTCCGTGATTTTCTGGATGACGATCTCGCGCCGCTGTCCGATCGCGACAGCGGCCCTTTAAGAAAGAATAGCTGGGCCGGGAACGTGAACCGGTTTCTGGAGAGCTTCAGCCATAAAATTCCAGGAATGGCTGCAGCCTATGACGAACTTTATTTTCAGTACTGTCTGCGCTGGGCTACGCCTGCGCCCAAATCGCTCGATGCGCTGCGCCGCTACCCGGCGGCCGACGTGATCGTTGACCACGCGCGCGATTGGCTCGCAACTGTTGGGCAAACTCCTTTCTTTCTTTGGCTCCACTTTATGGACCCGCACTGGCCCTACTATCCGACAGAGAAAAGCCTGGAACTCTTCGGAGCGAGCCGACCGGAGCCGTCGTTCGCGCGTTATTTGAACGATTACTGGAACCGCTCCGACCTCGGGGCCAGGCGTTTGCGCACTCACCGCGACGAAGTCATCACTTTGTACGATGCTGGCATTCGTTGGGTGGACGAGCAACTCGCGCGCCTTGTCGATGGCTTGCGTCAATCTAAACGCTGGGAGAATTGCATTTTCGCCCTTACCGCCGATCATGGCGAAGAATTTCTGGAGCACGCTCGTCGCTACCATGCTCCCTCCCTCATCGAAGAATTAATTCACGTTCCGCTCCTGATGCGCGTCCCGGGAGCCAAGAAGGAATTCGTTCCCAACCATCCTTTCAGCTTGCTTCATCTCGCTCCGACCCTGCTAGGGGCTGCCGATCTGCCCATTCCCGCAGAGTTTCAAGGGCAAAATCTATGGGGGCAAATCAAGGACGGAACGCCGTGGAGCGAACCCGCGGTTTCAGAGTGCGTAGTAGGTTGCAGCAACCCTTTTCGCCCAGAGAATCGCCGTGGCGCAAGGCTGCTGGCGGTGCGCGAGTCGCGCTACAAGTTGCTATTGAATTTCGATACCGGGAACGACGATCTCTTTGATCTTGAAGCTGACCCGGAAGAGCAAAGGCCCTTACCGGATGCGGTCGCAAAGCCGGAGCGCCGGCGCTTGCTCGAGGCTGCGCTTGCGCATCTGTGCACCTCAAGCACTCGCCAAAACTCAAGAGCTTATCTGCGGACGCGCTTGCGCGACATCGGCCTTAATTTCACAACCGAGGCAGCCACAAACGTTGTCGGGTAACAGTGAGCCAAGCTGAGTTGCTTTAGAAATAACAATGAAGCCAGTCGACATATTGGTCGATTCTTTCGCGGACGAAGGACTGACCAATGCCCAAATGATAAATGCGCGGGAGATCGTCAGCCGATTGGATCCAGATCGTTTTTCCGTAACCATGTTCGTGCACGGACCTCCCTCACCGCAAATCAGCAACAGGCCGAACACGCGTTTGATTAGGCTTCCCGACCACTTGCAGACGATTCCTCTACTCGCACACTTTCTATTCGGCAAGCGGGATATTTTGTTTTATCTGAAAGCGTCGCCCGCCAGCCGATGGTATTTGAAGCTGCGATCGCATCGGCCCTCCCGCTGCGTGATCGTGGGCTCAATCGAGTCTCAAACTGACTGGCGGGATGAGACGATCACTCCACAAACTAAGCGCCTGGTTGAGCAAACCGTTCTGCGTTCCGATTATCTGTTCAGTAACTCAGCCTTCGTTAAGCGAAGTCTTGAAACGAATTATGGCCTGCGCAGTGAAGTGGTTCCAACCGGAGTTGACACCGATTTCTTTACGCCCAACCGGGAAAGGCCCGCGAACCCGCGGCCGCGCGTACTCTTCGTCGGCTCGCTTCGCGTCTTCAAAGGGCCGCAAGTTGTTCTGGACGCCGCACAACGTTATCCTCAGGCCGATTTCATTCTCGTAGGGGATGGCCCCATGGCTTCCGAACTGCGTCAGCGTGCTGAAGACATGCCGAACGTAGTGATGTCCGGAACGCTCGGGAGAAATGCCATTCGCGAAGAGTATCGCAGCGCTGACATTTTTTTGTTTCCCTCGCGGTGGGAAGGATCGCCCCGAGTTCTGATGGAAGCGGCGGCCGGCGGCCTGCCCGTGATTGCCCGCAAAGATTACGAACCCGAGTCGGTCATCGACGGCAAGACGGGCTTCCTTGCAGCCACCGACGACGAAATGATGACACGTCTGGAGCAGTTGCTCTCAAACCCTGGTCTGCGCCGCACACAAGGGGAAGCGGGCCGTTCTCACATGTCGCGCTTCAGTTGGGACGTCGTCACCCGGCAGTGGGAGACCATCTTCACGCGCCTCGCGCACAGAGCGAAACACAGCGATATCGATTCGAAGTCAGCAACCAGCGGCTAGAAGCCAGAAGCCGCTCCTGCCACACTCATCGGTTTGCCGGAGGAGGTATCTCATGCGCCGTTTCTTTATTGCATTTCTTGCTCTTATCGCATTTGCGGTTTCGTCATTCGCCCAGGCCAAGCATCCCTTTACCTTCGAAGACATGATGAAACTCAAGCGCGTCGGCGACCCGCAAGTTTCCCCCGACGGCAAGTGGGTAATCTTCAGCGTGGTCGATGTGGATCTCGAAGCCAACACGAAGACGCCGCACATCTGGATCGTGCCCACGGCCGGAGGCGAGGAGAGCAGAGATCATCGCCGATCAAGATGCCGACCGCCCGCGCTGGTCGCCGGATGGGAAGCGCTTTGCATTTCTCTCGACGAAGGAAGGCGGATCGCAGGTGTGGGTTGCGTATTTCGATGGTGTCGCGGGAACCGTCAGCGAAGTCCACAGGCTCACCTCGATTGCCACTGAAGCGGGGGGCGAACTGTGGTCGCCTGATGGCAAGAGAATCCTCTTTACGTCGGACGTTTATCCAGAGTGCGGCGGGGCGCCAGAAATGGAGATAGCGTGCGACGCAAAGAAGCTGAAGGAAGTTGAGCAATCAAAGGTGAAGGCACTCATCTTCGACCGTCTGCTCTACCGGCATTGGAACGCTTACAAAGAAGGCAAACGCACCCATCTTTTCGTAATTCCGATCCATCCGCAATTTGGTCTAGCCGGCGCAGACAGCTCGCCCGTGGCTGAAAAGTTGATTCCACGCGACCTAACTCCCGGCGACTACGACGCTCCCGTGTTCTCGCTCGGCGGGCAGGACGACTATGCCTTCTCGCCCGACGGCCAGGAGATTTGCTACACCTCGAATCACGACAAGAATCCGGCCGCTTCCACCAACAACGATCTCTGGATCGTCCCGGTCAATGCGGGCGCGAACCGTGTGGGAGCGGGCGACTCGCCCGCTCAGGTTTTAGCACAGGCAAAGAACATCACCGCCGACAATCCCGCCAGCGACTCGACGCCGCTCTATTCGCCCGATGGCCGCTACATCGCCTACCGCGCTCAGCAGCGTCCGGGATACGAGAGCGACCGCTTCCGCCTGATGCTGTACGACCGCAAGACGGGCGAGAAGAAGAATCTGACAGAGGGGTTGGACGAGTGGGTTGGAACGTTTGTGTGGTCGACCAATTCGAAGTTCTTGTTTTTCGTGGCAGAAAACTCGGGCTCGGCACCGATTCGTTCTATTGCGGTCGATCAGCCCTTTAAGGCGATTCCGCCATCCGCACCGGACGCTAAACGTGGATTCACAGGCTACGAGCCGCTTTCCACGCCTGGGCTTCTGTACTCAGCCCTTGGGTTACTTCGACGACCTCGCATTCAGCAAAGATGGCAAAATATTGTTCTCGACGCACATGTCGATTGAGGGCCCGAATGAGATTTATCAGCAGCTAGTCGACAAGAATCCTACCTTCGGAGAGCCCGTCACGCATTTCAACGACAGTCTACTGTCGCAAATACAGATGTCTCCGCTCGAACCCTTCTGGTTCACCGGCGCGCATGGCGACAAAGTCCAAGGCTTTCTCGTCAAGCCCCCGAACTTCGACCCCACCAAGAAATATCCCGTCAAGTTCCTCATCCACGGCGGGCCGCAGGGCGCCTGGGGAGACGACTGGAGCTACCGCTGGAATCCCGAACTCTTCGCCGCGCCAACGGCTTCGACGAGCAGCGGCTACGTCGTCATCATGATCAACTTCCACGGCTCGACCGGCTACGGACAGAAGTTCATCGATGCCATCAACGGCGACTGGGGTGGCGCTCCGTTTGAAGACCTGATGAAGGGCCTCGATTACGCAGAAGAACATTATGGTTTTATTGATAAGACCCGCGAATGCGCGCTGGGCGCCAGCTACGGCGGATACATGGCCAACTGGATTCTCGGCCACACCGACCGCTTCAAGTGCATCGTTTCGCACGACGGCATGTTCAACGCCGAATCCGCCTGGGGCACCACCGAAGAACTCTGGTTCAACGACTGGGAGTTTAGAGGAACTCCGTACTCCAACCGCGCCGGATACCAGAAATGGTCGCCGCACCAGTACGCAACCAATTTCAAGACGCCCACTCTCGTAATTCACGGCCAGCGCGACTACCGGCTAGACGTAAGCGAAGGCCTCCAACTTTTCACCACGCTGCAAATGGAAGGCGTCCCGTCAAAGATGCTCTACTTCCCCGACGAAGGCCACTGGGTGCTGAAGCCACAGAATTCCCAGCTCTGGTATAAAACTGTGAACGACTGGGTGGATCAATGGACGAAGAAGTGAAAGTGCTTTGGTCTTCGGCGCCCTAGCACAGGCCACGTCGGGACAGCCACCCTTCGACAAGCTCAGGGCAGCCCTCAGCCGTCCGCCGAGCGAGGCTCGGCTAGCTTCATGTGGAATGGGCGTACTCAGCGATCATCTGCACTTATTTGCCGCGCCAGCCCCCGCGCAGCGGGAGCACTTCCCTTCCACGGGCTACTCGTGGGGACCGAAGCGCTCCCGCTGGTGCCGGACGGAAAACTCTCCATTTCATCTTGCAGCGCAGCCACGGTTCCAGCCAATATCTGAATCTGAATCTCAAGCGGCCCACTGAACGATCCCACCGCAGGAACAAAACTGGCCAAGCCGTTAATGTCACTCGGCACGCTACTCTGGCTCGCGCTTAGGATTACCGGCATCCCAGTCGGCGTCAGACCCGGTGTCATAGTTAAATCGTTCCCTACCGGTCGCATCACGGTCGATTGAAACAACACGCTCGCCCCGATCACGGGATTCGGCGGAATAGAGGAATCAGTAACGCGCACTATCAAAGGCTGAAACGCCGATCCCATCACAATCTGGCTCGCACCACTGACAGGTTGCAGGTTAAACAACCCGGCCGCCGCGGCGTTTCCATAGACGGTTTGGCACGGGTCGTTTCCGGGCGCAACACAAACGCTAAGTTGCACGTTGGAGGTGAAATTCGTCAAACTGAGCGTAACCGAAGCATAGCCGCTGCTGTTCGTTACTGCGCTTGGGGCGCTGAGCGACCCAGAGCCTTGCGCAACTATGAAGTCCACCGTGACCCCGCTCTGCGGCTTTCCCTCACTCATTACCCACGCGCCCACTGGCACGCTCACTGTTGCTCCCTGAGCAACCCAAAGATAGGGGCTCTCTACTCCGATATCCATAGACGAAGACGTCGCGTTGATCGTAGCGCTGACAGCCTGAGCCGGAGTGTAGACCCCAGGAGCGAGGGTTGCCGTAATCGCTGCACTTCCCACGGCGGTAGGCGTAACCCAAGTCGAGGCTATTCCGCCGTCATCGCTGATCGTCGAGCAACTCGCCGCACCCTTGCAGGCTGACAGTGTAGCGCCGTTAGTGGTGGTCCATCCCACGGTTGCGCCGCCCACGGGCGTGACGCCGTCGGAAGCGACCACGCGAATGATAACGGGATTTGCGGCCTGGGTTCCCACCGGCGTTTGAGGATTCGATCCCTGTAATAAGACAAAGGTGTCGGTGGCAGCGGCTCCGAAGGTGAGCGCATTGCTCATGATGGAGAACGCGCCGCTAACAGGATCGCTGACCGTGATGGTCTGCGGTCCGTCGGTTTCTCCGGGGACGGTCGCAAGTATTTGGCGCGCATTAGTCGCGAGCAGAGGCACGTTCCCGCTGCCTACCGTTATGGTTAGCCCGGGCGCAAAACCGGTGCCCTGCAACGTGATTGCCCCTCCGGTGACGGGAACGCGGGCCGGAATCACCGAGTCCGCATAGAGCACGTGCGCGTGATAGTGGTAATCGGGGCGGCCGTCGCCTCGCACATCAGAGATCCCCACAATAAAGCTACTCGACGTAAAGACCTGCGTATCAAGCCGGCTCATGCCGAACGTTTCCGCGTTGAACGGCCCCGGAGTAAAGGCCGGCGAGGCCGTACCCTGCGGATCGCCCAACGTCCACATGCCGACTACAGGAGCAACTTTCGATTCGCTGGGAACGCCAGTTTCATCCAGGGCCGTCACCGCTATCGACAGAGTCCGGTTTGCCTGGGCAGCGATCAGGAAGTAGCCAACATCTCCATAACCGCTCAACGAGCCCACCCAATCTCCCGGTGCCGGAACCGGCGCTGGAGCGTTCCATGTCTCGGTCGCAGCCCACGGCGGCACAGGCTGCGCACTGCCGGCCATGAGGATATCCTGCTCGAAATCGCCGCCTGCCCCCACCGTAACGACGAGGGGCTGAAACGTTCCAGAAGGTGCAACCTGGAACGAGTCATAAGGACACACTCCGAATGACCACAACGGATCCAGTGCTTCGACCGCAAGCTGGTACTGCGCCGTGCTTGCGCCATTTGGAATCGGCAATCCCCCCAGATCGAAGAAACCCTCCACGGTCTGATCTGAAGATCCGAATTCGCTGTAGAGGTTGCCCAGCGGATCGCTCAAGCCGGTGATGGGATTGCCCGCGTTGCCAGTGAAAAGGAACCCGGAAACTGACGCAGCTCCATACTTATGCGAGGGCTGGTTTGTGGAAGGATCAATCCACCGCGCGACCACGTTCACACCCTGCATAGGTTGAGCCAGATTGCCCAGACGGTCCACGAAGTAGACCGAGCCGTGAATCCGAGCCGTAGAATTTGAGCCACTAACGGGGTAGAGGCGTGAAAGCGCCGCCACATCATCGGAGGCTAGCTGGTAAGGATTGGCATAACAGATCGTGATCGGAACGCAACTGAACATGTCGATGTAGTGCATCACGGGAAAGCCGGCGTAGTCATCGGAGGTCGGCCTCGGTTTGTCCGTGATCACATTCAAGTTCATCTGCGACCAGCCAAGACCGAGCACGCTGCCGAGAACTCGCACCAGGCGATATTCAACGTCGGTGAGCTGCGAGCTCAGCAGCGCGCACTGCCCATTGATCACGATCAGCGCGTGCAAGAAATTTGCGCCTATGCCGAAGTTATCCGCGCCTCCGTAGACTGCGTTCCAGAAACATTGGGAAGAATCGCCCGCGCCCGCGCCCAACAAAGCGTCAGTCACCGACCCGTCGTAGTCGTAGACGATCCCGACCGGAGTTTGAGTAGCGGCAGGTGTAATGTCGGCGGGGGCGGTGACAGTTCCGCTGGAGTTAACTGCGATGTTGCTGCCGTTAACGTCTTCGGCGAGCTGGCCGGCATTTGTTGCCGTCAAGGCAGCAGTGGAAACGGAAGTCCATTGGCTGAAGGCGCTGGCAACAAACGCGTTGGCCGAAGCGTTTGGCAGAATCGGGCTGAGATCGCCCTGATCCGTGTAGTAGCTCAGCTCACCTAGTGACCACGTGATGGGCTGGCCCATGGTCGTGGTATTGAAGTAGCTGGAGCCCGCCACATATTTCGGCCCGCCCGAGTGGCCCAGCTCCGCAAAGAGAACCACGATGGCCACGGCCGTGGCCAGCCGAAAGAGGAATGCGCGTGCGGTAAATGCGATGTTCGCTTCGAGGGCCACTTTTCCTCATTCCTCCCGGCTGGAAAGCTGCACCGCACGTACAAAGTCGGCATACGGGACAATAGTCTTACCGCCTAGGATGGGATGATCCACAAAGTTTGCAGTATGTTGAAGGCTCATCACGATCTTGCCTTGGGAATCCACAGCAAATCTGCCCATGGCTCCCCCCACCGGGCTGGTCAGGCCCAGCTTGCTCGGAGAATACAGAAATAGCAGCACGCGCTCCCCAACTCGGTAGCGCTCTCCGCCAGTCCAGAGTCCGGCCCATTCCTGGATCGTCAGAAGCTGAC
>CAVPNO010000112.1:0-17479 GCA_963706455.1 uncultured Acidobacteriota bacterium | reverse complement strand
GAATGCTGCGCCGCAGGTGCTCGTAGAGCGGCGCTTCGGAGCCGCGGCTCGTTGTCGAACGGGACGAGCTCGTCGAGGATGCTCCAGTCGCCGGTTTCCTTCAAGTACGCTGAAACGCCGACGATAAGCCAGTGCGGGTCGTCATTGAAATTGCCGCCGATGTCGTTGTTGCCCTTCTTGGTAAGCCGGTATTTGGTGATACGCGCCGCCGGTGGCAACTGTGTCGCCGCCAGGTCGAGGATGCGCTCGCGGGCGCGCGACGGCACCATGTGCACGAAGCCGAGCAGATCCTGGTTGGAATCGCGGAAGCCCAGTCCGCGGCCGATCCCCGATTCGTAGAACGACGCCGATCGCGACATGTTGAACGTCGCCATGCACTGATAGGCGTTCCAGATGTTCACCATGCGGTCGGTGTGAATGTCGGGAGTTTGGACCTGGAAGACGCCGAGCAGACTATCCCAATTGGCGGAGCCCGCTCGAAGGCGGCGTCCGCCTGGGAGGCGTCGAGATAACGGCAATGACCGGTTTGACCGTCTTCTTGTTGACGATCTGCGATCGGGTGGATCGAATTTCTGGTCTCCGGGTTTTCGTGGTAGCCGAGAACGAAAAGAACTGCCGTGTCTCGCCCGGATCCAAGACCAGCCGCACCTGGTGGGCGCCGATCGGCGACCAGCCATGAGCGATGGAGTTGGTCAGTTGGCCGGATTCCACGGCGGCTGGTTTGTCCCAGCCGCGATAGCGCCCGAGAAACGCCTCCCGCTGGGTGTCGAACCCGGCGATCTTCTCCGAGCACGCGAAATATGCGAAATGGTTGCGGCGCTCGCGGTATTCCGTCTTGTGATAAATGACGCCGTCTTCGACCTCGACCTGGCCGGTACTGAAGTTGCGCTGGAAATTGGTGGCATCGTCCTGCGCGTCCCACAGGCAGAACTCGATGGCGGCAAATGCGGAAAGTTCCGCGCGGGCGGCGCGCCGGTTGGTGACCGTGAGCTGCCAGATTTCAAGTGTCTCGTCGAGGGGGACAAAGTATCGCGTTCGGGCCTCGATCCCGCTGAACGTTGAACCGATGGTCGTGTAGCCCATGCCATGGCGGCAGGAATAATCCTCGAGGTTGTGGCGCGTGGGCTGCCATGAAGGAGACCAGAATTCCCCGGAATCGTCTTCGCGGAGATAGATGTATCGCCCGCCAAGGTCCATGGGCGCGTTGTTGTATCGATATCGGGTGAGCCGGCGGAGGCGCGCATCGCGGTAGAACGAATAGCCTCCCGCAGTGTTGGAGATGATTCCGAAATATGCCTGGCATCCCAGGTAGTTGATCCAGGGCAGGGGCGTATCCGGTTGGGTTATCACATACTCGCGGCAATCATCGTCGAAATAGCCGTACTTCACGGTACGCCTCCCCTTGAAACGAACTGGAAGGTAATAGATCAAACGTTTTTGTAGGGCATTTTCTTCTACTTTTGAAGACGACTGAAGATTATACTTGTCGCATCCCGAATGCAAATCGGAACCGCCGCGGGCTATCAAGATGCGGCAGGAGTCGTGTCCTGGATCATTGCCAGGAAGCAAAGGATTGTGAGAGGATTTCCGGTCTTCGGTTCCATCCGGCTCTCATGAGGTGCAAGTTCCGTTTTTGCGCCTTCCCGGGGGTCCGCCTCGCCGCGGGGCCCGGTCGAGCATGAGCTGGGGGCATGCATTGCCGGAGCAGGACTGATCTTTTTCCGGCCGAGGTTCTTCAGATGCAGCTTCGCATACTGGATATCGTGATCATCGTGGCCTACCTGCTGAGCACCGTGCTGATCGGCTACTGGGTTTCGCACCGCGCTTCGCAGAGCATTCAGAACTATTTTCTGGGCGGCAACCAAATGCCCTGGTATGTTCTCGGCGTCTCCAATGCATCGGGAATGTTCGACATCAGCGGCACCATGCTGCTGGTCTACTGGATGTTTGTTTATGGACTGAAGAGCGTCTGGGTTCCTTGGTTGTGGCCGACGTTCAACCAGATCTTTCTCATGGTCTATCTCTCGGCGTGGCTGCGGCGCTCGAAGGTGATGACCGGCGCGGAGTGGATCAAGACGCGATTCGGCACCGGGCGGGGCGCGCAGTTGTCGCACCTGATCGTGGTGGTCTACGCATTTGTCAGCATCATCGGCTTCTTCAGCTACGGTTTCAAAGGCATCGGCAAGTTTGCGGCCACCTTCCTGCCCTGGCACCTGACGCCCAACCAGTACGCGCTGATACTTGTCACCATCACCGCGATCTACGTGATTAAAGGCGGCATGATCAGCGTGGTCATCACGGAGGTGGTGCAGTTTTGCATCCTGGCACTCGCATCGTTTGCGGTGGGGACCATCGCCATGATGAAAGTGACGCCGCAAACACTGCACCGGATGGTGCCCGCCGGGTGGGACAACGTGTTCTTCGGCTGGCGCCTGGGCCTCGACTGGTTTACGCTGCTGCCGGCGGCCAGCGCCAAGATCGCGCAGGATGGCTACGGGCTCTTCGGCTTCTTCATCATGATGCTGTTCTTCAAAGGGGTGCTCGTGTCGGCGGCTGGACCGGCGCCGAATTACGATATGCAGCGCGTACTCTCGTCGAAGAACCCCCGCGAGGCGTCGATGATGAGTGCGTGGGTAAATATCGTTCTCTCCTTTCCGCGTTATTTCCTCATTTGCGGGCTAACCGTTCTGACTGCAGTCTTCTTCAGCGACAATATTCGCGCCATGGGCACCAACATGGACTTCGAACTGGTGCTTCCTTACGCTCTTGGTCGTTTTGTGCCCGTAGGGCTGCTGGGATTCCTGATCGCCGGATTGCTGGCCGCCTTTATGTCGAACTTCGCGGCCACGGTGAACGCTGCGCCTCCGTATTTCGTGAACGATATTTACAAGCGTTACATTCGCCGCGATGCACCGCCCAAAACCTACGTCCGCCTGAGCTACATCAGTTCGCTGGCGGTGGTGGTGATCGGGGTGCTGATCGGATGGAATGTAACTTCCGTGAACGCAGTGGTAGTGTGGATCGTCTCCGGGCTCTGGGGAGGCTACACCGCTTCCAATGTCCTGAAGTGGTATTGGTGGCGTTTCAATGGCTACGGCTATTTCTGGGGGATGGTAGCCGGCATCGGCTCCGCGCTCGGGCTACCGTCGATCGTGGCGAAAGTGCCCCTCGTCCAACGGCTGCTTTCCACCTACTCGATCAACATGGACGTCTCCATCGTCTTCCCTCTCGTACTCATCCTGTCGCTCATCGGTTGCCTGGCCGGGACGCTGCTGACCAAGCCGGAAGACGAAACGGTGCTGAAAGACTTCTACCGGCGAGTGCGGCCGTGGGGCTGCTGGGGACCGGTGCTCCGAAAGGTGCAGGCAGAGGACCCCGGTTTCGAGCGGAACAGGGACTTCCCGAGGGACATGTTCAATGTCGCAGTGGGAATGGTATGGCAGGTTGCGCTGGTGGTGCTCCCGCTCTACTTTGTCGTTCGCGAATTCAGCCGTGCGGCTATCACCCTGGCTGTCATCCTGGCAACTTCGGCGATTCTCAAGTTCACCTGGTACGACCATCTGGCAGTGCGAGAAGTCGAAAGCGAAAAGGCTGCCGTCACCGCCGGATCCTGAGGAAGCTCCTCTAACTCTTGATCTTCTGCGACCTTCAGCATGCCCCGCCTTGGTTAAACCGGGGAACCAGTAAATTGGGGAATCTTGAAGGATCGAGATGACGTGGCGCGCGCAACATTTCTCACCAGGTTAGGTCTATAATCATAGGGGTGGATTCCCGTGATCGGACGGGAATCACCTTCCTACCCTCTAGCATTGACCGAGTTGCCCTCATTCGCGAACTCTCGAGCGGCCACAAGCAACGATGGCCGCGGCTTGCTGCGTTTGGATCGTTTCCGAAGGCGGCTTAGTCCCATACCAATCGGTTTTCTGGGACTTATGGTCGCGATCGTCCTGTGGGGAACGGCGTACAAGCTTTCTCTGTACCATCCGCATCCGGCCCCCTCCACGCGCACTCAAGTCGCTAAGTTGTGGCTGGAAACCCGAACCAGCTATGTCGTTCCCCTTCGCGAGATCAAGAGAGTACCGGTCGATGGCACCCACCTTCATGCCTTGGCTGGCCCAATTCGACCGTTTCCAGATCTCATCGTTCTCGCCGGCTGCCCGGATCATTTGTCAGAGAAGCAACTCCTGACGCCTGCGGGTTCGATGCCTTCGCGATCTCCCCCTTGCTTGTCCCTCTGCCAGGGCTGATCTGCCCCGGAGATGTGCAGTCCATGCTTCGCACAAGGAGCGTAGCCGTCAATCGATCCGGCGTCCGCGCACGGATCTCTTGTTCCTGAACAAGGAAACTGGCGACGCGTGTTTGTCATCGGAATCCGTGATGACCCGCGCCCCCGGACCGCTCATTTGTCTTGTGTGTCGCGCGTGCGACTTACGTTCTCCCGGATAGATACCTGAACCATTGAGTGTTCTTCGCGAGAAGGTTGACCGGCCCCACTCCGCGAGGCTTCGGCTCCGTGGTGTCGGGAAGACTGCCAGTTCTCGGCCATCCAACTTATCAACCCAGCAGAGCCACGGTCATTCAGGAGCACCAACGAATGCGCAAGGGAATCTCAATTCTATTTGCCGCCTCGGTTTCAACCTGGGTTCTGTTTGCAGTTGCGGGATGCAACTCGGCCTCGGGAGGCGAAGACGCCAGAACCACGTCGGTCCTATCCGCCCGCGTCGCCGTCGCCCAGCGTGGCAATATTTCCCATGTCTTAACTCTGGCCGGCCAATTCCAGCCTTACCAGGTGGTCGATGTGCACCCCAAGGTTAGCGGCTATATGCAGAAGATCAACGTCGATATCGGAGACATCGTTCATCAAGGACAAACCTTGGCCGTTCTCGAAGTCCCGGAACTCAAAGCGCAATTGCAGCAGACCGTCTTTGCGGTGGAACAGAGCAAGGAAGAAATAACCCGGGCGCAACACGACATTGGTCGTGCGGTCGCCACCCACGCGGCCCTTCATTCTGCCTATCAGCGCCTTGAGGAAGCCTCACAAGGTCATCCTGGCCTGATTGCCCAGCAAGAGCTTGATAACGCACAGGCGCAGGATCTCTCCGCCGAAGCGCAGGTCGATGCGGCTAAAGCGGCGATGGCCGCGGCCAAGCAGCGCTCGGGAGAAGCCCAGGCCGACAATCAGCGCGTCCAGGCACTGCACAACTACACCACCGTGCAGGCGCCGATCTCGGGTGTTGTGGTTTGGCGCTATGCGGATACCGGGGCTCTGATCCAGGGTGGAACCAACTCGAACAGCCAGGATCTGCCCATAGTCCGCCTTTCGCAAAGCACTCTTCTACGCCTTCGGATTCCCGTACCAGAAAGCGACGTTCGTTATGTGCATGACGGTGACGCACTCGAGGTTCGAGTGGACGCCGTGGGGCGTTCCTTTACGGGTAAGATCGTTCGTTTCACCCGCGACGTCAACTTCGAGACTCGTACGATGGAGACCGAAGTCGATGTGCAAAACCGCGATTTAAAGATCTCTCCCGGGATGTACGCGAACACGATGCTGCGCCTCGGCCAGGCCGAGAATGTCGTGACGATCCCGATTGAGGCCCTGGTGCTGAAGGGCAGCCAACGCGTCGTCTACGTGGTCGACAGCACCAACCATGTCCATCAAGTCCCGGTCGAGGTAGGTATTCAAGGTTCCAAGCTGGCGGAGATCAGAAGCGGCCTGCAGCCTGGCGATCGGGTCATTATCGGCGGCCAGGAGAAATACCAGGAGAACGAAGAGATCCATGCCGAAGTGCAGGCCACCCAGGCCTCCGAGTCTGTTCAGGAAACGGGCGGGATGATCGACCTGAAGGGCGACGAGGATATGGCAAACCAGGGCGTGCCTGAGTCCGCCGACGAACATCCGGCCGGACAAAGCGGAGTCGAGAACCATCGGCCGAGGCCGGCTACACCCGCGGCGGGCGACACGAAAGCGCATCCCGGAGGGCCGCGGTAATGCCGAAGTTCGCACTGCGGTTCCCCTTTTTTATTCTCATGCTGTGCCTGGTGGTGGCCTTGATCGGCACCGTCACCGTAGCGCGCATGCCCGTTGACCTGTTCCCACGGATCGACATGCCCGTGGTCGTGGTAGCCACGTTTTACAACGGGATGCCGCCGCGCCAGATCGAAGCGGATATTACCAACACGTTCGAGCGCTTCTTTACCCTGGCCGCCAATGTGGATCACAGCGAATCGCGGTCCCTGACCGGCGTCAGCCTGATCAAGATCTATTTCAAGGCGGGAACCAATCCGAATGCCGCGCTGAGTAACATCGCGAATCTGGCCATGGCGGACTTGCGCCGCTTGCCCCCGGGAACGCTCCCTCCGGTGGTGCTCGGCATGGACGCTTCGACGCAACCGGTGTGCCTTGTGACGCTGAAAGGACCGGGGCTGAATGAAACGCGGTTGAAGGATCTTGCGCAGTTCCAGGTCCGCAATCAAATCTCCAACGTGCAAGGCGCATCGGTACCGCAGCCGTATGGAGGAACTTATCGCCAGATCCAGATTTATGTCGATCCGCTGAAACTCGAGGCTCGCAACCTGAGCCTCAACGATGTGGTAAAGGCGGTCGATAACTCAAATTTGATTCTTCCCGCGGGCGATGTCCGTATCGGCGCCAAGGACTTCAATATCTATGCGAACAGCCAATTCTCGACCGCCGCGTCGATGAACCAGATGCCGCTGAAATCGTACGGAAACTCGTCGGTGATGGTGGGGGACATCGGTCAGGCGGTCGACTCAGGCGCATTGCAATACAACATCGTCCGCATCGACGGCCAGCGATCGGTGTACGTTCCCATCTTCAAGCAAGGCGGCGAGAGCAACACGATTCGCATCGTGGATGGAATCAAGGCTTCCATCAAGAAGCTGGTGGACATTCCCGAGTCGTTGCGGACCGACGTGGTGTTCGACCAATCCATCTTCGTCAAGCTGGCCATCGGCAACCTGGTGAAAGAAGCGTCGATTGGGCTGGTTCTTACGGGCCTGATGATTCTCGTGTTTCTGGGCAGCCCCCGGGCGACGTTTGCCGTGATGTTGTCCATCCCGCTCTCCGCGCTGGTTTGCCTGCTGCTGACCAATGCCGTCGGCGGATCGATCAACACCATGATCCTGGGCGGACTGGCGCTGGCATTCTCACGCCTGATCGACGACTCGGTGGTGGTGCTCGAGAATATCTTCCGCTACATGGAAATGGGCAGCCCGCCGCGCGAGGCAGCCGAAAAGGGCGGCATGGAAGTTTCGCTCGCCGTTCTTGCCGCCACCTCAACTACCTCAATTGTTTTCTTCCCGGTTACGTTCCTTTCCGGGATCAGCAAGTATATCTTCACGCCGCTCGGGCTGGGCGTAGTGCTCTCCATCTTCGCATCGTATTTCTTCGCAATGACGGTGGTTCCGCTTTTCTGCGCAAGATTCATCCATCTTGAACATCACGCCCCCGGCGAAACAACCCAACCGCGAAAGGTCTCCCTTTTCCGGCGATTTCTCGCTCGCTTCAATCGGTACTTTCAGAAATTCCTCAACGCTTACGAAAAGCTCGCTTACCGCGCGCTCCGGAAACCCGCGCTTACCGGGGCGATCATTCTCGGGGCGCTGGCGGTGATTCTGCTGGGTCTGTTTCCGTTCCTTGGCCGGGCTTACTTCCCGCGGACCGATCCGGGCCAGTTCGTGGTGAACGTTCGCATGCCCAGCGGAACGCGCCTCGAGGTGAGCAACGAGTATGTCGCCAAAGTTGAAAATGTGATCCGCAGCGTGGCCAAACCGGGAGATTTGGACATGGTCGTGTCGAATATCGGCGTCTACCCCGATCTGTCGGCTATCTTCACGACCAATGCCTCGATGGATACTGCCTTTGTCCAGACGAGTCTCAAGGAAGATCACAGCGTCGGCAGTTATGAATACATGCGCCGCGTGCAGGAGAAGCTCTCGCGCGAAATGCCGGAACTGTCGGCTTATTACCAGGCCGGCGGCCTGGTGGATGGAGTGATCAACCAGGGCCTCCCCGCTCCGATTGACATCCAGGTGAGTTCGATGAATATGGAGGGCGCGTACGACCTGGCCCGGAAGCTTGCCGCAAAAATCAAGTCGCTCCCCAACGTCAGCGGCGTCTACATTCCCCAGGACCTGAATTATCCCGGTATCGCTCTGAACATCGATCGGCAGCGAGCCAGCCTGATTGGGCTGACGGCGAGAGACATTGTCCAGAACGTAATTACGGCCATGACCTCCGACGGCATGGTGGCGCCGAGTTACTGGATCGATCCGCGGAGCGGCAACAGCTACATGGTTACGGTGCAGTATGCCAACCGCTGGATCAACAACATGTCGCTCGAGGATTTGCGAAACATTCCCCTGCGCGGCGGTCCTCCACCGGGTTACAGTCCCCTGGAGCCGGCCGGGACGGCGACATCGCGGATACCGGAGCAGGGTGGCCACGCGGCAGGTTACACGCCGCTCAGTTCCGTAGCCGATATCCAGATGATCAATACGCCGACGGAAGTGGATCACTACCAGATCCGGCGCGTTATTGACATTTTTGTGGCAACGAAAAGCGAGGCGCTGCAAGGCGTGGGAAAGAGGATCAACCAGCTTGTGGCTGGCACCAGGACCGATCGCAATACGCGCATCCAAGTGCGCGGCGCGGTGGTGAACATGAACCAGTCGTTCTCGGAATTCGGGCTGGGGCTGATCATTGCCGTGCTCATGGTCTACCTGGTGCTGATGGCGCAGTTCCGCTCCTTTATCGATCCATTCATCATTCTGATGGCAATCCCGCCCGGACTTACCGGGGTAGTGTTGATTCTGCTGATCACCGGGAGCACGCTGAACATCATGTCGCTGATGGGAGTAATCATGATGACCGGAATCGTGGTCTCGAACAGCATTCTCATCGTCGAGTTCGCGGGCATCCTGCACAGCCAGGGACAGCATTTGTTGCAAGCGGTGGTGCAGGCCTGCAAAATCCGTCTTCGCCCTATCCTGATGACGTCGCTGGCGACGCTGTTGGGCATGATTCCCATGGCCCTGGGCATGGAAGCGGGCAGCGAGCAATATGCACCGCTGGCCCGGGCGGTTATTGGCGGCCTCGGCGTATCGGTCGTTGTCACCGTCTTTCTGGTTCCGGCCGTGTACTTGGTGATTCACGGCAGGCGGAAAGGCAATATCCCGCCGCAGCAAGGAGAAGCTCATGCCTGATTCGACGCAGAAGCTATGTTGTCCCCTCTCGGATTCTCGAAACACCATCAGCACGAACGCTGACCATAGCAGCGGAGGCGCGCATTCATGCCCAGATTCGCACTGAAATTTCCGTTCTTCATCATCATGATCTGCCTGCTGGTGTCGCTGGTCGGAGTGGTCTCGATCGTGCGCATGCCGGTGGACCTTTTTCCGAAAATCGACATGCCGGTGGTGGTTGTAGCGACCTTTTACAACGGCATGCCTCCCGAGCAGATCGAGGCGGACATCACCAACACGTTCGAGCGCTTCTTCACGCTGGCCGCCAATGTCGACCACAGCGAATCTCGTTCCCTTACCGGCGTGAGCCTGATCAAGATCTACTTCAAGCCGGGCACGGATCCAAACGCGGCGCTGAGTAATGTTTCGAACCTCGCCATGGCCGACCTGCGACGCCTGCCGCCAGGGACTTTGCCTCCGGTGGTGCTTGGCATGGATGCATCCACCCAGCCCGTTTGCCTGGTTACGCTCAAAGGACAGGGTCTGAACGAAACCAGTCTCAAGGATCTGGCGCAGTTCCAGGTGCGCAACCAGATCTCGAATGTGCAGGGCGCTTCGGTGCCTCAACCCTACGGCGGAACCTATCGTCAGATTCAGATCTATGTCGATCCACTTAAACTCGAAGCGCGCAACCTGAGCCTGAACGACGTGGTCGATTCGGTCGATAGCTCCAACCTCATTCTGCCCGCCGGCGACGTGCGCATCGGCTCCAAGGATTACAACATCTACGCCAATTCACAGTTCCCCGACGCGAAGTCGATGAATGCCATGCCCCTGAAGTCGGTGGGCAATTCCTCCGTTCTGGTGGCGGACATCGGGAAAGCGGAAGATTCGGGCGCGCTGCAATACAACATTGTGCGCATCGATGGCCAGCGTTCGGTGTATGTGCCCATCTTCAAGCAGGGCGGCGACAGCAATACGATCCGGATCGTGAACGGCATCAAAGACGCGATTAAAAAGCTCGTCGATATTCCGGAATCACTGAAGACGGCCGTCGTTTTCGATCAATCGGTCTTCGTCAAGCTGGCCATCAGCAACGTGACCCGCGAGGCCACCATCGGACTGGTCCTTACAGGAATCATGATTCTCATTTTCCTGGGAAGCCCGCGAGCGACTGTGGCCGTACTGCTCGCCGTGCCCCTGTCCATGGTGGTTTGCCTGTTGATCACCAACACGCTCGGCGGTTCCATCAACACGATGATCCTCGGCGGCCTGGCGCTGGTGTTTTCGCGCCTGATCGACAACGGAGTGATCGTGTTGGAAAACATCTTCCGCCACATGGAAATGGGGGAAAGCCCATACGAGGCTTCCGACAAAGGGGGGACGGAAGTTTCCATGGCGGTGCTCGCGGCCACGTTCACGACGTCGATCGTGTTTTTCCCGGTGACGTTTTTTCAGGGCGTGAGCAAGTACATCTTTACTCCCCTGGCGTTGGGAGTGGTGCTATCGATCTTTGCGTCCTACTTTTTCGCCATGACCGTAGTTCCGCTCTATTGCGCCAAGTTCATCTCATTGCGCGACGACAGCGAATATGGCGGCCAACGCAAGCTGGGCTTCTTCGCCCGCTTCGAGCAATGGTTCAACGGCAAGTTCCAGGCCATGCTCAACTGGTACGAAGGCTGGGCCCGGCGCGCCATGCGGAGACCCGGGGTTACGACGGCGCTCATCTCCGCGGGCGTGGTGCTTTTGCTGCTGGTGACACTACCGTTCATGGGGCGGGCTTACTTCCCGCGCACGGATCCGGGTCAATTTATCATTAACGTCCGCATGCCCAGCGGCACGCGACTGGAAGTGGGGAACGAATACATAGCCAAAGTGGAGAACGTGATTCGCGGTGTCGTGCATCCCAGGGACCTTGATATGGTCGTTTCGAATATTGGCGTGTATCCCGATCTCTCCGCGATCTATACCACGAACGCCTCCATGGACACGGCATTCGTGCAGACCAGCTTGAAGGAGGATCACAGCATCGGAAGCTACGAGTACATGACGAGGGTTCAGGCAAAGCTCTCCCGCGAATTGCCGGAACTTTCGACGTATTTCCAGGCCGGCGGCCTGGTCGACTCGGTCATCAACCAGGGCCTGCCGGCGCCGATCGATATTCAGATCAAGTCGCAGGACATGGAGCAATCGTACGATCTGGCGCGCCAACTTGCGGCCAGGATCCGGGCCATTCCCGACGTGAGCAATGTCTATATCCCGCAAAGCATCAACTATCCCGGCCTGCAATTGAATATCGATCGCGAGCGCGCCAGCCTCATTGGTCTCACGGCCAAAGATATCGTTGACGATGTCATCACCGCGCTGACCTCGGATGGAATGGTCGCGCCCAGTTATTGGATCGATCCGCATAGCGGAAATAACTACATGGTGACGGTCCAGTACTCGAACCGCTGGATCGACAACATGTCGATGGAGGATTTGAAGAGTATTCCTCTTCGAGGCGTTCGGCCCCAGGGCTTCGGCCCGATGGAACAGGGCGGGCAAGCCACTCCGGTTGCAGATCAACTCTTTATGGGGGCACACAAAACCGGATACGTATCGTTGGGGGAAGTCGCCGACATTCAGCAGATCAACACTCCCACCGAAGTGGACCACAGCCAGATTCGCCGGGTGATCGATATCTACGTCGCCCCCAGGACCGAGGCGCTGCAGACGGTTGGCGCGCGCGTCAGGCGGCTGGTAGATGATACGAAGCACGACAGGAACACGGTTATCGACGTGCGAGGTGCGGTGGTCAGCATGAACCAGGCGTTTCACGATTTTGGAATCGGCCTGGTGATTGCTGTCCTGCTGGTCTATTTGATTCTTATGGCGCAGTTCACATCATTTATCGATCCGTTCATCATCCTGATGGCGATACCGCCCGGACTGGCCGGGGTGGTCCTGATCCTGGTGCTGACCGGCAGCACGCTCAACATCATGTCGCTGATGGGCGTGATCATGATGGCGGGCATCGTGGTTTCCAACAGCATCCTGATCGTCGAATTCACCAACTCGCTCCACCAACAAGGCATGCCGCTTCTGGAAGCCACGATCCAGGCCTGCAAGGTCCGCCTGCGCCCGATACTGATGACTTCGCTGGCCACTCTGCTGGGAATGATTCCCATGGCGTTGGGCCTGGAAGCGGGTAGCGAACAGTACGCGCCGCTGGCCCGAGCCGTCATCGGGGGATTGGCGGTATCCGTCGTCGTTACCATGTTCCTGGTGCCGGCGGTCTATCTCATCATTCATGGCCGCCGCGAACGGCATACAGGAAACGCTGCGGCGGCGGAGGGAAGAGCATGATGGTTCGCCGATCTTTGAAGGCCATCTCCAGCCTGATCGCAATTCAGTTGTGTTGCGCGGGCGCCGTGTTCTACGGAGAGGATCCGGTTCTGCCCAATGCTCCCCATCCTCAGCTTCTCGCGCAGGCCAGCCAGCCGGCCGCTGCCGGCCAGCAGCCGGACGTTCAGCCAACGGCGCCGGCTGGACCTCGATTGACCCTCGCCGACGCCGAACGCATCGCCATTCAGCACAATCCCAACGTCAGTATCGCGCACTTGTTGCAACTTGCCCAGGCGGAGGTCGTCCGCGAAACGCGCTCCGCCGAGTTGCCCACAGCCGTTGGCGACATCACGGCCGTAGGTGCGCACGATAACAGCCGCATTACCGCCGGCGCGATTAACAATTCAACTGTCTATGACCGCGTTGCCGGCGGCTTATCGGTGGATCAACTCATTACCGATTTCGGCCGGACACACAATTTGATCAAGAGCGCGAAGTCGAACGCCAAAGCTCAACTGGAAAGTGAACAGGCCACCGCCCAGGACATTTCTCTGGCGGTGGACCAGGCGTTTTACCAGGCTCTCACCGCCCAGTCCGTCCTGAAAGTAGCCCACCAAACCGTGAACACGCGGCAGACCACCGACCAGCAGATCGGCGCTCTGACGAATTCGAAATTGCGATCCACGCTGGACTTGAGCCTGGCGGATGTCCAGGTCTCACAGGCAAAACTTCTCGTGCTCGATGCACAAAATGCGCTAGCGGCGGCGATGGCCAACCTGAATGCCATCCTCGGTTCGGATGATGATACGCAATACAACCTGATCGACGAAACGCCTGCAAACCCGCAGCCGGCTCCGGCAAATACCCAGGACATGGTCCAACTCGCCTTCCGTGCGCGGCCGGATCTGCTTGCTCTTCAGGACCGTTCCCTTGCGGCCCGGCAGTTCAGTTCGGCGGAGCACGACCTCTTGCGCCCCACCGTATCGGCTATGGCCGTAACCGGGGGGACTCCGGTGCGCGCCGATCAGGTACTTTCGTCGTGGTATGGCGCTGCCGGAGCGAACGTGAGCATACCGCTGTTCAACGGCTTCGAATACACAGCCCGGGCCAAAGAGGCCGACCTGCGAGCCAGCGCCGCGCTGGAACAGGTCCGCAATCTGCGCGACAATATCGCGCGCGATGTGCGCACGGCGGTCCTCAATGCGCAAATTGCGTTTCAGCGCATCGGGGTTACCCAGGAATTACTCGATCAAGCTAACAATGCGCTGGAACTGGCGCAGGCCCGCTATAAAGTTGGCCTGAGCGGGATCGTTGACCTAACCCAGGCACAGCTTGCGCAAACCGAAGCAGAAATTGGCCTGGCTAATGCCCGCTTTGCTTATCTAACCGCTCTTGCCGTGGTTAAGTACCAAACTGGACAGTAGGAACATACTGATTGTTCACTCGTCCTCTGGCCGCATGAATTCGCACCTTCAGATTGATCATTTCCAGGTATCAAACCGGGGCCTGAGGCACCCGGAATAAGTACAAAATCAAACCGTCAAAGCACTAGTGGATGTTGAAAGTCCGCTGGTCGCTCAGGCGGTTCGGATCGTCCATCCCCATGCGTAGGGGTTCGGCCGGCGATCTTCTGATTGCAGGGACTCGGGTATGTCGATCTTCAGCCCGAGCGCCGAATCGAATTTCCATTTCATCGGCTCGGGGTAACCAAACATGGTAATCCTGCTGCCGGGCGCCGGCTTGACTGAATGCAGGATCAGAGACTTGCCTGGCCATTGGAGCGCAAAGCAGTGGACTTTCCGATTGTCTTTTGATCTCGTAAACCGGATCGTCTCGCCCTCGCGCCAATTGGCGGCGTCGCGCGGCCGGGTGGCGTAGATGCCCTCTCCGCACACGCGGAGCCATGCGCCGACCTGTCTGAGTTGCTCGATCGCCACGGGATGAAAGCGCCCCGTACTGTCCGGCCCGATTCCTACCTGGAAGTTGCCTCCCTTGGCCGCTGTGTCCACGATGTTGTGCACGATCCATCCGGCACCCTTGTAATGCGAGGCGTCGGGATCATAAGAGAATCCACTGGCCAGCGGGTAAATCACGATCCACGGAGTTTCGGTGTTCGACTTGTCGCCGGGCACGAACCCTTCCGGCGTGTAATAGTCTCCATAGTTGCCGATGCCGCGGGCGCGCAACATGACGTCGGGCTGCATGCTGCGCAGTTGAAGGATGGTTTTGCGCAGTTCCGGCCACACCTTTGGTCCCAGCCACTGATCCAGCGAGAGCATGTGAATCTCTCCGTAGTTGGTCAGCAGTTCCTCCAGCTGCGCACGATGCCGCGCCATCATCCGTGACTCCTGATCCGGCGAGGGATCGGGCGCCATCCATGTGATTCTCTTTGACTCGGGTGGCTGAGGATGCCAGCGCGGATCGAGCTCTGCGGCCGACGGCACAATCGCGGGATGGTCGGCATAGGGACGGAAATCCGCGTCATACCAGTCAGGATGCGAAAAATAGAGCGAGATGCGCAAACCGCGCTTCCTGCCAGCCTCGCACAGTTCCCGAACGACGTCGCGCTTGAACGGCGTCTCCATAATGGAATACGGAAGATCGCAAGCCTCCAATTCCGGTCCTCCGCGAGCGTCCCAGCGAACCCGTTGCTTCACGCGTGCCCGCGTATCAAACATCGAGAATCCCTCGTGGTGCTTGGTGGTGAACGCGAACATGCGGAGGCCGTTTTCCGCGAACAGCGAGGTCCATGCATCGGCGTCGAAACCAGTCGGGTTCCACGTCCTGTACATTTCGTTGTAGCGGGCGCGCTCCTGGTAACTGAGCTCGAGAAAGGGCCAAGACTCGCGCGTAAATCCGGCGAGGGAATAAAGTCCCCAGTGAATGCGCACGCCGTACTTCATATCGCGGAATGCTTCGTAGGCCGCATCGGAGGCCCATCGATATTCTGGAACGGGTTCATCCTCAACGTACGAGCGCACGCCTTTGTAGTGCGAATCGGTAAGCGGCAAGCGGTGTTTGGCGCGGCTGTCTGCCAGGCCCTGGGAGAACGTGGAGAGCGGAGTCGCGAATCGGGAAGCAACGGCCGCCCCGGCCCCCATCACAAAGGTTCGTCGTTGCAAGCCGCCTCCTCCACTCAATGGCTCTTTCCGGGATGATTTCCGGATGTGTTCCGAAGCGCCTGCATCATCTGCGCGCTTGTCACCGTGGGAGCCCAATTCTGTTCGATGTATTCAATAACGAGTTCCGTGCCCGCAGCGTGAGAGACAAATGGGCGGGATGAAGGCTCATACATGGCATCGGTGAGGTCGCGGACCAGAATGCAATGAATACCCCACCGCGCCATTTGGCGAATGCCGAAGCTGCGATTCAGGATGCACATATTGGCGTGCACCCCCATGTAGAAGACGGTTTCAATGCCATGTTGCCGAAGGACGTTGTATATTTCCGTTCCGCTGTCGGAGATCACGTCGCCTGGTGCAATAGTAAGCAGCGGTGTTTCCCGGCTCCATGCGCGTTGCTCGGTGTCTCCCGGAGTGTCGCACCCGCCGTTGCTGTCGTCGATGGGTAGCGGCGGATCGTGCAGCGGAGGAGCCTGGGGAGGATCAACACGAGGCGCCGATTGAGCGAGCCTTCGCCCTTCGGAACGGACATAGAATTCCATCGTTTCCGATGGCGCGTGGATGATAAGAATGCCGGCGGCCCTGGCCGTTTTGAGCAAAGGCTCCATTCGCCCGGCAATCTGGCCGACGCGCTCCGTTGCACCTCGACACCAATGCTTGTCCCACATGTCGGTGATCACGATGGCCGTTCTAGCGGCTGCAAAGCTTTGTTCGAAATTCGCCTCGGTCCAGGTGTCCCTGGCTCCATAAGGTTGGGTTCGTGTACGCAGAATCAGGTGCATGTCGGAGCTAGTCCCTCCTGGGGAAGGATCTGCCGGGCCGGCTAAGGCGAGAATCACGAAAAGCAAGCCGGGAATGAGAAGAGATCGCATGCTGAATTATCGATGCCGTCGATCCTGGCGGCTGGGGGGGACGATCCTTCCGCCGATGCGGCTGCGCAGGGATGGCCCGATGCGCACTTGATTTTATTATGCCCGGCGTCGGTGTCGGTGCCGCGGTATGAATTATGAATGGAGAGAGCTTTTGGAGGGTAAGACCAAACCTCCGGCGCAGAGGAGAGACGAACATGGAGGATCGACAGGCGGGCGGGAGCCGGGCCAAAGTGGCCATGGTTACGGGCGCGGGCAGCGGCATCGGCAGGGCGGTCGCACTGGCCCTGCAGGCTGGCGGATATTCGGTTGTGCTCGCCGGACGGCGCATGGCACGGCTGGAAGAAACCGCCGCGATGGCCGACGGGACGGGCGGACGCATGCTGGCCGTGGCGGCGGATGTGAGCCAACCCGACCCGGTGAGGCAACTGTTTTCAAGGACGCGCGAAGCGTTCGGGCGTTTGGACCTTCTGTTCAACAACGCCGGGAGAAGCGCGCCTGCAATCCCCATGGAGGAGTTGAGCTTCGCGCAATGGAGCGAAGTAGTGAACGTAAATCTGACCGGGGCCTTCCTGTGCGCCCAGGAAGCCATCAAATTGATGAAATCGCAGGCGCCGCGCGGCGGCCGCATCATCAACAATGGATCCATCTCGGCGCATGTGCCCAGGCCCTATTCGGCGCCTTACACTGCGACCAAGCATGCCATCACCGGCCTGACCCGAAGCATAGCGCTCGATGGGCGGCAGCACGATATTGCCTGCGGGCAGATCGATATCGGAAACGCGCAAACCGACATGATGGCGAAGCTGGCGACGGGAGCGCTGCAGGCCGATGGGGAGACACGGCCGGAGCCCACGATGGATGTCAAGCACGTGGCGGAGGCGGTGCTTTACATGGCCGGCCTGCCGCTGGAAGCAAATGTGCAATTCATTACGGTGATGGCAACGAAGATGC
>CAVPNO010000111.1:0-73781 GCA_963706455.1 uncultured Acidobacteriota bacterium | reverse complement strand
CTGCTGGACCTGCATCCCAACGTGCGCTGGTTCGCCGAGCAGCCGATGAGGATTTCCGTCGGGGTCGAGGACGGTCCGGAACAGTTCTATGTTCCCGACTTTCTCGTTACGTTCCACGGCGGTGGTTTCTTGGGATGGAGGACACGCCGGCCGTGGATTGTCGAGACAAAGTGCTCTTCGGACCTGAGAGCAAACTGGCCGAAGTTGCGACCGAAGTTTCGGGCCGGAGTTCGGGAAGCGCGCAAGAGAGACTGCCTCTTTCGGATCGTCACCGAGTCGCGCCTCTTCGCGACCGAGCTTGCCAATGCGCAATTTCTACGTCGCTATACAAACGCCGATATCCCTCCTGCCGCGATTGAAACCATCGTTCGAAAGGTTCAACTGTCGGGACGAACCACCATTGGCAACTTGTCGTCCGAAACGATGGCGCCAATAGAACGCGTCGATCCCGCAGTTTGGGTTGCAATCGCAAGGAGGCTGATCGCGGCAGAGTTCTGCAAACCATTCGGGCCGCAGACCATTGTGTGGATGAGGTAACCGGATGCCATTACTTCAACTCCTTCCTGGCGCTTTAGTCGGCTTCCGTAGCAAGATCTGGAGAATCGTCGCAACTCTCGGAATTGACCGAGTTTGCATTGCTTCCGTCGATGGAACCGAAAAAGTCATTGCCCTCATCGCGGAACTTCAGCTGCCACCCCAGACAAACGACCACAGCCGGCAACTGCCGCTCCTGTTTGAGGATTCACCCGATCGCGCGGAAGCGGAGAGGCGGATGCAATGTATCCTCCCGCTTCGGAATAAAGCAGATCGGACAAAAGAAGCGATCCGGAAGAGGGCGGTCGAATACAAGATCCACCCGGCTACCCTTTATCGCCGACTTGCTGCTTGGGATCGCCACGGTCGCCAGGAGGCGCTTCTACCACGGAAGTCGGATGGCGGTCGAGGCAAGAGCCGGCTTCGGCCTGATGTGGAAGACCTGATCAAGACATCGATCGAGTCTCACTACCTAAACAAGCAGAGGCTGACAGTGAAAGACGTGGCCATGGAGGTTCGGCGAACATGCGAGCTGGCCGGATTACCTGCGCCTCACGTGAACACAATCGCCAGGCGCATTCGTTCGGTATCCGCCGAAGTTGTGACAAGACGAAGACTTGGCAGAAAGGCGGCTGAGCGATTCCGTCCATACCCGAACAAGTTCGACAGAGCAATGTACCCGCTCTCCATCGTCGAGATTGACCACACGAAATTGGACGTGATGTTGGTGGACGATGTTGATCGGTTGCCGATTGGAAGGCCATGGATCACGGTGGCATTCGATGTTTTCAGTCGGATGGTGACGGGCTTCTACATCTCCCTGGATCCAATTGGAGCAATTTCAACCGGCCTCTGTGTTGCACATTCGATGATGCGAAAAGAGCAGTGGCTGCTGGAGCACAGCATTCAAGGCGAGTGGCCGTGCTGGGGACGCATGGACTGTATTCACGTTGACAATGCAAAAGAATTTCGGGGCGACACCCTCAGACATGCTTGCGAGCGATACGGAATCGAAATCAATTTCAGGCCTGTTGGTCAGCCCCACTTTGGCGGTCACATTGAGCGCTTCTATGGCACTCTGAACCACTATCTACAGAAACTTCCCGGCACCACCTTTTCCAGCGTTCCAGCCAAGCGCGATTACCCGTCTGAGGCGAAGGCCTGCTTTACTCTCGGGGAACTCGAACAGTTCACTGGAAAGTGGATCGTGGGGATTTACCACAATGAATTCCATCGTGGGATCCACACGGCACCTTTGAAGCGGTTCCGCCAGGGGTTCTCGGCGCCAGGTGCGCGCCCGCTCCCGCCAATCATTTTCGATACAGATCGCGTCCAGAAGGACTTTATGCCTCTCGTGTACCGAACGGTCCAGCGGACTGGCGTCGAAATCGACTACATCCGGTATTACGGGCCAGAGCTGAACAAGTGGATCGGTGCCCGCGAAGAAGGGAATTGCCGCTCCCGCCAGTTCACGTTTGCCCGCGATCCCCGCGACATTAGCCGCATTTTCTTTTTGGATCCTGACGCTGACGAATATCGAGAGATCCCGTACCTGGACACGTCGCGCCCTCCGATGAGCATCTGGGAACTCCGCGAAGCTAATAGAAGGTTGATGGAAGAAGGCCGGCGGGACATTGATGAGAATCTTATATTCCAAAAACATCTGGACCTAAGGGCGCAGGCGCGCAACGCGGTGAAGCAGACGAAGGCGGCCCGACGGCGCCTCCAGTCCGAACGAAAACGAACGCCGGATCCAAACCGCCAAAAGGCAGTGCTTGAACCAGAAACTCCAGAGGATGACGGTCTCGTTATCGATCCCGCAGAACCCTTCGACAGTAGGCCGGTAACGCCGTTCAAGGTGGAGCAGCTATGAGCGAGATGGCTGAGCACGCGCGCAGAGCCCTGGACCTGTCGGATGACGAGCGGAGTCGCTACACGTTTCATGAGCGCTTTGTTCGCTACCCCGCGGCGGACCTCATCATCGACGATCTGACGGTTCTGATGAACCACCCACGGGTCCACCGCATGCCGAATAGATTGCTTGTAGGAGAAACAAACAACGGGAAGACGGCTCTGATTCGCCATTTCATGTCGCTGCACCCTTCCAGCAATGATCCAGGGCTGGAGGCTGCAATCGTTCCCATCGTTTACATTCAAGCGCCTCCTGTTCCTGAGGAACACCGGTTCTACGGGGCCTTACTGGACGCGATCGGAGCTACTCATCGCCATTGGTTTCGAACCAGCGAGCTTTTCTATCAAGCGAGAAACCTCCTTCCCAGGGTCGGCCTGAAGATGCTCTTCATTGACGAGATCCACAATATTCTGGCTGGAAGCTCAAAGAAGCACCAGGCGTTCCTCAACACGCTGAAATATATCGGAAATGAGTTGATGGTGCCAGTGATAGGGGCTGGAACGGGCGACGCGCTACGCGCTGTACAGAGTGACCCACAAATCGAGAACCGGTTCGAACCTCTTGAGATTCCGCGCTGGAAATGCACGAATGATTGGCGGAGGTTTCTGGCCACATTCGAGCTGGAGTTGCCGCTGCGGAAACCATCGGATCTAGCCGATCCACGTCTCGCTCAACGCTTGCACTCGATGTCAGAAGGAACTGTCGGAGAGCTGTCACGCCTGCTACAACGCGCCATGGCTCAGGCAATTCGTGGAGGCGAGGAGCGGATCTGCGATGCGGTCTTGGACCGATTGCAATGGATCGCCCCTTCCGTCCGCAGGCAACATGCGCTGGCGGTGATTTAATGGGAAGCCTCTTACCATGCAGGCCTAAACCGAGACCCGATGAACTGCTCT
Organism: uncultured Acidobacteriota bacterium; assembly: GCA_963706455.1. Classification (GTDB taxonomy): domain Bacteria; phylum Acidobacteriota; class Terriglobia; order Terriglobales; family Acidobacteriaceae; genus Telmatobacter. The sequence goes on along the minus strand of CAVPNO010000111.1, from coordinate 70,439 downwards.
CATCGTGGTTAATCCGGCTTGCTGACATGTACAGGATGAGATTGCGCGATTTCATGCAGTTCTTGGGGATCGCGTGGCACTTTCACAGTTCTGACATCGATAGGCTCGCTCCGGAACCGCTACTCGCTCAGCTCTCCGAGATGACCGGAACGGCGCTACACGAGGCCATGGGTACACTCCTTCGTAACAGAGTTCGCTTGCTCCCGGTTAGTGAAGTTCAGATCGAGAGTCCGTCGTGGGCGTGGCTGATCCCGCTTGGCCACTCGCGACGGTCGGGAAGAATGGCGGGATATCAGTTCTGCCCAGTATGCCTCGCCACTGATCCTCCCTACTTCCGATGGCAATGGAGCGTTGCTCTGTGCTGCTGTTGCATCGTTCACCGGACACTTTTGACGGACCGCTGTCCTGGTTGCGCATCTGCGATCCACTCCAATCCCCACGGTTTGCTTGGAGCTCTGCGTACATTGGGAGATGACCAACCCTTCTCTTTAGAGCGCTGCACGAATTGCAGGTTCGATTTTCGTCGCGCCCAGGTCCAGCTCGCGCCTGAGTCCCTAATTCAGAGTCAATCATCCTATGAAAACCTCATGAGAACGAAAGGGCAGGGAACTGAGGTCATCGAGTTCTTCGCTGTCCTACGTCAGATCGTGTCGTTGCTTTTCGGTGAGAATCGGGGCCTCGAAGAGTTGAGGCAAGTCGTGGCGCGGAGATCAGGAGCACCGCGGATTGACATGCCAAATCCATATGAACCCGATGCAGAGATCCTGTCTTTCGAGGAAGCTGACGTCCACGCCCGAGCCGCAGTTCTCAATGCAGCTGGTTGGCTCATCCAGGATTGGCCAACGAGGTTTGTCACATGTTGCCGCGACGCCGAGGTCCGCCACCCGGCCCTTAACCGAAAAGGTGTGGTCTCAGTTCGATGGTTCCTCGAAGCGACCGTGAGCGCGTATGAACCGAATTAAAGGCAATTCGATACTGAGGGTCTTCGGAGCCCGTGTCCATGAAACCTGCCGAGAGAAAAGAGCGACGGAAGCGGTTGCGGAAGAGTCGGAAGGCCCGGAAGAAAGGCGCAAGCTACTGCAATGACTGTTCCAAATTCAGGTGGTCGTCACGTGAACTTGCGGAAAGGGAAGTGGAGCGGCTAAGGTCCGCGCCGCGGACGCGGAAGGCCGAACTGCTTGGGATATATACATGCCCCGCCGGGAAAGGGTGGCAGTCGGCCACAACTTCAAATTGAAATGGATTTCCTTGTGCGTCGGCGAACACAAATAAGGCAACCGCCGTTGAGAATCGCTATAGCAGCCTCCTTAGCATCGATCTCTAACCTTCTCTTTTGGCCACTTCGCATTTATGGACAATTCCTAAAGGAATGAGCGGTCGTTGACCGTTCCGTGATGCCAAGCACAGACCTTGCCGGCGTCTCCTTGTTATCAGATCTAGAGAACCCCTGAAATCAGAACGGAAGGTCTATGCGACCAGCATCCATTCGTTTGTCAGCACTCGCTTCATTGATCCTTTTGATTGTCGGTTGTGGTGGAGGATCGAGTGATCGCAGCGGTGGCGGCGGAAACCCGACGACTGTCACGTTTACCTTCAAGGGTCCGGCCCCTATCGCTGTTGCGGCGAAGATCGGGTCGGGAGCGTTCATTGCTCAGGCGCTCTCGTCGGGCAAGTTGACCCTCTCAATTCCCAGCGGGACGACTCAATTCGTCGTGGCCGGCATTTGCCCTCCGCAATCTGAAACCGTTGGATTACTGACCATGACGAGCAGTGGCCAGTCTGTGTTCGAGGCGACGACTGCGGACGGAACTGAATTTACGACCTACTGCCCCGATCCGGTCTCCAACCCAACCACCGGAGATTTAACCGGGAGCGTGGATGCGAGTGGGATTGCGGGAGTAAATGCGATAGGAGTCAACGTGTCAACCGGCGCTTCTACAGGCGAGGCATTCTTCCTGGCGGGTGCGTCATCGGACTTCAACGTGGCGCCACCGACGGGAACTCATCGCCTTGCAGTCGGGGCATATGTTAGTACGGCGAGCAGTCCGCAGGCCGCCGATTTTGTCTATACGCTCGCTGCTCTAAGGAACTTCGATGGAGTCGCCGTACCTGGAACTGTGAATGACGGGGCGACCGTAGTACTGGGGGCTGCCGACGCGGTGACCAACCAGGAGCCGATCACGTATAAAGATCTGCCCGGTAACTACAGCGCTCCGAACATCACCGCATTTTACGAATGGAAGGACGGCGGGGGAGTTTGGCTAACAAACGGGGTGGTGAGCAGATATCCTGCGGTGCCAAGTGCTGCCATTGAACCCGGAGATTTTTACGCGTTCACCGTAGGAGCCTACAGCCAGTCGAAAGTCGGAGAGGGGATGGTGGTCACGGCCAGCTCGCCAAGCGCTGGCCCACAGACGTTCACATTTCCAGCGCCCTGGACCTATGCTGGCCCATCTCCGGCTGCGGTGCCCAGTTTTGATGTGACCTACCCGGGATTTGCCGGCAAGACCGGAGTGACGAACGCCGTTGCAATAAGCTGGCAAACCGGTAGCGAAAACACGACGCGATACTCCTATCAGGTGTCAGCCTCAGCGAATTACCTGAACGGATCGACAACGTTGGCGCTGCCCGATCTTTCCGGTGTGCCGGGATTTCTGACCCCGCCGGCTTCCGGAACGAAAGTGGCCTGGTGGGCAGAAATCTTGCAGAATAGCAATGGGTTCCTACAGCCGTCGAGCAGCGGGGCGAACGGTTCTTCGGTGCAGAATGGAGGCACGTTTACAGTGCCTTAACGCGGGGAGACAATCCGGAAAGTTACCCGAGTAGTGGCACTCCTGGACGTGGTTCCCGGAGGTCGGTTCGCAACGAGTGTTGTTTAGTCGCAAGGACTTAAGTTTCCGACACCTGCTCCTGCCCTGGCTCACCTCCTCTGAAGTCTGATAACAGATATTCTGTAAACTAGATCCACGGCCTTCCGGGAATCCGAATGCCCTTCCGGACTCCCAGCCGCGCCTGCAATTTCAATGACTCGCCGATCGGTAGTTCATGCGGACGATTAAGTGACTCCGGGGCACCCGAAAGCACCACTTTAACCGGAGACACGAATCCAACTCGCAGCCAATTCTTCCGCTGGGCTGGATGCCTAACGAACGCCGAATTGCGCCAGGCGCTGGCCCCTGCTACACATGGCAAGTCCGGCGGCACGAACAACTACTCGTTTGCGCGTTTCCGGGCAGCCGCCCAGCGCTTTCTTTGTGCCTCCGCGATCCTGGCGCGCGCCTCCGGGCTGAGCCGGTTCTTTCCACGCTTCTCCGGGCCGGCAGATGCGGACTTAGCACCCGCTTTGCCCGCCTTTCCCTGAATGATCAGGCTTCGTACCCCGCGCAAACGCGCAAGCTCCTTATCTATAGCCGTAATGATGGCAGTCGTACCCACGAGAATTCCCTCCCATAGCTATTCTACGTTTGTGCGAGCGTCAACATAGTTTCGTCCATTCCCGAACCTATTCGTCACACTCCTGTTGACATCCGACCCGAAGGAGCACATACTCGGGTCGTATGCCGACCCGTAAAGATGAAAACGACCGCGTCGCCTTGCTTCAGGGCACACTCGACCTGCTGATTCTGCGTGTCCTGCTTTTCGGTCCGTGCCACGGCCAGGGAGTGGCTCGAGCTATCCAACGCCAGTCGGACGAAGTGCTATTCGTGGATCACGGTTCCCTTTACCTCGCCCTGCAGCGCCTGGAAGACGGCGGCATGATCAATGCCAAGTGGGGCGTGTCAGAAAACAACCGCAAGGCCCGGTATTATTCGCTGACCGCACGGGGCCGCGCCCAGTTGACCGAGAAAACCACGCAATGGAATCGCCTGAAAAAGGCGATGGAATCGATTCTCTCCCCCGCCCATGACGAGGTCTGAACCGGGGTTCCGGCGACAGACTTTTTCGCTGGGGTGGCCAAAAGGAGGCCTGCAGTGTTCGGGAAACGCAGCCGCGGTATCAAGGACTTCGCCCAGGAAATCGAGGCTCATCTGCAACTCGAAGCCGACGAACTGGAAGCGGACGGCGCCAATCACGAGGAAGCCGCGCGTCGCGCCCGTGCAGCTTTCGGCAGCGCCGTCGTGGCTCGCGAGCGCTTTTACCTCAGAGATCGCGCCGTACCGTTCGAGAACATGGTTCGCGATCTGCGCTACGGTTTTCGCATGATGGCGCGCAATCCGGCCGTCACGCTCGTCGCGGTGCTTACTCTTGCCTGCGGCATCGCCGCCAGCGCCACTGTCTTCACCTGGGTCGATGCCGTCCTGCTGCAGCCTCTGGGCGGTGTTGCGGATCCGGCCCGCCTTGTCACTTTAGAAACGGTGACCGAGGACGGGCAATTAATCACCACGTCCTATCTTGACTACCGCGATTTCCGCGATCATCTCAAGCTTTTCGACGGCATCGCGGTGATGCGCCCCTCGGCCTTCAGCGTGGGACAAGAAGATCATGCCGAGCGGGTGTGGGGCGAACTGGTCTCGGGAAATTTCTTTGCTGTGCTGGGCGTCCGGCCCGAAGCCGGTCGCCTGTTCCTTCCCGCTGAATACGGCGACGCACCGGGTGCGTATCCCGTCGCCGTGATCAGCGACCGCTATTGGCGCTCCCATTACGGCGCCGATCCTTCCATTGTGGGAAAAACCATCCGCATCAATCAGCATGAGCTGACGGTGGTGGGCGTCGCCGCTCCCGCGTTCCATGGGTCCATGCCGGCGACGTGGTTCGACCTGTGGGTGCCCTACATGCAACAGCCGATGCTCAATGGCGTTCAACAATGGATGTTGCGCGATCGGCACAACCGCAACATGCTGGGCATCGCACGCCTTAAACCTGGCGTTACAGCCGAGCAGGCGCGCCTGGAGCTCAAAACGCTTGCGGACCGCATGGCGGTGTTGAACGCGGACGTGAGCGAAGGCCTGAGCGCAACCATCATTCCCCTGTGGAAGTCACCCCAGGGACCGCAGGGATTACTCCTGGGGCCGCTGCGCATCCTGATGGCGATCTGCGTGCTCGTGTTGCTGATCGTGTGCGCCAACGTGGCGAACCTTCTGCTGGCGCGTGCCACGGTACGCGAAAAAGAGTTCAGCGCCCGGCTTGCGCTGGGAGCCACTCGTGCGCGTGTTATCCGCCAGGTGCTGACCGAATGCCTGCTGCTTACCGGCGCCGGCGCGCTTCTCGGGCTCGCGGCGGCTCCCTTCCTCGGCCGCGCGCTTCGCTATCTGCTGCCACCCGGGCCCATCAGTCAGCTCGTATCGATGGATACGCGGCCCAATCTCGCGGTGTTGGCATTCACGGCTGGAGTCTGCGTGCTGTGCGCGCTGGTTGCGGGACTGGTGCCTGCTCTGCACGTGAGCCGCATTGCGCTCAGCACCACGCTGAACGCCGCAGGACGCAGCGGTGCTGCCGGACGGCCACGCAATCGCATGCGCTCGGTGCTGGTGGCCTGTGAGGTTGCCCTGGCGTTGGTTACGCTGGTCGGCGCGGGCCTGTTCGCTCGCGGCTTTCAGCAGTCCTTGCACATCGATCCCGGCTTCGATCCCGATCATGTGTTGGTGAATCAGTTCTATCTCAATACCAACGGCTACAACCTGTTTCAGCGTCTCGAGTTCTGCCGCCGCCTGGCCGAGCGCATCGAGAGCGCGCCCAGCGTGACGGAGGTGGCCTACTCCGACGGCGTTCCGCTTAGCTTTGAACCAAGCTGGTGGGAGGAGTTGAAGATCGAAGGCTACGCCCCGCCGCCGGACGAGAACATGAGCATCTTTCGGAACGTGATCTCGCCCGGATACCTTCCGCTGATGCATATTTCCATGGTCGACGGCCGCAACTTCACCGAGCAGGACAATGAGCAGGGGCCACTGGTGATGATCGTTAACCAGGCCTTCGCGCGACATTTCTTCGCCGGCCGCAGTCCCATAGGCCACATGGTTCATGGGTGGGGCAAGTGGTTCCGCATTGTCGGCGTCGCCAAGGACTCGAAGTATCACTACCTGAGCGAGACCACTCCGCCTTATTTCTACGTTTCCTTCCGCCAGGTCTACCGCGAAGACATGAACCTGGCGTTCTACGTGCGGACGAGAGGCGAGCCGGATTCGATTCTCTCGATGCTGCGCGCGCAGACACATGACCTAGATCCAAACGTGACGGTGTTCGATGCCGCGCCCCTGAAGGAATACATCGGCGCCTCGCTGTACCCGCAGAAGGTGGCCGCGAGCCTGATGGCAATCATGGGAGGGTTGGCGCTTTTGCTGGCAGCCGTGGGGCTTTACAGCGCGATGGCGTATTCAGTAGCGCAGCGCACCCAGGAGATCGGGGTGCGCATGGCACTGGGCGCAAGGCCCGCGCGCGTATTGCTGATGGTTGTCCGCCAGGGACTCTCTCTTACGGCCTTCGGACTGGTTGCCGGCGTGGCCCTCGCATGGTTCCTTGCAAGGCTGGCGGCGAATGTCTCGGCGACCAATTCGTCCATGGGAGCGAACCAGAAGGTGCTCCAGGGCAACGCGAGCGATCCGCTGATCTACGTCGCGGCGATTCTCTTCCTTAGCGCAGTGGCTGCCCTGGCGGCCTACTTCCCGGCCCGTCGTGCGGCCTCAGTGGAACCCATGGAGGCGCTGCGTTCAGAGTAAGAGCTATTCGGCACAATCGCTTCTGGCAAAAACCAAATGCGATACTTCCGACCCATCCTGGGTGTGCCCACATGTGCCAATAGCTGACCGAGGTGAACAGCATGGCCACCATCGCCAGCAGAATCGTGGTGACGATGTGGCCGTGCGCTTCTAGATAGATCACGCCGAAGCTGGGCATCGGCGCAGTCGGCTGGATGAGGATGATTCCGAACAGCACCAGGTCCCTGAAGCGCAGGCTGTGCTTCAGGCCGAATTTGTTGCGTATCGGATTGGGACGTCGAGATCCGCTATCCTCAGTGAGCCGATGCCGAAGGTCTGGGTGTGATCTTCGCCGGCGCGATGTTCCATCCATCGATTTCAATCACCGGCGCCTCGGAAAGCCCCTCCGGAAGTTGGGCGGTCAATTCCGTCGTCTCGCCGGGCGTTAACTCGATCCAGTTATCCGACCAGAACACGGGCGCGATCAACCCGCCGGAAGACGTACGCGCAGCCGCGCGGATCTGAAACCCAAGCGCATTCGATGCGTTCTTCAACTTGAGGCAGAGCTTGCGGCCCTCGATCTCGGCGCTCGCTTCCACTTGCGCCTGCGGAAGGTTGGCAAGCGCGGTCAGGTCCTCGTGGCGAATAGCCGGCGTGTGCGTGTATTCGGTCCGGTTCCAGTCGAACGTGGTCAGCGTACCGGGAACCCAGTAGAAATTGTGGCTCACCACGCGTCCCGTCGCATCGGAAAGCGTGAGGTCGATGAAGAACAGTCGCTCCGGTCCGACGTAGAGGCTTTCCGGGATGGAGATGATGCGTTGCGACGTGTCCGCCCCGGCATTCACCGTCATCTTTGTATTGAAGACCTGGTTCCACTTCAATCCGTGCACATCCACGGTTGCCCGCAGTCCATCGGCCGGCTGATAGGTGCTGTTCACCACCACAATCGATCGGTCATCATAAGAGTATTGAATGTGCAGCGGCTCGCAAGCTTTCTTGGCTGCAAAATATCCCGCATCGGCGTCGAGATAGTAATCGTACAAATGCCAGATCATCGACGGCCACGCGTTGTTCAACATCCACTGGATCACGCCAGTGGCGAAGTACTTGTTTTTGCCGTACGCCTCGTACATGGCGCGCTCGGAATCGTAGGCCATGGTCTGCGCGATGCGTTCGTAGCCGGCGGCCGTCTCAGGTTTGGCATAGGCATCGGTCATCGCTTCGTCCAGAACTTTCAAGTTGATGAATTCGCCGCCGCCATTGTGAAACGACCAGTTGGTTGTCGGCGGCCAGGCGTCTGCATCGGGAAGGAATTTCTGCCGGCTTGCCAGGGATACGATCGCCGGGCCGGGGCTGGTTTCGGTGTTGAAGCCGAAGCCGCCGCCGTTGAACCGGTCCACATACCAGTAACTGGGCGCGACATAATCGTAAGGCCCGGTCATCTTTACGCCGCTCTCGCCCGTGACCGTCGTGGGCGTGCCCGACGCCGACGATAGAATCGGGTTCGGCCAGTGCGTGTCTGCTTCGACTTGGAGATACGCGCTCTCCACGTTTGCGGGCGGCGGGTTGTCACTTCCGTTGAGCCATACAAGAAGGCTGGCATGCTGCCGCAGGCGCAGCATCTGAGCGCGCAGCGAGGCCGTGGCAATGGTCAAATCCTCCGGCGTCCAATCCTTCCAATGCTCCCAGTGGTCGCAGCAGCACCAGCCCAGCATTACCAGGATCCCCTGCTGGTCCGCCAGCCGGAAGAAATCTTCCGTCTCCAGCTTGCCCTCCAGGCGGATCGTGTTCAGGTTCATGTCGCGAACCATGTGGATCTGGTCGCGAAGGCGATGCTCGTCAGTGCGCAGCAGCATGTCCTGCGACCATCCCGCACCGCGTATCAGGATCGGCTTTCCGTTGACGCGAAACAGCCGGCTACCGTTGGATGTGAGTTCCGACGTGATCTCGCGAATCCCGAAATCCACGACTTGCTCGTCTGTCTTAACGCCGGCGTCCACAAAGCTCAACGCCAACTGTTCGAGGTGCGGATCGCCCATCTGGTAAGGCCACCATGGCTTCGGGCTCTTGATGCGCAGTACGGGAAACTGTTCGGGCGCGAAGACCACGGTCTTGTCCTCATGCGTCGCAAGCTGCACCGGCTGCTCGATATGAATGCCTGCTACTGATCCCGAAACCACACCTTTCACTTCGTGCGCCGACGCGTTGTGCAATTCCAGATAAACCGTGAGATCGGCAGTGGACAGCGAAGTGTCGGGGAAATGTGTAACCGCCATCGGTGAGCGGACCGTGACCGCACCAGTCGTCACCAGGTTGACGTCGCCCCACAGGCCCATATCCTTGTCCGGCGGGCACGGGTTCCAGTCTACCCAGTTGATGCCCAGGTCCTTCTCCGTGGGTGCGAACGCCTCCACCGCGAGCACATTTGGCCCGCCCGCCTTGACGGCGTCCGTAACATCGAAGTCGTAAACGCGATAGGCTCCGGCGACGGTGCCGCTGTCGGCGATGCGCTTTCCGTTGACCCACACCTCGCCGCGATAGTTGATCCCGCCGAAGTGCAGCCACAAGCGCTCATCGCGTGCGCTTGCCGCTGGCGGCACAAACTCCACGCGGTACCACCAACCACACCGATACGGGCTTTCGGGCGGCATGGGAAGATTGGCGAAGTTATGACCGATGGGATAAGTGGTGCCGGGAATGTTGCGCAAGTTCGTCCCGTAATAAGGATCGGGCACCAGCTTCGCCGCGGCCTGCGCAGCAAGCACCGTGCTGGGCACCGAGGTCTTGATCCAGTCTTCCGCGGCAAAGGCCGATGCGGAAATCGCCGCGCCGTCCGCCTTTACCGCACAGGCTGACTGCAACCGCCAGCCATCGCGAAGAGGATGCACGGTCCCTGCGTTAGCAAAGAAAGGAAACACGAAGGGCGCCAGCCATATCAGTTTCAATTGAGTCTTCACCATTGACCACCTTTTGGTTCTGCATCCTGAGGAGACGTCTTCACCCGGAGCAGCTCAGATATTCGATTGAGGCACCTATCGCCTCGAACGCCCTGTCTCTTTCAGTTTCTGCTCCGAGGAGGACTGCCACGGTTTTGCGTGGACCGGAGGGGATGCGGTCGACTTGCGCACAACAAGTTCCGGAGCCGGCTTGTGAAGGCGCGCGCGCTCCGGTTTGTCACTTCTCCGCTTGATCGCCTGCAGCACGCGGTCCGCCGCTTCGCGGCCCATTTCCTTGAGCGGCTGGCGGATGGTCGTCATCGCCGGCGTGGCTACTTCGGCGGGAAGTACGTCGTCAAAGCCCATCACCGAGCAGTCTTCCGGCACGTGCAGCCCCGCTTCCACCAGCCCCCGAACCACTCCCAGCGCGGTCAGATCGTCGAAAGCGATCACCGCAGTGAACGGCCTGCCGGTAACCAGCATTTTCCGCGCACTCTCCCTGCCTCCCTCGAAACCAGACGCCGGATCGGCGGACCCGGATAATTGAAACACCAGCCTCGGGTCGAGTTCCAGTCTTTCCTGGGCGAGAACCTTCTGCATCCCCGCCCACCGCGGCTCGCTATCCACCATTTCCTGCGGCCCGCGAATCACGGCGATGCGTTCGTGCCCGAGATCGCGGAGGTGGCGCGCCGCCATCTCTCCTCCCGCCTCGTTATCCACCAGGATGGAGTCGATGCCGCGTGCCGACAGGTCGCGCCCGATGATTGCAATGGGAACATTGTTCTTCTTCACGTCCCCCAGCAGGTTGGTCTCCTCAAAGACCCAGCTCGCGATGACAATCACGCCGTCGGCACGCCGTTCCAGAATCATGTGGAGCGAACTATCGAACAGCTTGCGCTGCGCCTGTGCATCCACGATCAGCGGCAGGTATCCCGCGGGGTGCAGGCTACCCTGGATGCCGCGCATGATCGGTGTGCAAAAAGGGTCGGAAAGATCGAAGGCCAGCACCCCGATGGTTTGCGTGCTGCGGCGCCGCAGCGAACGCGCATAAGCGTCGGGATGGTAGCCGAGCTGCTTGGCAATGGTGCGGATGTGGGTGCGCGTGCTGGCCGCCACGTTCAGCGAAAGCGGAGCCTCGCTCAGAACGATGGACACCGTCGACACCGAAAAACCCGCGGCGCGAGCGATATCAAGCAGCGTGACGTGACCGGACCTTCGTTGACCCAATCTCCCCACCTTCCCTGCCGCCGAACGTTGGCAGATCAACCATCCGGTAAATCGGTTTGGGTTGCAACATAGTCGCAAGCCGGTGCGCGATTCCCACCGCGTTCCCGTTTTCTAGTGCGAACGCCCTCGACCCGGACATTCACTCCCATCGTGCGGGGCCGACATCCCGTACCGCGCCAGACAGATCGCCTTTTTTCTTGACAGCTCCCGTGTCCCGCCCTATATTCAGTCAACGCCGATTCAAACGTTTGAACAAATATAGTCCAGGAGTTCTTCAGATGGGAAACAAAAAATCCACCGCCGCCCTTTTTTCCGGGGTCCTCGGCGACCGGTCTTCGTCGCTGGGGTGGTTTTCTGGAGTCCGCCTCGTTTTGTGTGCGCTTCTGCTAGCGACAACTAACTATCTGTTTGCGCAGGCAGGACGAGGCGCAGTCAGCGGTTTGGTGACCGATGCCAGCGGCGCCGTTATCCCCGGCGCATCCGTTACCGCGACAGACACAGCGACTGGCACCAAGCTCACTGCCGTCACCACCGCGGCGGGCATCTATTCCTTTGTTTCGCTCTCTCCCGGTAGCTACGATGTCAGCGCCAGCCGGGACGGATTCGAGACCACCGTCCGCAAGGGCGTCATCGTCACCGTCGATCAGACCACCACGGCCAATCTCTCCATGAAGGTCGGCTCGGTTAACGAAGTCGTCACGGTGAATGAAACCACTTCCCTGGTCGACACGACCAACTCGACCGTCGGCCAGTTGATCTCGTCAGAAACCATCGACCGCGTGCCGCTCCTGACGCGCAACGTTTTTGACCTCGTGCAGTTGAGCGCCGGGGTGACGCCCGCAAACGGCGCGCCCAACTCCTCGAGTTCCTTCGCCATCGAGAACATTTCCAGCGGCCGCCCCGGTGTCGATGTCTCCTCTTACACCATCAACGGGGCCATCGTGGGATCGGTCTATTACATGGTTGACGGCAGCCCCATCGGCATCGCCGAAAACAACGCGTCCGCTATCATTCCGGCGATGGAACTTCCCGAGGACGCCGTGGATGAAACGCGCGTCGAAACCCAGAACACACCAGCCTCTTACCAGAGCGGCGGCGCAGGCGTGATCAGCCTGGTCACCAAGTCGGGCACCAACGTGTTCCATGGAGATGCGTTCGGCGTCTGGCGGCCCGATATCCTGGCCGCCAACGAGTACTTTAACAAGCAGAGCGAACTCGGCCAGGGCCAGGCCAACACTCCCCCGGCATTTCACCGTTACCAGTATGGCGGAGCGATCGGCGGCCCCATCCTGCACAACAAGCTGTTCTTCTTTGGCGATTACGAGTATACGGACGAGCAGAGGTTTGACGGCTCCAACACCTTTACCGTGCCTACGAGCGCTGAGCGAACGGGTAATTTCTCCGCCGACAGCTTTACGATCTATAACCCGCTGGTTCCGGAAATCAAGAGCCCGAATCCCGCCATCAATGGAACGCGTCAGCCATTCGCCAATAACATCATTTCTAATCCCAATCCCATTGGGCTCAAGTTCTTGTCGGAGATGCCCAAGTGCAACGTCGGAAGCAATTGCGACTCCGCCACCAATGGCGCATTGAATAACTTTTACCAGCCCGGACTGGATCCGACCTATGTCAATCGATTTGACGTCCGCATGGATTGGGTTCCGAGTGACAAGCAACGCGTGTTCGGCCGATTCTCGTTCGATCGCATGTTCTTCTCGCTGTTCAACGCATTCGGCGACATGTGGGACCTGAACTATGCGCAAAACACAACCAATGGCCGCAATTTCCTGGTGGGCGACGACATCACGGTGAGCAACTCGACAGTTCTGCAACTGCGCTATTCGTTCACCCGCCACTACGAGAACCAGGGGGGTGATCCGCGACAGGTGGGCTTCGATATCACCAGCATCGGATTTCCTTCTTCCCTGGCGACCGAAGAAGTCATCAAGTTGCTGCCGTTCGTCGTGTTCGACGATGTGGGCGGAGGGGTTGGCGGCACGGCCGACTACAACACCTTCCGCTATGCCAGCGAGAACAGCGACGCCTCCGCCTCCATCACCAAGCTTCTGGGCAAGCACGAGATCACGGCCGGCTTTGAATACATGAAGCGCTTTCTCAATGTCGGCCAGCCGCCGGCCGCTTCCGGAGCTTACGCGTTCGATATCACCGCTACCGACCAGATGGTCAGCGCCAGCAGCCCGGTGGGCGGCAGTGACTTTGCTTCCCTTCTCGTGGGGCAGGGTGAGGCTCCGGGCAACGAGACCAACGACTATCCAAACTTCACCAAGGACCTGTTCGCTGCCGAAGCCAATCCGTATTACTCGGCGTTTGTCGAAGATACGTACCACCCCGCCAAGAGCCTTACCCTTACCGCGGGACTTCGCTGGGATATCTTTGCCGGCAAAACGGAGCGCCACAATCGCGTCGAGTACTTCGACCCGCAAGTTACTAACTCAGTTAGCGGCGTGAATTACACGGGCGCGGAAATCTACGCGAACGGCGGCAATCGTTCCCCGTTCACGAGCAATCTCAAGGATTTCGGTCCGCGGCTTGGCTTCTCGTGGCAGCCGGAGCACCACGTCGTGATCCGCGCCGGCGCCGGTTTTTATTTCGGCCCAAGCGCCCACATGGTGGGTGGCACCGGGCTTGACAGCGACGGCTTTTCCGCAGATACGGCATGGAACTCCACCTGCTACACAGCCGCCGGCAATACGGCGATCAACGGAACTTCGCTTTGCTCCGGGGCAGGAGCCGGCAGCCCCGCGCCGAGCACCACCGGCGATTATTCGCTTAGTAATCCATTCCCCAACGGAGTTATTCCTCAGTACGCCACGCCGCCCGCGGGACTCGGCAACAACCTGGGGCAGTCACTGAACACGATGCTCCGCACGCAACGCACCACGGTCACCTATAACTTCAACTTTGGTGTGGAATATGAATTGCCCCATCAGGTTATCTTGAGCGCGGGTTATGTCGGGAGCCGCGGCCTCTTCCTTCCGCTCGGCTCCGCAGATCTGAATGTGCTCGATCTTGGAACCATAGGCAAATACGGGGCGTCGCTATGCGTCGATACATCCAACGCCGCCTGCCAGACGGTGCCCAATCAATGGGCAGCCATCCAACCGGCCACCAATGCAAATTACGGTTCATCGACGGTGCCCCTCTGGGTCTCGCTGCAGGCCTTTCCGCAGTTCGGCAACGGCGGCTATGGATCGGGCAATGGGGTGGTGGTGCACGGCTACCCCGGCGGCGATTCGGAATACAGCTCACTGCAGACCAAGCTGCAAAAACGTCTGACGCACAGCTTCACCGCCCTCGCCAGTTTCACCTGGGCAAAGCTGATCACCGATGACGGCAACCCGCCTCTGGGATTCGTGGGTACGCACAATGGCGCGGCCCAGGACTGGAGGAATCTTAACCTGGAACATTCGATCAGTCCCCAGGACGTGAAATACCAGTTCACCGGAGAGGCTTCCTATGATCTTCCCGCAGGCAGAGGCCGGGCGCTCGACCTTGGCACGTGGGGCGATGCCTTCCTCGGTGGGTGGACGGCGAACATCATCGCGTACGTGAGCACGGGCGTCCCGATTGCGTCGCCGGCCTCGGGCGTGTCTCCGTCCTATTTCAATCAGCGCGCCGATATGACCTGCGACCCGAGCAAGGGGGCGCCGCATTCAGCGCCCACGTGGTTCAACTACACCTGCTTTGCGGTTCCAACCAACCCATTCGCGGCGGGCACGGCGCCGGCTTACCTTGACCACGTGCGGACCATGGGAGCCCAGGACTTCGACCTTTCCCTCTACAAGCACTTCTCCCTTGGCAAGGAGCGGGATCTGCGCCTGGAAGTCTCTTCGTACAACATCGCCAACCGAGCCCAGCTCGGAATGCCCGGCGTACCCAGCATGACCAACGTTGCGAGCCAGCTGCAGCAGGTGCCGCTCCCCGATCCCCCGACGACGTTCGGCACCATCACTTCAACCGTCAACAGCCCGCGCCAATTCCAGTTCGGTTCCCGCTTTACGTTTTAGCCAATGCGGACTGGGTGCCCCACCTCGGCGGACGTCTCAGTTTTTGTCCGCTGAGGTGGGATGACAGAATCCGGTGCCTCCGTCAGGGTGACAGCTTTCCATTAAAGGTCGTACAACTCCCCACGGTTCCGCCGTCGAGCCCGCGGCGGAACCACTCCGACCGTTGCGCGCTCGAGCCGTGCGTCCAGCGTTCCGGGCTGACCGCGCGACCGGCCATACGCTGCAGATGATCGTCCCCCACGGCGGCGGCCGTCTTCAGCGCCTGGTTCACGTCTTCGGGATGGACAATGTTACGCTGCTCCGTGCTGTGGCCCCACACTCCGGCGAAGCAATCGGCCTGCAGTTCAAGATCGACCGAGAGGTGGTTGCGGTCTTCTGGATCCTGCTGTGCCAGGCGCTGCATCCGCGATTCCACCCCCAGCAGCTTCTGCACGTGATGGCCCAGCTCATGCGCCACCACGTATGCCTGGGCAAAATCCGCGGTGCTTCCACCGAACCGCTTGAGATCGCTCCAGAAGGAAAGATCGATGTAGACCTTCTCGTCCTGAGGACAATAGAAGGGTCCCGTAGACGCCTGCGCGGTCCCGCAGCCGGAGTAAGTCATATCGCGATAGAGCACCAGCTTCGCATGACGATAGGTGCGCCCGTGGGCGGCAAAGATCTGCGTCCAGGTCCGCTGCGCATCATCGAGAGCAAAGCTGATCAGTTGCATATCGCGGTTTTCATTGACGGCGCCGCCCGGCCGCGCCGGCCCATGGATGCTGCTCGAACCCCCGCCAGACAGGATGTGGCCCAGGAAGTTCCGACCCGTGACCAGGCTGACGAGCGCCAGGATGATGAACCCGACGATCCCGATGCCGCCTCCGCCCATGCCACCGAAGCCGCCGCTCGAATCGCGCCGGTCCTCGATGTCGCCGCTCATTCCGCCTGGTGTCCAGTCCATAAAGTCCTCTCAGCCCTGAGATGCGTTTTTTCCAGACGCGCCGGCCCCGCGTCGCAAGACATCGAGCACTTTCTTATCTTCGGGGGTCAACTGCGCGTCTTCGAGCAGATCGGGGCGGTTGGCCAGCGTCTTGCGAAGCTGTTGTTCCCGCCGCCACCGCCGGATCTGCTGATGATCGCCATTCAGCAGCACTTCCGGGGTGCGCAGGCCACGAAACTCGGCCGGCCGAGTATAGTGCGGATAGTCGAGCATGCCGCCGGAACCATACTGGGACCGCGGCACGCCTTGGATATCTGTGATGATGGCCGCGTCGGCAACGCCAAAGCTTTCGAATTCGTGGGACGCTTCGTTGCCAAGCACGCCGGGTACGAGCCGCATCGTGGCGTCGAGCACCACCGCCGCGGCCAGCTCGCCTCCGCTCAGTACATAGTCGCCGATGGATAGTTCCAAATCGCAATAGAGCTCGTTGATGCGTTCATCCACGCCCTCATAACGGCCGCAAATCAGGACAATGCGATCAAGCCGCGCCAAATCCCGGGCCACGGCCTGCGTGAACGGACGGCCCTGCGCGGACAACAAGATTACCCGGGTAGGTGAAAAAGGATTGTCATCCTGAGCGGAGTCCGCGTCGGCCGGCCGAGTCGAAGGACCTGCCTTTCGTTCCGCCTTTATCTCAATCCCGACCGCCTCCAGCGCCTCTGCCAGCGGCTCAGGCTTCATCACCATCCCCTCGCCGCCCCCGAACGGCCGGTCATCGACCGTGCGGTGGCGGTCGTGGGTGAAATTGCGCAGATCGCGCACATTCACCGTCACCAGTCCGTCGGCCTGTGCCCGGCGCACGATCCCGTGCTCGAAAAAGCCGGAGAAGAATCCCGGAAAGATGGTGATGATGTCGAAGCGCATGGCCTTTTCCTGATGATAAAAGGGCGCGGGTGCCCCGGGTCTCGATTTTGGTACCTGGGCGGAAGAATCGCTTCGCCCCATCCCTTCGCGATCTGTGGTCTAATGTTGGCCAACGACATGGCCGACATGGAAAGCATTTTGAAACGCTGGCAGACCGCCGGGGTCCTGGACGGCGCCTCCGCCGACCGCATCCGCGCCTGGGAAGCCGGGCAGAAAGCTTCTGGCACGCCGGCACCTGGGTTCACGCTGGCCTGGCAGGGCTTAGTCGCGCTGATCCTGGGCGGCATCCTGCTCGCAACTGGCGTCATCCTGTTCGTCTCGGCGCATTGGGACCAGCTCAGCCCCGGGACGCGATTCGCGCTGGTCATCGTCATGCTTGGGGTATTTCATCTTGCGGGAGCGGCAGTACGCGATCGCTATCTTGCGCTCTCCTCAACCCTGCATGCTGTTGGCACTGTGGCTATGGGCGCGGCCATCGCACTGGTCGGCCAGATCTTCAACATCGAGGAACACTGGCCCGCGGCCATCCTGCTTTGGGCAATCGCGGCGCTGGTTGGATGGGCCTTGCTGCACGACCAGGCCCAACAGATCCTCACCTTCCTGCTGTTCCCTGCGTGGATTTTCTGCGAACTCGTGTTCTACACCGAGGGGCATACCGGGCAGGCGCTGTACCTGGGACGGTTCCTGTTCGTATGGGCTATCTTTTACCTCACCATGATCCTCGGCTCGCGCCGCCGGGCCGTGCATGGCATCCTCTTCACAGCAGCCGCGATTGCCGCCATCTCCGGCGTGGTTCTGATGAACGAAGGCTGGCGCTCGTACGGGAATGAGCCGTTCCTTCCTTTTGGAACCCGCTTCTGGGCCTGGACGGCGATTGCCGCAATGCCGCTGATCATTGCGGTGTTCAAAGGCCATTGGGGCCTGATTCCGCCGGCAACCGCGATCCTGACGTCCATTGCCTTGCCATGGTGCCAGCGCGTCTGGGTCGAGCATTACAACTACGGATACGGTCCCAACACGTACACGTCGAGCGAGCCCAACCTTGCCGCGCATGCGCTGGTGGCCGCCTTCGCCGTCTTCATCATCGCCTGGGGAATGCGCCAGGCCAGCCGCGCGTTGGTGAACCTGGGCATCGTTTACTTCGCGCTCGCCGTGGGATGGTTCTACTTCAGCGACATCTTCGATAAAGTCGGGCGCTCGCTCGGCCTGATTGGGATCGGCATCCTGTTTCTTTTAGGCGGGTGGGGCCTGGAAGTCACTCGCCGCCGGCTCCTGGAACGTTTGGAAAAGCCGCGCGCCGCGGCCGCGGAGGCCCTATGAGAATCGGTCCGGTCAGGTTTTCCGCCGCTTCCGTAGCGGTGCTGCTTATCCAACTGGCGCTGGTCTGCTCGATTGCCGCCAAGTATCTCTACCAGCGCTGGACCTGTCCGCGCGTCTGGACCCGGACGGCTGCGTTCGATCCGGAACTCGTGATGCGGGGCCGTTACCTGAGCCTGCAGCTTACGGTGAACGGATGCCGCAGCACGCTGCCATCGGCGAAGCAGGCCCAGTTTCCGCGCGATCTCAATGGGGCCGCGGTCAGCGGCAACTTCGGCATCCGCTCTGACCAGAACGTCACGTTTCCCGCCGAACTGAAAGTCATCGACAACCGCCTGGTCGCCATCCAGATCACGGATGAGGATAAGGGCCGGGTCGGTCAGATGGTGAACACCTGGAGCGCTTCGAACTGCGAAGGCATGCGCCTGGCTGCACCGGTCAATTTCTATATCGCCGAACACGCGCGCAGCCCGTTGCCGCTTGCCACCGGCGCCGAGTTGTGGATCGAGGTGACGGTCCCGCCCAAGGGTCCGCCTCGCCCTATCCAGCTTGCGCTGAAGCAGAATGGCGCCTGGGAACCGCTGACGTTCCAGTGAAGTTGTCCGTCTCCAGTTGTCAGTTTTCAATACGGCGCGGCCACCCCGGCATGACTGAACTGAAAAGCGACAGCTGATTGCCGCTACGCGTTCAGATCCGCCAACCCCTCGGGCAGCGCCATCTCCACCAGTTTGGCGTCAAGATCGATGCGGCGCAGATAGTCCTTCGCAAAGGGCACCAGGACTTCCCCCTTTGCCCCGCGCACGATCAGGATTGGCGCGGGCGCCACGCCGCGCTCCACATCCTCGATTTCGCCCACCGTTACCGGGGCACTCGGATTGGATACATCCACCAGCAGGCATCCGATCAGGTCCGCGATGTAGACCTCGTCCTCGGCCAGCACGGCGCGCTGTTCGCGCGGAATGGCCACAATTTTTCCGGCCAGCTTCTCGGCGTCTGAGATCGAGTCCACGCCGGCGAAATGCAACACCACTCCTCCCTTGTGGAGCCAGTGATTTGCCAGTTGAACGAGTTGCACACCGAGGTCCGGTTCGTTCAGCAGCCACAGTTGGCGGCGCTCGCTGAACTTCTCGGGAAAGTCCGTCAGGATTTCGGCGAAGACTTCGCCGAGACGTCCCTGGGGCCGGCGAATGCGCGCCAGCCACACCCAAGTTTCGGGCGTCGCGGGCGTCACTGCAATCTCCAGATCGGGGACCTCAAAACCGGTCTAACCTTGCTCGTCCTCTTCGAGAATGTCGAGCGTATAGCGGTGATGCAACTTCATGCTCACGGCGCCCAGAATGGTGCGCACCGAGCGGGCCGTCCGGCCCTGCTTGCCAATCACCTTGCCCACATCCCCGGGCGCCACGCGGAGCTTGAGGATGGTGTTTTCCTCCCGCCCCACGGCTTCAACTTCAACGGCTGCCGGTTCATCCACCAATGCCCGCGCGATTTCGCGGACCAGTTCTTCTACTGCAACCATCTCATGCTGGGTCATGCACGTGCCCCTGACCGATTCTTAGTCACCCCACAAACGAGAACTGTTTGCGAGGGCCCCCGATGCTCCAACAATCGCGACCGAAGGTCGTCGTGTTGGACAGTGCGCCGATACTAACAGCACACCGTGGCCGCCGTCAGCATTTTGTGTGCAAGTATTCGCGCGGATTTGCACACGAGCATAAGGCGTGGGGGGACTGAAGCTTGCTTAAGCCGCAGTGGGCTCCGCGGCCGGTGTCGCCGCGGGAAACTTCTCCACCAGCTTGGCCACGGTGGGAGAAAGCTGCGCGCCCACGCCGCGCCAGTAGGCGATGCGCTCATGCTTCAGGAGGACCGAAGCGGGGTTAGTGCGTGGATTGTACGTGCCCACCACTTCGATAGAGCGGCCGTTGCGGGCGCGATCTTTCTCGATCACTACCACACGATAGTAGGGCTGTTTGCGGGCGCCAACGCGCGCCAAACGAATCATGACCACGGTGAAGTTCCTTTCAATGTCCTATTTCTCGGTTTGTGTCCCCTGGGAAAATCCGGAGACCGGGCGGCTATCCACCCTTGCATGCCTGCCATACATGGGCCGGGCATAGGGAGCCAGCCTCTCAGACACAACATCTAAGTATCGCCGATAGGTGGGGTTAAGGGCAAGTTTTGGAGCTTCCGCATCACACCGCGACAGGTGCGGAGAAAACTAGGCGGGGAACAGAAACTTCAGCATAGGGCTGACTCGCCGGGCCCAACTGGGCTCGTCGTGCGTTCCGTCGGGAACCCTCTCGAAATGCAGCGTCTCCCCGGGAATCCAGCCATTGGCCTTCAGCCTCCGCGCCAGCATCTCCGCATCGCGGAGAGTGCGATGCCCTTCACGCTCGCCAACATCCAGCCACAGGCGCGGACGCTCCCAGATCTGCGGCGCACGTTCGTTCAAGTAGCCCAGAATGCTCTTGTGGTTCCACCACACGCTGGGCGACAGAACGGCCAGCTTGCCGAAATGGTGCGCATACCGAAGGCCGAGGTACAGCGTGACCAGTCCGCCGAGCGACGATCCTCCCAGCCCCGTGGAGCCGCGATCGCTCCGCACGCGGTACCGGCGCGCGATCCAGGGCATCAGGTCTTCGGTCACCAGCATTCCGTAGCGCCAGGCCTCGCCCCCGCCTCGCTGCCAGTCGCGCTCGTGGGTGTACTCAGCCAGTCGCCGTTCCCCGGTGTTATAGATTCCGACGATGATCAGGGGTTCCACCTCGCCGGACTCGATCAGTTCGTCAGCCTGCTCGCGCATTTCCCAAGTACGGCCCTTGATGAACGAAGTGTCCGGGTCGAACAGGTTCTGCCCGTCCTGCATATAAAGCACCGGGTACGCGCGTTGTGGTTCGTCTTCGTACCCGGGCGGGAGGTAGATGATCAGATCGCGCGCATCCGGTAGATGGTGGCTCCTGAAACTCCGGTGCAAACGCAGGCGTGGATGCGGCGAGTCCCCCGACCCAGCCAGCAGCCCCTCGGGCGCGTTCTTCGATGGCTGCGATTCCGGTTCCTGATTCAATCGCGAGGGTCCTTTTGGGTACGGGTTGATCCAGGCCATGCACGCAGCCTGTGAATGTTACAGTATCAAGAACACAGCAGTTGTCCAAACTCCATCCGCCTCTCCCTGTCGCCGTCATCCTGAGCGGAGTCCGCGCCGGCGGACGGAGTCATAGGACCTGTATTTGCTTCGTGCAATCACCCGCGTCCGAAACAAGGAAAAGAATGAATCGCGAGCATCACAAGTGGTTTTCCCCCCGCCTCGGCCGTGACATGGAACTGCTGGTCTTCGGCCACGCGGGCCTGCCGGTGATGGTGTTTCCCACCTCCGGCGGCCGTTTCTACGAGTTCGAGGACCGCAACATGATCGGTTCGGCGTGGGGACGCATCGAGGCCGGCGACCTGCAGTTTTACTGCGTCGATTCAGTCGACATGGAGAGCTGGTACAACCGCAACGTTCCCCCGCGCTGGCGCATCGCCCGCCATGTACAGTACGACGACTACCTGGTTCACGAAGTGGTTCCGCTGATCCGGCAGAAGAACCAGAACGGGCGGCTCGTCTCACTGGGCTGCAGCTTCGGCGGATATCACGCCCTGAACGTCGCCCTGCGCCATCCCGATGTTTTTACCGGCGTGCTCTCGATGTCCGGGGCTTTTGACACGACGAATTTCTTGCACGGCTATCACGATCAGGACGTGTACTTCAACCAGCCCACGGAGTATCTGCCGGACCTGAGCGATCGCTGGTTCCTCGACCGCTACAGCCGCAATATGTACGTGCTGGGAACGGGATGGGACGATCAGTGCCTGGGACAGAATCAGCACATGGACCGCTTGATGAGCGACAAGTGGATACCCCACAAGCTCTACATCTGGGATACGTGGAACTCGCACGACTGGCCCACGTGGCAGAGAATGATCCAGGAATATTTGTGAAACAGTGATCAGTGATCAGTGGTAGATCAGCACCAGTTCGCTGACTCGCTCGAACTGCTCAACCAGTTCTACTCTGCGCCGGCAAAGCTGGCTCGCTTTTTTGTCCTGAACATTTCCCCGCTATTAGAATGATTCAGGCTAAACCCCAGGAGCGCCATGAGCGAACAGAATCCATACGAAAAGTATCTCGACGGCCGGCCGCCGGAAGAGATTCTCCGCGCCTCAATAGACACGATCCCTCATTGTCTTGCGCAAATCGGCGTCGAGCGCTCGCAACAACCGCCGGCGCCGGGCAAGTGGAGCCCCGTGGAAATCATCGCTCACTTGGCCGACTGCGAGATCGTTTTCGCCTTTCGGCTGCGGCAGACCCTCGCCGAAGACAACCACACGATTCAGCCCTTCGACCAGGAGAAGTGGGCGTCCACCTATCAGGGAATTGGGGCCGGTCAAGCGCTCGGCGTCTTCACGTCAGTGCGGCTGTGGAACCTTGCGCTTGTTCAAAAAGCGCTCCCGGCGGCAGCCGGGCGGACCGTCACGCACCCCGAGCGCGGAACCATGACGTTCCAGACCATCGTGGAAACCATGGCCGGGCACGACCTGAACCACATCGCGCAGCTGCAGCGGATCGCCGGCCAAAACAGCTAAGCCGGACCCCTCAGGACCCGGCTCGATACTTCTATTTTTATCTCGGTTTCGCGGGAATCTTCTTTCCCTTTTCCTGCTTGCCAGCTGCGTTCTGCGGATTGCTCCCGCCATGCTTCTTGGCGTGATGAGCCCTTGCCTTGGCGAGCTCCTCCTCCGACATATGCACGTGGTGGTCCGATTGCAATACATCATTCACTACGGGAGCATTTGCCTCGGGTTTGTCCATTGAATCCTCCTCGGCAATTCGATGAGCCGGACCCGGAAATCTGTCGCCCGTCCGACTTATCAAGACATCATAGTCCTCTCCCGGGGGAGCGAACAGGTCGGACGCCGCAAGTTACGGTTCTTCTAACGTTTGCGGGCAATATCGCACAACATGTCCGAGTGGATATTCAGGCCCAGGTTGCTCAGGTTGTAAAAGTGCTCGCTCGCCACCAGCCAGACAATCTCGCAGATCGCGCGGTCGGAGAAGTGCTTCCGCAGGCACTCGAACGTCTCCGGCGCGACCGACCGGTTGCGCGTCAGTTCGGTCACGTATTCCAGCGCCGCCCGCTCCGCCTCGTTGAACAGCGGGCTTGTCCGGTAGTCGGCCAGGGAGTCGAACTTCGCCTCGTTCATCGACGACTTGACAACAAAGGAGCGGCCGATATCCATGCAGAATTCGCAGACATTGATTTGCGCCGTTCGCTCGCGGATGAGGAACTGCGTTTCAAGCGGCAAGGTGAGCTTTTTGTCGAGCTTGCCGATCTTCGCTACGAACATGCCGAACCCCGCCGGCAGGCGCGAATACATCACCTTCACCGGCGTCGGCACCTTGCCGAACTGCCTCCTCGACATCGAGTAGGCAATCTTCTGCACCAGGCCGCGCGGCTGTTCGATTGCGGGAAGAAATGTGCCCATGGGGAAAACCTCGCTGCTGATCTTTTACGCGAACCAGCCGGGCACGGTTACCTGAATGGGGCGAGAAGGATTCCAGGGATTTGAAACGGACAACGGGAATGGAGTTTGTTGGCTCCCACCCTCGCAACATAAAAAAGCCGCGAGGGTGGGGCCCGGAAGTTCGGTTTACGCGAAGCTGAATCCACTTCGCTTCAGCGGCAACGTCCGAATGCGTTTCCCGGTGGCCGCGAAGATGGCATTGCCCACCGCAGGCAGAATCGGCGGCAGCGACGGCTCTCCCAGACCCGTGGGCGGGAAATCGCTCTTGCTCCAGAAAATCTCGATCACCGGCGCCTGGCGCATCCGGAGCATCATGTGCTGGTGGAAGTTGGTCTGGTCCACTCGGCCGTCGGTCAGGGTGATCTCCTGCTGCATGTGGCTCAGGCCCTCGATGATGCCGCCTTGGGTCATATTTTCGGCAGCGCCGGGATTGATGATCTGGCTGCCGATGTCGCCGGCGGCCCACACGTGGTTCACGGTCACGCGATTGGAGCTGTCCACGCTCACGTCGGCCACCTCCGCGAAGTAGCCTAAGTGGCAGAAATAGGCGGCCAGTCCCATGCCGCGACCGGGCGTCTTTTTGCGGTTGCGCCAGCCGGATTTCTCGGCAACCAGCTCGAGAACCCCTTTCATCCGCTCAGGATTCATCGCTTCCGGATTGTGCGGGTCGACCTTGGTGGCGGAATCGGGCTTGCCGCCCAGGATCTCGAGCTGGAAATCCAGCGGATCTCTCCCCGCCGCCGCAGCCAGTTCATCGAGGAACGACTGGTGGACGAAGGCATAGGCATTCACGCCGGGTGCGCGCATGGCGCCGCAGCGCAGCCACAGCGGCATGGCCGTGAAGCCGAGCGAGAAATGGGGAACGCGGCCGGCCGGAAACTCGTCGCCATCGATATCCCCGCACTGGACGATATTCTTCCCTTCTCCGTAGGTGACGTTGTGCTGGGTCCACGCCGTGAGCTTTCCCTGCGCGTCCAACCCCGCCTTCAGGCCGATGAACCCGCCAGGGCGATACGCGTCGTGGCCCATGTCGTCTTCGCGCGACCACACCAGCTTGACCGGCTTGCCTGCCTGCTTCGACAGGTACGCTGCCTCCACCATGTAGTCGTTCATCAGCTTGCGTCCGAAGCCACCGCCGACGCGGCACTGGTGGACCGTGATATTGGCGCGATCGATGCCTAGAGCGTGCGCCACCCCTCCGGCGCCCTCGCCGGGCGTCTGGCTCGTGGTCCAGATTTCCATTTTGCCGTCGGCGTAGGAGGCGGTCGTGTCCTGCGGCTCCAGAGTGCTGTGCGCGAGGAACGGCCAGGCATATGTCGCCTCCAGAACCTTCGCCGCCGACTTGAGCGCGCCCTCCGCGTCGCCGTAACTGCGGACCGAATTTGCCGGTCCGGATTTGAGCAGACCCTCGGCGCGTCTGGCATAGTCGTCGCTGTTCTGCGTTGCGCCGGGCCCGTTGTCCCATTCCACATTCAGACCTTTGCGGGCCGATTGCGCCTGCCACCAAGTATCGGCGAGGATGGCCACGCCGGGCTCCATGCCGGCTTCCCATCCGGCCACCGGACCCTTCAGCGTGCCGTCGATCACCAGCACCTTGCGAACGCCGGGAAGTTTGGCCACTTCGTCCAGGTTGGCGCTCTTGACCTTGCCGCCGAACACGGGGCACTTCTGGATGACCGCATGCAGCATGCCCGGAACGCTGACGTCGATGCCGAAGAGCGGTTTCCCAGTGACGAGAGCACGATTATCCACGCCCGGCTGCGATTTGCCGATGATGCGGAAGTCCTTGGGGTCTTTCAGTTTCACCGATTTCAGATCGGGTGGAGTAACCGCCGCGGCCTTGGCTGCCAGTTCGCCGTACGTCGCCTTGCGGCCCGACGGCGCGTGGATCACCTTGCCGCAGTCGGTGGAGCACTCTGCCTCGGGCGCGCCCCAGGTCTGCGCTGCGGCGGTGACGAGCATCTGGCGGTAGGCCGCGCCGACACGCCGCAACGGATCCCAGTTCATGGGAGTGGACATGCTGCCGCCGGCAAACTGCGCCCCGAGCGCCTGGCTAACGTCGGCCTGTTCAACGCGCACGTCTTTCCAGTCGACGTCGAGTTCTTCGGCCACCAGCATGGGCAGCATCGTCTTCACACCCTGGCCGATCTCGGGATTCTTGGCCATCAGCGTGACGGCGCCGCTCGCGTCGATGCGGATAAATGCCGCGGGCGCCAGGCTCGGCGGCCTGCCGGGACCCTGCGCCAACGCCCCGGGGAGCTTGTACAAGCCCAGCGCGAAGCCTCCGCCGGCCAGCGCGGTCATCTTCAGAAAGGATCGGCGGTCGAGATTCACATTCGTCGTCATGTCGCCCTCCTTTAACCTTTACTCGACACCGCGGCCGATGCCTCGGCGGCGTGGTGAATTGCCTGGCGGATGCGCGGGTAGGTTCCGCACCGGCACAGATTGCCGCTCATGGCGTCGTCGATGTCGGCGTCGGTAGGATGGGGGTTGTGACTGAGCAGCGCGCTGGCCGCCATGATCTGGCCGGCCTGGCAGTAGCCGCATTGCGGCACGTCCAGCGCTTCCCACGCTTGCTGGACAGGATGGGTCGCGTCCGCGGACAGCCCTTCTATGGTGGTAATGGGCTGGTCGCCCACGCTCCCCACGTGCGTCACGCAGGAGCGTACCGCCTTGCCGCCCACCAGCACCGTGCAGGCACCGCAAACACCCATCCCGCAGCCGTACTTGGCGCCTTTCAGGTCGAGCATATCGCGCAGAACCCACAGCAGCGGCGTGTCGGGCGGGACATCGACCGTTTTGACCTGGTGATTGACATTCAATTTCACGGGCATAGGGACACCTCATCCACCGCGCAAACGGGGCGCGCCGGCGGGAAGAATCTGCTGATGAGGAACTCTAGTCGGCGCAGCGCCGGATGTAAAGTGTCAACGATCACGAAAGCAGGACATAGGGAAAGGGACTGGAACTGGTTGCATAAATGCCGTCGTGATAGGGCACGGCTTTTGGCGTGCCGAAAGAGCCGGCAAAATTGCGGGCTTTATCCTCCGAAGGTCATTTCTCCTGGTTCTCAGGGGATTTATACGACCAGCCTTAGGGACTGGGGACTGGAGACTCGGCTGTTGGAACGAACGGCCATTGATGGAGCCGATGGGCGCGGGCAAGGTAGATCAACGTTCCGCTGATGCCGATTCCCGCCGCAACCGCCAGGCCGCCGATGGCGTTTGGGCGATTGACGAGAATGAACAGGAAGCCGGCCATCGCCGCCAGAGGTGGCAGCGGATACAGTGGAATGCGAAACGGCCGGTTCAGGCCGGGGCGCTGCACTCGCAGGACCATCACCCCCACGTGCTGTACCAGAAACTGCAGCACGATGCGGGTCACCACCAGCATGGTGATGACCTGGCTGAGGGTGAAAAAGCAGAAGCAGGCCGCTACCACGCCCAGTGCCACCAGCGAACGGTGCGGAATCTGGTGGCGCGGATGCACCGCGGCAAGGAAGCTGAAGTAATTCCCGCTCTGGGCGGCGGCGAAGGGCACCCGCGAGTAGCCGAGCAACAACGAAAACACCGACGCGAACGCCGTCCACACCACCAGCGCCGCCATCGTGTACCCCGCCCACTGACCAAACGCGGAGCGCGCAATATTGGCCACTAGCTGCACGCGCGTGATCACGCTGTCGGCGGCATGCGCGGCCGCATCATGCATCGAAGGCAGCGCGGCAAGATCCATCGCCACGTAGAAGGCGGAAACAAATGCAACCGATAGCAGGATGGCGCGGGGAATGGTGCGTTCAGGATGGCGTACCTCGCTGCCCAGAAACGTGATGTTGTAGTAGCCCCAGTAGCAATAGGTCGCGATCAGGGTCCCTTGCGCCAGGCCGCGAAGCACCTCCGGAACTGCCCGGGTGGGCGTGGGCGGCATGTACCAGCCGCCGAGACTCGACGCATGCGCGAATCCCGATATGATCACGCCCGCGATGGCAGCAAGGACGCCCACAAACAGCACCCATGCCGTGCCCGTCACCACGCTCAGCCGGCGGTACAACAACGCCGTCACCAACAGACAGGCGCCGGCAGCGGCGAAATTGGCATAGTGGAGCGCAGGAAGAAACGCGAATGGCGCCTGGTCGAGCGAAGGCCAGAACCAGGCCAGGAAGCTGGACAATCCGATGCAACCCGAAGCGATCGCGAGCGGCGCTGAAAAGCTCAACTGCCAGACATAAATGAAGCTCAGCCAGTTGCCGGCGCGGTTGGCCCCGAAAATTTCGCGAAGAAACGCGTAAGATCCGCCGGCCTGCGGAAACGCGGCGCCGAGTTCGGCCCACACCAGGCCATCCGCCACCGCGATGGCCGCACCCACGATCCACGCCCATACGGAGAGCCGAAAACCCGCGGCGGCGATCACCAGCGGCAGCGTAATGAACGGCCCCACCCCGATCATCTCCAGCATGTTGAAGAGGACCGCGGAGCGTAGCCCGATGCGGCGCTCGAGGTGCGCTGTGCTCTCAGCGGGATTCGAAGTGCCGGTTGGAAGGCTCATTCGCTCACCGGATTGTACACTGACGAAGAGTATGTTCTTGGCCCACAAAGTGATTCGCGCAACAACGTCCCTGGCCGCTGCGGCTGGCCTTTTTCTCAGTTCGAGCCCGGTTCAACTGCGTGCACAGCAGAGTGTCGGCGGGACGCAGCAGGAAAGGACTCTGCCTCCGCGCGAACCCGCCACGGTGGCGCTGCCGTTACCCGAGGATCGCGGCGCCGCGGCGCTCGACCAGGCTTTGCGGCGATTGCGGACCACGGCCAGCGCCATGGATATCGTGGCGCATCCCGACGACGAAGACGGCTCGCTGCTGACTTACCTGAGCCGCGGCATGGGAGCGCGAACCATCCTGTACACGCTCACCCGCGGCGAGGGCGGCCAGAACGCCATGTCCGCCGAGAGCTATGACGCGTTGGGCGTCATCCGCACGCAGGAGTTACTGATGGCCGATGAGTATTACGGCGCAAAACAGGTGTGGGGCACCGAGGCCGACTTCGGCTTCTCCAAGACGCAGGAAGAAGCGTTCGCGCGCTGGGGGCACGATCGTGTGCTGTACGACGCGGTGCTGGCGGTGCGGCGCGAACGGCCGGAGGTGATCTTCGCGACGTTCATCGGCGCGGTGAGCGACGGGCACGGTCAGCACCAGGTATCCGGCGAGATCGCGCAGGAGGTGTTTAAAGCCGCGGGAGATCCAAAGATATTTCCCGGCCAGTTGAAGGATGGCCTTCAGCCCTGGCAGCCGCTTGCCGTCTACGGAATGGTGCCGTTTGCGCCCATCAACAAGGGGCAGGTGTTCGACTACGCCACCGGCAAGCTGGCCCCGGCGAAGTTTCGCAATTATGTCACCGGGGAATGGATCGAGGGCCAGCCTTCGACCGACGCCACCTTATCGGTGGGCAACTGGGACCCGGTCCTGGGTCGCAGCTATACCCAGATCGCTCGCCAGGGATGGGGCGAGCAGAAATCGCAGAATGGCGGCGCAAATCCCACGCTGAGCGGACCAGGCACGGCCCGCTATCACCTTTGGGCGGTCGCGCCGCGGGTCGCGCATGGTGATCCGCCGGGCGCCACCAAAGACGATGGCCTGTTTCACAATCGCCACGTCGATGTGGACACCGGCCTCACCGGTCTTGCGGGCCTGGCGCCGCAGGCCGCATGGCTGGCTCATGACCTCAAGCCGATCGACAGCGGCCTGGAGGAGCTTTCCAGCGCATGTCCGTGCAAGGCGGGCATTGCGACCGCGCGCCGGCTCACCCCGCTTTATCGCCAGACGCTTGACCTGCGCGCCAAGGTTGCGGCGAGCGATCTCGATGCCCAGGCAAAGGCCAGCCTGCTTTTCGAACTGGACGTGAAGATTGCCGAGTTCGAGGCCGCGCTCGAGGCCGCTCTGGGGCTCGAACTGACCGCTTTCCGGACCCACGAATCGAAGGTGCAGGAAGGCGGATTCCGCGGCAATTCGGCCGACGAGACGCCGCAGACGGTTTCTCCCGGCGAAGAACTGAAGGTTCGCGTGCACGCGGCGGGCCTGTCGCCAGAGTTGCACCTCGAGAAGACGTGGTTCGAGAGCCCGTCAAAGGAACCGTGGAAGCATGGCGAGCCGCTGAGCACGGCCAGCGATCCCCCGGTCTCCGATGCCATCTTCAGCCTGAAAGTTCCGGACGACGCGGAGCCGACCCAGCCGTTCTTTACCCGGCCCTCGATCGAGCAGCCTTACTACGATATTTCGAACGAGAAATGGCGCGAGCGCTCGTTTGCCCCCTATCCATTGTCGGCCTGGGCGCAGTTCACGTTTGATGGCCTGCCGGTCCGCGTGGGAGAAGTTGTGCAGACCCTGCAGCGCTCAACCGGCCACGGCGGTTACTACGAGCCCCTGGTGGTGACACCGGCCATCGGGGTAAGCGTCGATCCGGAAGCGCGCATTCTCCCTCTGAACGGCGGCGCGCTGCCGGTAAAAGTCACGGTGCATACGCAGGGCGCAGCCGACGGCACGGTGTCGCTGAAGGTGCCAGAAGGCTGGCGGGCCGAACCGGCGGAGGCGGCGTTTAAACGCACAGTGGCCGGGGACACGGAGCCCATCCTGTTTTCTGTCACCCCAGGGGCGGTCGAGTCAGGGGGTTACGCGCTCGCGGCCGTAGCGCACTCTGGGGATCACACCTACGAGACCGGTTGGCAGAGCGTCGGATACCCGGGCATGACCCCGTACAACATCTACAAGCCGGCGCAACTGAAGACCCGCAAGGTGGATGTGACGCTCGCTCCCGGGTTGCGCATCGGCTATGTGATGGGAACCGGCGACCTGGTTCCGGAGGCAGTCGAGGAACTGGGGGCCCAGCCGCACCTTTTGTCGGATTCCGATCTGACTTCGGGCGACCTGTCGGCCTGGAACGTTATCGTAATCGGTATCCGCGCTTACTCGAACCGCCCCGTCCTGACCGCTGCCCAGCCCCGGCTGGATGACTTTGTCAGCAATGGCGGAACGCTTATCGTGCAGTATCAGAGCGGGAACTTCCCTGCCCCGTTTCCCCTGGCGATGAACGGCCGTATGCCGGAGCGTGTGGTGGACGAGCAATCGCCGGTCAAGCTGCTGGATCCCTCAAGTCCGTTGATGACCCGTCCGAATCGGATCACGCCGACGGACTTCGAGGGGTGGGTAGAAGAGCGCGGCCACTCGTTTCTCGACACCTGGGACAAGTCCTACACTCCCCTGATCGAGACCGCCGACGAGGGACAGGATCCACAGCGCGGCGGCCTCGTAGTAGCTCATCCGGGCAAGGGCACTTATATCTACGTCGCCTTTGCGCTCTACCGGCAGTTACCTGAGTTAGTGCCAGGAGCTTATCGCCTGCTCGCCAACTTACTCAGTGCGGGGCATTCCGAGTGAGAAAGCAAGCCATCAACCGGGATCCCGGAACATCGTTCCGGGCTTGGCTGCGCACCCCGCGTACAAACTTAGTAAGTGACAAGACGGTGACATCGACCGGCTTAGATCAAGCTCCGGTGAATTTGTTACAAACATGTGAATCCTGTCTCCCACAGATCCGTAGTTATGGATAACTCCTTTCCCCTGCAAGCGAATAGCCACATTAAAAATCTGTGAATTTGTCAAATATTCACAGAAACGTGCGAGGCTTTTTTAGCGGGCGCGGCCAGGGAAGTTTCGCTCATCCGAATTCATTTTTTCTCCCAGCATCAGCTCCACCTGCATGGCGAATGACGCACCCGGATGTACGTGTGGAAATCCCCCAGGCAGAGTTACAAAGCGCTCGCGGCATGGAGCGCCAAACGCGAACAATCTCGAAGACACGAGGACAAGAGAGGCCCAATGAACCTGAGACTCCGAGCAGCTGTTGCGGCAATACTCGCAGCCAGTCTATTCAGCACCTATGCCAACGCAAGCGATGCAACGCCTCCCGCAAAAAAGCACCGGGCTGCCAAGCCCAAGGGACCGACGCTTGAAGAACAGATTGACGCTCTGCGCCAGCAGGTGCAAGGCCAACAGGGCCAGATCGACAGCCTGAAGGGCAATCTAGCGGACAAGGATACACAACTGAAACAGGCCCAGCAGGCCGCCGCCGATGCAGCCGCGGCCGCATCCAGGGCCCAGCAGGCTGCCGATGCACAGCAGCAAGCGATCACGCAGAACCAGTCTGCCGTCACTACCTTGCAGTCTACGGTTACCGACCTGAAGAACAACCAGACGTCGCTGGCCACCACCATGTCGGACGAGTCGGCGGCGATCAAAAAGTCGATCAACAACCCCACCGCCTTGCATTACAAGGGAATCCTGATTACCCCCGGCGGCTACACCGCGGGTGAAACTGTGTGGCGCTCGAAAGCCACCGGCGGCGACATTCCCACCGCCTTCAATGCTCTGCCCTACGAGCACGCCGACGCCTATTCGCTCAGCGAGTTCTATGCCACCGCCCGCCAGTCGCGCGTTACCCTCATGGCCGAGGGCAAGGTCGACTGGGGCACGCTGCGCGGCTACTACGAGGCTGACTGGCTGGGCACCGGCATCTCGTCGAACAACAACCAGTCCAACAGCTACGTACTCCGGCAGCGCGTGATCTGGGGCCAGGCGGAGACCAACAATCACTTGGCATTTACGGGCGGCCAGTTGTGGTCCCTGGCGACGGAGGACAAGAAGGGCATCTCAAACCTGTCGGGCGACATCATGACGCCGCAGACCATCGACCCGAACTACGTGGTTGGCTTCGTCTGGACCCGCCAGTACGGGTTCCGGGTCACTAAAACATGGGATCACTTCGCTCTGGGCGCGGCCGTCGAGAACCCACAGCTTTTGTACACCGCAACCCTGGCCGGCAACACGCCCTACGCGGTGCTGGGCAGCGCGGGTAACAACGGCGGCAACTACAACGCGGCGGTCAGCACCGTGGCTTCCACCACTTACGTTCAGAACTACACGAACGAGCCGGGGACCACGACCTACCTGCCGGTTTACGCCACGCTCACGGCCAACACCAACATCGCCAACTATTCGTTCAACTATGCTCCCGACGTGATCGTCAAGGCCGCGATCGATCCGGGATGGGGCCACTTTGAGATCATCGGAATCGCGCGTTTTGCGCACGAAACAATCTACCCCGGCGTGACTACCGACATCCTGAAGTACGGAAACCAGAAGGACATCGAGACGGGTCTCGCAGTCGCCCCCGCAGCTACGACGGCGGGTGCTTACTCCAACAGCAAGAGTCTGGGCGGCGGAGCGGCCAGCTTCCGCGTTCCGCTGGGCAAGGCAATTATCGTCGGCGCCAAGGGAATGTGGGGCACCGGCCTGGGGCGTTACGGCAACTCGACTCTGGCCGACTTGACGGTGACGGACTGGGGCGGCCTGTCGGCCCTCCACAACGGCTCCGGCCTGGGCACGATCGAGATTAATCCCACGCCGCGTCTGGCACTCTACGCGAACTACGGCATCGACTATGCAGGCCGCGACGACTGGGCGGGTCTCGCCACAACCACCCTGGGCGGCCCCAGCGCAACATTCTGCCCGACGGGCTTTACATCGCCTTCGCAATGCACCTCGAAACCCTCGGCGGCGCTGCTGGCCGGCGGCGGCACGTGGGGCGGACACTGGGGCACCCCGGGCGCTGCGGCGGTGGGATACGGCTCACGCGCGCTCAGCAACTCCGCCTGCAACACCACTACCAACCCCGGCTTCAACGGCGGATCAACCGGTTACTATCCCGGCGGCTCCTGCGGCGCGCAGACCCGCAACGTTCAGGAAGGGACCATTGGATACTGGTATGACATCTACCGCGGCGAGAAGGGTCGCCTGCGTCAGAGCATCCAGTACGGTTATGCCGAGCGCCAGGGGTGGTCGGGTTCCGGCGGCATCGGCGCCAAGGGCATCGACAACATGTTCTGGACATCCTTCCGGTATTACCTGCCATAGCACGGTCAAAGTCAAAATCGAACGGGCAGCCTTCAGGGGCTGCCCGTTTTGTTGTCTTCGCGAGGTGCTTATTGGCCCTTGGGCTCTCCGGTGGGGAGAAAGACGATTCCGTCGACAGGATTCCCCGAAGCAAGAACGTCGCGAAGTCGTTCGGGGTTCAGACCGCTCTGTCCCTCGGCCACGCGTATAAGGCGGAGGGCGGCGGCGGGAGACGTTTCCGGGGAAAGACGGAATATCCAGGGGACGTTGTTGGCGGTGAGCGATTGGTCGCTGCTGAGGGCGATGACCGGGACCATCATCTTGATGGCCAGTTGCTCGGAAAGGTGAGCAGATTTGCGATCGAGCGCAATGATTGCAAGTGCATGCTGGTCGAGTAAGGCGTGCACCAATTGTGTGGAAGCCGCGCCCCAGTTCTGTTCGCTCTCCACCGACAAGAGTTCCCATTTTGGCTCTGATGGAAGGGCGGCCTCCATGGCCGGCGTATGAGCCATGGCAGCCGCGCCGGGACCAAATAGCACCACATGCACGATTCCGCGCGGAAGGTCGGAAAGGTGCGGGCCAAAATAAGAGACGCCGTCTTCGCCAACCCGTGCGTACGGCTCCTGCGGTGGATACCCCAGAGCCTGCCCTGAGCTCGCCGAAGGGTCTCGATCCTGAGACCCGGGAACGCTGTCCTCGAGCGCGGGGGTCTTCTCCATTGCGGCCACACGATATTTGATTGTCCCATCGCGAACCGTGCCCAGGTACATCGGCGCAACGTTCTTCTGATTGGGATCGAAGATCATGTGGCCCGTAACCCCGTCGTACTCCTCGATGTTCGCTAAAGCGTCGTGAATGCGAGCACGGTTAAGACCGGCTTTGCAGATGGAATCAAGCAGCGCGTTCATCGCGTCGTAGGCAAGCGAGGCGAACTGCTCGGGCTTTTCGTGAAAGCGCTCTTCGAAGCGGCGGTTGAAATCGATCCATTTGGGATCGTTGCGCGTGGGATCGTAGGGGAACACGGCTTCGAAACCTTCCGCGGCGACACCGGCCTGTTCCAGCAGTTCGGGGCCCAGCGTGCGATAGGCGCCGAACACGCGCTGCTTCATGCCCAGCTTCTGCATCTGCTTCAGAATACCGGCGGCTTCGGCCTGGTCGGCCCAAAGGACGATGGCATCCGCCCGCGAATCCTGGATGATTTTCAACGGGCGCGTGAAGTCGGTGTCGCCGGGCAGGTATTTCTGCTCGATGACGACGGGGTGTCCCAGCCGGCGCGCGGCGTCCCGGAGTTTGAGAACGCCAAACCGTCCGTAACGGTTGTTGACGCGCAAAATGGCAACCCGCTTGAGGCCGAGCTCGGTAAAAATATGCCGCGCCAGCGTCAGGCATTGCACACGGTCGTCCTGCAGATTGGTGAAGTACCACGGGACATATGTTTCCGGAATGGTGGGGTCGGTGGATGCGGAGTTGACGATCGGGATCTCCGCGCGCAGGGCCACGCGCAGCGCGATGTGCGTGGCCTCCGAGCTGATGGACCCGAAGATCGCCCAGTCGTGATCGTCGTAGACCATCTTTACTGTTTCGTTGGAGGCCGAGCCCCAAATGGCGGGGTCGGTCGGCCGGTCGTCGCCGTAGACTGCCTTCGCCTGCCAGTTGTCGTAGTCGTTGTGGAGCATCAGACGGAAGGGCTTGCCGCCGTAGCCGCCGCCTGCATTTGCCTCGTCTACTGCCAACTGCGCACCGTGCAACATGCGTGTTCCGAAGACCGCATCCGGGTTTGGCTCGATGGGGCCGAAGAACCCGATGCGCACCTCCGTGATGTCTTTCGGCTCGGGCACGTCGCGGCCCGCTCCGGAATAGATATTGGGATGCGTATAGTTCAGGTCGTACGGCGCGGCGAACTTCGCGTAAGGGCTGAGGTCGGCGGGTTCGCCGGCGTACGGTTTCACCTCGCGGTCCCGCGGAGGCCCCGGAGGATGCTTGCCACAATCACACTTGTGCGCGGGCGCGCCGGCGTTCTGCGCGGCGGCGCCGGCGGCCCACACCAGGGCCGCGGCCAACAACCATCCCTTGCCCATGGCGACTACTCCTTTGAGCAGCACTTGTCCGTACGGAACATGGCAATGGCTTCAATCTCAACCAGCAGCTCCGGGCGGCATAGCTTCGCCTGAATACCGGTGGAAGCCGGCAATGGATCGAGCCCCTGCTCGAGGTAAAACTCCGTGCGCTCTTCGTTGAACGCCTCGTAGTCGCGATCAATATCGCGAAGATAGCAACTGGTGCGCACGATGTCGTGCCAGGTGCACCCCTCGCTCTCCAGCAGGCCGGTGATGTTGGCCAGCGTGCGGCGCATCTGGGCGCGGAAATCGCCGATATGCACGCTGCGGCCATGTTCGTCGATGGACGCAGTGCCCGAGATGAGCAAAATAGTAAGCCCGTTCAAATCCAGGCGCATGCCGCGCGAGAACGAACTCGGCTTGGCATATGCAAAGGCTTCGTTGAGCACACCGTGGTTGGTCATGGCGCGCTTTTGAATGGGTGCATGGGCGATGGTATCGAGCATTTCTGCGAATTCAATCATGGTGAGAGCTCCGTTATGGTTATGGTTGAAGAATTCCGTGGCTTAAACCCTTGGCGGTGGCGACCCAGATGTCGCTGCCCTGAAAATCGATGCCGAGAACGTAGTTGTGCGCCGGGGCAGTCGCGACGGGAATCGCCGTTACATTGCCCTGCGCGTCGCGCACCGTCATCTCCGGCTTGCCGGTGGTGAGGGAGGGACGATAGACCGCCCAGTTCGCGCCGTCGTAGTAGGCCAGGCCCTTGTCGGTGCCGAACCAGGCGCGATTCGCGTCGACGCCCTTGATGGTGTTAGTAAAATTCGAAGGAAGACCGCTGTCCTTGGTGAGGAAGTTATGCCAGTAGCGGCCGTCATAGCGGCTGTCGCCGAAGTATGTTGCCGCCCATACTATGCCTTCTTTCTCGAGATAACTCACGGAGGTGACTACCTCGTGGATCAGGCCCTGGTCCTTGAACAGAACCATCTCGGTTTCGCCATCCGGATCGTCGTACTTATCCCAGCGGCCGGTCTTCTGGTCATACTCCAGCAGGCCGCTGCCCCACACGGCGTAATAGACCTTGCTGGGCGTCGCGGAAACGCCATAAACCCAGATTTCGCTCATGGGCGTGTTGCGCTCGTTGTACAGCGACCACTGATTGGTGCTCAGATTCAGCATGCAGGCGCCCGCCGCGGTCGCGACCCACACGTGTTCGCCTTCCACCGCGACGCCGTAGACAACGTCGTTGCTGAGGCCGGAATTGAGCTGAGTGAATGTGTCGATGCGGCCGCTGGAGATGCGGCTCAGTCCACCCATGGTGCCGGCCCACACATCGCCGGTGCGCTGATCCAGAGCCAGGGAAAGAACGGCGCGATGGGCCAGCCCGTCTGCAGTGGTATAGGTCTTCCAGGCGTGGTTCTCGTACACAGCCAGACCGTTTTCCGTGCCGGCCCAGACCCGCGCGCCGTCGACAAGAACGGAAAAAACGTGGTTGTCCGGCAGGCCGTTGGCGGTAGTGAAGTTCTCAAACCGGAAGCGCGGCATCTGCGGCAACGCCAGCAGCCTAGTTGAAGACGCAGTGGCTGCATGCGGGTATTTGCCTGCATAGGATTGCGCGGCCATTACGACCGGGTGACCCAATAGCAGCGCTGCAGCGGCCAATACGAATGGGAATGGCTTTTTCATCGCGTCCTCAGATACTCGATGAGATCATTCAGCTCATCCTTGGTGAGGTCGTTGGTGCGGCCGTGTTTTTCCTGTGGGTTATACACCGTCCAGATTTCCTCCAGAGTGCGCGCCGACCCGTCGTGCAAATACGGTGCGGTGAGGCCGACATTGATCAGCTGAGGAGTATCGATCATCCCCGAGTTGTCCGTCGGTTTTTTCGTGCCCACGTCGAACGATTTCTGACTCGTGCCTTTCGCTCCGCTGTGGCAGTAGCTGCAGCGGTTCCCTTCGGGAATCGGCTTGCCGAACTTGTCTATCGCCCGTTCAAACAGCACTTTGCCCCGCTCCTGCGCGGGAGCCAGTTCGCGCCCCGCAAGCTTCCAGCGGTTTGGCCGCAGCGGAATATTGCGCACATAAACCACGAGGTCGGTGAGCGTGAGGCTGTCGTAGTTCTCAGAACGCCAGAAATACTTTTCCGTGCGCGGGCCGCATTCCGTGGGCAAATTAGGATTGCCCCCGTTCCACTTGTAGGGCTCGGTGTCCTTGATGTCTTCGAGAAGACGGTTGTCGACGATGTCGCGGCCGAATCCGTCCGGCTCAAGATCCCAGGTGAGCCCATCGAAGGTGGAATCGATGTGGCAATTGGCGCAGCCGATCTGGCCCTGGAAGGAATAACGCGCGGTGTAAAACGTCTGTTCGCCGTGGCGCAGCACAGAAAGCTTTTTCGGCCCGGCCAGTTCTATCGTTCTCTGAACCTTGTTGGCACGCGTGTCGATAATGCTGATCGTGTCCTCGAGGCGGTTGGCGACCAGCAGCTTGCGGCCATCGGGCGAAAACGCCAATCCCCGCGGGTCATGTCCCACCTCGATCCGCGTGGTTACGTAGTTTGCGCTGGCGGAGAGGTCCTGGATGTAGGGACCGGTCTCCGTATGGATGAACCGCAGCGCGCGGTGTACATCCA
The DNA here is from genome assembly GCA_963706455.1 of uncultured Acidobacteriota bacterium. Taxonomy (GTDB): domain Bacteria; phylum Acidobacteriota; class Terriglobia; order Terriglobales; family Acidobacteriaceae; genus Telmatobacter. Next base: position 32,271 of record CAVPNO010000111.1, on the reverse strand, counting down.
CCACGGTGACGATCTCGGAGCCTTCGCAGGTGATGTAGATCAGCGATTTGTCCGGCGAGATTGCGACGCCGAAGGGACGCACCGCATAGCGCTCCAACTCATCGAGCGGCAATTCTGCCGGCTTTCCTACGTCGGGGCCGAATAGCGTGATGGTATCGGCGAACGCCCCGCTATGTTCCAGGTGGGCCAGGGGAACGAGATTTTTCGGGTGAAGGTTCGCTGTCACGCCCAGCCGCCCGTCCCGCGAGAATGCGGTGTGGAACGAATGCGGGATGCGATCGAGCGCCATGCGATCGATCACGACGGCGCGCGCCGTGTCGATCACCGTAATCTCCGATCGGGGCGGTACGCGATTGCCCCCCGGCGTAGCCTGGCGCGCGGGATTCGGGTAAACATGCGTGACGTAAAGGCGCGCGCCGTCGGGACTGGGGGTAATGTAGCTGGCGCCGCGGCCTGCGGCGAGGCGCTTCTCTTCCGCGCCGGTCTTCGCATCGAGCACGGCAACGTCATTCGAGATGCGGTTAGCCACGTACACATACCTGCCGGCACGATCTTCCACGACGCTGGAAGGCTCTGCGGCGACGTGCCACTTGGCACTCGGTTCCAGCGAGGCCACGTCGATCACCGAAATGGTGTCGTCCCAGGTGTTGGCAACCAGCAGGCGCTTGCCGTCATGGGAGAACGAAAAGCCGCGCGGCAGACGGCCTACCGGGATACTTTTAATGGGAACGAAGGTGCGGCCGTCGAGCACACGCACCTCGTCCGTGCCCTGGCAGAGAACGTACAGTCGCGTGCCGTCCGGCGAAAACAGCATCTCGACCGGCGATGCATAGGTCAGCACCTCGCCTGTTCGGCCGCTGGCGATGGAAGCGCCTACCGGGCCCGGATACCAGAAAGCCAGAAATGCGATCGCGCAGACGCCGACAGCCGCAATCGCCACGTTGCGATCGCGGAACGACGTCCGGCCTGCGCTCTTCACTTCGACTCCTCCACCGTGATCACGCGATCCACCTGCTGCTTCTCCATCGTCTGCTCGCGGCCGCTCGGCCAGTGAACGACGATCCGGTCGATGGACGCCGCCGGCCCCAGGCCGAAGTGCATGCGGTCGTCGTCCTGCGAAAGGTAGCCGGAGCCGGCCACGCGTTCCGCACTCCAGCGCTTGCCGCCGGCATAAATCTCCACGCGCGCGCCAATGCCACCGCGATTGCTCTTTGCCTCGGCGCCAACCTTGCCGTGGTCGCCCTGCCGCATTGCCCCTACCAGCTTCAATGCGACCCAATTGCCGGTGTTCTCTGAGATGTTGTGAACCAGTGTTGCCTTCGCGCCGAGATTCACGAGAAACGCATCCACCCTGCCATCGTTGTCGTAGTCGCCAAAGCATGCGCCGCGCGCTGTGGTTCGCACGCTCAGGACCGGGCCGGCCTCGCGCGACACATCTTCAAAATGTTCGTTGCCCACGCCCCGAAACAGCGTATGTTCCTGCGGGATCAGATGAATCAGGCCGCCGTGGAAGATGAGAATGTCAGGGTAGCCGTCGTTATCGAAGTCGTAGACACCCGTTCCCCAACTGACATATTGCGCGTTCGTCTGTGCAACGCCGTTGGATGCGCCCATGTCCTCGAACCCGCTCTTGCCCTGATTGTGCAGCAGGCGGTTGTAGTGCCCGTCGGTGACCCAGAGGTCGAGCACGCCGCGGCCCTCGAAATCGGCGAAGACCGGGCCCATCGACGATGTCGACTCGCCATTCTGCCCGAACGCAGTGCCGGTGTCATTGGCAACTTCCTCGAACGTGCCGTCGTGCTTATTGCGGAAGAGGAAGTTTTCGGTGCGGTCGTTGGCGACGTAGATGTCGTCCCAGCCATCATTGTCGAAGTCGGCCGCGGTTACGCCCATCGTGCGGCCCACGTAATCCGCGATCCCTGACGGCTTGCTCACATCCGTGAACGTGCCGTCGCAGTTGTTGTGATACAGCTTGTTGGTTTCGCCTTCATAGTCGAGCGGGCCGGGGTAGTTATCGGCGGCATAGTAATTGCGGTACTTGGGATCGAACTTCACATACCGGCCGATGAAAAGATCGACGCAACCATCCCGGTCGTAGTCGAGCCACGTGGAACTGATGGCCCAGCCGTCCACCTTGATCCCCGCCTTCTCGGTGACATCGGTGAAGTGCCCGTTGCCGTCGTTGTGATACAGGATGGTTTTGCCGTAGCCGGTAACCAGCAGATCGACAAAGCCATCATTGTCGTAGTCAGCCGCCGCGACAGCCACCGCATACATATTGGGATTGAGTCCGGCCTTCTCGGTTACATCCACAAAGCGGCCATTGCCCAGGTTGCGATAGAGATGGTTGTGCGGCGGGACCGCCGGCTTCTCTTTCAGCGGATACGGGTGTATCGAGTCGTCGAGCGGGCGGCCGTTGACGACGTAGAGATCGGGCAGGCCATCGTTGTCGTAGTCGAACCAGACGCAGCCTGCCCCGGTGCCCTCCAGCAGCGATCCAAGCTGGCGTGAACCGAAGCTGTGCACGAAATCGATACCGGCTTTTTCGCTTGCATCTTCGAAGCGGACCGCGGGATGCTTTGTCGCTGGTTCGGTGGCGGAGTTTGTCCCGGCACCGGTTTGCGCAATTGCTGTCACCGAGGCTGCTGCCAAAGTTAGAACAAGGATGACGGACGGAAATGAGGAGCGCCTTGACGTTTTGAAAGCGGACGATTTCAGTCGTGGCGCACACGCCGCGAAATCATCGCGGGCTTCGGCCCCTGAGGGACGTCTTTCCTCTGCTTCTGCTGTCATCCTCATCAGCGGCTTCCCTTCTCTGCCGGCGTGCCCGCCCCGGTCAGGTCCGTTGGGGTAGTCGAACGAAGCAGAACGGCGGGCAGATTGTTTTCCGAGGCGCGCTCCGGGCCGGTGTGGCAGCCCACGCAGATGCGCTGCTCGCCCCGCCGGATCCAGAACCAGCCGTGCTCCTGACGGATGATTGTGCCCTTCTCATCGAGGACGACAAAGCGAATGGGCCGATCGGCCGGCGCCTTGACGAAGAACGATCCGTCGCTCTCGACCGGCGACGCGCCGATCGCGACTACGTTACCCGAAGCGTTCAGCGTCTCCAGGCGCACCTGCGCCGGTGCAGCCCTGAGAGCGCCTTCACGAGAAAGCCGTGCATCGAGGGCCAGGAGGTTGGCATAATCCCAATCGTGCAAACCAGAGGGATGCTGCCTGGGACGCGTCCGCGTGGCGAGCAGGACCGGCTCAACGAGATTCTCGCCGGGGCGCGCCAGAACGGTTGTCATGGCTGTGGACGCGCGGTTCAACAGTTTCAGTTCGAAGGGCGCGCCCGCGGATGCACGCAGGCTCACCAGCCACTCCCCGGATGGCGACTCGATGACGCCGCCCGCATAATCCCCGTGCGGCGCGACGATGCCCACTTCGTGAGCGAGCGGCGACGTGAACCGTGCCAGCGATGTTCCATGAGTGAGGACTACATCCCCAGAGGCGAGTTGGTGACCACCCCAACGGGCAATTCCGTGATCGCAGCGATAAGACTCAACCCCGGATCCGTCCGAGTAAACCAGAAACAGCTCAGGTGTGTTTCCCGAGCCCAGCGGATACGCGGCTTCGAACAGGATGCGCCCGTCAGCCAGAACATCGGCAGGGATGGCGCTGGCTGGCACGTAGGTCAGCGGCAGTTCGTTCGTGCCATCGCGGTCTGCGGCGACGAGCCGAAAGCCCTGCGGCTCGCGCCGTGCGAAGACCAGCCGTCCGCCGGGAAGATACAGCGGTCGCACCGCGTCTGTCGCGCCGGATGTGACCGCTCGAACGCTGTGATCTGCCACCGTGAGTTCCCAGATCTGCCAGGCATCGCCGCTGCTCTTTTTGCCGGCAAACAAGATCGTCGCCGCATCGAACGAGACGCTGGCGTCGGCGCTGGCAGCGAAATCGGGCAACAGTGGTTCAGCCTTGCCGTCGCGCACGAGCATCAAGCGCGCGCCCCTGGGAAATCGCTCCGCTCCGTGGAGCGCGGCCAGCGGGTCATAAGAAGGCGCCGATGTGACGATGATGGGAACATCGACAGTGCTTGCCCTCTCGGCTTTAAAGCCGCAAAACAGCACAACCAGCAACAGGGGGAAGGCCGCGGCAGCGGCTTGCGGAGCCCGCTTCATCCAACCGCCTCCAGCAACTCTTCACCGGCGGACTCAGAGAGAGACATCATCCGCGGTTCGCGCAGGGCGATGTAGGGCTGGAGCGAGGCCATCATCTCGTCGAAGGCCTGGAAATCAAGGGTCTGATCTCCGTCACTCCATGCGCGATCGGGGTTGGGATGCACTTCGACCAGCAGACCATCGGCCTCGGCGGCCACGGCAATGCGCGCCAGGGGGGCTACAAGCTCGCGACGCCCGGCCGCATGACTGGGATCGGCGATCACCGGCAGGTGGCAAATCTGCTTGAGCAGCGCGATGGAAGCCACATCGAACGTATTACGCAGCGCTGTCTCAAAGGTGCGAATGCCACGCTCGCAGAGGATGACGTTTGGATTGCCGTTGGCAAGAACGCACTGCGCGGAGCATAGAAAATCGGCCAGGGTCGCCACCATGCCGCGCTTCAGAAGAACGGGACGGCCGGAGCGCGCCGCGGCTTCCAGGAGCGTAAAATTTTCCATGCTGCGGCTGCCGATCTGCAGAATATCGGCGTATTCGGCCACCATCGGAACATCGTCTTCCGACATCACTTCGGTGACGATGGCCAGCCCGGTCGCCTCGCGGGCGCGTGCCAGCAGCTTGAGGCCTTCAAGGCCGAGTCCCTGGAAGGAATAAGGAGAGCTGCGCGGCTTGAACGCGCCGCCGCGAAGAACGCGCGCGCCACCACGGCGTACATGATGAGCTGTGGCCATGAGCTGGGCCTCAGTCTCCACCGAGCACGGCCCGGCCATGGTAATGAATTCGTCCCCGCCGATCTCAAAATCAAGCACCGGGATAACGGTCCGCCGGCGCCTGTCGGTCTTCAGTACATCCGGTGAATCGGCAAAGTGATCGTGCCAGCCTCCACGCACGGCCTCGGCTCCGTTTCCGGCCTCCACTGCTTGTCTTCTCGGGGAAATCTCAGGCTACTCCCCGGACCCGAACTCTGCCTCCATCCAAAGATGGAGACTCGAACCGTGTAACTGTGAACTTCCAATCATTTGGTTCGCGACACACCCGACCTCCGGTGTGACCCCCGGCAGGGTTCTGTTACAGTGGGCGCCTATGAGAGTTTTCCTGTTTCGAACCATGTGCGCGGTGATCCTCATCACTTCAGCGGCAGCCGCCCAGGATGTCATTCCCCTTTACCCCGGCACCCCGCCCGGCTCCGCGCCCGAGACCTATCCCGAAAAGCAGTACTTCTCCAAGGCGTGGAATACCGAGGTCGTCAGCAACGTGACCAAGCCGACACTGACGGTCTACAAGCCGTCTCCCGAGTCCAGGAACGGAACGGCAATCGTTATCTGCCCGGGCGGCGGCTTCATGGCCCTCTCCATCAACAGCGAAGGTATCGATGTCGCGAAATACCTGGTCGCAAAAGGAGTCACCGCCTTCGTGTTGAAGTACCGCCTGGCGCACACCGGGGACGACGCCACCCAGGAATTCGTCACTCTGTATCAGGACCGGCCGAAATTCAACGAGATGCGCGACAAGGTGGAACCCCTTGCCGCCGCCGACGGAATGGCTGCAGTCGCTTATGTGAAGCAGCACGCGTCGGAATTCGGCGTCTCCCCGGACCGCGTGGGCATCATCGGCTTCTCCGCCGGTGGCGCGGTCACCGCCGAGGTCGCATTCCACTACACTCCCGAAGGACGTCCCGCCTTCGTCGCGCCCATCTACGGCGGAAAGCCGTTGAAAGACGACCCGGTTCCCCCTGACGCGCCGCCCATGTTTGTCGCGGCGGCCACCGATGACCAACTCGGCCTCGCTCCGGCCAGCGTGGCTTTATACATGGCGTGGACGAGGGCTCACAAATCGGCCGAGCTGCATCTTTACGCCAAAGGCGGCCACGGTTTCGGCATGCGCAAGCAGAATATTCCCGTCGATCAATGGATCGACCGCTTCGCGGACTGGCTTGCGTTCGAAGGCTTGCTGACCAAGCCGTAATGGCGCGATCGCCCAGGATATGTTTCGTTACGCCCCCCCGGTGTCATGCTGAGCGCAGCGAAGCATCCGCGGTTGTAAAATCGAGGGAGTTTTCGATCGAATAGGTTATTGGCTCGTAGCCAACGGCGGCGGCCGATAGCCAAATGCCGCATCCACGATGGCCGCAAACGCAAGCGCGATCTCATCTTCGAAAGGCCGCGCTACAATCTGCACCCCGATCGGCAGCCCTTCCGGCGAGCGGCCCACAGGCACCACGGCCGCCGGCGCGGCCAGCACGTTGAACCACTGGGTGTGCCGGACCGCATCAAGATAATTAACGGTCTTTCCGTCGATGGTCCACGCGCGCTCGCCCGGCCGGAACGCCGGAATGCTGGCAACCGGGCAAAGCAGGACCGGATAGTCTTGCATCTCTTCGAGCGTCTTGGCCCGCAGCAGGTCGGATTCAGCCCACGCACTGAGCAGCTCGACCGTACTCAGCGGGCCGGCGGTTTCGGCAATCTCCAGGAACTCGCGGAAAATCGGGCTCAGCAGGTCGCGCCGCCCGCGAATCTCCGGCTCGTAGAAAATCGCCCCGCAGTGCACGAAGAAGATCCACCAAAGCTTGCGCAGTTGTTCCAACGTGCGCGGACGAAACGGCTCCACGCGGAAACCGGCCTCGCGCAGGCACTCGGCGGCGGCATTCACGGCCGCCCGGGTTTCGCGCGTGACCGCCACCAGCCCGTCGTCCTCGAAGAAGCCAATGGTATGTGCCCGCAGATCATCCAGCGCAGGCTCGCGCAGCGCCACCGGCGGGCTAACCGGATCGTTCCGGTCCTGTCCTGCAAGCGCACGGAACAGGAGCGACACGTCCCCGACGGTGCGCGCCATTGGGCCGATGGCACCCAGCGTGGAAAACGGCCCCACGCAGGGCGGCAGATGACCGAGCCCGGGCACTCGTCCCGGCGTGGGCTTGAGCGAGCAGATGCCCGTAAAGTGGGCCGGAACGCGCACCGACCCTCCGCTGTCGCTGCCCAGGCCCGCGGCCGACATACCTGCCGCAATCGCCGCCGATTCGCCCCCGCTCGATCCCCCCGGCGACCGCTCCAGGTCCCATGGATTGTGCGTGGCGCCGTGCAGCAGGTTGGCCGTCTCGTAGGCCATCAGGAACTCGGGACAGTTTGTCGTCCCCAAAATCAGAGCCCCCGCCGCCCGCAGGCGCGCCACCACCTCTGCGTCTTGGCGGGGAATGTCGCCTTTGTGGAGCAGGCTGCCGATCTCGCAGCGGTACCCGGCAGTGGCAATGGACGATTTCACCGTGACCGGCAGCCCATGCAACGGTCCACGGTCCCCCGGCTGCCCTTCCAGGCGGCGGGCCTGTCCCCGAACGCGCTCAGGATCGAAATCGACCAGGGCGTTCAGCACCGGATTCAGCCGTTCGATCTGACGGATATGAGCTTCGGCCAGATCAACAATGGAAATTTCGCCGACACGAAGGAGTTCAAGCTGGCGGGCCGCTGGAAGCAGAACGAGATCAGTCATCTGTGCCTCGTTCGAGGATACAGGGCACGAACCGGAATCTCCCTCCTCAGTCCCCTCCGGAATCGCACCGGTTCGGCCCGGCTCGCGCCCGTTTCGTCACACTCCGGAGACAAGCGACACAATTCTTTGGTGCTCGGCAGCGAACAGCGTCGTCCAATAGTGAACGGTTACGCTCGGTAGCACTCCATCGTCGAAATAGAATTTGCCCTATTTTCACTGCATTTGAGGCCTCCGCGAACCCGAACCCACTCTGGAACGTACCTTGCAACAGGTGTGTCGAGCCCCTTTTTTGCCCAGAGGGATCCCTGTACATGAAGCAGTTTGGTTCTTTTCGATTGGACACGGCCAACGAATGCCTGTGGCGAAGCGCGACTCAGATCGCGCTGCCTCCCAAGCCGTTTGCCATCCTCCGGTACCTGGTGGAAAATCCGGGCCGGCTCATCACCCACGATGAGCTGCTTGAGGAGCTTTGGCCCGAGATCTACGTACAGCCCCAGGTGTTAAGGACCTACATGCTGGAATTGCGCAAGGTCCTGGGCGACGACGCCGGGTCGCCTCGCTTCATCCAGACCCTGCCTAAGCGAGGCTACAGCTTCATTGCCCCTGTAAGCGAAGCCGCGGAGGCGAAAAATAGCCCGAGTCCGTCCTTGCCGGACCCGGTCCCGGGATTTGTGGACCGCGAACCGGAGCTGCATCGCCTGCAAAACGCGCTGACGGCTGCAGCAGGCGGGCAGCGGCAGGTAGTGTTCGTCGGCGGCGGAGCGGGCATCGGCAAGACGGCACTCGTGGATGCGTTTGTGCGCCAGGCCGCTTCGCTTCATGAGGTGGCAGTGGCCCGCGGTCAATGCGTGGAGGCCCTGGGCCGCAAGGAAGAGTACTACCCCGTGATGGAGGCGCTGGTCGCGCTCTGTTCCTCGACCGACGGCGAGCGAGCCTGCCAGGCTCTGGCGCGGATGGCGCCCAACTGGCTGCCGGCAATTGGCCATGATTCCCAGCCGGCATCCGAAGCGCCTGCCCCGGTTCGCGCTGAACGCAGGCCCGGAGAGCTCTGCGCGGCGCTGGAAGAACTTGCCGCCGAGAAGCCCCTGATCCTGGTGTTCGAAGACCTCCATTGGGCTGACGACGCAACCCTGGCGGTCATCTCTGCGCTCGCTCGCCGCCGCACGCCGGCCCGCCTGATGGTCCTGGCTACCTGTCGCGCCCCCGACGCCTCGGACCATCCGTTGAAGGCTCTCCGCCATGATCTGTTGCTGCGCCGCCTGTGTATCGAGCTGACGCTCGAGCCGCTCGATCGTCGAGCCGTTCAACTTTTATTGACCAAGGAACTGGGCCAGGAATCCTTGCCCGCGGGGGTGGACGAATTCATATACGGGCGGTCGGAAGGAAACCCGCTCTTCGTCAAGGCCATGCTCGATTACCTGGTTGCCGAACGCTGCCTGGTGCGCGAACCCGGAGGCGAATGGCGGCAGGGCGCGCCGTTCCCGGAAACGGAGTCCGGCGTACCCGACGAGCTTTCCCGAATGATCGAACTGGAAATCGAGCGGCTCAGCCCTTCCGATCAGCGCTTGCTCGAAGCGGCCAGCCTGATGAATGTCGCGTTTCCCGCCTGGGCCGTGGCGGCTGCCGTGGAAGAGGACGCGGCGGATGTCGAGGAGGCATGCGACGAGCTGGCTCGCCGCATCTCCTTCGTCCGCCGCGCCGGGCAGGACGAACTTCCCGACGGCACCCGTTCCGCGTTCTTCGTCTTCGCCCATGGCCTGTACCGGGAGGTGCTTTACCAGCGCCAGTCGGCGGCCCGGCGCGCCCGCAGACATACCCGGATTGCCGAGCGGCTCGCGCATCTATTTGCCGGACGCGAGGTAAATGTGGCGGAAGAAATGGCGATGCATTACGAAGCCGCCGGTAACTGGTCACGCGCCATCGAGGTGGTGTGCGCCGCGGCGCGCAACGCGCATCAACGCCGGGCCTATTCCGAGGCCGCTTCCCTATACGAGCAGGCTCTGCGCCTGGCGGAAAATCTTTCCGGCCCGCCGCGGGAAACCACCGCCGACGAGATTCGCATACAACTCGCCGCTCTCCGGGAATCCCTTTTCCCTTCCAACGTCTGAGAACGCGATCAACACCGAGATCTTCTCATCCTTACCCTGAGCAGCGCGAAGGGGACGGAACTGCGGCTGCATTTTCGTGTTTTCGGGAGGAAGCCGATTCCGTGGTTGACGCCCCTTAAGAATTCTTCACGGATTCTGGACGGGAACTTGACGACTTTCCTGACCGCGAATCGCTAATGTCGTTTTCGAGGGAGGAGGTCCACACACATGCGTTTTATAACTTTCAAGTCGGCATTGGCAGCTGTCGTGATTACCGCCGGAGCCCTGGGGACTCACGCTGCCAAGGCGGAAACTTTGCTGAACGTCCCATTCAGCTTCACGGTTGCCGGGCAGGCCATGCCCGCCGGCGTCTACACGGTTCAGCAAGACAATCTCCATAACGTCGTGGTTCTCAGGAACCATGCTGCGACGAAGAGCTTCACCTACACCCTGCGGCCGGGTGATCAGGCCACCAGCCAGTCTCACGTCACCCTGAAGTTCGAAGCCGACGGTGAAAGCCATATCCTGCGCTCGATCCAGGTCGGTTCCAAGGAGACGTCCCGGCTGGACAGCATTGCGCCGACCGTGTTTGATCCGGCGCGCCTGTCCCAGGGCCGATAAATCGGGAGTTCAGACCAAGGTTAGACCTTCCTTTTCACGGGAGGGGTCATCGCCACCACGATGCCCTCCCGTTTTTTTTTGTTTCATTGTCTCCGTTTTGAGGTTTACTGTGTAACGGTGTAAGGGCACCCAGCACTACACCTTCGGTTCGGGCCAATGCAATTGCGGGCCCTCGATGACCATTTGCGAGGCATCCGATATATAGGAAATCCCGCCCCCCGGCCGCTTGCTCAGCACACAAACCTTTCCGGAGACTCTCCATGCGCGTCAGCTCCCTCAAGTTCTTCGTCGCAGCCGTTACCCTTGCAGCCTGTCCTCTCCTGTTCGCCGACTACACCTACCAGGAAACCACCCAGCTTACGGGCGGGTCCTTTCTGCACATGATGAAGATGATGGGACACTTCAGTTCCGAGGCGAAAAAGGCCGGCGACCCTATCGTTTACACCGTGTATCTGAAGGACAATCGCATGGCCAAGGTCAATCCGGACACGATCGAGATCATCGATCTGGACAAGGAAACGATCACAAATGTCGACCTGGTCAAGAAGACCTATACGGTGATGACCTTCGACCAGATGAAACAGGCAATGTTGAACGCGCGACAGGAGATGGAGAAAAGGCAAGCCGAGCATCCGGCAGCCCAGCCGGCCAATCCCACTCCTGACGATGTGAAGTTGAGCTTCGACGTGAAGGTGCGCAAGACCGGGGTGGAAAAGCAGATCAGCGGTCTATCGAGCAAGGAGGCCATCCTGGCCATGACCATGAACGCCACCGACCAGAAAACGCAACAGACAGGCGCCATGGCCATCACCAACGACATGTGGATGGTGCCGGAAATCCCCGGCTACGAACAAGTCCGCGATTTCCAGAAGCGGTTTGCGGAGAAGATGGCGACGGTGTATTCCGGCATGGGGGTGGACTTCAGCCGGATGCTGGCGCAGAATCCGGGGTCGACCGAGGCGCTTGCCGACATGGGCAAGGAGATGCAGAAGCTGGACGGCGTGCCTGTAATGCAGGTGATGCGCATGGGCACCACGGCAAATGGCCAGCCATTGCCGGCGGCCTCCGAAGCCCCTTTGCCGCCCGACCAGTCACCGCCAATGCCCAGCGCCGGCGACGTTGCCAAGCAGAGCATGGCCTCCGCGCTGACCAACCGCCTAGGCGGCTTCGGGTTCGGAAAAAAGAAACAAAACGACCAGCAACAGCAGCAGCCCGCGGCTCAGAATGCGAACCAGAACGGGAATACGCCTCCGCCGACGACCGCCATTCTGATGGAATCGCAGACCACGGTTTCCAACTTCTCGTCCGGGCCGGTGGACGATTCGCACTTCGCCGTGCCGGCGGGCTTCAAGCAGGTCCAGCCGCAGATGGAAAAGCATCCGTAATGAGCTCGGCGTCATTCGGCGCGCAGCGTGACCGCCGGGTCGACGCGCATTCCAGCGCGAGCCGGGATGAGGATTGCGACCAGGGCGACCAGCGATAGAAGCATTGGGACAACGATGTAGGTCAGCGGGTCATAGGCACTGATCTGGAACAACTGGGCCTTCTGCACGCGCGACACCGCCAGCGCCGTACCCATTCCGAGCGCCAGGCCAACCATTACCATGCGCAGTCCGTCGCCGGCGATCAGGCGCAGGATGTTGCCCCGAGTGGCGCCCAGGGCCATGCGCACACCGATCTCACGCGTCCGCTGCGTGGTCATAAAAGCGATAAGACCGTAAAGCCCGACGGCCGCCAGCACCAGGCCAGTGAGTGCAAAAAAACCAAGCAGCGTGGTTTCGAAGCGTGGCCGGTCTGCCATGCGGCTGACGCTTTGATCGAGAGGCTCCATGTCAACCGGAACAGTTCGATCAATGGATGCAATCTCCGGCCTGATCCAGGATTCGATCGTAGAAACCGGCATCGCCGAATGGATGACGACAATCAATCTGTTTCCGCTCCAGTCTTCAGGCAGGCTTCGGCGGAGCGTGTACATCTCTGGATCACTCTGTTCGGTGAGCCCGTTATTCTTCACGTTGTCTGCCACGCCGACGATGATGGATCCAGGCCCGTTGGAACGTCTATCTGGCGCGAACCGCTTTCCAACGGGATCCTCGCCCGGGAAGAGTCGCGCAGCTAATAACCGGCTCAGGATCGCTTCGCGCTCACCTCCTGTGCGATCCTGTTCTGCGAAATTTCGTCCACGGACAATGGGAATATTGAGCGCACGAAAATAGTCGGGCGTCACGGATCGGCCCGTAACGTTTCCTCCGGTCCCGGGAGCCACCGGCGGCTTGCCATCCACTTGAAGATCGGAGTACCGAAAGCTCTGCGACCCTCCCGCCTCCGGCGGAATCGATGTAGCCATTCCCACCGCAAACGTGCCGGGCAACCGCCTCAATGATGATTCAAGACGAAGATAAAAGTCCATTACCTTCTGATCGGTGTTGTAGCGCCACCAGGGAAGGGCCGCTTTCATGGTCAGCACGCCACCGGTTTCGATTCCGAGATTCTGATCTTCGATCTTCGCAAAGCTGCGCAGCAACAACACTGCGCCCGACAACAGAATGATGCTGATGGCGATCTGTGCCGTGACCAGGCTGCGCCTTAGAAAAGCATGGCTGCGCGACATCGATGCTTTCGCGTTCAGCGCCGCCAATCCCGGTTTTTCAAGCGCCGCGGCGAGTCCGAAAAGCACTCCGCAGAGGCACGAAAGCAGACCCGCAAATGCTGCAATGCGCAGATCGAGATGGGCCTTGCTGATAAATGGAATTCCCGTCGGGGCAAGTCGGACAAACACCAGGATCAGCGCTTGCGCTGTCGCGAGTCCGGCCAGGCATCCGGCAGATGAGAGCAACAGAGCTTCGGTGAGTGCCTGGCGGATGAGCCGGCCGCGTCCGGCGCCGATCGCCGAGCGCACCGCGAGCTCCCGTTGCCGCCATGCCCCGCGCGCCATCATCAACCCGGCCACGTTGGCGCACGCAATCAGCAAAACCGCAAGCACAAATCCCAACAGCACCCACGCTACCGGGCGCACATCCTGGGTCTCGCGATCGCGCAGAGTTCGGATACGAAGGCGGAGTTCCTTTTTCGCGAACGGAGGAAACCACTCGAGGTCGGCCTGAAACAGCGGCTCCATCTCGGCATTCGCTTGCGCCACGCTCACGCCCGGCTTGAGCCGTGCAAACAGCCGCATCGGGTAGCCGAAGCCTCCATTGACCGTCCTCTGAATTGCAGGATCGAACGCATACGGCGATACGATATCCGCGGATTCCAGCGTAGGAAACTGAAAGTCTTTGGGAAGAACGCCTACGATCCGGGCCTCATTGCCGTCCACGTCGATCATCCGATCCAGGATGTGAGGATCGCCGTCGAAGTGCCCTTTCCACAGGCCGTACGAAATCATCACTACCCGAGGACCGTTGGGGCGATCCTCATCCGGCAGAAAATTGCGGCCGAGAAACGGAGAGATTCCAAACAACGGAAGAAAGCCTGCCTGGAAAGAAATGCAGCCCAGTTGCGCGGGATTGTTTTCAACCAGGTCGCAGTTGTGCACCATGGTGCTCTGTGCCGCGAAAGAGGAAAAAGGCGTCTGGTGGTTCTGCCATTCCACAAAGGTGCGCCCCATCAGGAACTCTTGCCGCTCCAGCGAGTGCACCATGCCCAACGAAACGATCCGACCCGGATCTGCATATGGCAAAGGCCGAAACAGGATACGGTCCACAACGCTGAACACAGCCGTGGTCGCGCCGATCCCAAGCGCGAGCGTCACCAGGATGCTGATCGCAAAGAGTGGATTGAGGCGAAAACCGCGCAACGCATAACGAACGTCCTGCAGCACCGTGCCGATCCACCAGCCGGGACGCTGACGCTTCACTCTACACCCCGCCCTCGAAAATGTTCTTCGATAAATATCGTTCGGCGGAATCGGGAATCACCGTGACCACGCGCTTGCTGGACCCCATTTCCCGCGCCAGCTCCACCGCCGCATGGACTGCCGCCCCTGCGCTCGAGCCTCCGACGACGCCTTCGACCGCGGCGAGACGCTTCACCATTGCGAAGGCGTCGTCGTCGCTGACCATCGCCACCCGATCGCAAACGTCGCGGTGAAACGTTTCTGGAATGAAGCTCACGCCGATGCCTTCGACGCGATGCTTTCCTGGAGGGCCTCCCTGAAGGATGGAGCCCTCCGTCTCGACGGCCACGGTAATGACCGCCGGATTGCGCTCTTTGAGAAATCGCGCCACTCCTGAAAACGTGCCTCCTGTGCCCACTCCGGCCACAAAGGCGTCCACTTGGCCCTCCATCTGTTCCCAGATCTCGGCAGCCGTCGTGTCGTGATGGAAGGCGGGATTGGCCTGGTTGGAGAATTGTCCGGCCATGAATGCTCCCGGGATGCCCTCGGCCATATCATTCGCCCGGCGGATGGCGCCGCGCATGCCTTCCTCTTCGGGCGTCCGGATCACTTCGGCGCCAAAGCCACGCATCAGGATGCATTTCTCTTCGGCAAATCCCTCGGGAACGAACAGCTTCACCGCGTACCCGCGATTCACCCCGATCAAAGCTAGTCCGACCCCGGTATTGCCGGCGGTGGCTTCGAGGATCGTGCAACCCGGACGCAAAAGCCCGCGTTTCTCGGCATCGAGGATCATGCCCAGCGCTGCCCGATCCTTCACGCTTCCGCCAGGGTTAAGGAACTCGAGTTTCGCGAACACCGCAGCCCCGCCTTGCGGGGAAAGACGCGCCAGCCGCAGCACAGGCGTGTGACCAACCAGCTGCGTTATATCGTTTGCAAGGGGGAGCGAAGAGGATGTGCTGGTGGCAATTGCCATGCGCTCCAGTCTATACCGCGGCCTGAAGGCCCCGCATGACTCGCAGTGGATGCCGTGCGCCTGCCGTACTCCAGCCGATACGATCCAGGGTTGCTATTTTACCGATTGAGCGGAACTTCGCTTTGAGCTGCGAGGCACGGGGAAATAGCCGGTCCGCGTACGGACATTCAGCTTGGCGCCCTTCTCTTCCGCAATTACCTGCACGCGACGGAAGGCGGTGTCCGTCATTGGCTTGCTGGAGTGGTAGCCGATGGTGTACTGGCTGCGAATGTCGCGCGCCACCTCCGCCGCGATCTCGTCCACCTGCTCGAGCGACTTGGGAAAGTACGCGATGCCCCCGGTCTCGGTAGAAAGCATCTCCAGCGCGCGGCGCGCATGGCGAACTTCGGAATGGCTCATCTCGTCCCCGAACAGCAGCCCGATCGAATAAATCACCGGCCCCGAAAGCTGCTGGACCCGGCGGATCGTCTGTTCCGAGTTCAAGGTCGAAGCATTATCTTCGCCGTCGGTGATCAGGACCAGCACCTGCTTGGGACGTTTCGCGTCGGCAGCCAGCTTGTCGGCCGAAGCAACCACGGCGTCGTACAGTGCCGTTCCGCCGCGCGATTCGATGTGGGAAAGCCCGTCGCGCAGCTTGTTCACCTCGGAAGTAAATTCCTGGTCGATGAACGCTTCGTCTGAGAAATTCACCACGAAGGCCTCGTCCTGCGGGTTGGACGCCTCGATCAGGTCCAGCGCGCTCTTGTTCACGGCGGGACGCTTCTTCGACATGGATCCGGAATTGTCCACCACCAGGGCGATCGAGACCGGAAGGTCCGTGTGCTGAAAGCTGATGACGTTCTGCTTGACCCCGTCTTCAAATACAGTAAAGTTTTCCTTTTTAAGGTCCTGCACCAGCCGGTTGCCGTCGAGCACGGTGGCATTCAGAACCACCTCTTCGACGTCCTGGCGCAGAATATATCCGCCGCTTTCCTTCCGAACCTCGCCGACGGCAGCATTGGCAGGGATGGAAGCCCCGTCGGGGGAACGCACCGGATCGCGGTCCACGGTCAGCGACGGGGCCTGGGCGGGATCCGGATTGGGCGGTTTCTGTGCGGGAAGCGATAGGGCCGCTCCGGCGAGGAGCACCGCGGCAATCGCGCTATTGCAGTGGAGCATAGTAGCCGGTTCGAGCATGAACAGTAAGCGGTGGCAGTCCCTGGGGTGGGTTCAGCTTTACCTTAACTTTACGCCACTTGCCGTCGCGGCGTATGTTCTTGGGCGTATAGCCGATCACATATTGGTTGCGCAGTTCGGTGGAAATCTTCTCCGCAATGTCGCTCATTTCCGAAAGATCGTCCACCCGGAACATGCGGCCGCCGGTCTCTTCGCAGAGTTCGTTCAGCAGCAGCGGCCCGGTACGCTCTTCGGGGGTGGCGGCATAAGGGTCGAATATGCCGATCGAATAGATTTCCACGTCTGATTCGCGGACCTGGGACCGGACTTCGCCCTCGGTGTAGCGGGAACGGTTGTCGCCGCCGTCGGAAACCACCAGTAGCGCCTTGCGCTCGTGGCGGGCATCCTTCATCTTCGCCACACCATAATAGATGGCGTCGAGCAGCGCGGTGCGGTGGCCGCTGCGCACCGTGGCCAGCCGCGCCTGAATTTCGTCCACCGAATTGGTGAAGTCCTCAATCAGCTCCGGCCGGTCATTGAACCCGATCACAAAAAATTCGTCTTCGGGATTGGCGGTTTTGATGAACTGCAAAATGGATTCCCGCGCCCGGATCAGCTTCGAGGTCATCGACCCGGAGAGGTCGAAAATGATGCCGATGGAGACCGGGGCGTCCTCGCTGGCGAAGGAGCGTATGGCCTGCTGCCCGCTGTTCTCGTAGACCTGGAAATCGTCCTTTTCCAGGCCCGTCACCAGCCGGTTCATGGGATCGGTAACGGTCACGGGGACCAGGACCATATCCACGTTCATCCGGATCATTGCCCCGGGGCGGGCCCTCGCCGCCGCGTCTCCGGTTGCTGCTGTGGGATTTACCCCGGCCGGCGCCCCCGCCGGGCTTCCCCCGTTGGTCGATGAGGGCGGCGGCACATGCACCTTGTTCAGAGGATCATCCTGGGCGCGCGCCCACGTGACAAACCCCAAGGCCACCACAACAGACAGAAGGATTCGTCCGGCATCTGCACGGATACAATCCGCGCGCAGGGGGCTGCACCCGGTAACACCCGAACGCAGTTTGGTCAGTAGGATCCTCATGCGCCGCACCGACAGGAGTAGAACGTGATCTTAGCACGGCCAGCCGGCTTCTGTTGTGCGCGGCCGCTCGGCGGTTTCATCCCCTGATACCGAACACCCCGGCATGTCCCGCCACCGCAGAAACGAGCACCGGCAGTTCCATACGATGACGCCGGAAGGCGCTTCATCGGAGGCCCGGCCGGTGAGGACCCCGGCCCGCCGCTCGCGATACAATCGACCCTGGAACCAGCAACTTCCGTTTTGGTCACACCAAATTCCCGGGGGATCATGCCCCGTTGATTCAGCCTGGAGCAAGAACTGCCGCATGGCCTATATCTACCCATTTCGCGCCTGGCGATACAATCCGGCTTCTGTTCGCTTAGACGATGTGGTCACCCAACCGTATGACAAAATCTCACCGGCCATGCAACAGGCCTATTATCAACGCAGCCCGTACAACCTGGTGCGCATCATCCTGGGTCTGCCTGAACTCTTCGATGCCGAGCGGCATGAAAGTGTCTACACCCGCGCGGCCCACGATTTCCGCGCCTGGCGCGAACAGGGCGTCCTGATTCGGGATAACCTTCCGTGCGTTTTTGCGTACTCGCAGAAATTTCAAGTTCCCGGAAGCGAGGTCATCAAGGAGCGGCGGGGCTTCATCGCCCTCGGCAAGCTTCACGACTACGGGGAGCGCGTTGTCTTCCGCCACGAACAGACGCTTTCCAAACCAAAGAGCGACCGGCTGAACCTGCTGCGCGCAACGCGGGCGCATTTCGGCCAGATTTTTATGCTCTATTCCGACCCGGTCGCCAGCGTGGAGCGCATCTTGTTCGACGGCGCCGGCCCCGCCGATGCCGAGGTCACGGATGAGTACGACGTGCTTCACCGGTTGTGGCGGGTGAACGACCCGGCATCCATCCGCCTGCTGGTCACCGCGATGGCCGACAAGAAGCTGATCATCGCCGACGGCCATCACCGCTACGAGACGGCTCTTAACTATGCCCGGGAACATGCCCCGGAATCGCAGCCGCGAACCGAATCAAATTTTTCCCATTTGCCCAGCCCCGCCTATCCCGAAGCGGCCGCGATGATGACGTTTGTCAACATGGATTCCGAGGGCCTGGTGATCCTGCCCACGCACCGGGTGGTGCACAGCCTCACCGCCTTCGATCAGGCAGGATTCCGCATCCGGGCGTCGGAGTTTTTCGAGTTACACGAAATTGCCGACGCCGACGACCCTGCCTATCTCAGGCAACTGAAGCAGCAACAGGGTCCCGCGTTTGTGGCTGTGTTCCGCGACCGGGCATGGCTCCTCCGCGCCAGGCCGGAAGCCGTCGGGCCTGTGCTGGAGGCTCTGCCCGATCGGCAGCGGCAACTCGACTTGACCGTGCTCCATTCCATCGTGCTCGACCGCCTTCTCGGCCTCGATCCCGAGAAGATTCGCGAGCAAACCAATGTGCGTTATCTTCGCGACGCGGGAGAAGCCGTCGAGCAGGTCCGCACTGACGAAGCCGACGTTGCCTTCCTCACCAATCCAGTCACCATCGAGCAACTCAGGGAGGTCGCGTTTGCCGGCGAGGTCATGCCGCAGAAATCGACGGATTTCTACCCCAAGCTTTTGAGTGGTCTCGCCATCTATGCGCTGGATTAGCGGCCAGAGTTCGAAGTTGGCTTCCTGTTCAGGTCGTCATTCTAAGCGGATGTCGCCTCCAGCGACCGGAGTCAAAGGACTCGCTCTTCGCGATCCGGGAACAAACCAACCGGGGGTGCCTCCTCCTGGCTCGGCCAGGGTGGAGTTTCTTCGACCGGGGCGCGGCACGGCCGGTGGGGGACCGGAAAGAGCCAAAACCTCCGTATTCCATCCTTTCGATTTTTTGCGGACGCGACGGTGGGAAACCGTCGATCTCCGGCGTGTGTCCGCTGTCCTGCTGTTCACCGGATACCTGGCCGTGCTGGGAACCACCCCGACAACGGCAGCCCAGGCTCCTCCTACACAAAAACCGCAGGTTCCCTCGCTACAACCTCCGCCGGCTCCCGCTCCACCCGCGCCTCCCCGCTTCATCGTGGTGCTGGATGCCGCCCATGGCGGAGATGACGTGGGCGGCCATCTCTCCAGCGGGCAACTGGAGAAGAATGCCAACTTGGCTCTCGAAGTTCGGCTGCGATCGCTGCTGGGTGCACGCGGTATACAGGTGGTCACGACCCGCGAATCGGACCAATCCGTGGACCTGGGTCGCCGCGCGGAAATCGCCAATCACGCCGAGGCACGGGCCTGCATCAGCCTTCACACTGCAGATACTGGTTCGGGAGTGCATCTTTTTGTGTCTTCGCTAACCGCCGCTCAACCGGCCCGGTTCATGCCCTGGAAGACCGCACAGTCCGGGTGGGTAACCCGAAGCCTGGCGCTCGCCGGAGTGCTGAACTCGGCGTTGATGCACGCGGGGACGACGGTGACCCTGGGCCGTGTGCCGTTGCCTGGAATCGAGAGCATGGCCTGCCCCGCAGTGGCTATCGAACTGGCGCCCGAACGCGACTCGGACCACAAGGTCACCTCGGAGCCCGACGATGCGGAATACCAGGCTCGCGTGGCGCAGACGCTGGCAACCGCACTGCTGGAATGGCGGACGGATGCTCCCCAGATGGGAGGACGGCAACCGTGATTCCGCGCTACCAGATTGTGATCTTTTCCATCCTGCTGGTGGCCTCCCTGGCCATGGGCGGCATGCTTTGGCATCTACGGCAACGGGCCCACGAAAGGCTGGTAGCCGGTGTGGACTCTGCCCCTACCAAGGCGCCGGAAGTGGCTCCGGATGAGAAGGCCACCCTGATGGTCGCCAATGACGAGGACAACTCGCTGCTCACGCAGGTGCACTCGCTTCCCTTGCCCGCTGATCCCAGTTCGCGCGCCCGTGCTCTTCTGGCGCGGCTGCTGGACATATACGCAGCACCCAACGCGTCTCATCCCGTGCCCGGCGGCGCCGCTTCCGTTTTGCAGGTATTTTTACTCCCCTCAATGCGGAACGCGGACCGGGGGATAACGGCAAGCACGTCCGCACAGGTTACTCTATTAGCGGTCGTCAACCTCACCGGCACGTTCGCGGCGAGCCACCCATCCGGCCTCGAAACCGAATCCCTGACCGTGCTTTCCATCTGCGGTACGATTCACGCCAATCTGCCCCGCGTGACCGAGGTCCGCTTTCTGGTCGACGGCCAGCAACGTCCGTCCCTCGCCGGGCACGCCGACCTGACACGCACCTATTTGGTGTCGGAGGCTGCGGCCACGGATGCTGTTTCAACCGAGGTTCCCCACCCGTGAGCCCCCCCGCGGCCTCCGCACCCACCATCGGCGTGTTCGACTCCGGCTTCGGCGGGCTCACGGTGCTGCGCGCCCTGATTCGCCGTTTTCCCCACGCGAGGTTTGCCTTTATCGGCGACACCGCCCGCCTGCCCTACGGCTCCAAGTCGCGGCGCACCATCGCCCGCTATGCCGTGGAGAGCGCGCACTTCCTGGTGCGCGAACAGGGCGCCGAGTTTCTGGTAATCGCCTGCAACACCGCCAGCGCCCTGGCCCTTGATGCAATCGAGGCGGCGGTTCCAGTGCCGGTACTCGGAGTGATCGAGCCCGGAGCGGCGGCCGCGCGCGCCGCAACGCGCAGCGGAGACGTGTTGGTAATCGCGACCGACGCCACAGTCAATAGCCATGCCTACGCCGCGGCCTGCCAGGCAAAGGGACTGCGTGTGCTCGAAAAAGCCTGCCCGTTGTTGGTGCCCCTGGTCGAGGAAGGCTGGACGAATCATCCCGTCGCGGCGCAGGTAATCCGCATCTATCTCGACGAGCTTCTCGCCGACGCATCCGCCCATGCTCTCAACCCCGACACCCTGGTGCTGGGCTGCACGCACTACCCGCTTCTCCGGCCGTTGATCGAGGCGGCCGTTCCGTCTGGAATGCGCGTAATCGACTCGGCGGAGTCCGCCGCCGAAGCCGCCGTGGCCCTGTTCGGCCAAGCTGCTCAAGAACACTCGCCGGCCGGGCAGACCGTTCGCTGCTTCGCCACCGATTCGGTCGAAAAGTTTCAGCGCCTCGGATCGCGCTTCCTGGAGTGCCCGGTAGGCGAAGTCGGGCTCGTGGACCTGGGCGGCTGAGCCGCCAATCCCGGCTGATATCCTAAAAACCGTTGGCCCGCGACTTCTCTTCATTTACCCACCAGCACTGGAGGATTACGAGAAACATGATCGATCTGGCAGGCAAAACGGCGGTCGTCTTCGGGCTGGCCAACAAGCGTTCCATCGCCTGGGGCATTGCCCAGAAGCTGCATGCTGCCGATGCCACGCTGGCCATCTGCTACCAGAACGAGCGCATGAAGCTCGAAGCCGAAGGGCTGATCGCCGACTTGCCCGGCGCTTCCGGCTTTCAGTGCGACGTTTCCAACGACCAGGAAATCGACGCCCTGTTTGCCGCGCTGAAGGACAAGTACGGCAAGCTCGACGTCCTGGTGCACGCGGTAGCTTTTGCGCCCGCCGCCGATCTGAAAGGCGAATTCCTCAACACCAGCCGCGACGGGTTTCGCACCGCCATGGACGTGAGCGTGTACTCGCTCATCGCGGTCAGCCGCGGCGCCGCCCCGCTGATGACCAACGGCGGCAGTATCATGACGCTGACCTACTACGCCGCCGAGAAGGTCGTGCCCAACTACAACGTCATGGCGCTTGCCAAGGCAGCTCTTGAATGTAACGCCCGTTACCTCGCCCATAGCCTGGGGCCGAAGAACATCCGCGTGAACGCCATCTCCGCGGGCCCCATCAAGACCCTGGCGGCGCGCGGCGTCGGCGACCTGAGCGAAATGATGCGGGCCCACATGGAGCGCGCTCCCCTGCACCGCAACGTAGATCAGCTCGAGGTGGGCGGCGCCGCCCTGTTCCTGGCCAGCGATCTGTCCAGCGCCATCACCGGCGAGACGCTCTACGTCGATTGCGGCTATAACATCATGGGGTTCTGAACGGCAACTTATCCCGGATGTGTCGTCCTTGAGCGAAGGCCGCAAAGCGGCCGAAGTCGAAAGACCTGCAGTTGTCCTTCCATAGCTTCCGATGAAGGTACGGAACCTGAATTGGTCCCATGCGCATCCCCTTTAATCACGTGCGCGAAACACTCGCTGCCATCCTCGCCGGCCTTGGCTTTGCGCCACAACGCGCCGAAATGTGCGCCCGCCTCTTCGCCGAGACTACCTGCGACGGCGTGTACACGCACGGCGTGAACCGCTTTCCGCGTTTCGTCGCCATGGTGCGCAATGGCAGCATCGACGTCAACGCGGAGCCGGCGCCTGTGGCGCGGTTTGCGGCGCTGGAGCGCTGGGACGGCCGTTCGGGGCCTGGCAATCTGAATGCCTGGGCGGCCATGGAACGGGCTATGGTCCTGTGCCGCGAACACGGCGTCGGATGCGTGGCCATGGGCAATACAAACCACTGGATGCGCGGCGGCACGTACGGATGGCAGGCGGCCGAAGCCGGCCTCATCGGCATTTGCTGGACCAATACCATGCCCAACCTGCCCCCATGGGGCGCAAAAGAGCCGTGTATCGGGAACAATCCCCTGGTAATCGGTGTGCCGCGGGCCAAAGGTGCGCTGGTGCTCGACATGGCCATGTCGCAGTTCTCTTATGGCGCGCTCGAAGCCTATCGCAAACGCGGCGAGGCCCTGCCGGTGGATGGGGGATTCGACGCCAAGGGAAACTTGACGCGCGACCCAGGAGCGATCGAGCAATCCGGACGCCTGCTGCCCGCGGGCTTTTGGAAAGGCTCGGGACTAGCGGTAGCGCTGGATGCGATGGCTGCCGTGCTGTCGCAGGGAAACGCTACCCACCACATTGCCGCCGATTCCCTGCGCGAGACCGCATTGTCCCAGGCCTTTGTGGCGATGAATCCGGCCGCTCTGGGCGCAACGCCGGACGAAGTGGCCGATGCGATCGTTGCGTCGCTGCACCGGTGCGCGCCTGCCGAGGATGGTTCAGCCGTGCGGTATCCCGGCGAACGCACCCTGCGCATACGCGAAGAAAACCACAGGCTCGGCCTGCCGATCGAAGAGTCTGTGTGGGCGGAGATGATCGCACTCGCCGAATCGTAGCGGCAGGTTTTATACGGGCTGGGAATGGTGCCCCGTTCCAGCCTTGCTTGGTCGGGAAACGATGCCGGGTGCCCCCGGTCCCTGGCTTTGGGACCTGGGAAACCACGAATTATCCGACACCGAAATCCGGGCCAGTCTTCAAACCCGGTCATCCAGCACCGAAGGGATTGACAGCTCGACTCCCTCCCGATTCGCCATTCGCCGAATGTTCTGCCGCGATTGCCTGAACCTCTCTCGCAAGGACTCAAGTTGTTTCCCGTCGCGAATCGCTTCCAGGCCGCGTCTCAACTCGGCAACCGTCAGGCTGCCACCCAGCGATCTGCCCGCCTCATCTGGCGCAAAGGGTTCGTCATAGAGCGCTTCATACAGACAGCCAAGAAGAACATTGTCGTAACCCGCGGAGAGGAGAGCCGGGTTTTCCGCCACGAACTGAAAAAAGACCTGCTCCCCGGCTGCCCGCATCATGTGCTCACGAGTCGCTCGAAGCCCGGTCGTCCCCCGAAAATTCACCACGTGTCGCGAGGACTCCTCTGCGGCGATAGTGGTAATGATTTTTCCACTCTTGGCCAGTTCCCTGGCGGCAAAGTCTCCGGGTTGCAGATTGTTTCCCTGCGGCCACTCCTCGGGAAACTCGTACCGGCAGGCCAGTGCCGGCGCCTGCAGAGCGCGGTAGCTCTCCACATGGCATAACAACGCAAAAATCGCCGGCGCTCCTTTCCGCGGGACGAACGAAATTGCAGCTACTTCTGGATGGTCAAATGCTTCGAAATAGGAGCAGGCCCAGTTTCCATCCAGAAGAAAAGTATCCGCGTCGAGAAAGAGAAGGAAGTCACATTGTTCTTTCAGTGTGGCATCGTAGAACTCCATGAAATCGCGCATCCCCGCCCCGCTACGCGAGAATCGCACTCCGGGAAAAAGGTGCGGGAAGAACCGCTCGGCATTCGCGTCGCAAAAGATATTGACTTCCACCGTCAAACCCAGACGTGCGAATGCCGGCACGATTTCCCGCGTGACAAATCGATGCCACAAACGCGCCAGATCGGGATAGCGATGCGGACTGGCAATCAACAGGCGCGGCATGGGCGTCAAATTGGTGCGGGAACGGCGTTTCTGGAATGGTAAATGCCGCTGCGATCGAAGCCGCCCTCCCACGTTCCGCCTAGCCATGTGCCGGCCCAGAAGATGCCGCCGAGGAAGATCCCGCCAACGAACGCTCCGGATCGAAACATGCCGCTTAGAAACAGGCCGGCTTCGAAACGTCCGCCATCCCACTCGCATTCGAACAATGCGGCGCCGCGGCTGATGGTGTCGGGGCCGAAGGTTTTCCGTACGTGCAACTCGCCGGGCCCCAAAATCAGGATGTCGCTCATTTACTCATCCTGCCGCTTTATTCACGGCGGGGTGCCCCGTCCAGGTTCTACTCGGGCGGAAAGCCATGCCGGCAAGACAAACCCCGGCTATTTCGACACTCCGCTCTCCTGGTGATAATTCGGATATGCCGGTCGCTCGACTTTGACCGGAGGATGTTTTTCAAGTTCACCCAGGGCCAGTTCCACGGCTTTTTCAAGCTGCGGGTCATGACCTTCGCTCACCAGCTTGGGATCCTGCTCGACCACATAGTCAGGATCGACGCCATGGTTCTCCACATCCCACTGACCGGCCGGCGAAAAGAATGCCACGCTGGGCGAAGTCACGTGTCCGCCGTCCATGAGCACGGGAATGTCGCTGATCCCCACCAGGCCGCCCCACGTCCGCTTGCCCACCAGCGGACCCAGCTTGGCCTGCTTGAACAGCCACGGCAGTGCATCGCCGCCTGAGCCTGAGTTTTCGTTCGCGATCATCACCTTGGGCCCATAGATTGCAGCGTTGGGTGTATGTTCGATGATCCCGTAGCGCGGCGACCAGTACGACTCGACATGGCGATTCAATACTTCGATGAAGTAATCGGCCACCTGCCCGCCGCTGTTGAAGCGCTCGTCTATGACCGCGCCCTCCTTGTTGGTCTGCGCGAAGTAGTAGCGATTGAAGTTGGTGAATCCGCCGCCCGCGGTGTCGGGCAAATAAACGTAGGCCAGTTTGCCGCCCGACAGCTTGTCAACCTTCTTCTGATTGGTTTCGATCCAGTCGATATTGCGCAATGCCGCTTCGCTGGCCACGGGAGTGACGGAGACGTCGCGCGCATTCTTGCCGTCCGCTGACCCCACCCTCAAGCTGATCACCTTGCCTGCCGTGCCCTCGAGAAGCTGCTGGATGTCCATGTCGGCCGTGAGTTCCTGGCCTTCGATGGCCAGGATACAGTCCCCTTCCGCGACGTTGAGGCCGGGTTGAGCCAGAGGCGCCTTTTCGCGCGGATGGAACAGGCCACCCGTGTAGATCTTCCTGAGGCAATAGTGATTGTCTTTGATCTCGTAGTCGGCGCCCAGCAGCCCGCCTGGAACTCTCTTCGCCTCCGGGATGGCTCCGCCGTTGCCGCGCAGGTGGCCCACGGAAAATGCGGCCAGCATCTCCTGGAAGATATAGTTCAGGTCCGCGCGCGACGCCATCGAGGCGACGTAGGGCTCGAAATGCCGCTCGTCGCCCGCCGTATCGGCGCCGTGGAAGTTGGGATCGTAAAAGTAGGCGCGCTCGATGCGCCACACCTCGTGGTACATCTGCGCCCACTCTTCGGGCGGATTCACGCGCACCTTCATGTCACCCAGGTTCAGCGCGCCATCGCCGGGCTTTACCGGTGCATTGGACGGAACAATGACAAAGGTCGGCTCGCCCCCGCCGCCGGGACCATCGCCACCCTCCGATCCATGTCCCAGCGCAAGCAGCATTTTCTCCCCGTTGGCGGAAAGCTCAAATCCCTCCACGTGGTCGGCCAGCTTCTCCGTCTTCTTGTCTTCCAGCGTCCAGCGGCTGAGAGTGGCATCCCCGGAAGGCTGGCCGCCCAAGGACGAAAACGACGGGGCCACGGCCCGGAAGTACAGGCTTCCTTTGACCCCGGCGACAAGGTCCACGTACAGGCCGGGCGGCAGGGGCAGAGCTACGATGCGCGACTCGATCCCCTGCAGGTCAACCTTGATAGGCTTCACCGCCGCGGCCTTTCCCGCATTGGCTTTCTCGTCGCCCTTCGATTCCTTGGCCTCGCCGGCGTCCTTCCCGTGCTCTTCCTTCTTCGCTTCCTCCTTCTCCGCCGGCTTCTCGTCATCCAGTTCGGGAGCAAGCGGTGAAGCCTGGTTCGCGGCCAGCACCAGCGCGTAAATATTCGACGAAACCTGGTAGAGGTCGCTGGTCATGTCCAGATCGTCTTCGGTGGCGCCTTCGTTCGTGCTGGCGGTGAAGTAAAGATACTTGCCATCGCGATCGAACGCCGGGAGACGGGCATCGGCGATTTCATTGGTCACCTGCATGGTTTTTCCCGTGTCGACCGAGTAGAGATACAGCGCATGAAGGTGATTGGACATGGAATGCGAATAGGCAATCCATTTCGAGTCGGGCGACCACGAGATGTCATAGCTCTCATTAGAGAATCCGCCAAACACATTCGGATCGCCTACGGTGGTCAGCTTGCCGGTGGTGGTGTCGAGCATCCAGATGTTGAGGCGGTTGTCATGGAATGCGATGCGCTTGGAATCGGGGGACCATTTGGAATCGAAGTAGTATGCCGGTTCCTTGGCAAGCTCGAACTTTTTCACCGCCGGGCTGGCGGCCTCGGAGTTGCCGAATTGTGAAGCGATATGGAGTGCGTACAAGCCGGATTCATCGGAAAAGTAAGCGATCGATTGCCCATCAGGCGACCAGGCGGGCTCGCGCTCCATCACTCCGGGCGTGTTGGTGATGTCGCGCGTGGGGCCGTGCTTGGCGGCCACCGTCAGGATTTCGCCATGCGCTTCGAACGCGGCGCGCAGGCCCGTCGGCGAAATGGAGGCGTGCGCGATCTGGCCGGCAACGCTCTCGATATGCGGCCGAACTTCAGGCAGATCGGCGTCCACATCGATCGGCACCACGTGGCTGGTCCCTGTCGCCGTGTCGAACAGATAGATGTCGCCGAGGCGGTCATAGATCAGGGTGCCCCCTTCGCCCGCAAGGGTACGGATATCGGGGCCGTCATTGGCCAGCGCTTCCGTCACGGGGGATTTCTTGGAGGCCGAATCGTAACGAAAAATGGTGATGTGGCCCTTGCGTGCCGACAGGAAGTAGATCTTTCCGCCGGCAAAGATGGGGTTAAAGTCGGAGCCCTGCTCGTGGGGGATTTCAACCGAGTCGAGTTCGGGAAGCGTCGTAATCCAGATGGTGCTCGCCAGGCCGCCGTGGTAATTGCCCCAGGCCGTATAGGCGGTGTAATTGAACCCGAAGGCGGGTCCGAGCGGCGAATACGCAATCTGTTTGCCGTCCGGCGAGTACTGTCCCTGGTAGGCCATTGGCAGCGGCAGAGCCTGGACGATGCCGCCCTTTGCGGGCACGGTATATAGCTGTGTGTAGCGGCTGGTCGATTCGCGATTGGAGCGGAAGAGGATGTTCTTGCCGTCGGGAGTCCAGCCCACGGCGTAATCTGGGGCAGGATGATACGTCACCCGGAACGGAACGCCCCCCGTAGCGGGAATGGTAAACACGTCGGTATTGCCATCGTAGTCGCCAGTGAAGGCGATGGTCTTTCCATCGGGCGAGAACACCGGCGCGGTCTCAATGCCAATTCCGTTGGTCAGGCGAGTCGCACGTCCGCCGGATCGCGGCACGGTCCACAAATCGCCCGCATAGCCGAAGGCGATCAGGTCGCGGCTCAGTGCAGGGCGCTGGAAAATGTGCGGCTTCGCGCCGGCGTTTGCGACAGTGGGAGCAAACAGCGAAGCAACTGCCAGAACGGCAACAAGACTGACGGCGTGAACAGGGTGACGAACCGGCCGCACAACAACCTCCAGACCGAACCTTAGAAGATGTGCACCATGTTAACGCACCGTAGTTGTCCATCGTCAGTGGCCCGGTCTCAGTTGTCGAAACACTGGGGTATCCCCGTCCTGGCTTTTACGCTGGGATCACTGACGGCTGAAAACGAAAGCTGAGAACTTAAGTCCCGCATCCGCACGATTCGCCACGCCACGCACGCTGTCCCTCGACGACGAGGACGGGCACGGCGGCCAGGGCTGCGACCGTGTCGATCCAGACAATATGCCACAGTGCGAAGATCACCAATCCCGCCAGCGTAATGCTTCCCTTCCATTATCACATATGAGGATGGATTTGGTGAATGCCACTTCGTACAATAGGCTCAGACGTGATATAATGAGGGGCGGTTGGAAAAGATATTCTATCGAGGATGCGCACCAGCAAAATACTAATGAAGAGGGATTTCGAGCTATGGCAGAATTAAAGTTGAGTCGCCGTTCGAGCCGACTGGGGACCAGCCGGAAGCGATCACCCAATTGGTCAAGGGTATCAATGATGGCTATAGAAAGACAGAACGTCGTTGGGCGTAACGGGCAGTGGCAAGACCTATACCGTCGCCAAGATTGTAGAGCAGGTCCAGAAACCGACGCTAGTACTGGCCCCAAATAAGACGCTGGCGGCGCAGCTTTATAGCGAATTCAAGGAATTTTTTCCTAATAACGCGGTTGAGTATTTTGTCTCTTACTATGACTATTATCAGCCTGAAGCGTATATCGCGCGTACGGATACGTATGTCGAAAAAGAGAGTATGCTGAATGCTGAGATTGAGAAGTTGAGGCTTTCTGCGACACGCAGTCTCTTCGAGCGGCGCGATGTGCTGATCGTCGCCTCGGTTTCGTGCATCTACGTGGCTGGGCAGCCCGGAGGAATACGGCGAGGTGGTCCTGACGCTCAAAGTTGGCGAGGAGAAGCGCCGCAATAAGATTTACGCCATCTGAACGAGATCCAGTACGAGCGCAACGACGCGAATTTTGTGCGCGGGCGCTACCGCGTGCGCGGCGATGTGCTGGAGCTTTTTCCGGCGTACGAAGATCTGGCGGTGCGCATCGAGTTCTTCGGCGACGAGATCGAGCGTATGACCGAGATTGATCCCCTGACCGGCGAGGTGCTCGGTCAGCGCGAGCGCCTGGATATCTATCCGGCCAAGCACTGGGTGACAACTCAGCAACGCCTGAATGCTTCGATCGAGCTGATCGAGAAAGAGGCTTCAGGAGCGGCTGGAAGAGATGGAGGCTGAGGGCAAGCTGTTGGAGGCTGCGCGCTTGAAGCCAGCGTACCAACTTCGATCTGGAGATGCTGCGCGAAACCGGCTTCTGTTCAGGCGTGGAAAACTACTCGCGCCACCTGGCGGGTCGC
The DNA here is from genome assembly GCA_963706455.1 of uncultured Acidobacteriota bacterium. GTDB lineage: Bacteria > Acidobacteriota > Terriglobia > Terriglobales > Acidobacteriaceae > Telmatobacter. Next base: position 2,482 of record CAVPNO010000111.1, on the reverse strand, counting down.
GGAGCCAACGAGCAACCGTGGACGCTGATGGACTACCTGCCGGAGGATTTTCTGTTGGTCGTGGACGAGTCGCACGTTTCGCTGCCCCAGGTGCGCGGCAGGTTCGCCGGGGACCGCTCGCGCAAGCAGGTGCTGGTCGATTACGGCTTCCGCCTGCCCTCGGCACTGGATAACCGCCCGCTGACCTTTCCTGAATTTGAGAAACAGATCAACCAGGCGCTCTTTGTCGGCTCAGACACCGGGTCCCTATGAATACGACCACAGCGAGGCCGTCGTCGAGCAGATTATTCGTCCCACCGGCCTGCTTGATCCCGAAATCAGCGTCCGGCCCACTAAGGGGCAGATCGACGACCTGTTAGCCGAGATCCGCCAGCGCGTCGCAAAAAACCAGCGTGTGCTGGTCACTACGCTGACCAAGAAGATGGCCGAGGATCTGGCGGACTATATGCAGGAATTGAACATCAAGGTGCATTACCTGCACTCGGAGATCGACACGATCGAGCGCGATAGATATCCTGCGCGACCTGCGCCTGGGCGTCTACGATGTGGTCGTAGGCATCAACCTCTTGCGCGAAGGTCTGGACCTGCCGGAAGTCTCGCTGGTCGTGATTCTCGACGCCGATAAAGAAGGCTTCCTGCGCTCAGGAGGCTCGCTGATCCAGATCATCGGACGTGCCGCGCGCCACATCGACGGCAGCGTCATCATGTACGCCGATACCGTCACCCGCTCGATGCAGCGCGCCATCGACGAAACCAATCGCCGCCGAGGACTGCAAACAACGCATAACGAACGCAACCACATCACCCCGCGCGGCATCACAAAAGACATCAAGACGCTCTCCGAACGTCTCAAAGCCATGGGCAAATCCACCGAGGCCAGCGACGACCAGACCCTCTCGGCAAATTCCTGAGCGGCATCTCCGAAGACGAAGCCATGCGCCTGATCAAAGACCTGGAGTCCCAGATGCGCACCGCCGCCAAACAGCTCGAATTCGAGAAAGCCGCGCAACTCCGCGACCAGATTATCGAAGTGCGACGCGCAATGATAGAATAAGGAAATGCAAATGCTAGACAATAACACACAGGATATTCCCATCGCCTGCTCTCTCTCGGCGCACGAGCTGACCACGCGCAAGGGCGAGAACGAAGGGTTATTGCGCGAAATTGAGGAGATTAAAGAACTGGAGCAAGGCTACACGCTCAGATTTGCTGGCAACGCCGAACGTACACAGGAGCTGCTTCAGTTTATCACGCAGGAGCGCGCCTGCTGCCCCTTCTTTACCTTTGAACTACGCTTTGAGCCGCAGAATGGCTTGGGTTCTGCCCCCTCATTGAGCGGCCCTGATGGAACAAAGGGCTTTATTCACGAGATGATTGGGGCCACGCCAGAAGCATAGGACAGGTCTCTGAAAGAAAGTGTGGGAGGATGAAGGGCCACGACTCGGACCTCCCACCGCTTTTCTTTCAGAGACCTATCTGAAATTTGCTACAGCAGGAGAAACGCGATATAATTTTACTATGTTGGGCGGACAGATAGCAGGGAGCAATCAACAGCAGAGCGAGGTATAATTCATTATGAAACGGGTACTACTGGTCATTGATGTCCAGAATGCATATTTTACTGGTAAGCTGTTTAACAGCTATCGTAGTAATTAGAGAAAGAAAAAAGAGCAAGATGATGCACGACAATCACCATCATAACCACGAAGAGCATAAGCTAGAACAAAGTGACTATCTGAGCGGGGCGCAGATCCTGCCCACACGTGTGCGACCCGGCATGACGGTCACGGAATTCGATTGACGAGCACCTTCAGGCATATAACGCGGCGCGCCTGAGCGAGGCGGCGCGCCTATATGCTGAGGAGATGCTCGATCCTGAGAAGGATGTGACGATTGCCCTGACTATGGCCGGGGCGCTAACCCCGGCGGGCCTGGGTGGCTGTATTCTGACGCTGATGGAGTATGGCTTTATTGATTTTATCGTCAGTACCGGCGCGAACCTCTACCATGATATGCACCACGCGCTGGCCATGACGCTGCATCGCGGCGATTTCCGCCTCGACGATACAAAATTGCAGGAAGAGGGCGCGATCCGCATCTATGATATCCTTTTCGAGGACAAGGTGTTGCTCGATACCGATGCCTTCGTACGTGAGGCGCTGAAGAGCCTGCCCAATCGGCCCATTTCAACCTCTGAGCTACATCATCACCTGGGAAACCAGTTGCTCAAGGCTGGTGTCAAGCCCGAATATTCCGTGCTGGCCGAGGCGGCGGCTGGGAATGTGCCGATCTATACCTCTTCACCTGGCGACTCCTCGATCGGCATGAACGTGGCACGCAATGCCCTGGACGGTACAACTTACTCTCCACCCCCTGGCCGATGTCAACGAGACAACCGCGATTGTGCTCAATGCCACGCGCAACGGGGTAATCATCCTGGGCGGCGGTAGCCCCAAGAATTTCTATCTGCAAACACAGCCGC
>CAVPNO010000110.1:0-9127 GCA_963706455.1 uncultured Acidobacteriota bacterium | reverse complement strand
CCATTTCTTATTTCTCCCATCTCAATTCAAGAAAGGAAACTTCTCACATGAAGACAATGGTCGTTTGGAGTCTCAAGCCGGGAGCATCCTTATCGGAAGCGGTGCGCCGGTTCCTGGCCGGGGAGGCTGGACCGCAGGAGGGCCAGAAACTTTTAGGCCGCTGGCACTCCGTGGATATGAGCATCGGTTTCACCCTCACCGAATCCGACAAACCAACCTCCCATTACCTGGCCGCCTCCAAGTTCTCCGACCTCTTTGACCTGCGAACCTATATGGTCCTCGAGGACAACGAGGTCGCCCCGATCCTTGCCGCCATGGGCAAAAAGTAAGTCCGCCTCCTTTCACGAACCCCGCCCGACGGCCGGCCCAGCCGCGCCGCCGGGCTTTTTTGATGCCCGCTCGGCAGACTTCATCGCCAGCCCGCTCTTTGCCGTTTCTCTCCACGGCCGTTCATCCCATTTTCCTGTCCAACCACGCAGCGTCCCGCTTACTCTGGATCGCAACGCCGTTTGCCATAGGAGTTCAACCATGAAGAGGATCCTGGCCGCCCTGGTCTTTTCGCTTTGCCTGCTTGCCGCCCCACGGGCATTGCCCGAAGATCAGCTCGAGGGTGTCTGGCAGGGCTACGACGGCGAGTGGCTCCACGTGTCCCGTCAACTGGTCGAACTGGCCGAGGCCACGCCCGCCGACAAGTTCGCGTGGCGTCCCGCGCCCGGCGTGCGCTCCACCAGCGAAGTCTACATGCACATCGTCATCGCCAACTTCGGGCTGTTGGCCTTCACCGGGCCCAAGGTTCCGTCCGATTTGAAACCGGAATTGGAGAAGACGGTCACCGCCAAGGCCGACGTGATTAGCTGGCTCAAGCGCTCCCTCGATGCCGTCAAGCAGGCGCACCTCGCCGAGACCGCGCAGGATCTTCAGCGCAAGCTCAAGGTCTATGGCCGCGACAGCTCGGTTGACGGCATGTACCTGCGCATCATCGTCCACGCCAACGAACACATGGGCCAGCTTGTGGCGTACGCCCGTATGACCGGCGTCGTCCCGCCGTGGTCGAAGTAAGACACGGGTTCAGTCCAGGGATTAGGTGTTACGGGTTTGGGGTTGGGATTCTGATCCCCGATCCCTGATCACTGATCTCTGACCACTGATCCCTGACCCCTGTTTCCCCTATCCCGCCGCCAGTCCCAGTCCCACCAGGTTGGCCGCGGCGATGATCACCAGGATGCCGACCCACAGCAGCCGGATGGGCCGGTTGGTTACGCCTGCCCATTCGCCCAGCGCCAGGCCTACGATGCCGCCAAACAGCACGTACCCGCTCATGTGCAGCATCCAGTTCACGTAGCTCAGGCGGTCGGGAATGTTCGCCTGCCCCCACGCGTAGAAGAAGAACTGGAGATACCACATGATGCCGCCGCATGCCGCCATCGCCGCGTTCTTCGCCAGCGTGGACCCCGGCTCGGCCAGGTCGCGCTTGAGCGAGATCTTCCGCACAAACGCGAGGCGAGTGAAGCAATACGCCATGTTCACGATCGCGCCCCCGCCCATGATGAACACATACGCCGGCAGCGTGGAGTAAAGATGGCTGACGCCGACATTCTCCGCGGCCTGCTTGATCGGTCCGGCGGCATTCAACGCAAATGACATGCCCGATGAGAAGATGCCGCACATCACCGCCAGCCCCAGTCCGAGCCATACATTGAACTCTGTGGGTTCGCCGGTTTTCAACTGCTCTTCCTTCTGGTGCCCGGCGTAAGACACGATGGCCACTCCCAGCAGCGCCACGATTACACCCGCCATGTTAAAGCGGCCGCTTGTGGACGTGAACAGCATGCCTGCCTGCCCGTTCATGAACACCGGCACCAGCGTCCCCACCACCAGCGTCACGCCGATGGCCACGCCGATCCCCAGCGACATGCCCATGTAGCGCATGGTGAGCCCGTAATTCACGTTGCCCACTCCCCACATGGCCCCGAACAACGCTACCTTCCACAACACGTCGCTGGGAATGGACGCGTAGAACGCGCCGAAATGCGGCAGCAGCAGGTAGCTGATCCCGATCGGAAGCAGGATCCACGAAAAGAACCCCGCCACCGCCCACGTGGTCTCCCACGACCACCGCTTCACTTTCTCGATCGGCGCATAAAACGAGGCCGCCGACGCCGCACCCACCATGTGCCACCCAATCCCGGCAAGAATCGACATGTTCTCTATCGCTCCAGTGCAGCTCTGCCTCGTGAAGCCAAGCAGTTCAGAGGTTGTGAATCAAAGAAGTCCATTGTGCCGGTTCAACGCCGCTTTTGGAAAGTATTTCAATAGAGATTCCTCCCCCCGTCGCGATAATTATGTTGGTCGAGGCTCTCCTCCCTGTTCCCTATTCCCTGATCCCTGTTCCCTGATCCCTGATCCCTGATCCCTGTTCCCTGGTCCCTGATCCCTGATCCCTGATCCCTGTTCCCTGATCCCTGTTCCCTGGTCCCTGATCCCTGATCCCTGATCCCTGATCCCTGTTCCCTGTTCCCCGTTCCCTATACTCAGTCCATGGCTCTCCGCCTCTACGCCGCCACCAGCAGCCACGGCAAGCTGCGCGATTTCCGCACGGCGGCGGCGACGTGGTCCGTGGCCATCGATCCCTTGCCCGCACTGGACACCATCCAGCCTCCGGAAGAAAACGGCGTCACCTTTGCCGACAACGCCACCCTCAAGGCCACCTACTATTCCCGCTTTGCCCCCGGAGAACTGGTAATCGCGGACGACTCCGGCCTCGAAGTCGATGCCCTTCACGGGGCTCCCGGCGTGCGCTCGGCCCGCTTTGCCGCCGATGCCGGCATGATCGACTCCCCCGACGCCAACGACAACACCGACGTCTGGAACAACATGGTCCTGCTGCAGCGCCTGGCGGCGGTCGGCGTCCCCGCACCCCAGCGCACCGCGCGCTATCACTGCGTGCTGGTCGCCGCGCGCGATGGCCAAGCCCTGCAGAGCGCCCACGGCACGGTGGAAGGGATCATCCTCGACGCTCCGCGCGGCACCGGCGGCTTTGGCTACGACCCGCTTTTCTATCTTCCTGCCCTCGACCGCACCATGGCCGAGATCTCGCTCGAAACCAAACTCTCTCTCAGCCACCGCGGCCGCGCGCTGGCGGCCTTGCTGCCCCAACTCGGCGTATGACGCCGTCTTCCATCGCCGTAAGGCCGTCAGACGGGCGCTTGTCACTGTAAGACAAACCCGGATAGCATACCGTTCAACGTCCGACAGGCCTCCAACCCTGGCACATCCCACCGGAGAGTTGCACCCATGGCCGATCAGGAAACCAAGCGCGACTCCACCGCCCGCGTCCAGATCATCGTCGCTGTCATCGGACTGGCCGGCGTCATCGCCGCCGCCCTGATTTCCAACTGGAGCACCATCTTTAAGCCCGCTCAACCCACGCCGGCCGTCACCTCCTCCACAACATCCGGATCCGGGACTCCGCCAAAGAAATCCGAGCGCCCCATCCACTCCAGCGGCCGCCTGGTGGTACGCGGAACCTACTTCTACGACCTGGACACCGGCACTGAGACCACCGCGGGCGCCGATTTCCAGTGGGAGATCGTCGACAACGTGAGGCGCTTCCTCACCCCGGCCAATGGCGCTGCGTTCTTTGTCATCGGCGGCCGGGACTTCGAATCCATTCGCTGGTCGGATATGGAGAAATACCCGTACTCTCCGGGCAAGATCCGGGCCGACAACGACAACGCCAACCAGATTCCGGCGGGCACCGTGGTGGCCTTCAAGACCGGCGAAGGCCGCCTCGGCAAACTCATCGTCGACCAGTACGGCTACAACCTCACCATCCGCTGGCGCACTTACGATTAGCCCAATTGGAAAGCGACGGATTCCCGACGGAACCGAGGTATTCACAATGCACCTTTATGTTTCCTCCCTGGGTATCACGCATGACGAAGGCATCCGGCTGGCGGGCGTGCTTATCTGGCCGGTGGTGGTCGTGGTTCTGGCCATAACCTTCCGCCGGGCGCTGATTGCGTTTGTGGAAGGAACCGCGGGCATGCTGAAGGGAAGCCTGAGCAAGGTGTCGCTGCCCGGCGGATTCGCATTCGAGCTGGTTCAGACTCACGAATTCAAGGTCGATTGGTCCGGTCCGGGCGGAGAGGATCTTCGCAATACCGTGGGCATTACGCAGTTTGCCAGCGGCGTGCAGGACATTCTCGGGCTGCTGAAGCCCCAGCAGCCGTCGCTGACAGCCGATTACGCGGTTTTCAATTTGGGTTTAGGAGAACAGTGGCTCACTTCACGATTGCACCTGTTCAGCCTGCTTCTGCGCCGCACGCACGGCCTGCGCTACTGCGTTTTCGTCTTCAACACCCCGGACGTGCGCCGGCGCTATCTCGGTTTCGCAACCACGGAAGCTGTGCGCTGGTCGATGGCGCTTTCCTATCCCTTTCTGGAGCAAGCTGCGCATAAAGCCCTGCTTCAGCTCAACGACGAGCGCATCACATCTCATACCGGCGCACTCGATCCACAATCGGCGACCTCGTTCATTAACAACTATCTGTCGGCCATTCAAATCGACCTTGCGCTGTCAACCGACAATTTTGTCCCCAACACCGTGGCGGCCTTCGCCAGGAGCCTGCGCGAGAATGCAGGCTTGGCGCAGTTCCTCAAATCCCAACTTCCGACTCCCGCTCTCGCAGAACTCAATAAGGGGCCGACCTGGCCCTCCCAACTCAACCAGTGTGCCAATGCCCTGAATGACATCATGGAAAAGCAGCCCCTGTACGATGAGACGCGCTTCTCCGGTGTCAGCCTTTCCGAGCAGGCCAAGGGATTGCTAAGCCGGAAGCCGGAAGGCGATGATCGGATTCTGGTGAACCGGTTGTTGCTATACGAGGCATTTCCAACCTGCGTTACGCCTTTCGCGGTGCCGCCCGGATTTACATCATTCAATGATGGCCAGTGGGTCAAGCTGGAAACGCGCGACATGTACGGGAACGTACGCCGAAGATGGGAGCACGCTCGCTGGCTCGACCGGATTTCAGCCGAGAGATTTCTTGGCCCCGACCTTGGCCGCGCCCAGGTGTCGACCGCCGACCTTCAAAAAGCGACCCGCAAAGACCAGGTTTCGATCATCCTCCGGTCGGAAGGGCCCATGGTTGCTGCGGTGGGCGACGGAGGCCGCTTCGAGCGTTTGATCGATCGGCTGGCCTTGGCCTCGAGGGCAATCGAGTTCTCACTCTAGTCGCGTTCCTGCGTCCAGCATCGTGTTGCCTGGGTGCCTGTGAACCCCGCGCCTTGACGACCCCAAGACGCGACCCCAATAATGCAGTCGTAAACACGCAACAAAACCGCGTCCCTCAATACGATACGTCCAGACCGCCCGATCAGAAGGAGCCGCACTTACATGGCCACCGCCCAGCCCCCAGCCGCGCACCCGCCCGCACACCAGGTTCGCCGCGGCGTTCAGCCGCTCCGCGCGGGTCAGGGCTTGTCCTTCATCTGGCGCAAGCTGCATTCGCTCACCGGCATCGTCCCCATCGGCGCCTTCCTTCTGGAGCACATCCTCTCCAACTTCGAAGCACTCAAAGGCCCCCTCGCTTACGGCCAGCAGGTCAAGTTCCTCAATGGCCTGCCCCTGGTCCGCGTGCTGGAGTGGACCTTCATCTTTATTCCCATCCTGTATCACGGCGCGTATGGCGTCTACATCTGGGTGCGCGGCCAGTCGAACGTGGTCTATTACCCCTGGGCCGGCAATTGGCTCTATGTCGCGCAGCGCTGGACCGGCATCGTTTCCTTCGTCTACATCATCCAGCACGTGCTCCGCCAGCGCTTCATGGGCATCAGCCTTCCCGAAAATCCCGGCGCCGCTTTCTGGAAAGTGCAGCACGAGCTGTCCAATCCCCTGATGGTTGCGGTCTACGCCATCGCCATGATCGCGGTCTGCTGGCACTTCGCGTACGGCGTGTGGCTGTTCGCCGCCAAGTGGGGTATCACCCCGGGCGAAACAGCGCGCCGCCGATTCGGATGGGTCTGCCTCGCCGGAGGGATCGCCCTGGCGGTCATGGGGCTGGCCAGCATCTGGGCCTTCATCGGCCCGAAATACCAAAACGCGCCGCAAGACGTGCCTGTTTCCACCCTGGTTGCACCTGCGAGCCCCGGCGCCACGAGCTGAACCACTGCTACCCGCATTGGCTTTCATGTGGAAGCCGGCGCAAAACTGGTTTCGGGTCTCTGATCACTGACCACTGATCACTGACAACTGAAAAGGAAGACAATGGCATCATCGCCCAGAATCATCGTGGTTGGCGGAGGCCTGGCCGGCCTGGCCGCGGTCATCAAGATCGCCGAAGCCGGCGGCAACGTGGACCTGTTCTCCATCGTCCCCGTCAAGCGTTCGCACTCGGTCTGCGCGCAGGGCGGCATCAACGCCGCGAAAAACCTGAAGGGCGAAGGCGACACCACCGCGCAGCACTTCGACGACACCATCTACGGCGGCGACTTCCTTGCCAACCAGACGCCGGTGAAGGCCATGTGCGAAGCTGCGCCCGGCATCATCGATCTGCTCGACCGCATGGGCGTGCCCTTCAACCGCACCCCTGAAGGCCTGCTCGATTTCCGCCGCTTCGGCGGCACGCTCTACCACCGCACCGCCTTCGCCGGCGCTACCACCGGCCAGCAGCTTCTCTATGCGCTCGACGAGCAGGTGCGCCGCTACGAGTCCGACGGCCGCGTCACCAAGTTTGAAGGCTGGGAGTTCCTCTCCGCCATCATTGACGCGAAGCGCAACTGCCGCGGCATCGTGGCCATGGACCTGCGCTCCATGGAACTCCGCTCCTTCGCGGCTGATGCGATCATCCTCGCCACCGGTGGCATCGGCGCCATCTTCGGCAAAAGCACCAACTCCGTCGTCTGCACCGGCTCCGCCCAATCGGCCGTATTCCAGCAGGGCGCCTACTACGCCAACGGCGAATTCATCCAGGTGCATCCCACCTCCATCCCCGGCGAAGACAAGCTGCGCCTCATGTCGGAATCGGCCCGCGGCGAAGGCGGCCGCGTCTGGGTGCCGCGCAAGGCCGGCGACAATCGCCCCTTCAAGCAGATCCCCGAAGCCGAGCGCTGGTACTTCCTCGAAGAGTGGTACCCGAAATACGGCAACCTCGTCCCCCGCGACGTAGCCACCCGCGCCATCCACAAAGTCGTCTACGAGTACGACCTCGGCATCGACGGCCAGCCCATGGTCTACCTCGACCTCACCCACATCGATCGCGAAACGCTGAACCGCAAGCTCGAAGGCATCCTCGAGATCTACGAAAAATTCGTCGGCGACGACCCGCGCGAAGTGCCCATGAAGATCTTCCCCGGCATGCACTACACCATGGGCGGCCTGTGGGTGGACAACAACCAGATGACGAATATCCCCGGCCTGTTTGCCGCCGGCGAGTGCGAATATCAGTACCACGGCGCCAACCGCCTGGGTGCGAATTCACTGGTATCGTGCATCTTCGGCGGATTCACCTCCGGCCCCATCGCCCTCAAGTACGCCAGGAATGCGCCCGCGGTGGAAGGCGACGGCGGCGCCGCCGCGGAAGTCCAGCGCCAGGCCGAGATCAACAAGGAGTTGATCACCAACGAGGGCAACGAGAATCCCTTCAAGCTGTGGCGCGAGCTGGGCCAGACCATGACCGAGCATGCCACCGTGATCCGCTACAACAAGGGACTCAAGCAGTCCGACCAGAAGATTGTCGAATTGCTGGAGCGCTACAACCGGGTAAACCTCAGCGACAAGAGCCAGTGGGCGAACACCAGCTTTGCCTTCGCCCGGCAGCTCTATAACATGCTCGAGCTTTCGCGGGTCATCGTGCAAGGCGCCATCCTGCGCGACGAATCGCGCGGCGCCCATTACAAGCCCGACTTCCCCGAACGCATCGACGAAAAATTCCTGAAGACCACCAAGGCCAGTTACACCGGCCATATCAACGGCCCGAAGTTCGAATTCGAGGAAGTTGACACGCAGTTCATCAAGCCGCGCCCGCGCCGCTACGACGTGGCCAAGTAGCGCGGGTGCCCCACATCTCGATTCTGAGATGGGGGATGGGATGATGGACACCGAAAGGCATCATGGCAACCAAAACCGTCCAATTCGAAATCAAGCGCCAGGCCAACCCCCAGGCGCCCGCCATATGGGAGCGATTCGAGCTCGAGTGGCGTCCCGGCATGAACGTCATCTCCGCCATGATGGAGATCGCCGCCAACCCCGTCACCGCCGACGGGCGGCCGACCACGCCCATCACCTACGATTCCAACTGCCTCGAGGAAATCTGCGGCTCCTGCGCAATGAGAATCAACGGCAAGGCGCGCATGGCCTGCTCCGCGCTGGTGGACAATCTTGAGCAGCCCATCAAGATCGAACCGCTCTCGAAGTTTCCCCTGGTCCGCGATCTCCAGGTCGACCGGTCCGTCCTGTTCGAGAACCTGATGCGCGTCAAAGCCTGGGTCCCGGTCGACGGCACCTACGATCTCGGCCCCGGCCCGCGCGTTTACCCCCAGCAGCAGGAAGCCAATTACCCGCTCTCCAACTGCATCTCCTGCACCTGCTGCATGGAAGTCTGCCCGCAATTCAACGAATCGACCAACTTCGTCGGCGCCGCCACCATCGCCCAGGTGAAGCTCTTCAACAACCACCCCACCGGCAAGGTATTCAAGGAAGACCGCCTGCGCGCGCTGGCCGGCGACGGCGGCATCCAGGAGTGCGGCTACGCCCAGAACTGCGTCGAAGTCTGCCCCAAGTGCATTCCGCTGACCGACGCCATCTCCGACATCGGCCGCGACGTCACCGTGCAAAAAGTAAAAGACTGGCTCCGCAGCTAAGCGCCAGCACCGTCATCGTCGTCCGGTTCATCCTGGGGGATTTCTTCGTTTTCATTTGCGGCTGGGACAAGCGAATCCCATTCTTCAAGCACAGAGAATAGTTGCGCGGCTGTTTGATCGTCCCTAATCCGAATGAAGATACTTTTAGCATATTCCTTTGCGACCGGGAACTGTCTCAATTTCTCCCAGACTTCATCAACTGGCTTCCCACACATTAGAGCGATGGTATCGGGCCGAAGCCAAACGTCAAGTACTCCGTCGGGAG
>CAVPNO010000109.1:0-8332 GCA_963706455.1 uncultured Acidobacteriota bacterium | reverse complement strand
CTCTTAGCGTAACTTCGCCGGGCTGGACCTCGGGCATCTTCGCCGGCGGCGAGGGCGCAACCGGCTCATCCAGCCGCCCGGACATCGTCTCCGGCCAGAGCGCTGGCGCGCTGCACGGCAAGTATGTCTGGGGACAGAGCCGCCTCCTGAACCAGGCTGCCTTTAGTCCAGCCCCGAACTTCACCTTTGGCGACGCGCCACGCGCCCTTGGCATCCGCGAACTGTTCAACACGAGCGAGGACTTCAACGTCACCAAGGCCATTCCCATGTTCACCGACCAGGTCCACACCGACTTCCGCGTGGAGTTTTTCGACCTGTTCAACAGGCACCGCTTCACCGGCTTTGACACGTCAGTTACTTGCAGCACTTCGTCGACGCAAACCTGTAATCCGCTTGTCAATACCAATTCAAACTTCGGGAACGCTTCGGGTCTCGCTTATGGCCCAAGAAACATCCAGGGATCCCTGCGTGTCACCTTCTGATGCCATCGCGCGAACCTGCCTTGTGACGTCTCTGGCGTTTGCAAACAACCCATGACTCCCGGGCCTCTTCAGCGAGGTCCGGGAGTGTTGTACTTTTGCGCGCTTGCAGGACGATCGGATGATTAGAGAAAAAACGCCGAACAGGATCGCGCAATGGGATTCAGTGACGTGAGAATACACTTCGATCAATCCATGTTTCGTATCCGGTGCCGGCGTTTTCTGGCTTTTCCCGCACTTATTCTGATTGCGTGTGTGCTCTCGTTAGGCGGCACCGCTCAGGTTGTGAGTTCGCAAATCCAGGATAAAGTTCAGGAACACTTTCTCGCTGCTCAGCAGGCACAGCAGCAGGACCGGCTTGATGATGCCGTCGATGAATACCTGGCTGTGTTGAAGCTTGCGCCTGGATTGCCCGAGGCATTCGTCAATCTTGGTCTGGTCTATTACGCCCAGTCAAAATTCGACGATTCCGCGCGGGCGCTGTCGACAGCCGGCAAGCTGAGGCCCGGCATGCGCGGTGTTAGCCTCTGGCTGGGGATCGATGAAGTTCGGCTGAATCATCCCGCGCAGGCAGTCCCGCTCTTGCGCGAGGCAGTCCGGAACGACCCACAGGACAAACAGGCCGAGAGTTGGTTGGGAACAGCCCTCTGGAACGCAGGACAAATGGATGCGGCCCTGCTTCAATTGCGAAAAGCCGCTGCGCAGTTTCCAGATGATCCTGATTTGCTCTTCTCCCTCGGTGAAGCATATGGAAAAGCCGCCAAGCAACAATCGGAGCAACTACTGGAAGACTCCGCTGGAACCGCCCTCTCGGATCGAATCTACGCGAGCACGTATGCCGCTGACCATGATTGGACCAAGGCCGAGGGCCATCTGCGCCGCGCCATTCGGCGCGATCCGAACTCGGTTGATGCGCACCTTGATCTTGCAGGGGTCTTTCTCAATCAAGCTCAACTGTCGGCCGCGCTGGGGCAGCTTGAGCAGGCGGGTGCGCTGTCTCCAAATTCGGCAACCGTGCTGGCGAAAAGTGGCGAGTTGCTGATTCTCTCGGGACAACTGCCGGAGGGACTATCCAGTGTTGAGCAGGCTGTCAAATCTGACGAAAGCGAAGCACTCTACGCGCTGGGGCTTCCTGTGGAAGGCCAAATCTCCGCCGACGAGGCGAGCGCCGACCTTCGCGCGCTCTGTAATAGAGCAGAGGAAAACCTGGAGGCGATGCAACCGTCAGGCATCGCAAGAGATCTTGCACTGGCGGGCTTATATGCACTATCGGGAGATGACACCGCCGCGGCCCGAACCTACCAGCGGCTTGTCACGGCTCCGCAAAACGTGAAACCGAATGAGAGTGCTTTCGCCCAGGCGATGGATGCGTTGCATCAGCGCCGCTATGACGCGGCCGAGGCAGCACTTCGTCGCTGGTTGGCACTTCACCCCGGCGATCTTACCGCGCGCTATGAGTTGGTTGGCGTGCGTCGTCGAGTCGCCATGGCGCAGATAGGCCGCTTGCTCGCAGTCGCTCCTGATTCCTACCACGTGCATCAGTTGCTCGGCCAGCTTTATGTCGACCGTGAGGAGGACGAGAAGGGCCTCGCCGAATATCTTGCCGTGGCCGCAGCCCGTCCGAACCTTCCCGACGTACACTTTTGGCTGGGCCATCTTTACTGGAAACATGGCGATGCAGATCATGCATTCGCCGAATTGACGCGTCAATTGGAGATCGATCCGGGGCATCCCGAGGCCAACGGGGAACTGGGTGCCGTTCTGGTCGCGAAGGATCGTACGGCAGAGGCAATTCCGCATCTCGAGTTGGCAATTCGCAGCAAGCCCGACCTCTGGCCCGCGTACCAGCAACTGGGCCAAGCCTATGCAACGCAGAAGAACTATGCCCGAGCTGAAGCGATTCTGAAACGCGATCTCGCGCATGATCATGACGGCGGTGCGCACTATCAGCTTGCGCAAGTCATGCGTGCTGAGGGTAAGACCGCCGAAGCCGCTAAGCTGTTTGCTCAGGTGCGCGCCATCAAGACCGAGAGATCGGCCAACACATCCACCGACGATCATGCAGACGACGGGGCAAAGTGATGACCCGGAATCGGATCCTCGCACTTGCCGTCCCGCTCTTCGCATCTGCCTGTTCGCTCGCCGCGCAGAATGGGGCATTGGACGATGGGGTGAGACTGATCCGAGAAGGGCATTTCGACCAGGCTCTGCCCAGGTTGGAAGAGGCGCATCGACTCGCTCCCCGGGATGCCACGATCGAGAACCTGCTTGGGATCACAGAGACTCAGCTCCATCACTCCGACAAGTCCGCAATCCACTATCGCAATGCAATTCGGCTTGACCCCGCGCAAGCGGGGCCGCATCGGAACCTTGGCTTCAATCTGCTCACTGCAAAACAATATGGTCCCGCGGAACCGGAGTTGCGGGAAGCGTCACGGCTGAATCCCAACGATCCGTTTGCCCACTACTACTTGTTCCTGCTTGCAATTGCTACGGATCATGATGCCGAAGCGCTCGAGCAGGCTTCTCATGCGGGGAATCTGATCGATAATGATCCGGATGCTGGAGTTGGTTTGATTGAAGCCGAAATCCGCCTGGGTCGCGGGGATGAGGCTTCCAGCCGCATCAAGAACATGGAAGCTGCCAATCAGCTCACCCCAGTGCGGGAGTACGTAATTGCAGTGCTTCTCAGCCGGAACGCATTCTATAGGCAGGCGGTAGGTTGCTTCCAACGGATTGCTTTGCTCGATCCAACCTGGGAGAGCCGCTACAACCTCGCGCTCGCGCTGCTCTACGATGGAGAGTTCGCCGAGGCTTCCAAACAGCTGTCCACGCTCCACAGCGAACGACCCTCAAATGCAGACGCACTTATGTTCCTCGGCTCAGCATTCGAAATGCAGGAAAAGATGCCTGAAGCCCTTGAGGCCTATCGTTCTGCTGCAATAGCCGATCCCTCCAACCCGGATCGAACGCTGGACTACACACGTCTGCTCATGGACATGGATCGCTATGATGAGGCGATCCAGTTCATTCAGTCTGCAACAACCGAAACTGCCTCAAGTTCACCCGTGAAGTTGAGGCTGGGCGCTGTTGAAATGATCAAGGGTGACTATACCGCCGCCCGCGATGCCTTCAATGCGGCGCTTGCTGACAATCCGGAACTCGATGCCGGGTATGTTGGCTTGGCACAGACCTATGCACGTCAGGGCAACGACACCGAAGCCTTTCGCATTCTTGAAGCAGCGCGTTCCAAGAGCCCGGGCCGCTATCTCCTGGAATACTACTTCGGCCTCTTAGCCAGCCGATTGGGCCGCGAGGACGAAGCTATCGTCGGGCTTAAACGTGCGGCGCAGTTGGAATCCAGGTCTCCTGATCCATCGTTTGAGCTCGGGAAGATCTACGCATCAAAACAGGATTGGCCGGACGCCCGAAGGGCGTTCGAGCATGCTATCGAGCTGAATCCTCAGTTCGTGCCGGCCCATTACCAGTTGAGCCAGGTCTATGCGCACTTGGGGCTTCACGCAGAGTCCCAGCGCGAAGGTGGGCAGACCAAGAATCTCGTAAACGCACAACGCGAGGAAATTTTGCGCAAACAGCGCGAGCGGGCCGGAAGCTTCCAACCGCAGATTGCTGCGACGCCTCCTTAAAAGGGTGTTTTGAGCGCAAATCCCGGTCGCGCAGGGCCGCCTTGTTGAGATCGGTCGGCGTGTAAGGCGTGAGCCTGAAGATGACCGGCAGCGGTTCCTTCTGCCCAGCTGGCTTGAAGACGGTGCCATTAAGGTGGACCCCGTCTCTGCCAGGCCGGCATCTTCCAGCCTTTGCATGTGCCGTTAGACCGAGAAGGGCCCGTCTACCCGGGTTAGTTACGCCAGGGACCGCCGAGGTGCCGGCGGAGGCGCTGCAAGATCCTCCCGCACCTTCGAAGGGTGTCGTGAAAAGCCCGCCGGCACTAGCGCAGAATCCATTTGTTCCGTAAGGGGTCGCGTACCCACGATAGGCCGGTAACGTGCTCGGGCAGGAGTCGTTCCAGTGTCACCCGGACCTCTCCGATTCCGGCCGTGTCACAACATATACCTTCAAAAACACCACGGGCAAACAGCCCATAACGACAAACCTGGACATGTGCCTGTTTACCAGTACTTAGTTACGGATTCGACGAACCACGCTCCCTCCTCGAGCGCCGGCCGTCCTTCGTTACATCCCACTCGAAGAGAGGATCTCGCGCCAACTTCGCCGGCCATGAGAGTTCCGTCGGGAGCCAGATAGTACAGCTCCTTCCCATCTGCTCGCCACCGCGGGTGAACGCCTTCCGATGTTGTTATCCAAGGCAATCGGCTCACCCATCCGCTCCGGGTGCTGTTCATCGAAGGGTAGCGGATCGAGGTCCAATTGTCTGCAAATCCCGACTGTAGCTCCACGATTGCCTGACTAACTCCGCGTTCCAGCCGTACAAACCTCCTGCAAACTCAAACCAATCGAACCAGGAGGTGACTTAGGGGCCAGCTGAAATGATCCGGCGAACCCTGAAGATCCTCATTCCTTGCACGGTTCTCCCCTTCGGCCTTTGCGAATTGCGAAAGCTGAAATCCCTAACCGGTGAAGCAAACGAATGGAAGGACATTATGCACAAGAACCTTTGGATTCTGACGTCAGCCTCCCTCCTTGGCCTGACATCAATGGCCGCACAGGCAGCAACACCGACCTATGACGCACTCTACGTGTTTGGCGACAGCTACTGCGATGTGGGCAACCTCTTTGCGGTTTCCGGTTATCCGCCGGCACCCTACTACATGGGTCGATTCTCCGACGGCCCTATCTGGCTCGACCACGTCGCTGGTTTCCTCCATGTGCCGCTCACTCCGTCGATTCTCCACGGCACCGACTACGCCTTTGGCGGAGCATGGGCCACTGCGGATCAGCCGCTGGGAGCGGGTCAAATTCCCAGCGTGCCCACGCAGGTGGGACAGTATTTGCTTCAGCACGGCGGCAAGGCTGACCCCAATGCGCTCTACGTCATCGAGGGAGGCGGTAACGACATTGTGGATACAACGACGGGCTCGCCGGAAATACTGGGCTCCAAGATCGCCAAGAATCTTGCCGACAGCGAGGCGACGCTGCGCAAAGCGGGCGCCCGGAACTTCGTCATTCCCGACCTGTTCAACGTGGGCCTTCTGCCTGTAGCGGCGGGGAAAGTCGCATTTGCTTCGGCGGCCAGCATCGCGGCCAATAAAGGCCTCGATGAACGGCTCGCACCCGAAGAACAGATTCCGGGAGTCCATATACTGCGCATGGATGTCTTCAGCCTGATGAACGCGGTCCAGGCGGATCCCACGCATTTCGGCTTCATCGACGTCACGGATCCCTGCCTGGTCACTACCACGACACCACCTGCGCTTTGCGGCGATCCCGACCACACCTTCTTCTGGGATACGTTCCATCCAACCTTGTTCGGTC
Organism: uncultured Acidobacteriota bacterium; assembly: GCA_963706455.1. Classification (GTDB taxonomy): domain Bacteria; phylum Acidobacteriota; class Terriglobia; order Terriglobales; family Acidobacteriaceae; genus Telmatobacter. The sequence continues at coordinate 2,399 of CAVPNO010000109.1, read as the reverse complement.
ACGCATTCTTCGCGGTGACGCTTGAGAATGTGTTGTCGCAACAAGACAGATGAGAGATACCGGCCTGGCCTTGGTGAGACCGACGCGTGAGCCACCAAGGCCTCCGCATTTGATTGGCAAGACTTTTCACAGGCGTGTTCCCGGAATACGCTGAAGTGTCCATCGAACTTACTGAAAGGTGTTGAAAAATATGGTAGGCACGACTGGATTCGAACCAGCGACCTCTTCCGTGTCAAATAGACTCGAATTCGTAACCCATTGAATCTAAAGCGCACTGATGGCTCAGAAAGCGCACAAAAGCACCTAAATTAGGGCTTCAGCACCCTAATCGAACCCAAATTCGGACGCGAAAGAAGAGGTCATTCTGGGGGAAACAGGAACGAAAAACTAAACCATTCCGAAAATCGATGCACTGTGCGAGATGTGGATGAGATTCGATCCGAAAAGCTACTGACGAGGCTTCGCCCTCGTTTTCCCGATGGATCGGTTTCAAACCTGTTGCAGGCTTTTTGGAACAGCAGTGCTGAGGGCTTGGCGGAATCTCGCGCGCTGCGATGGGCGCACCGTGGCGGCCATCTTGCCGGGCTTGGCGAGCCATTCAGCCATTCTGCCGCTTTTTACCCGGTATCGAGAGGGCCGCCGAATCAGGACGGTGCTTTCTGGATTTGTAAATACTGGCCGACTTCCCGGGTTCTATCCTGTTTGATCTCCGGCCACGATCACGTCCTGCGGCTAGTTAAGGCTGTTTACGTTCTTACTGTCAGAACGACGAGATGCGCTCGTTCACGATGCTTCTGCCTTGCACACGTCCTGCCCTTGCCTGGCGCGGAAATCCCCGGATTCATAACGCCACCAGCCGCGGCGAAGTCCGCCAAAGTGTTTTCGTCCCGATGTATGACTTCAACCAAAGCACCGTTGTCTTGCAGTGTTTTTCACCGTCTCATCAAGCGAGACTAAACTCATGGACGGAATCGGGACTCATCGGTCGTGCGCGTTTTGCGCTCTGCCAAGCTTCAAAAATCGAGACCCGCGGCACCCGCGGTTTAGGGCGACAAGCTAACGTGCAGTCTAAGCGAAGATCGCCATTCAGTCCGACCCGGACCAACACCTACTGCCGCTGGTAAACCATGACATCAGGCTTCTCGCGGCCGACAAAGTGCAAGGTAATCGTCAAGGTCTTCAGGTCGGCCGACAGTCCAACGTCTTCGCTACCCGTCACCTTTCCATTGAATTTGTGGGCGATCACCAGATTGCGCTCGTCCACTCGCCGAGCCGAGGTGGCCGCACCTTGCCCGGCGTTCGATCCGTCCACGGGATAGTCCTTGCCGTCAAACTTAACATTCTGTGTCCGCTGCTGCGAGGGAGTAATGAAGGAGAGGCCGTCGCCTTCATAGGCCTTCACCTCCATTGATAGGGGGGTATTTCTGGTCTCCTTGATGCTTTGCCAATCTGCGGCGAAACCCGATCCTCCACCGATGCGTTGGTAGACATAATCCAGGCTCAACGTCGAACCGTCCGACTCGAACTCGCGGTAATAGTCCGTGAGCGTACTGCCGTCCTCCGAAAGCTTCCATGTCGCTCTGAGCATCAACCGGCCGTCTTTCTTGCGTTCAACGATCCACGTATTCGGCGCTTCCTGCTTCGCCGACAGAAGGGTCCCCTGGAGGCCCGGCTGGTCGGTCCCATCCGCGACGATCGTTTCCGCACCCCCGCCGAAATCAAAGGTGTACTTGTTGCCGCCCTGATTTTGAACCTTCATCTCATCGGGCGTTCTGCTTCTCGAGGAGTCGAACTTCCACAGGCCGATGAAGGGGCTCTGCGCCGAGGAAGTCATGCTCGTCGCAAGGCAAACCGCTGGGAGAATTTCAAGAATTCGTTTCAGCACGCGTCTCCTTGGCTCTGATCGATGGCACGCCGATGGCCGTTTTGCGAATACGAAGTGCCCGTCCGGCTCGTCACGGCATTTCGTTGTTTCGCCATTCAATTTCTAGGGTTTTCGGGATTGCGAGACGGAAGATAAGCGCCCTCCAAAGCCTTTTTTCCGCGCGATCGTTTGTCCGAAATCGAGAACGCAGCTCCAAAATCGAACACCGATAGCCCACGGATGCAGGCTTGGTGAAATGAAGCGGCCAAGCCGCGTAAAACTCGGCGAGGAATCCATCAAGAAGCAGGGATGACATTGGCCAACGCGGGCCACAGTGCACCCGTTCTCCGATGATACAAACGGGGCAAGGCGCACATCGACTTAATGTTGAGAAGCGTTCCGAGGATCGGTCCTCGAAAACGCCCAGGCTTCGGGAGCCCGCTCGTATCCCGGTCTGGTGGCAGGGCACACTATTCCAGTCGCCATGCCGACATCCGGTACTGATCTCTGTTCACGAGTGATTTGCCGATTGAGC
>CAVPNO010000108.1:0-13820 GCA_963706455.1 uncultured Acidobacteriota bacterium | reverse complement strand
CGCCAGCCGCAACCTTTTGTCTCCGCCGACAAGCGCGGCAATAGAGACCGACTTCGGCGCCGAGAACGTAGCGTCCCAGCCGGCGCGGTACTCGACGCTCGTGACTTCGTTACCGCTCTTGCCCTCATAAGTTCTCGAGACCTGGTGCCGGACGAGTGCTCTCCGGTCCGGGGATGCTGGCCCTCGGCGAGCCGGGCAAAGCGTTCGGCCTCTACCGGGCCATGGAGATTCCATTGCCGGGCGAGGCGGCCCTGCCACTCGCTGTGTCCTCGCTGATCGGAGCTCCAATAGTTCTGTTGCTGTGAAGCGAATTCCTTCGCGTGATAGGTTCGCGCCTGACCCGCCGAAAGCGGCTTTGAAATCGTGAGCATGGATGTGTGCTCCTGGATCGGTCCGGTCTTCGCCGGATTGCTGTTTTCGTTCACTCGATCTCGTCCCGTTCGCTCCACACATAGATCCGCGCATTCGATCCGTCGCGTACGCCAAGCGGCAGGAAGCGTGATCGACGTAGTCTTCACGACATGTTCGTTCTCATGGGGGTTTGTCGGAAGGACAGCGGAATGCGATCCGGTGTCCTGGATAGCCACCGGCCGCGGGCGAACAACGACGGCTCGGATTTTCTGAACCGATGCTGCACATCTTTCGAAGAGGTTCGGAGGCGGGGCTTCCCAGGGAAATCGTTGCCGCCGCCACGGCATTTCCGGCAGCCGATCCTGCAGCCAGACGAGGCATTGGAGCGAGAAGATCGCAAGGGCAAGTCCAATCATTCCCGGCAGGAGAACAAATATCCAAACGCTTTGCCCCTCGAAGACCTGGTCGGAAAGGATTGAGCGCAGCCGTACGGTTGGAATCCGCTCCGGAACTCCCTCGACCAGACGTCGTCCAGCCCGCGTCTCGGGCCGATCGAGAGAGTGCCATTCCGGCCTCGTCATTCGCTGTGGCCAGGACGCGAACGGCATCGTCCTCGATCGCAAGTTCGTGCTTCCCACCCGGCGCGGTCTTCCAAATCCAGCGAACTTTGAGGCCGGCCTCCGGTGAGATTCCCGGCGCTGAACTCCACACATACGCGCCCATGTAATGGGCCTGAATAGTGGTCCAGAACCACCTCGACCATCCCCACAACGTGACGCATTCGATCAGCAACACGAAACCTGCAAGACGGGCGTGGAAAACGAAAATCTGCCTCAGATTCATGACCGATCACCCCCGCTTCTTACCTCCGCAGTCAGGAACTCGGCGAGCATTCTGCGGGCTTCCTCGAGCTTGCGTGCATCGGTCCGATCACGAATCTTGAGGATGGACTGGGGCGACATTGGCGCGCCTTCAGTGCTCGCCTGGGCAGCCGCATGGAAGAGGTTGAGCAGTACGTGGCGCACCGCCCAAAGCTCGGCGAGAACCAGTTCAGTCCGGTCGGCCGGTCGTTGGCGAGCGGACGTCAAGGCGCTCTCGCGCAGCCATTCTGAGAGAGGCTTTCCCGGCCTGTTCCGCCGCCGACTCCACCTCGGCAAGTTCATCGGGAGTCAGCCGCGTAGCGATCGTTTTCGTACGAGAGCCCGGCTTATTGTCGTCGCTTGCTGGCGGCTTGTTCGCTTGCACAGTCGTCGTATGGGAGGCATTCATAGCGGAATCCTTCCTTCTGACGTACGGTTTTGGCCGTGCAGCGCCGATTCATCTAATTCACGCGAAGCCGTTTCACTTCAACGTGTTTACGCCGCGGGCGCTCTGCGGCGCTTTTTTGTTTATGAATGCAAACGCGCGTCTACGTTCGTAAACGGCAATCGGCAAAGTCGCTGTCACAGCGGAAGTTAACATTTGTAAACGTCACGTGCGCCTCAGGGCGCTCTGCAGTTCCCAGATTGGGGGTGACGTGTCCCACTTACTTCCGCTGCGACAGCAGCGCCGTTCTTAAAACTCGCCGTACCGAAGCACCATGTCATTCCAAAAGCGCCGCACTTCGGGATGCTCCCACGCGCGGCGAACGAGGTTCCGAAACGTCTGCCAGGAGCCGCGCTCAAGATCGAACTGGATCAGGGTCTCATTGAGGCGGAACGTAACCACGACCTCGCCGGTCTCGAGCTTCTTCGTGTAGGCCGACAGGTAATAGCCGCGCCAGAGTGACTCCTCATGGTCCGCGTCGAACCGCTCCATCATCGCCCGGAACTCGCAGACGATGATGAATTCGTACAAGGGAACGATGGGGGCCAGCTTTCCTGGCAACTTCAGGAGGAGCCCGAACCCTCCATACTTCGCCCGAGGCAAAACCAGCCTGCACTCCCCCTCTTCAAAGACCGGCAAGGGCGCATCGACAAAGGGGTCGTAAACCTCCTTCCCCGGCGGCTCGTCAACGAGTGGCTTGCTGTTGTGGAAGTAGAATCCCCGGGCGCAGACCCGCCACAGGATCGGCCAGTACGGCTGCAGCGCTTCGTTCAGCATTTCCACGCTCGGAAACACCGTGCAGTCCAGGACCGTGAACAGGTTGCGCGCGGCCAGCAGCGGCTTCCTCTGCAAAGGCGCCGGATTCTTCAGTGCTTGAATGGTCTTCTTCGTGAGATAGCGAACATCCTCGCATTCGATTTCAATGGCTTTTTTCTTCCCGATCTTTTCATCGATGGGCAGGTTGGCGATGTAGCGCAAATCGGTGGGCGTTCGCTTCGCGGGATGCAGATCAAACACAGCCATGAATGCTTCCAGAATGCCGGCGAGCGATTCGTCGGAGATCTGGTTCGGCATACTGGCTTCAAATGCCTCTGCGCCGAGTTGGCAGTAGTAGGCGATCAGCATCCATTCGGTGTGCGAAAGGGGGAGCCTGGAATCGAGCTTCCGGCGCGCATTGAGTAGCGACTTCATCGGTTCGGCCATCAGCTTGACGAATTCCAGCCGGTCGTCCCTGGCCGATTCGAGGAGCAGCCTGGCTATTTCGGAGGTCGAGAGGCTTTCTCCGGTCTTGGACAAATGCACTCGCTTCAGGTGTTCGAGCCGGTAGCGGAGCCCCTCGTTCACCCGAATTGATAGGACCTGCTGTTGCGGTGCCGGAAACGGTTCCTGCTGTCGGGTTGTCTTTTCGGTCGTGGTATCTTTGGCAGCCATCGAGTTTGTAGATTTACAACTTGACGTTACGTCTACACTGGCGATATTGTCAATCCAAGGCAAGACCGGTGAGGTGCCTCTTGCGTCCTTCTTCCCCCGCCCGCCGCCAACCGCAGGCCATTGATGCCGGCCAATTCTCCCTGCCCTTTTCAGGTGAATCCGACGCCTCGGCAATCTTGGAATCGACGGCGCCCACCAACAACCGACTTGCTCCCAGCGCTGATCCGTCCGAGCGCAAAACTTCGGCGCCGCAAAACGCGCGTGCCAAGGAACTCCGCGAACGAAAGCGCAGTGAGAAGGATGGAAAGCGGAAGCTACCGCGAGAGGCGAGCATACCGCCGGGTGCGAAGCTCCTGGTCAGCCGACGAGAAGCGGCCGGAATCGTTTCCCTCAGCATTCGGTCCATCGACTATCTGCTGGCAAACAAGCAACTGCCGTTCCGCAAGATTGGAGCTCGCACGATGATCCCGGTTTCAGAACTCCAACGATTTGCGCGGATGGACCACCCGAAGCGGCTGGCCAGCTGATGGACATTGCGACTGACCGCAGCCGTCAGATCCTCAGCATGAGGGATCTCGCATGGGAGAAAATTACGGAAGCTGCGTGAGCAGTCGTTTTGGGTGCCATGGTTCAATTTTCGAGTAGCGTGAAAAATCGCCCTCATTGAAAGTCAAATCCGCTCGACGCCGTGTACGTGCATTGCCGCCGCGAGGCGAGCATCATGGACTTTCGCTCCCGCCACTCTATGGGCAACAATCAACCTTCGCCATTCCCTATGCACTGCGACGTTGTCTGGCAGTAAAGCGAGTGCACGCTCAATCACCCCAGCGCGGAAATCCGTTTCCTCGATGCTGAGACCATACCCGTTTTGGTTGGACGGTCGAGTACAAGCGTTCCAGAATTCGCCCAGGTTCTGGGACGTGTAGCATAATGTGCTGCCCTGATCGACCAACTTGTCAATTACGGCATTGACCATCGGATAATCGTGATCATCGGGTTTTACCCACCTGATCAAGATATTGCTGTCGATCAGGTATGCATCCCTCGGCATCAGGTGCGGTCCTCATAGAAACTCTCCCGCGTGAATGCTTCCGTCGGTATACTGGGGAGCCGCTCGGAACCTTGCGCCAAAGCTCGCAACATGTCGTGGAATTCCTCGACGGTCAGTCTGCCCGAGCCACCAGGGGCTGCCAGAGCGTCCTGAAGCAGGGTTCCTGCATACTTTTCTGGCGCGACCCCGCGGGCCCGTGCCGCGGCCGCAAGCCGAGCCTGGGTTTCGGCGCTGAGTTCAACTTGAATGGTCATCGAACCCTCTCGTATACGTCATGATTATCCAACGAAGGCACAGAAAAGTCGATTTACAAATGTTCTAGTACTACTGTGTTATAAACTGAATACCTTCAAGTCAAAAATCCGGGTTATCTGAGTTGATAGGTGTTAAGTTTCTGTTCATGAGCGCCAACCCGATGGCGCCAGGCGCACAACAGAAACGCTTCGCGGCTTACCTCGATCGCCTGGCGCATGCCGCGGGGCACCAGGACCGAGTAGCTCCCTTGAAGTCCTACTGCACCGGCTTGCTGCTTCCTGGGGAGCGCAAGAGTGTGGAACCGATGGCGGCCCGGCTTTGTCCTGAAAATGTGCGCCAGACACATCAGTCGCTGCACCATATCGTTGCCCATGCCCCGTGGAGCGACGATGACATCCTGGCAGCAGTGCGCCGCTACGTTGTACCTGCGATGGAGGAGCAAGGACCGATCATTGCCTGGATCGTGGATGACACCGGGTTCGTGAAAAAGGGAACTCATTCGGTGGGTGTGGCACGACAGTATTGTGGGCAGGTGGGTAAGCAGGATAATTGCCGCGTGGCAGTGAGCTTATCGCTCAGCACGATGAAAGCGAGTCTACCCATGGCTTGGCGCCTCTACTTACCTGAAGCATGGGCTCAGGATAAAGAGCGCAGAAAGGCGACGGGTGTACCCGAGGAACTCGGCTTTCAAACCAAGCCCGAAATTGCCTTGCAACAGATTCGCACCGCCGTTGACCGGCAGATCCCCCCGGCTCCGGTGCTGGCTGATGCCGGCTATGGCAACGACACGAAATTCCGCGAGGGCATCACCGAAGCAGGACTGTCGTACGTGGTGGGTATCCAATCCTCACTGAGTGTATGGAAGCCGGGACAAGCCCCGCTTCCCAAGCGCAAATGGAACGGAATGGGACGCCCCACCAAACTGTTAGGGCGCGATCGACGGCATCAGCCAGTCTCGGCGCGCACGTTGGCGATGGGTTTGCCTGCCACGGCTTGGAAGAACGTGGTCTGGCGTGAAGGAACCCGTAAACCGCTGCGTTCCCGCTTTGCAACTCTGCGCGTACGCCCTGCGCATCGCGATTACTGGATGAGTGAACCTCGTGCTGAAGAGTGGTTATTAGTCGAATGGCCGATCCAGGAAGCCGAGCCGACTAAGTACTGGCTATCCACGTTGCCGGCTGAGACCAAGCCCAGAGATCTGGTGCGCCTGGCCAAACAACGCTGGATTATCGAGCGCGACTACGAGGAACTCAAGCAGGAACTGGGACTTGGTCATTATGAAGGAAGAGGCTGGCGCGGGTTTCACCATCATGCCAGCCTGTGTATAGCTGCCTATGGGTTCCTGGTGGCAGAACGGAGCCGTTTTTCCCCCTCGGCTCGCGCCGGCCACTTGCACCTATCCGCACCCCAGACCCCACCGCATTTCCGCCCCCGCGGCTCGCCCCACACGCGCAGAGCGGCATAATCCCTGGTCCATTGCCACTCTTAGACAGATGATTGCGAGGGTTCTGATCCGGCAACTCCCCGGTTGTCCTTATTGTGGCCTTCGCAGTTTATAACACAGTAGTATTAGAGGCGTCCCTGCGTATCCTCCCGGCTGTCCGGAACCTGCTTGTTTAGGCGTGAGTGCCGTGTGACACGTAATGCATCGCCCTGCAGCGCCATGCAACCAGTCTGAAATGATCCAGCGTCACGGCTTCGCGTTCAACACCGCCATTGCATCGACAACCTGCGACGGCGCAAAGTGGGCATATCGCATGGTCGAAGCGATTGAAGCATGTCCAGCGGCCTCCTGAACAACCTTGAGGTGAACGCCGGCTTGGACCAGCCTTGAACAGAAAGTATGCCGGTTATCGTGCCAGCGGTAGTTCTTGACTTTCGCTTGGTCCAATGCGGCTTGCCACCACTTCTTGTTGTCCCCTTTCGCGAATCGGCGGTTTCTCAGGTGTCGGGTCGGAGGTGGCGCAACAGATTTCGTTGCTGGCCACCGTCCGCCGCTCAAACTGCACGTGCGGTTTTCCCGCATGCAGCTTTCACGAAGACTCAAGGAGTCGAGGATGCAAGAGAAGGAATTAATCCGACCAGATTCACAAGCCCATACTCCCCGAAGAGCGTGGCTGTTGGTAGTTGTTTCCAACCACAGTTACGCCAGCGCTTGAACCGATGCGACCAGATGCGTCGCACGATCCATCGGTCAAGTTGGTTGAAGAGCTTCCGAACGTGAGCACGTTTGTAGTACTCGCCCCAACCTCGCAAGAGCGGGTTAAACGCTTCGATCAACTGTTCGGTCGCCAGAGGCACCCGACGCTTCGTACGCTGCCGCGCTTGATCTTTGAAGCGCCGGATCGATTTCTCGCGCGGATAGGCATACAGCCCGCCCGAGCGTGCCCGGCTGCGGATCTTGTTCGCAGGAAGATAAAGCCCCTTCCCGCGCTTGATCTTATAGCCGAGGAACTCGAAACCGTACCGGACATGAACGATCCGCGTCTTTTGCGGATGCAGCTCGACGCCCAGTTGCTTCAGGATGCGGCCAGCAGCGTCTATAGCGGCTCGCGCTTCTGCAGCGGACTTGCAGGTGACTGCCCAATCGTCCGCGTACCTCGTCAACTGATGTCCCTTATGCCGCATCTCCCGATCAAACGGCGTCAGGAGGATGTTGCTGAGTAAGGGTGAAGCTACCCCGCCTTGAGGGGTCCCGCGCTCGGTTGGAAAGAGCCGCCCTCTCCCATAGCTTCCCGCCTTGAGCATTGCCTCAATGAGGCGCAGCACACCGCCATCAGCTATCCGTTGGGCTACAAGGGTCAGGAGCTTCTCATGATCCACCGACCAAAAAAAGTCTTTCAGGTCCGCATCCACGATCCACTCGCTGCCACTGTCGATCTCTTTCCAGACTTTGCGCAAGGCGTCCTTCGTCGATCGCCCTTGCCGGTATCCATAATTGGCGTCATCGAATACCGGCTCGAAGATCGGCTGTAAGCCGATTGAGCAGCGCTTGCTGGCATACCCGATCATAGATCGTCGGGATGCCGAGCCCGCGAAACTCTCCCGGTTTACCCATCTTTGGGATTTGTACCTGCCGCACAGGTTGCGGTCGATAGGTCCCTTCTTTCAGTTCGCTTTGTAACCGGACCAAGTTCTTGTCCAGTTGCTCGGCAAAACCTTCCAGAGTTTGCCCATCGATTCCTCCGCTGCCCCGGTTGGCGTTTACTCTTTCCCAAGCCATCTCCAGGTTCTTCCGCTTGTACACCTTGTCGATTAATGAATGGACCTTCTTTGCTCCTGCCGGGTTGATCCAGTCCACCAGTCTCCTCGGGCACGGATGTACGGGTTTTTCACTCATGGAACTGATCCTCCTCCCCGCCCTTACTCACTGGTCTCATCTCTCTTCCCGGCCATCTTCGTCGGCTGACTTCCCCGACCCATTTCTGTCGCCGGTCGCCCGGTCACATGGCTTTCGTCATGCTTCTGGTACTTTTCAGCCGTCCGACTACTGACAGTGGCATCGCTCGCCATTTCGCTCACGCTTATAGGTCTGCTTACTCCGGTGCCACCCGGAGACCATGTCAGTCCTCCTGAGGTCACGCACTGTTCTTCCGTACCGTGCCGTCCGCAAACACCTCGGTGCGGTGGGTGAATGAGAACGCCTTCGCCTCCATAATCAGGCTCGACCTTGCCCCACCTTTGGCCGACCGGTTCATCGGCGGGGCGGCCCCCATCGATTACGGCCCGGTACTTCTCCTCATGCCCTTCGGATTCCACCTCGCGATGGACACCCTGCCCTCCGCAAAACCAACCTCGTCCTGCGGCCAGCGAGGATTACCCCCGCTTTTGGATATGGCACCCCTCATCTGAGTGTCAGAGGGACTTCAACTTCCCATGCCCGTGCATCACCGGTTACGGCTCCTCACCTTCACGGCGCGGACCAGCTTAGACCGCCTGCTGGCCAGGCCTGGGATCTCCCGGTTCCCGCGCAAAGAGCTTCTCCACATGCCAGGTTCTACGACCACGCCGGGCTGCTAAGACACTTGCGATTGATGCATCTCAGCATGTTGCTTCCGCCTTCGCAACAGCGTCGGCGCCCGGACTCTATTCTTCCGCGGCTCAATACCTGGCCTGCCGGTTTCCCCTGTCAACGATTCAGATGCAACCTCACAGGTACCTCTGCATGACTCGGGGCTGGAATGATTCGCCACGTCTTTTCCGTATCGAACTTTCATCGACTATTTCCTGCCAGCTTGTGCTGGCGCTCTAAGCGTACGGCCTACCCCCTCACGAGATTGCCGCGTCCGGTCTGAAGATCGCGGCACGATTCAGACACAGGAAGTTGTCCCCGAGCGTCGGGTTCGTAGGTGGCGATCGATTTCAGAGAAGCGACAGATCGTGCACTTGACGCTTGAACCTGGAGCACATGGCGTGAACGCCAACCAGGGTGTTCAAGTGGTGGCGGGCATTTGAGCGGGGTGAGTTGATCGAGTCCTGTTCAGCCCTGTTGCCGGCTACGGTGACAAGGCCAAGCTAGCCGGAGAACGATGTTGCGGCGAACCACGGCAAGGGCAAGAGCCACTCGGTGGAGCGATCCGCATAGAGTTTCCCGGGCGAGCCATGATCAGCGTCGAGCGAGGTGCGGATCGGTTCCTCGTTCGTGCGGTTCTTGCTCTCATCCCAACTCCAATGCATTGTCGGTTGGACGACAAGGGCCATGAACAACATTTTTCTGACTGGGGAACCTGTTCCCTATTCCGGTATCTACCGCATCACGCACTACCCGCCGCACACCACCGAAGAGCCCATCACTCTCACGGAGGGAAACCTGTTTCCACTTTGTGTCGACTGCGCGGGCGTGTCCTTCATGCTGGTGCACGAATTATCCCAGAGCGAACTGCTCATCCATGCGCACGAATTGTGAATCGCTGCCCGTGACCTCCAAAGGGCGAACAAGGGGTGTCGCCCTTGGAAAGAACCAGAGACTCACGGGAGCGGCCGATCGGTCCACAGTGCCTTGTCAGCGATCGACTTGACCGGGTAGAGGCGTCCGGCCAGCAACTGCTCGACCTTGGGCTGATAGGTGTCCTGGGCGAATATCCACTTGCGTTCGCCGGTGCCCCACTCCTTCGAGACCCGGTCTTCGCTCAGAAAAATGTCGGGTGCGTCGGGATAGCACGAGCCCCACAAGAGCGAGGAGCCACTCCCATGCGGCGAACAGCGCTCGAAGACCAGATCGGCCGGCTTGTGCAGGAATTTATGCGTGTAGAAGATGACTGACGACGCATCGGACTGGTCGCCGTAGATGATGAACGTGTCGGACGGCGCGCCTTTGGCGAGGATGACATCGGCGAATTGTTTCGAACTCAGCATGGGCTCGAAGCGGGCGAACGCGATGTGCGCGGCAACGAGAAACAGCGCGCAGGTGACCGCGAGCGTCGTGGTGGCGGCCAGGTGTTTTTGCTTGAGACGCGCGAGCCAGCTTACGGCCGGGCCGAGCAGCAGGGCAACCGCGGCCATCGCCGCGGGCAGTCGCAGCGCGGCGAACGACGGCCCGGTGAGGTCGAAGAAATGCGACATGGAGAGCGTGTAGCCGCCCACGTCGCGATGCGCCAGCAGCGTGCCGATGTCGGCAACGAAGGGCAGATGGCGGGATTCCCAGAGGCACCAGCCAAGCAAGCCCGCAATCACAACCCCGGAGCCGGCAAAGACCGCCTGGGCGCCCGTGAGCCACGCAGTCGAGAGCATGGGCCGGGGCGAGTTCTGGCCTGACGGCGATGCCGCCTCCGGCAGGCGTTGTTCTTCGATTCCGGCCACTACGCCGGCAATCAGGATCAGCAGCGCCGGCCAGGCGGGAAACGTGTAGTACTCCTGGTTGGTCGAGAGTGAAAAGAAGAGCAGGATGAAGGCCGAATAAATGCCGAGCAGCCAGGTCGAGCGCACGCGGAACTTCAGGCGCATGACGTAGCTGGCCACGTCTTCGCGCGCGGCGTGGTCAAGGTAGAAATCGAGGGTCAGGCCGGCGTCGCGGCGCACGTGCTGCAGCCAGGAGCCGCGGGTGCGCCAGGCGAACACGATTGCGGCCGGCAGAAACAGGCTCCAGGGAAACAGCCACACAAGATGAGCCGCCCAGTACCAGAAAACCGGCATGCGATTGTAGTCGTGGGGGAAACGCGTGCCGAGAAAACGGAACACGTGTTCGTTGAGGAAGTAGAAATACCAGAAGCCGTGCACGTTGCCGAGCGTGGGATGATTGCCGACAGGATGGCCCTGGTCGGGGTTGGCGATTCCGGCCAGGATATGCCAGGGTGCGGCGATGAGGAGAAACAGGAGCAGCCCGCCGACTGGCTTCAGGTCGCGCCAGCGCCGCCATTGCCCGCTCAGCAGCAGAAGCGGTACTGCGGCGGCGATGAAAAAGACCGGAGCGATCAGGCCCTTGGTAAGCGTGGCGAGAGCCAGGGCGGCCCACATCCCATAAAAGCGGATTGGCCGGCGGCTCTCAAGGCCAGTGATGAAGCTGTAGAGCGCGAAAAGCAAGAAAAACGACAGCAGTGATTCAGGAATGGCGAAACGTGTGAATAGGAAAGGACCGATCGCGGTGAGAATGCCGAGAGCCGCATAGAAGCCGGCGCGCCTTCCCCATCCGCGCCCGGCCCAAAGCCAGGCCAGCCATGTAATGCCCAGGATGGCGAGCGAGTTGGGAAGATGCGTGGCAAATACATTTTGCCCGAAGACGCGATAAAACCCGGCAACCAGCCAGTAAGGCAGAGGGGGCTTTTCGAGGTAACGGATGCCGTCGACCTTGAGGGTGACCCAGTCGCCGCTTTCGACCATGTGCTGGGCGGCTTGTGCATGAGACGCGTCGGCGTCGTCGAGGAGGGGCGGCGTAAAGAGAGCACCCACCTGCACGGCGATAAAAATCCCCGCCAGCACAAGCCATGCGACGGTGGTGGAAAGGCCCTGGCGCGGACGAACTTGTACGTTCAAAGTGTTCATCATCGGGAAAAGGCGTGCAAAATTCAGGATAGCAGCCGGTTATGGTGCCTGTACGGCGCGACGACGAGGGCCGCCAATGGGGATAGACCGGCACGTATTCAGCGTAGACGCAAGCGAATCTTCAGTGAATTTACTCACCTTATCGTCGGGCAAGCCGTCTAAGCGGTAAATCGGGAATCAGGAAAAAGAGGTCGATCGATGAAAGCACCTGGTTCAGGCGGTTTACTTCTCCTTGTGATGGCGGGCTGCGCAGGGCTGACGGGAACACAGGCGCATGCGGCCACACCTGCTTTTACCATTACAGCCACCAACGTGACCATGCCGGGCGGCGGCCTTCCCGGCACCAGCCAATTCACCCTCACTTCAGTTAACGGGTACTCGGGCAAATTGGTGGTCAACAGCCAGTATGCAGGCAGCGACATGAACGCCAAGCCGCCAAATTGCGGAATTCACACGGCGCCATTGTTTATCCTGAACGCTAATTCGACGGTTTCCGGCACTCTCACCTGTTATCCCTACGGCAAGGTCGTCCCGGTGGTCGAGCTTCATCGCCCGCTGAGTCTGCCGTCCCGCGCGCCGGTGCTGGCCCTCGCGTTCGCCGCCTGGCTCGTGCTCAGACGGCGATTTAGGGGAACCGTAGCGCGCTGGCTCGGTGTTTTATTGCTTGTCGCGATAATCATAGCCGGGCTTGGGGCGTGCGGGGGGAACGGGCAATCGGGCTCGTATCCTTTTACGGTGACCGCTTCCGACACCGTGACCCAGTCGAGCGTAAGCACGTCGATCATGGTCACCGTGCCGTAAGGCCTGACGGCGAAACCCGCCTGGATAAGTGCTGGAACGCGCCCCAGCCGCCATGCGTACATTCGCTTCGTATGAAGCATATGCGCGTATGGGTGCGGTACGGTCTGGTGTGCGGCGGCCTGGTTCTTTCGATGTTCAACCTGGTAACCCCAACCGCCGAGGACCTTTCGACTCCGGACTGCATCCGCTACCGGGTCCACGTCACGATTACCCACGCGCCAAGCGGGACCGTGCTGGGCACCGCATCGGTGAGGCGTTCTCGGCCGAAAGCAAATATCAGTGGCGCTCGGTGGTTTGCGATGAGGAGTGGAACGAGATTCCGAAGGACCGTTGCCGGACAAAGTGGAAGAAGGGCAACAACGGAGCGTATGTGGTCCGCCAGGTGCGCGCCGAAATGGAAGACCTCGTCAACACGGTTCTCAAGGTCGCCAAGAAGCCAGCGCAGATCGATACAGTTCTGACTGTGACCGCTGCGAGCGATATCTTCGCGCAGGACCTTGAAAACCTGATCGAGGGCGGCATGGATCCGGCCGAGCACGAAGGGCAGAAGCCCCAACTTCAGAATTGCCCCGCGGAACTCCAGAGGAAGGCTATGGCGCAAAGGCAGCGGTCGGGATCGTCTCCTGCCCGAGTAAGTATCCCCCGGCAGAGCCGGGGGCCTTACGGTGTGAGCCGCTCAAAGGGGCTTGAGCGGGGTCGCTAACGCGGCCCCGGTTACGTTGGGCCACCTTGACGGTGGCAAGTCACTTCCAGAGGTTGAGTTGGTCCAATCTCTTGTCTTCCTCTTCCTGGTTGCGGATGTACTCGCGGATCACGGTTTCATCCCGGCCTACCGTGGACACCATGTATCCCCGCGCCCAGAAGTGCTGACCGACAAAATTCTGCTTGCGCTCTCCATAGACCCGGGCAAGGTGAATCGCACTCTTGCCCTTGATGAAGCCCACCACCTCTGACACCGCGTACTTGGGCGGAATCGAGATCATCATGTGCACGTGGTCCACCATCAGATGGCCTTCTTCAATCCGGCTCTGCTTCTGCTCAGCGAGGCGCCGGAATACCTCGCCCAGGTGCTGCCGAAGCTCCTTGTACAGCGTTTTGCGACGGCATTTGGGAATGAAGATTACGTGGTATTTGCACTCCCATTTGCTGTGGCTTAAACTTTCGTATTCGTCCATCCGAGATCTCCTCCTCGTGTGCTTGGCGGCTCACGATCTGGAGTTTCTTGGATGGACTCCCGAAAATGTCAAACTTCTACTGCCACCCCGCCAGAGGCGGGGGGCCTCCCATGTTTAGCTAGCAAGTTCGTCGCATACTACGGAATCGATTGAAAAGGCGATCACTGTCCCGCTGGCTCTTGAGGCACAGGGGAACATAGAAGCCTCCGAAGCCGTTCTCGCCAACCCCGCGTCCGCCCCGCTTCGCTATTTGGCCCCCGCCCCGGTTGGCCACGCACGGTGAGTGTCGCGGGGGTCACGAACCGCACCGCTTGGGATTTCCGGATCAGCGGCTTCATGCCTGGGTCAGGGATAAACAGCCGATCGTTGACTCAGCGGAAGACAACCTCCTGAGCTTTCGTGATGAAGCGCCGGCCGCGTTCTGGGCAACACTGATCTTCAATCTCCTATGGCACATGCTGGCAGTCCTGGAG
>CAVPNO010000107.1:0-84921 GCA_963706455.1 uncultured Acidobacteriota bacterium | reverse complement strand
TGAGTATGGCGCTCCGGAAAAGGTATTGAGGGTAACCTCTAGACAACTCAAGAGCGAAGAGCTAGGACCGAATGATGTGGTCGTCAAGGTCAGCGCTCGACCAGTCCATCCCGGCGATATTCATATTCTTTCCGCTCTTCCTCAAGGAGGACCAGTCGTGCCTATCCTGGAGGGAGCTTTGAGAATTCCTGGATTTGAGGGCACTGGGACGATCGTCCGACTTGGAAAGAACCCTGAGGCCGTGAAGAGGTTTCGCGTGGGCCAGCGTGTCGCGTTTTTTCCTGCAATGGGCTCCTGGGCAGAATATGTGGTCGTTCGGTACGACGCCCTTTTACTAATTCCAGATGAGATCCCGGATCAAATCGCGGCGCAGATGCTCATCAACACGATCACTGCATCTGTACTCATCAAAGCCGGCCACAATTCGCTCAAAACTCCGATTACACTCCCCGTCTACATCCTGCAGAACGCGGCGGCATCCGGTGTTGGGCGTCTACTGGCACAAGTTGCTTTAGATCGCGGTGTCCGCCCGATTCTCCTAGTGAGATCGAGTCAATCCGCTGAGAAACTCCAAGCGGTTCTCCCAGGCCCACCGGTCGTTCTAACAAGCGGAAACAATTGGAAAGATCAGGTTCGCGAAGCTCTGGGAGGGCACAAACTCCAAGTGGCATTCGATGCCCTGGGCGGAAAAGCGATCGACGATTTAGCGGAGCTTCTCGATGAAGAGGGAACCATCATCAACTTTGGCTCGTTGGAGAGCAGCACGGGCACGAACATCTATTCGCTCCCTCCCAACAACCTCGCGCTCAAGAGCGTGTCGATACTGAGCTGGTTTCGCCTTGCAGAGGACGAGAAGCGGAAAGATTTTGAGCTCGCTCTGGGGCTCGCAATGAAACACCCCGAACTCTTTGAGGTTGCACATGAATATGAATTTGGTGATTTTAAGAGCCATTCAAGAGGTTTTTCGTCCGGGAAAGACCGGAGCGGTCTTGCTGACAAGCCCAGCTTAGGAAGGATCGCGTATGGAAATTGGAACTATAGGAGCGGGAGCTTTTGCTCAAGCATTCGCGAAACAGGCATTAAAGGCGGGCCACAAGGTACACCTTAGCAATCACCGCGGTCCGGACAGCCTGCGAGAAATCGTCAGTCAACTTGGGCCTGGAGCCTCGGCTGCCTCGAAGGAGGAAGCAGCAGCTTGCGAGATGGTGCTTCTCGCCGTCCCCTGGGACAACGTGTCGGAAATACTTGCGAGTCTTCCCAAGTGGAACAATCAGATTCTGATTGATGGAACAAATCCCTTTCACGGAAGGGCCGGCAAATTCACCCTCGCCGATGTTGGAAACCTGTCTACAAGCCAGCTCGTTGCCGCACTCGCCCCTGGTTCCCGAGTGGTTAAGGCATTGAACACCATCATCGTTCCAAACCTCGAAGCGGACCCTGTTGTCAACGGGGCGAGAAGAGTTCTTTTCATTTCGGCGGACGACGACGGCGCGAAGAAGAAAGTTGAATTCCTACTCGCAGGCTTTGGCTATTCGGTAATTGATCTTGGGAACCTTCGTGATGGTGGCTTGATTCAGCAAGCGGGCGGTCCTCTCGCAGGTCGCAATTTGTTCGAGGAAGGAGAAACGTCATAAATGAAAGCCATTCATCTCACAGCCTATGGCAATCCGGTCCAGAATCTGCAGATGGTCGAGGTGCCGGAACCAAATGCACCTTCTGCCGGCGAAGCTCTTGTGCGGATGGAGTACGCGCCGGTTGACTACAGTGACCTCCTATTAGCGAACGGTGTGTACTTTCTACATCCGGAGCTCCCTTCTGTCATCGGAGGCGAAGGTACAGGAATCGTCGAGGCAATTGGGCCAGGAGTCACCGAGATCAAAGTGGGAGACCGGGTTACGATCCCATTTGGCACATTCACCTGGGCGCAAAGAGTCGTTGCTCCGGCCCAGGGTCTTTTTGTCGTTCCTCCATCCATCGATGCGAAGACAGCCTCTATGTTGAACATCAATCCGACAACAGCGGTCCTTCTCTTGGACGGATTTGTAAAGCTGAAGCCCAAAGAATGGATTGTGCTGAACGCGGCCAATTCTCAGATCGCGCGATGCCTGACCGCGGTCGCGAAATCGCGCGGTCTTAGCGTCATTGGCATTGTCAGGCGATCCGAGCTTGTCCCTGAACTCGAAGCGATGGGCGTTGATTTCCTGGGAGTCGAATCGCCCGAACTCTTAAAGAAGATTCAAAATGCAACTCGCGGAATGCCAATATCTCTCGGGCTTGATGCTGTGGGAGGTCCAGCGTCAGCGACCATCGCAGCCGCGCTCTCGCCGGGCGCTCACTTCGTCAGCTATGCGTGGCTGAGTGGTTTGCCGATCCATCTGCCGCAAGGTGACCTCATTGGCAAAAGATTAGACATCCACGGCTTCTGGATGTACTTCGAGGAATTTCTGCCCAAGATTCGTGCGGCGCTTACGGAGGCCACACAAATCGTCGCCTCGGGCACATTGAGTTTGCCAATCACCGCATCGTACAAACCGCCCGAGATTAAGCGAGCAATCGAACACTACGAGCGTGGCGGCAAGGTCCTATTGGATTTCACAGACGCGAATTAGAACCTGCGGCACAGTCACACCACGCGCAACGGATATGAGGGACACGACCGGACATGATGACACCCGATCAGATAAGAGAATTCATTCAAGACGGAGAGTGGGCGAGTATAACGGTTGAACTGCGCCCAACTTGCGGTTTGAGAGATTCCAAATGTCTTGCGCTCGGACCGAGCCATCCACAGTTTTGTCTTGGATCACGGTCAGGAACCTACTGCCGGGAATCGGGCTGATCAAGTCGAAAAGAACTCGAAATGCGAGCGAAAAGGGGTGAAAATGGATATCGGCTATCGAATCGGCTATAAATGGGTGAAAATGGATATCGGGCATGCACGAAATCAAGAACATCACAATCACGCCGGAAATACTTAAGCTTATCGCCGAAATCGACGAGTTTAAGGGTCGCTGGACGGTCATCGAGACGCTCGCCCCTGAAAAGCTGACAAGCCTGCGGCGGATCGCCACCATTGAGAGTGTGGGGTCGTCCACGCGCATCGAAGGCGCAAGACTGAGCGATGCCGAGGTCGAAAAGCTCCTTTCCGGTCTGCGGAGCGAATCGTTCGCTAGCCGCGATGAGCAGGAAGTGGCGGGCTATGCTGATGCGATGGACATGATCTTTGACGGCTATGAGTCGATCACGACCACCGAGAACCACATCAAGCAGCTGCACGGCGTGCTCTTGAAATACAGCGCCAAAGATCAGGATCATCGTGGGGAATACAAGAAGGTTCCCAATGATGTCCAGGCCATTGGACCAGACGGCAAAAGCCTGGGCGTGGTGTTCGAAACCGCGACGCCGTTTGAAACTCCGGGCTGGATGAGGGAGCTGGTGTACTGGTTCAACGGGTCCATCGAAGAGGAAACCCAGCATCCCCTCATCCTGATCGGGGTCTTCATCGTCGTTTTCTTGGCGATCCATCCGTTCAAGGACGGTAACGGTCGGCTCTCCCGGGTATTGACGACGCTGCTCCTGCTGCGCGCCGGCTACGGTTATGTTCCGTATAGTTCGATGGAGAGCATCATCGAACGCAATAAGGAAGGCTATTACCTCGCGTTACGCCGTACTCAGCAGGCCATTCGCAAGGAAGAGCAGAACTGGGACCCGTGGCTGGCGTTCTTCCTGAAGACGATGGCGAAACAGAAGGACTATCTTGCGGAAAAAGTGAAGGAGGAGCAGGCGCTACGCGCATCCCTGCCCGCGCTTTCCCGCCAGATCCTGGAACTGGTGAAGACGCGCGGTGAGATCACCGTCAAGGAAATCGAAGAATCCACCAGCGCCAACCGAAACACGATCAAGGTGCATGTGAAGAAACTGGCCGAACAGCAATATCTGCAGCAGCTCGGCCAAGGGCGCGGCGCGCGTTACATGATCAAGTAGGATCACTGGGAATTTGGACGGGGAGTGTTTCGCGACCCTCACCGCCGACGAGAAGGCTGCCACAGAGGCCTGCCTAGTTTCGCGTTGGCCTGATCGCGTTCCGCAGAATCACATCCAACCTTAGGGGGAGATCTTTGTCATGCGTTACGACGGCACGCAAGTCGAACAACTGACAGATAACCAGTGGGAAGAAGGCTCTCCCGCGTGGGAGCCGTCGATGCGCAAGCCGGTTCCCCGCCGGTAGGACATCATAGAGGTCGGAGACCTCAGCGTCCGTCACTGATGACAGGTCGCAGAAAACTGCACGTCCGATGTAGTAAAGATTCTGATTGAAGCTGGTGCAGACCCGACCATCTTGGGGTGGATGAGTATCTGTCCAGAATGACCATAGGAGTCAACGGATCGCAAGTAGTTCATTTCCTGTAGTCGAGGGGCGGTGTCTGTCCTTCAGGAATGAACGAATGATATTGCCTGCCGGCAAGTTCCCTGGCAAAATCGGCCTTGGCGGCGCTAACGAGTTGTGCGTTTGTAAACAGATCCAACGCAGTCATAGCAAGCACCTTCGAAGCCACTACCATGCCATCCTGCCCTATACTCATACCTGCGCTTGAGGCGGCCTGCCAGGTATGAGGAGCCACGCCCGGCACGAAGGTCGCCGTCGTGAAGCCAATGGTCGGCACCACCCAGCTCACATCTCCCACATCGGTGGACGCTGCAGGCGCATTCGGATCCGGCCGCCGCAGCGGCTCAACCTCGTGCGTTTGATCCAGGCTGGGCGGTGAATCGATGTTGAGTGTCTTCTGCAGATCCGAGGCGAACTTTCTCTCCGCATCGCTCATCGAGTATCCGCCTACTTCCTCGAGATTCTTCTGCACTAGCGCTCCGAGCGCGTCATTGCTCACGATGTTGGCGTCGCCGCTAATCCCGCTCACTTCGTATGTGGTGCCGGTCATCAGCGCTGCTCCCTTGGCGATGTCGAGAATGCGATTCCATATCTGCTGCAATGTGCCACTCGAGGGGTGGCGTGCGATCAGGTCCATCTGCGCCAGATCAGGTACGATGTTCGGCGCAACGCCACCTTTGGTGATGATGTAGTGGATGCGCGCATTGCTAGGCACGTGCTCGCGCATGTATTCAATACCTGTCCCCATCAGCATCACTGCGTCCAGCGCCGACCGGCCGCGATCCGGCGCCATCGCCGCATGCGCTGCCACGCCATGAAATGTGAACTTGGCCCCGGTGATGGCCAGCATGCCTCCGTTGGTCACTTCGTTTCGGTCAGCCGGATGCCAGTGCAGAACCACATCCACATCCTTGAACAACCCGGCGCGCACCATGTAGACCTTGCCGTCTCCGCCCTCCTCTGCGGGAGTTCCGTAGTAACGCAGCGTGCCGCCAATGTGATTCGCCTCCATGTACTGCTTCACCGCCACCGCCGCCAGCGCCGCGCCCGAGCCCAGCAGATTGTGCCCGCATGCATGGCCCGAACCGCCCTGAGTCACGGGGGCACGCTCAGGCACCGTCTGTTGCGACAATCCCGGTAGTGCATCGAATTCGCCCAGGATCGCGATCACTGGCTTGCCTTGTCCATAGCTTGCGATGAATCCGGTGGGCTCATCGGCTACCCCACTCTCAACGCTGAACCCCGCCGCCTTCAGTTGCGACTGCAAGAGAGATGAACTCTTTTCCTCGTGGTAGCCCAGCTCGGCAAAACCCCAGATCTGCTTCGAAACCTGCTTCCAGTTCGCGCTGTTGTCGTCGACAAGCTTCTCCAATTGCTTGTGAGCGCTGACTGATTGCGCCCGCATCCTCTCCGCGCCGCCGCACAAAAGACAGAAGGCGAGAGAAACGAATCCAGATCTGCGAAGTGAAAGCCCCTTCATGGTTGAAAGACCTTTCCCGGGAATCGGGTTTTGATTTCGTGTAGACTATTCGAGCCAGGTTCGTCCGCGCAAGTCCTCACGTCGCTGGCCGCAACTAGCCTGACCTCAGCGTCATGGGCGTGTAAGCTGCCCATCCCGACCATTCCTGAACGTTCGCCCGAATTTCGAGTTCCTTCTCAGTGGGCGACCACTCGCCAACAACTCGTAATGCCGTAGAGGCTCACTGTGCATCCACTCGTCACGATCGTGGTTCTCCATCTCCGAGACGGAGCTATGAGAAACCAAAAAGGATGAGCCACCCGCCTCCGCTTATGGGTAAATCTACCCGCTGATCCTATCTCCGATGAGTGATCGAAAAACGGTAAACCGGTCACTTCTTCTCAAGCCCGGCCGCCCTCTTGATCACACCCAACACCACACGCCAGGATGGAGAGGTGATCGATACTTCGTCGAAGTGACTCGCACCAGGCAATACGACAGTTTCCACAGAGTCGCCCCGTTTACGAACGCGATCGGCATAGTCTCTTGCGTCTTGTGGCGATGCGAAATTGTCGAGTTCTCCAATGATGAACACTGTATGGCTGCCGTTTGGGGACAACTCAATGGGGGTAGTATCCGCGTATACGTCCTGACGTTCAGCACTGGGAACACCGGTTATCTGAGATATTGAGTATCCACAGGATTCCTGAAGATGTTCCCTATAGGGCCGAAGATCGCCGAGGCCGCCCAAAGCGACGACGTTGCGCACCGGAATCGACTGCGTGTCATGGAGCGGACTTGATGCGGGCACCAGAGCACGCCCCGCTATCCATAGGGCAAGGTAAGCGCCGGCCGAATGCCCCACGGCTACGACCCGATCCATGTCGAAATGTCGACCTTTAGCCTGTACGGCAAGCATATCGAGTGCCGCGTTGACATCCTGAAATGTCCCGGGATATCCGCCACCGGGTTCATCCAATCCACGATATTCAATGCTCCAGACAGCAATGCCCTGGGAACTAAGTGCGCCAGCGATACCTCGCATCTGCGGCATGCCCTGATACTCGTTCTTGAAGCAACCGCCGTGGATCAATACCACCACTGGGAATGGCCCGGGACCTCGAGGCTGGAACACCTCAACAAATTGATACGGCGAAGCTCCATAGGAGAGTCTTTCATCCGGGTTCGGCCCTGACATCCTCATGTAATCTGCCAACGTCGTGGGCTTGTCGGCGGCAGGCACCAGCAACAGACCAACGAGGAGCCAGCTAATCACTTGTGCCATGATCTGACCTCAAAGAGACTGGGGAGTTAACCGGGGGGCAACACTATACAAGGACCCCGGCGGAGTTTTGCTGAGACGCTAACCACAATCTCGATCTGCAGCACCTTCGCTTATCGCTTGATGGTTGGCTGTGAATGCGAACGGCACATTCACATGGGATTTGTTCTGGGCCGATGCATCCCGTGCGGCAAACACAACCAGCGCAGAGGTCTGCACCTCCGGCCCGCTGTACAAAGGTTTGCTTCCGCAGTCTCAAAAAGCTGACCTCCCGGCAGGCTCGCGTGAGGTCGAGGACTAGAACGACTGGATCGGCGACTCCGCTCCCCACTCGTTTTGAACCCATAGCAGGGGAACGATTACAGAGCATACGGTGATGCTGGTGGTGGTAGGCGGAAGCGCCTGGGTAGCTAAATTCGGAGGGCTGCAGTCTAGTGGACCTGTACCACCAGGGTTAGATCCGAATTCGATAAAAATTAACCGAATCGGAGATCCGCCCGTATCTGCGGGCAACGTCCAGCTAAGATTAAACCAACAGCTGTTTGACACGCAGACACCGCGGTTATCTTGTGTGTTTTGTAACTGGCCGGGCGTGCCGAGAAGATTGGATGGGGAGGATGCAGTTCCCGTCCCGTAGGAGTTGATCGCAGACACGGTGAACGTGAGATTGTCGTTCGCATTGTAGCAATTCGAATAAGCACCCACGATGCAACCGGGAGCCCCACCAATGGAAATGGAAGTGCTGGTCCCGGACGCGCTGTAGTGATTCCCGTGGTTGTCGGTGATGGTATAGCCGGTGATCTGTGCACCGCCGGTATTAGCCGGTGGAGTCCAACCCACGAAACCCGCATACGGCGTGGTAGCGCCCGCTGTAACGCTTGTCGGTGCGCCGGCTGGAGTAATGCAATTGAGCGGGACGCTTGCATTCGCACCCAGGATGGTGCCAGTCGGTGTTGCAAACGAGCAGAGGGCGGCGCTCGGCTGGCTTGCAATGGATGCAAGAAAGGATTGCCCCGAGTACACGCGCGCAGGAAACTGGTAATTGCCTGCGCCTGAAGGCACCGGCAGAGCGCTGCCGCCGTTGAGCGACAACGCCAGGCCGGTCCCGTTCAGGTTGGTGATGGGCCCGCCTACGTTAAAGGCTACAGGCCCGAGGTAATACGCGGTTGTCCCGTCGTAGACGAACGACTCGGCCGCGCACGAGCTGGGATTTGTATTTCCTACAGCGCTCCACTGCACGTTCGCAGGCGCGCTAAAGGCGTGCCCGCCGGTCGAATCCTGGCAGAGGATGATCTCGACCGTCTGCCCAGCCGTTGCGTTGATGAACGTGGACGAGGTCACGTCGCCGGTTAGCGTGATCTCGAGCGCATTTCCCTGGCTGGCATCGAACACCGGTGTCGCAGAAAAGGGAACGACGGCGAGGGCTTGCGAGGTTCCACCTGTTCCCGCAGGTCCTGCAGGCCCGGCAGGCCCGGCAGGACCCTGAGAACCGGCGAGCCCCGTCGGTCCCGGAGCGCCGGCAGGTCCCTGCGGCCCCGTTGCTCCCGCGGCTCCTTGCGCCCCTGCCGGCGCCATCAGAGACCAGGCTGCCGTGTTCTGGTCTGGCGTATTGCCGCCCTGGTTCGCAGCCGTGGCGACGTAGGTGGATCCGTTGTAGGTGGAGATATCGTTGACGTTGTAGCTGGTCGCAGGATTGAACGGTCCCGTGAAGTTGAAACCGGCGCCGTTCGTCCCGGCCGGGCCTGCGGGGCCGGTTGATCCCTGCGGTCCGGGAGGCCCGGGCAATCCAGGCAATCCGGATGGACCCGGCGCTCCTTGCGCCCCTGGAGGGCCGATCGGTCCAGCCGAGCCCGCTGACCCTGTGGCTCCCTGCGCGCCTGCTGGTCCGATAGAGCCTGCGGGACCAGCCGGCCCTACCGGGCCAGATGCTCCGGTGGCTCCCTGCGGACCTGCTGGCCCGATCGCCCCTGCGGATCCAGCCGGTCCGGCGGGACCTGCTGGTCCTTCTGGGCCGGTCGCTCCCTGGGGTCCAGGAGGTCCCTGGGCTCCGGCACCTGCCAGCACGATCTCCAATTCCGGATGATGGCTGGTGAGGATACTTTCCTTCGAGTCGAAGGAAAATGCGCCGGTCGCGGTTGTGAGTGCCAGGACGACGCCGTTGTTTGGAACGGCGCCGTCAGACCATTCCTGGACCAGGTTCGTGATATCGATGAGCACGAAATGGTTCCTGCTCGACGCCGTAATCGAGACGGGAGTCCCACCGGTTGCTGACCCGCCCGGCACCGGGGCATTGCTGTAGTTCAGCGTACTTTCACTCCAGGAAGAGTTGAGCTGGTAGACATCGAAACTGCCCGGCGTCACCACAGCAGTCACGAAGAGCCGCAGGGTGGCTTTGGTGATGGTCGCGTTGGCAGGAAGTGTGCGCAGGTCGAACTTGAGGTAAGTATTGGAACCTTTCAGTACGCCAAGCAGGCCCGCGGATCCGTTGATCTGCGACTTGCTGGCGCTGTTGCTGAAGGTATCGTCGGATGGCGGAGCCTGGGCGAAAACGGCGGCAGCGAGACAGACGACCGCCATGACCGACAGCGATAGACAAAGAATCTTCGGGAAAACTCGTGGTGCTTCAACGGCAGGCTTGATCGCGAGCATAACTTTCCTCCCAGCGCTGCGCGTGTATCTGCAGCGCCATCGCGGTTTGGTTGTCTACGGCGAGGGGAAGCCGTGTACTGTATAAGGCGCGAATCTCCGTTTAGAGACCGCACCGAGGCGGCATTTTTGAATCTTTTCTCGGGTGGGCCGCATGCGCTTCCATCTACCTCATCGCCAGTTCGATCGTCAGCGCCGCATTCCAAGCCACGATTCGTTCCTTTTTCGGCTGGCCCAGCAATATGCTGTGCATGCTGGATCCTGCAAACTGCACCTGGGTCAATACATGGCGGTTTCCGCTCACAAAGAACTCCATCCGGCCCCGAGTCTCGATCGCATCGCCGGATTCCTTCCGGGTGAGAAGGATGGCCGCTACTTTTCTGGAATTCACGTTGATCAGCGTCAGAGAAATCTCCGACGACAGAACTTCGTAGTAGCCGGCCGGCATCAGGTGATGATTGGCTGTGAATGCGAACGGCACATTTACATGGGATTGGTTCTGGGCTGATGCATCCTGTGCGGCAAGTACAACCAGCCCAAGGGTTCCTATAAGAAGCATGCTTTTCAGAGTGGAGAGGCTGCGGGTCATGAGAAGGACCCTCCGGTTTGAATTTGGCTGCCCGGTCCCGTCTCGGTTCCGGCCCAGCCATGTTGCGAAACTGCACCCACCCGTCCCATCCCTCAATGCACTCGAGGTGATTCGGAAATAAACTTCATCTAGCCGCGCAAGTTGCTCAGCGCGCGGGGCTTACCTTCTGCAATCATCTGTGGGTTTTCTCCAGACTCGCGGTATTCCCCGTGTTAGACTCGCGCGCAGGACGCCTTTATCGGAGAGCTGGCTCTTGGAATCCCTGGAAAACAGCATTGGGATCTGGCGCTTCGGCGTTTTCGAGGTCGATGCGGCCAACGCGGAGCTGCGTCGAAACGGGGTGAAGGTCAAAATCCGCGAGCAGTCCTTCCGTGTTCTTGTCTACCTGCTCCAGCACCCCGGTGAACTGGTAGGCCGCGACGCCTTGCGCCAGGTCCTCTGGCCCGCCGACACGTTTGTCGACTTCGACCACAGCCTCAACACCGCAATGATGAAGCTCCGGGACGCTCTTGGCGACGTTAGCGACGCGCCCGTCTACATCGAGACCATCCCCAAGCGCGGCTACCGATTCATCGCTCCCGTTACCAAATCGACTGAACCCATCCCCCCGACCGCACGACCTTCGCCGGCGGTTTCCTCTTTGCCCGTGGACGCTGCACCCGCAACGGAGCATCCGTCTACGCCCGCACGTTTATCTTTCTTTCAGCATCGGCCCGCACTTGGGCTCCTCCTGCTTTTGCTGATCACGATGGCTCTTGGTGGCTACCTGCTCATGTTCCGGTCCGGCGCCCGGCGAACGAAGAGCGGCCGCAAACTCCTCCGCACCATTCCCATAACCTCTGCCGCCGGTGACGCCATCTCTCCCGTCTTCTCTCCCGATGGCCGGGAAATCGCCTACGTCTGGGACGGCAGCGATCGCAAGGGCTACGACATCTACGTGCAACTGGTCGGCGCAGACCTCCCGCTTCGTCTCACCTACCATCAGCTCGGACTTGTCGGTCCCCCGGCATGGTCTCCTGATGGCAGGCAGATAGCCTTTGAGCGTTGCGACGGCAAACACGACGGCGTGTATGCGGTTCCTGCTCTGGGCGGAGACGAGCGCCAACTTACGACGGCTGCCTGCTATTACACGCTTCCGAATCCGGTCGCGTGGATGGCCAATGGGAACGATGTCCTGTTGGTGGACCACTGTACGTCCGATGGACGGTTCGGCGTTGTCGATTTGTCCCTTGCGAATGGCCAGAAGCGATGTCTCACGAATGCTGGGAGCGATAAGGACGATATTGGCTGGGGTTTTGCGCTTTCGCCCGACGGTTCCACGATCGCCTTCGGCAAAACCACGGTGGCTCTCTGCTGTGATGTCTACAAGGTCGCTGTCAATGGTGGGCCGATCCAACAGCTCACCTCTGAAGGCCACACCGGATGCAACACTCTCAGCGAATTCGGTTGCAGCGGATTGATGTGGACGCCTGATGGCCAGTCCATTGTTTACGTAAACACGCGAAACGCCCTCCCCGCATTGTTTCGAATCCCGGCGAACGGCGGAGCCAGCGAACCCGAGACTACATATCCTGCCATTGGTAGCTTTACCCGCGACGGCACGCATTTCGTCTACTCTCAGCGCAGCAGTTCCGACCCGCCCGCTATTTGGCGTGCGAGTTTCGCCGGTCCGGCTGGGTCGTTCCGCGAAAAGAGCAAGCTTATCAGTTCCCAGTTCCCGGAAATGGATGCACAGCCGTCGCTCGATGGCACTCGAATCGTCTGGATGTCGTTGCGCACCGGCTCGGAGGAGATCTTCGTCAGTGACTCAGATGGGCACCACCAGACACAGATCACCCGTCTCGGACGCTATTCAGGAACTCCCCGGTGGTCCCCTGACGGCAAATGGATCGCCTTCGACAGTTACATCCCAACCAAGAACATTCAGATCTTTGTCGTCGATCCCGAAGGCAGAAATCTCCACCCTCTCATCTCCGAACCTTTTGACTGCGCTGTTCCCAGTTGGTCGCATGATGGCAAATCCGTCTACTTTTCTGGGAACCGGGGCGGAACCTTGCAGGTGTGGAAACACAGCCTGGACACCGGCACCGATGTACAGCTGACCAGCGAAGGCGGTTTTGATCCCATAGAGTCGATCGACGGAAAGACGATCTATTACACGCGCTTTTACGAACCCGGCCTCTGGAAAATCCCCGTTGATGGCGGCCCTGAGACTCTTGTCATCCCTGGTCGCCCGCAGATCGGTTTCTGGGGTCACTTCGCCGTCTCCCGGACGGGCCTCTATTTCCTCGATGCCGATGCCCAACCGCGCCCCACAATAGATTTCTACAATCTTGCTACGCAACGCATTTCCCCGGTTCTTACACTTGACGAGCACCCTGCTCGACTCCAGCCAAGCCTCAGCGTTACCGAAGACGGCAAGCGTATCTACTTCACCCAATACGATCGCCAGAGTGTGATCAAAATGATGGAATTCACTGAGCAATAGTGCGGCCGATAATCGGCGCGGTTCTCCGCACTCGTGGACCATTGTTTGCCTTCTGGCTTAGAGACAGGGATAAAAAAGCCGGCAGGTTGATGTGAACCAGTTGAATGCCGTTTGCCGGGCTAGGCCTGTGGACCGGGCCGAAGTGCGTTCGCTTGGGCAATCGAAAATAGGTATTGAAAACGGCGTTTGGTCCGACTATTTCTTGGGGCGCTTCAATAAGCGCTTATCTCCGCCGAGTCACTCATAGGTTTGTGACAAGCATCCGCGGGAACCCATTGCACGCTCAGTGGACAGTTGAACATTGGCAGGACCCCTCGTGGAATTCGCGGAGAGACGCGCCCCCTCCTCCCCGCACCCCTCAACCCCACCTTCCCCGGTTCGATGTATTGCATAGTATGCGATAGCGGTTGTCGGCCGATGCAAGACCGAATCATCACAGAAGCCGGTTCCGTTGCATCCACTGCTCGGCGAAGCTCTGTTGACCTGGAAAAAGACTTGCAAATTCACAGGAGCCGACGACTGGGTATTTGCGAGTCGATTGCACAAGGGTGTCCGTACTGGGGTGCCTCCATCCTTCGCAAGTACATCCGGCCCGTTGCTGCGACTCTCGACATTCCGAAGCGGATCGGTTGGCATACTTTCCGGCACACCTATTCCACAGTGCTCAGGAGTGCGGAGCCGAATTCAAAGTGATGCAGGAGCTAATGAGGCATTCGACCCTGCGGACGACAATGGATGTTTACACCCAAGCCGTCGCACCGGCAAAGCACGCCGCGCAAGCTGCGGTGTTGGCCTTATTCTTCCCAATCCCTGACTCGGAAGACGATGACGTAAAGCTCGGAACGGCGTAACAACGTCAATTCGAGGGTGCAAAAGGGACACGGAATTGTGGCTTTTTGCACCTTCGACGTTCGCCGAAGGTCGTGGCAAGTTGCTGATTCTATTTGGCGTCCCCGACGGGATTTGAACCCGTGTTATCGCCGTGAAAGGGCGTCATTGTTGGACAACATTAAGGCACTGCTGAGAACCAGAACGCATCGGAACGAATTCTAGCAACATCAACGAACACGTTAAGTGCTCCGCAACTGTCCGCAATCATGATACGCCAAATTGGCCTCTTGTGGAGGCCAAGAGGAGCCCTGGCCTAGCTAAGCTAAGGCTGTTGCAAAACCCTCGCTGACTTCCTTGTCACAGGCAGAAATCGATTTAGCAACTGTCCCGGAGGCTCCCCCCACAACCAGGAACCATCGCACGACTTCTTGGCCGGTGCCAATTTCGGCGAAGGAGCCGTAGCTGGTTGGATCGAGATTGATGCGGAGAGCCTTCTGATGAGTGTTGAGCCTTTCCGTGGAAGCCATAGAACTTCTCCTTAGCAGTTGGGTGATTAACAGTCTTGGCGAAGCGCGTCGCCCTCCAGAACAGAGGAAAGCGAAGTCGGTTTAGGAGGGGCTCATTTGCGCTCCCAGAATCGGCTCCCTAGGATCAGGCCCGCGATCAACCGGAAAGCTCGGCCCACCTTGAGGACCAATTTTCACTTTGCCATTGTCGATCATCTGATACTTCACCATCGTGCGGCTGCGGAATCGGCACGTCCCTCAGGGGAGTCTGAAATGCGGTGAACGCAGACCATCGCTTTTGTGCGATTCATGCAATCGTCGTCAATCTAGAAGGGCGTCTCGATAGGCGGCAGACGATGAATCCGACTCTCGGTCCACGAAGCACTCCCGACGGAACCGAGCCCGTGCGGTTCCATCCCGAAACAGTGCGCATTCTTATTGCTTTGAATGACTTATAGGATTCAAGTGCTTTCGCGATGCGCCAGAGCATTTGTGGAATTGCCTCTCATAACGTCCGAGTACGGGGCAAGGAGAACGTCCAAAACGGGCGAAGATAAGGCAAACGCATGGGCGAATTACCGCACTCGGTTGAAATAAAGTCGTGGGGAAAGAAAAACGCCTAGGCTTTAGCCTCAGGCACCGACGATCGGCTCCAGAACTGTGTAGTATCTTAGTTGCATTTCAAACCGAAGAGTTTTGGTTCAAACTAATAGTTTCCGCCTTGTTTTCCTATCGCAAACGTGCGTCTGTTCACGACCGGCAGTGCCCTTTAAGCAGCAAGGAAACGAGGGCGAGTCCCTAGATCGTGCACCGCGAGTGCTGAGAGGAGAAGAGTTGGCGAGGGATCGTATTGGAACCGCATTCCATGAGACGTTCGCACTAAACCTTGGGGCAATCGCAGCCGTTCTTCGCGTTTGTGACGAACATGATGGAGATCTCAAGCCAGAAACGATTCGAAATGAGAGTGGCACGACGCTTGGTCCAAACTATGTCACTTCCATGACAATGTACGCTCGCGGAGCCGGACTTCTGGACCTCGGCACTTACAAGCTGAGTTCTTTTGGGCGCATGGTACGTGCCAATGACCCAAATCTCATCATGCTCCCGACCTTGTGGATGATGCACTACCACCTGAGCGCGCCTCTGGGCCCAGGGCCAGGGTTTTGGAATCACCTGATAACCAGAACGATCCGGATTGGCAGCACCGCCAAGAGGAATGAAATATCACACGCCATATCAGAGTACGTCGAGCAGCACGCTCAGAAGCGGTTGGCACCGCGAACCCTCGACGGTACAGCTACGGCCTTCTTAGGCACGTATCAAAAGTCCGATGCTTTAGGTCGGATCGGTCTGATGAGAGGGGATGATGGTGGAAGCATCTATGAGATCACTCAGCCGGAAATTCCGCCTGTCCGTACCGTGGCTTGTGCGCTAACTCATTACTGGGACGATCTAGGACCCGGCGCGTCAGAACTTCTCCTCAAGGATCTCGCGTCACAGGAAGGATTCGCAGGTCTTTTCTGCATCGGTAGCGGAATGCTTGGAGCACTCCTCTCGGAGTTGCAGAGTATTGGTTACGTAACCGTGAGAAGAGATGCTCCGCCGTTTGTTGTAACGCGCCGCTGGACCGATCCAGAAGAGATAAGGGACTCCTTGTATGCGTCAGAGTAATGCTCGCAGCCTTGCTGCGCTACTGGGTAGTCGAGAGCTCCGGATACGAACCGGGGTTCTAGAAGTCCCGCCGAATGACCTCGGACTGGAACGAGAGATGGCAATAGCTCTGGGTACAGGTTACTGCAACTTGTGCGAACGGCGACTTGCAAGGGTTCCGGCCGGACAGAGAACTCTGGACATGGGATGGGAGAAGATTGTGGCCGATATAGAGGATGTACTCAAGTGCCGCGACGTCTTGGGTTCTTGTTTGTTGGTGGCCGGACTAGATGTGCTGCTCGCTGGTACCGATTTCGAAAATCGAAAAGACTTTTGGAATTTCATGTGGGGAACGTTCCGGGGCGGCCGCGGCCTAATGCTCAGCTTGCCGGCGGGGGCGACCAATCTCTTTCCAGAAGTCTTACGAAAAACCTGGGAAGAGAACGACAGACTTTACGCGTTGCAGACTGTTGATGAAGTTTTCGTGAGGCTCAAATGACTCTACCGCTCATAGAACATGCCTTGGTTCCTCTAATTGAAGAAGTGGTGACGTGCAGCTCAAACGCCGAATTTCGGAATGATGTTCAAATCCGGCAGTTTTGGAGTAGCAATAACCTTGATCTGGCGCAGGACTATATATTCACCCGAGCGGCTTCCGCCGGCAGGCATTCATCTGTCCAACTACTAAGAATTCTTTGCGAAGCATTTATGCCCGGCGCCTCTCCCAATCGCTTTGTCTTCATTGCGACTTACGGGCACGGAAAGAGCCACTTTGGCGTGGCCACCGCGAACTTCTTCGGCAAAAGCGCCGATACACCAGAATTCAAAGGGGTGTTAGCCCGAATCAGACACGCGGTCCACGAAGAAGCAACCATAGGTTTTTTTCAAGCGTTTAAGCGCAATAATCCTAGGCACCTCATCCTGATTCTTCCGGGGGATGAACCGAGCGACCTTCAAACCAAATTTTTCCGAGCTGTAAACGCGGCCATAGAGAACAGTGGAGAAGAGATTACACTCCCGTTCTGGTATGCAGAAGCAGGGAAATTTGTTGAAGGAATTACTGCGGATTCTGAACTCCGAAAGCGGGCCGATCAATTCCTTACAGGACACGGAATTGACACAGGAGTATTGCTCGATCGTATCAGAAGTCAACAGGCATCGACCTACGAAATAACTCGAGCGTTGTGCCTCGAGTTGCATCACCTTAACCCGGACTTCGGTAGTGGGATTGGATTGAAGGAAGCAATCGAATGGCTCGCCAATAATCTTGTGGGTACTGGAAAACTATTCTCCGGTATTCTGATTCTTTTTGATGAGTTCAATGCCTTTGTTAGAGACTATGCACTGAAATACCAGCATCGCCCTGGAGCACCGCTTCAGGATCTACTGAACGGAGTTGAGACAACGCGAGGTAAGGTCACTTTTGCCGCTCTCGCCCAACGCGACCCCGAACTCATTGCGAAGAGCCTCATCGGTAATGGAGATTCACTACGCACGCTAATTACGGAGCTTAACCGCCTTCCCAAGCCGCAACAATACCAGCTTCATTCATCCTTAGAGGAAGTACTTGCTGCTTATCTGAAGCAGAATGCTGCCAACTGGAAGCGGCTCTTCTCAATCCCCCAATTCCTTGGAGCCTTTGGACACGCTAGTGACCTATGTTATGACATTTTCCAGCAGAGATACCAAGATACCTTGCAGTGGGGTCTTGAGCGCTTTCAGGAGGTCGTGGCTCAAGGCTGTTTTCCACTCCATCCCTCAACTACGGCACTTCTGTCGAGCGTTGAATTCGAGTCAGCGCTCTGTATTCAGAGTTAGAAGAGTTGCTCCGCGATGCTTTCACATCCTCGAAGTGGTATTGGGGAGATCGCGTCTTCTCGGGTTCAGAATCGAAGAGCCTCTCTGCAATCGCCTCATTGGTCGCGAACCACCGTTATCCACTATGTCCGATTTTGCAGAGCGAACTGATCAATCGGGAATCACCGTCATCAAATTCGGTGAAAGCCCGTCGAGACTTGATGCACAGAATGCTTACCAACGCCGACGTCCCTAACCTCGGATACGAAGGATTTCCCGCGGATGCCGGAATCTACTTCTCGGTTCTGCACGCAACGACCCTTCACAGGGGAGAAGATAATCATTGGTCGTTCCGCTACCCAAGTAGCGGTGCCCGCGCGCGCTCACTACGTGCCCTCTGGAAAGCTGCTGACCGGAGAGTTAAGAAGCCGGGAGTAGACACAAGTCTCGAAGACCTTTACAGAATATGGCGAGAGCAGCCTTTCGGCGTGAAACGAGGAGTTCTTCCAATCTTGGGCTTAGCATATTTCTTGGCAAACAGAAACTGCCTTGCGGTGTATCACGATGATATTTTCATTCCTGATTTGACTGAAGTTCACGTTGACGAGTGGTTGCAGGACACAGGTCGAATCAAATGGAAGTACTTCGAGATCGACAGCGCGAAGGAAGATGTATTGGGGGCTATTGCCGGTTGCCTTCCGACAGAGATGGGCGTTTCCGAATTGCCTAGTCCCCTAGAGGCTGCGCGAACCCTCGTCTCGTTCGTACTCCGCCTGCCGGAATGGACGAAAAGAACAATTTTGCTTAAAGAGCGTACTCGGCAAATTAGGCAGATATTGTTACGTGCCTCAGATCCTCATCGTGTGCTTTTCGTTGATATTCCAGCTCTTTTAAGCGGCTCTAAAGAGCCGTTTCCCAAAATATTAGCCGGCTGTATTTCCGAGCTAGATTCTGCCTATTCTGCGATGCTGCGGAGAGTGGAAAAGAAACTTTTTGAGGCACTCGATCATTCCGTAACACTTGACAGCCTCCGCGAGCGAGGAGCCATTGTGTCAGGGATATCGGGAGATTTCCGCCTGGACGCCTTTGCCCTTCGTATCTCAGAGTATCAAGGCCGTCTTGAAGATATTGAAGCAATAGTATCGCTGGCCGTGAACAAGCCTGAGAGAGACTGGGTGGACCGTGATATTGAGTTCGCTTATATTCAACTTGGGAGTTGGGCCATGGAATTTCGTCGAGTAGAGATGATGGCTCCTCTGAGAAGTCGTCCCGCGACCCGACGTTCGTTTGCCGTTGTATTTGGGCCTGGTAGTGGCCGAGGGGCAGTCTCTGAATCTTTTGACATCTCTGTTGCGGACTCAGATTTGGTCACTGAGCTTGCCGAACGGATTCTAAGCCACAGGACAAAGGTGAAGAACGCGATTTTTCTTGCCGCGCTTGCGGAGGCCGGTGTGAAGGTTGTTCAACAGAAGCCGAGGAGTGACAGCAATGGCGACTAGGCACGTACTTGGATTGTCTGGGGGCAAAGATAGTGCCGCTCTTGCGATATTCATGCGGCAACACCGACCAGAGTTGGACATCGAGTACTTCTTCACCGATACAGGAAAAGAGCTGCCCGAGGTATACGAATTTCTGGGTAAGCTTGAGGGATTCCTCGGGCGCAGAATCCACGCTCTCAACCCGAACCGAACTTTTGATTTTTGGCTTCGAGAATATCGCAATTTTCTTCCATCAGTCCGGACACGATGGTGCACGCGCCAACTTAAGCTGTTGCCTTTTCGCAATTGGATCAAACCATGGCTCGAGTCTGGCGAAGAAGTGATCAGCTACGTGGCTATTCGCAGCGACGAGGAACATCGCGAAGGGTATACGTCGACACACGAGAGACTCCGAATCGAGATGCCTTTCCGAAAACACGCGATCGACAAACGTGGTGTCATTGATATCCTCGTTGGCTCTGGGATAGGACTGCCAGCGTACTATAACTGGCGTTCCCGGAGCGGCTGTACGTTTTGTTTCTTTCAACAGAAGATCGAATGGGTTCGCTTAAAGGAGGTTCATCCCGACGCATTTGAAGAAGCAAAAGCGTACGAGAAGACGGCTCTCAAACATGGTTCACCATTTACTTGGAGCCAGGGTGAATCTTTAACGGAGTTGGAACGTCCTTCCCGAGTCGCGGAAATCATTGCAGATTTCGAAGCTCGAAAGGAGCGCGATCTGAATTGCCGTCGATCGAATCCCCTCCACGTCTTGCAGGGTTCGGACATTCCAGAGGATATCGACGAGATATACGCGGAAGACGAAGGGGGAGGCGCCTGCCTTATCTGCCACAAGTAGTCCGTCGCAAGATCGATCCTAACTAACGCGCATTTTGGGTCTATCTAATTTCCCTTCAGCTTAGCTTGGAGAAAATTGATTGGGATGCAACTCGGAATGTCCAAAATGGAGCAAGAGCAGATCGCAAGACACAAAACTGCTCTCCAACGATACGCGTTGTCGCGGCCACTTTCCCTAGCGTTATCTAGCGGCATTGTCTCAAAGGACACTTCGGTTTTCGATTATGGCTGCGGGCGAGGTAGTGATGTACGTTTTCTGCAAAAGGCTGGAATTTCTGCCAGCGGTTGGGATCCGCATTTCAAACCTGGCGAGGAGATCAAAGCAGCAGATTGCGTGAACCTCGGATACGTGCTGAATGTGATTGAGAATCTCTCAGAACGTTCGGATACGCTGCGTCAGGCTTACGACTTAGCACATGATGTCCTGATTGTGTCAGTACGAGTCGACACCACTCTTGGCGCCGCCGAAGAGTTTTCGGACGGAGTGCTGACACGGACCGGTTCTTTTCAGAAGCTGTTTACGCAGGATGAGTTCCGAGAGTACTTGCGATCGAACCTTGGCAAAACCCCTCACATGGCAAGCCTTGGGGTTGCGTACGTGTTCAAAACAGAAAAAGCAGAAGCAGAGTACCTTGCAAATTGTTCAATATTTCGGCCGAAGCTAATCCAGCCATCAGTCCTGACGCAATTTGCAAAAGATCGGATCGCCAAGAAATATATTGAACTCACGAAGAGTTTAGGGCGTCCACCAGTTTCGTCTGAATTCAAGTCGCTCGATAGGCTCGTAGAGCGATTTGGGTCAGTTCCCCGGATTGAACGAATTGCGCTCCGAGTTCTTGAGCCGACGACTTTGGCATCGATACGAGAGAGTCGGCGCGAGAGCCTCCTGACATATCTCGCGATGATGCAACTTCAGGGCATGAAGCTCCCGCCCATACGTTTACTCCCGGACGAGATCCAAGCAGATATGAAGATGTTTTGGCCACGGTACGAAGCGGCCAACGACGCGGGCAGAGATTTTCTCTTTCAGCTTGGTAAGCCTGGGTTTGTTCGGGAAGCATGCAGCAAAGCTCCCGTAGGCAAGAGACTTCCAGAAGACTTTTACTTGCACAAGAGCGGAGAATCTCAGCTCCGAGCTCCTTTGGTGTTGCTGCTATTCGCAGCTCGTCAGGTCGTAGGTGAAGTCGACTACGATGTAATTAAGATCGCTCTAGATGGGAAGAAAGTGTCTTTTCTGAAATACCGTGAGTTCGAATCCATCGCCCATCCCGAACTGTTGTACAGCGTTCGAGTTTATCTCCCCACGGCGTCGTTCTCAATTCGCGACTATACAAAGTCAACAAATCCGCCTGTGCTTCACCGCAAAGATGGCCTCGTCGATTCGCTCCATCCTCGTTATGAGGAGTTCGCGGCACTAACTCTGCAGGAGGAAAAGCTCGGGCTATTGTCCCGTGTCGATATCGGTACTCGGGAGGGTTGGAACGCAATCCTCGCCGAGCACGGAGTGAGGGTCATTGATCACTCCTTGATCCCGAATCTGTCACGGGAACCCTCATAAGGCAATTGGCCGTATAGAGGATAATTGCCGATCCGCCCGTCAATACCGTATCTTCAAATTGGCTAGAATACTGATATCCAACATTCCTGCGCTTCCGACACAGCTGAGTGGATTGAGCCATCCTTTTCGCGTCGCTCACTAGGGATAGTAGGAATAGCACAAACTATTAAAGTTCCTAAGGGAATCTGTAAGTACCCTCGCGCGCGCAAGGGGGTTTCCCCAGGCTTCCGCGCTTCGCATACCCGTCGAAAACTCACGAAGCATCAAGGCGGCTCAGCGCGAATCTGTCCGACCTGGGTTATTCCCGCGTTCCCGCGTTCTCGTCCTGTCACTTGACTCTACATCGTGCAGAAGTGGACGTCCGTCACTTACCTCCGACGAAGTGCGCGGCCAAGATCCACAGCCCGCACAAACCCACCATCGCTATCTGCGTAGGTTGCGCTTCCCTTGGGAACCAGGGCGCTCCTGGCAAGATAGTCGCTTGGCCGGCATGTAAATACGACAATCTGAAAAATGCGGGCCTTTTCAGCAAGCAAGGCACGAAACCAGTCCATGCGGTTGTCGTCGCTTTGAACGAGCTGGTCGTCCAACACGATTGTCGAGCTCAAATACTCCGCCAGAGACAGACGGTACAACGTTGACAACTGCTCGCGGGTGCCAACCGAGAACTGATCCGTCGGCCTGACCGCGCCCGAGACTATGATTCCTTCTGTACCCAATTGCGCATTGAGCTGCACAGTCTCGTAGCGTCTCCGCGTCAAATCCTGGAATCGTCCCGCGATTGCCGGCCCCAGCGTTTGACCCAGATTGCTCGCCTGGGCGGCATCGGCCTCCTTCATCTGTTCGAGCAGCAGCTTCCATGCCTCGTACTCCTCCTCGATTTCCCTTTCCTGCCTGGTGGCCAGATCGAAAGCCTCAGTCGCATCTCGCAACCGCTCGCGCGCGACTGCGCCCCCAACCTGTTCGAGGGCGCCATGCGCCCGAAGAATCTGTTGCCCGATTGCCTCAAGCTCCAACCTTAGAGCTGCCGCAGCGTTCTGTGCGGCACTTACCTCCTCATCGGTGACTGTCCGCTCAGGGACAGGAAGGGCCTCGTGAGAGGCGATAGCATCGCGGAGCCGCACCTCAACTGTGGCCATATTCTCCGCGTCGCGTTGCTTTCGCAGCTCGACGAGCCTCCCTTGTTCTGCCGCGTGACTGGTTTTAGCGGTTGTCAATTGAGCTAGCGCAGCTTCGACTCCCGCTGTCGCCTGTGCCGCATTCGCGCGTGCCCCGCTCAATGCTGTATCGATGCGCTTTTTCCTGGCTTCGATTTCGCGCTCCATCGAGGCCAATCCTGCGGCAACTTCCTCTTTTTCCTTGATGGCGGCAGTAAGAGCGGACCGTGCGTCAACTAACGCTGCATCCACGCCCTCCGGAAAGGACGCCAGCGCGTGATCCCGCGCAGCGATCGCCGCATCCAGGGCCGATTTCGAATTCCGGACGCGCTCGTCGGCAAGCGTGCGGTCATTCGCGGCTTGGCTGGCAGCCGCACGCGCCGTTTCGGTCTCCTTCGAAAACTTCTCTCTCCTCTTCCGCAGACCGGCGACGGGATCGGCGCCAAGGCTCTTGAGATCGGCTGCCAGTTTATCGAACGCCATATCTCCAAGGGCCGCGCGGCACACTGCCGCGCGGCTCGACGCCTCACGTAAAGCCTCCGCCGCGCCGTCAAACCCAGCGAGCTGAGTGCGCAGTGACTCCAATTCGGCGTCCTTGGCCCGCACGCTGGAATCGAGCTCTTGCGCCTCCTCGCTCTTGGCATCCAGCCCGGCAAGGTCCGCCACACCCGCCGCAGCAAGGCGCGGCTCTACCTCGCGGCGCCAGCGATCTTCCAGATTCCTGGCTTTCTCCTGTGCTTCCCGACGGCCGCCGCGGACATGCACACTGGCGATATCGCCGATGCCGATTTCAACCTCGGCCCCGGCTTCGATATCTACCGGTTGAGTGTTCGGGGCGACATCGACCTCCTGGCCGTCCTTTCGAACTCGCAGGTCAAAGCGAGATTTCGGCGTCACCGTAACTATAAGACCGACATCCAGGGCGCCGCGGGCAGCCGCAAGATCTTGTGACAGGCGTCGCATCGGACCGAGTGCGCTAGACGGAGGCACCGTGATAGCGGCACGCCTTCCCTCCAGCTCTGTCCGATCGCGGGTGACGGTCTGGAATCGACCGTTGAGTTCAGATTGTTTGTCGACGGCAGCCTGAGCCTCTGCGACATGCCTGTCGGCGGCCTGAACGTCAAGAGCGCGCTCAAGAACAGCGCACCGGCGAAGTTCCTCCTCTGCGGTCGTCAACGTGACCGTTACGCGCGACTCCGCTCCGACTGCGCTGCCCGCTGTTTTTTCGAGGTCCTTGAGGTCGGTTTCTGCGATGCCAGTGGCCTCGACAAGCTTCTTCGCGGCCGTGGCGGCATCGATACGTTGCTGAGTTTCGAACATTGCCTTGTCAGCCGCCGCCTTTCGCAGTTCGAACTGCTGGCGAACAACCGTATCGGTCACCCCTGAATCGGAACCTTCCGCGTGAGCCACGTTTTCCGCGGTTTTGAGGGCGGCTTCCGTGGCGGTCTGCCGGCCCTTTGCCACATTCAGGGCGTGCTCGGCTTCGACGATCTTCTTCGCCAACTTCCCAATCTCAAATTCCGCCTCTTCCGTTTCGGTTCCGATCCGCTGAATTCGCTGCAACTCTTCCGTGGCCATGCGAACTTGTTCGGCCCCAGCGAAGCGACAGGCTGCCTGATCGGCAAAGCGCTCAAGATCTTCTGCGAGTTTGGCCGCGACCGCCAAGGCGCCCTGCTTTTCCGTTCGCCGGTCGGTCAATTCCCGCAACTGTTTCTCGGCGCCTCCCGAGTCGAACACAACCCTTTCAAGCCTCTCCTTTTCCTCGCGCGTCTCGTTGAGTCGTTCTGCAGCCGCCTTGAAGACGCTCCCCCGGGCGGTTTTCTTCGCGCCTTTGTCGGTATACGCAGAGTCCCGACGCTCCTGGGTTTCTCTCAGTAGAGCAACGAAGAGCGGGTCTTGAGCGACAGCCTGCAGCGCGGCGGCGATCTGTTCCTTGCCGCTGGCAGTCGAATCAGCCTGCAGGCTGTTGCGTAGCACAGCGTCTACATCGTCTTGCGGCGACAAGAGCGCCGTGGCCAGGAAACTTGTCGGAAGCCCCTTCGTACCGCTCGCGCCGCCAGGCTCCTGTATGCCCCAACGCAGGATCTCCCGCAGCCTCCCGTCCACTTTTCTTCCTCGCTCAACCTCATCGAAGTCGCGGCCATTCCTCGATTCGTGCAGCACCGAAGAACCGGTTTTACCAAAGTGCTTGCGAACGCGCCAGATTCGTTGCGCCTCGGTTTCAAATATCACCTCAACCGTGGGGTCGCCGGTGCCCGTCCACCCCACATACTGCTCGCTATGAGTCGATCCGTGAGGCAACAGCAAACCGAGACGGATCGCAGCGACCGCGGTGGACTTGCCGAGATCGTTGGGTCCGTAAAGAACGTTGAGTCCTGGGCCGAAATCGACATCAACGCTTTCAATCGCACCGAAACTGGTAATGCGCAGCTTGTGGAGCCTCATAAGTCACGCCCGCCGACCGCTTCGTGGCTCTGCAGCAACTTGTAAAGATGCGCCAGGGCTCGCGTCGCCCGCGATTCTTCAGACTCGTTGATCGCCTCGGCGACGAGCCGGTCAAGCCGCGCGACAGTGTCTTTCAGTACGGGTGGCAGGTCCTCTGGAAAGGCATTCCCGGACCCGACTTGTAATCGCAGATTCTCCCTGTCCTCCAGAAGAACGCCGACCCGGCCATGCGTCGCGTCCGTCCCGCGCAGATCGCGGAGTATCCGCTCGACTTCGCTTTCCTCGGAAAGAGTGACGGTCATGTCGAGATGCAACCGGACAACGTGGCGGTCGAGGTCGGGCTTGGTCAATAAACTGCGCAGTTCGTTCATGCCGCGGCAGCGGACGTCGATCCACCTCCAGAAAGCCACCGTCTCGGTGTCGACGCGCGGGCGTAGCCCACGCCTGAACAAAGCCACAAGCGCCACCCGCCCGGCGCCGGCCTCGTCAAAACTTGTCGATTCGGGAGCGCCCGGGTAGACCGTAGGCACGGCCAGATTCTCCGTGACATCACGGAAGGAATGTGTGTCACCGATGGCGAGATAATCCAGCCCTCGCAGAACTCCCGCGTCCCGGCGAATGGGGAAGTTCGTTTGATACCCCTCGACGTCAAACGTGCAGCCGTGAACGCAACCAATTCGCAGCCGTTCGTCGCCGGGCTCGCGTGCGGGGAGCGCCATAGCGAGATCGTTTTCCCCCGCCTTCGAGCGACACGGCCGCGCGTATAGCACAGCTTGCGGCGAAATCTCATAGATAAAATCATCGCGGTCGACGACATGCACCCATCGCGGAAGCCTCGCTCGGAAGGGGTGGCGGGGCGCCCACACCGATTCCGGCGTCAGGGGATCGTGATTGCCCGGAACCAGAAAGACAGGCGGGTGCTGGTCACCGCGCCCATGGAATGTTTTTGCCAGGCCCTCCCAGAAATCCGGGCCGGGATCAGGATCGTCGAAGATATCACCAACGCAGAGGACTGCATTTACAGCATTCCGGCGCGCGACGTCGAGGATTCTCCCAACTACGTCCATGCGGGCGCGTGATAGCTTTTTCTGTCCATCTTCCGGGAACGACGGAAAACGTCGCCCGAGATGCCAATCCGCAGTATGCAAAAGCTTCAGCACGACATCTCCGGATTCGGTGCGTGGATCTGGAATACCGACTGGAACAGCCGGTTGACGGTCGGCGTCCGGTAACGAAGTTGGTGGTATGCGTCGCGCCATTTTCTGTAAACCTCGTCCTCCCTGGAATCCAATGCGCTGATACGGCGTTCGAGACTCTCGTCCTTGGTAGCCAGCCTGAGGATTTCCGCCTCCACACGTTCTCGGGCACTGGAGCCGACAATTTCGTCACGCCGCGTCCGTGCGGCTCGCAGCTTTTCGGCGATGCTGGCGCGCTCGCGGCGGCATACTAGGATCTTGTCTTCGACGAAGCGTTCAAGCTGGCCGATCGCCTGCTCGAAATGCTTCTGCTCCTCCTGCTCAACCTGTCGCTGATCCACGAAAACGGCTTCTTCGACCGCATCATCGAGCCATTGCGTATCCACTGGTGCGTTCGGAGTAGGCCCGTCAGTGGCCTCCAGGCGCATAAGCTGCGCTGCGAGGGCGGGATCGATCGCTGCGCCGGCAACCACAGCCGCCGGCACAAGCCGTTGAACGGGCTCAAAACCGGAGTAGTCGACTATCGCCACACGGATGGCGCCAGCCTTGCCAGCTAAAGCAATAAGCTCCGGCGACGAGCCTGCCGGGACATGCAGCGTTACGGAACCAGAGCCGGGCCACGCCCGGGCATGTGCTATCGCGGCGTGGACGAGGGGATGGACAAGATTCAAGGACTCGGCATCCGTGAAGCCCCGCGCGTCTCCAGTCGCGAATCGGCGACCCTCTCCAAGTTCGGAGGGCA
Source organism: uncultured Acidobacteriota bacterium (assembly GCA_963706455.1). Lineage (GTDB taxonomy): Bacteria > Acidobacteriota > Terriglobia > Terriglobales > Acidobacteriaceae > Telmatobacter. The sequence goes on along the minus strand of CAVPNO010000107.1, from coordinate 57,852 downwards.
AGTCGGCGGCCGGCGCAATGTCGAACACCACCCGGCCAGCCTCATCGGAGCGCCGATACTTAATCGCATGTGCGCCGAGGTATGCGTCTACAAGCTCGGCGATGTCCTTATCGAGGCCCGCCAGGCTTCCGGGCAGTTCTTCTCGCAACCGCTTGAATACCTTGCGGACATTCTCATCAAATTTCGACTCGATAATTTGAGACGTCCGCTCATACTCCTTCTCGAAGGCCTCCCGGCGCTCTGAAATCTTGTCGCGGAGTGCGGCAATTTCGCGCGTGACCTCGTCAAGCGTACGGGAACGGCTGTAAATGTTGCGAAGATCATTTTCAAACTCAAGCGAGAGCGCGGACACCATGAGTTCCGGCGCGTCGGTCCGTGGTTCGTGCAAGACGTGGTCCGACGCATCGAGCACCCTGCCGAATAGATCAAGCTTTTGGCTCAGAATCTCGAAGGTGAGCTGATGGGCCTCATTGTCACTTGCAATGAAATTGACTACGGTCACGTCGTGCTTCTGGCTGTAGCGATGGCAACGCCCGATGCGCTGCTCGATGCGCTGCGGATTCCAGGGCAGATCGTAGTTGATGACCGTATCGCAGAATTGCAGGTTCAAACCCTTCGCGCCGGCTTCCGTGCAAACCAATACCCTTGAACGCGTCCGGAACTCGTGCACGAGAGCCAGCCGCAAAGCGACCTCACGGCTCGGCATGGTTCCCGCTGGGAACCGCGCACCCTCTTCCTGCTTCCATCGGCCGAGTGCCTCATGCGCACGCTCGTGATCATTCACGCCGCGAAACAGAGTGATTTCCTCGTCACCGAGCCCCATATTGCGTAGCAGCTTCAGTAGGTATTCCTGAGTCGTGATGGACTCCGTGAACACGACGGCCTTGCCGCTGCCACGTCCGTTCCGCGCAAGATCAAAAATGACCTTAATTGCTTCCTGAAATGAACGCGCCTTCGCGTCGTGCGGAAGCGATCGCGCGCGACTGATGAAACTCTCGACCCGCGCAAGCTCGGCGGCAAGAGCCGCGCGATCTATCGGCGGGTTGCTTTCCTCGGAAGACTCTTCGATTTCCTCTTCATCCTCAAGGTCTCGAAGCACACTCGTGACAGTATCGTCTGCACTTAATCCCTGCTCTAGTCGACGAAGACGGGCGGCGACGTTCTCCAGGCTCGCGGCCAAGGCCGAAATAGAGGAAGCCATGCGTCGGTGAAATCCGATGAGCAGAAGCCGACGTTGTCGTCCCGAGAACGCGAATAGAGACGGCTCAAGAAGGTATTCGGTCACATCGTCGTAGAGTGAGCGCTCGTCCTCGCTCATCGCATATTCGTACAATCTGCACCTACGCTGCGTGAAGGGCCGGTCGAGAAACTCCTGGGCTTGGCGCCGCAGGGTCCTCTGCTGGACCATCGCGAGACGACGCTTGAGCTCGTGCTCTTGGCCAGGAATCAATGTTCGGTCATCGTCGGAACAAAAGACCGTGCGGAATGTCGCGATGTCCCCAAGAAGCGTGCCCGTGGGCTCGACGTACTGGACTAGGCCCCACAATTCAACGAGCGAGTTCTGCATCGGCGTAGCCGTGAGCAGTAGGACTGGCGTCGACCGCAAAAAGCCTCGCACACGATGCGCCATCAGAGCTTCGTCCGAGGTCTCGTCGTAGATGCCATCCCCTCCATATCTCTTGTGTAAACCGGCGAAGATCTCGTGTGCCTCGTCGATCACGGCCAGGTCGAACGGAGGGGCGGCACCGAGCGGCGTCGCGCCTCGCTCGCTGCCTGCGAATTCTCGGCCGACCAGGTATACGCCGGGAGCGACGAAGCTCGTCTCGTTCTCTCGCGCCTGAATGCCGAAAAGGTTAAGAAGTTCGTTTTGCCACTGCCCAATAAGGGACTTCGGCACGATCAGCAGGATGCGCTGCGCGCCCTCCGCGCGGCTCTGAGCGATAACCAGGCCGGCCTCGATCGTCTTTCCCAGGCCTACCTCGTCCGCAAGAATGCAACCGCCTTCGCGCAGACGTCGAAGCGCAAAAATTACCGCATCAATCTGGTGAGGGTTAGGATCAATGCGCGCCTGGCGCTGCGCCGCGGCATAGCGCTCTCGCTCATCGGGCCGACGAACCCGGACGAGGTCCTCTGCGAGAATCCGCTGGTTGAAGGGGTGCATAGTTGCGTGGGCCTTAGCTCAAACGGCGCGCTCTCTCCAGAACTCCATCCGCCATTATTGCCTTTCCTCCAGCTTAGACCTGCTGACAGGAGCATTTCGCACGTGGCGTCAGATATTCCGGATCAATCAAGTGTACATCGGAAAGGGCCACTATACATCGGTGCGGCAGAGGTACTAAGGGGCACTCAACAATCACCTGTCGCCGCGTCATTCAACGGTCATGCTCGCTATCGTCGTCAGTCTCAGATTCGAACTTTAATCTTTGGTTTTGGGTGCGGGGTCGGTCTGCTTAGAGGAGCTATGGCTCCCAAGCTTGGACCCGAGCATAAGAAGTCCCAGGCAATCGCGTGATGGCAACGCCCGCTTGGAGGCTCGCCAGATCCCATCGCAGTTTCCTGACATCGATTATCCAATTGTCCTCCGAAGGATGATGTGCGCTTGGTCACGCCTTGAGGAGAGGGCTAGTTGGTTTGGTGTTTCCGATGAGCCAATCGCTCTTGGCTCATGCTTGACCCGAGCTAGTCGCAACGCGGCCGAACAATCTTCAATACAAGTTGAACTCGGTCACTTCGGCACCGGTCTTTCTGATGTGTTCAACCAACCGTGATCCCTGGCTCTTCGGCACGGCGATGACAAGTAAGCGCTCCGCTCGGGATGCGGCTACATACAGCTTTCGAGCGGCCTCCGCACTCTTGGCCGGTTGCCCTGTTGTAAGATAGCCGATCAAATCTTTGCAGGTTCTGGGGCTCAAGACAACGCATATGCCTGGGAATTCCATCCCCTTAACGGAGTGGATAGTCCGCGCGCTCAAATTGGACGCCGGTTTGCAGGTGAGGATGGCGGACAGGTCTTGATGATTCCGTAGGTTTTGCGCGATTGATCCACTGCTACCCAAAAAAGGACCTAAAAGTCTTCTTGCTCTTGTTAACCATGCGTTCGCATCTGCGTCATGAGCCGGATCGTATCGAAGTGATTGGAGTAGCTGGAGCACTTCTGGCCGCCAGTCCTCCGCCTTTAGTGCCTCGGCCCTGACGTATTGGTGGTAGGTCTTTGCACCCATCTTGTCACTCAACTCGAGCACGATGGCGTGCAAGGCTTCCATTGTCTCCTTTCTGGCATTGATTTCAACTCCGCCATGGAAACCTGTTACCGCGAGAGCGAGCCTTAACGTGCGATCCCCTGAGTCTGCATCGACGATCTGTCCAATTGCTTTACACGCTGCATCTTTTGCCGAGGAGACAACCGGGCATTCGAGAGGCGTCAGGCCGAGATTTTGGAGAAGGTTGTTGAATTCTTGTCCAATCGAGCTCGGGATCGAGATTCCCGAGAAGTGGAGGACGTGGATCTTTGTTGCGTCGCCCGACAGTGGGCCAAGAGATTGATCTCTCGACTGCTGCTCCGTGGGCGAGCGAAAGGCGGCAATTGCCTGGCAAATGTTCGGATTCGACCGGAAGTTGCCGCTCAACAGTAACTGATTCTGTTGAGCAAATGTTGAACGAAGAGCGAACAGCTCATCGGTTACTCCTCCTCGAAACTCATAAATGGACTGGTTCGGATCGCAGACAATCTTGGTGACAATGCCACAATCTCTAAGCCACTTGATGATTTCGATATCTGCGGGATTGCAATCTTGAGCTTCATCCACCACAATCTCGCGAAAGCGGGCCGCCAGGGCGGCAGAGAGTCTGGTAGAAATCAGTGGGTCTGTTAGATACCTCTTCACGATTGCGCGAACATCGGCGAATCCCACTTCTCCCCTCGCAAGAAAACGATCACGACTGTGTTTCGCGGCCGCCTCATATCTCGCGGTCAATGAAGGTTTGGCATTGACATCAAAACGAAGCAGTTTCGCTTTCTCCGGAATCAGCTTTCCTGTGACTTCATTAAAGTATCCAAGCGGGATTTCCTGTGCCATGCTGTAAGGTGTAATAGCGCGCTCTTGCATATCTGGAATGAGTTGCGGTGGCCTGAAACAGCCGGGTATTCCTAGAGGCGCGATAAAGAATTGCCAGATGAAGTTGTCGAATGTTCCCACATAGTGTGGGAACGGCGGGTTGGGAAGCAGTGCATCTGACTGTAGTCTCGCTTTCAATTCCGAGATCGCCGCATTTGTAAACGAGAGGAAGGCGAGCCCCTGTCCGGATGCGTTATTCTTCAACTCTTGTCGCGCCCGTTCGACAAGGACCTGTGTCTTGCCGGCTCCGGGGCACGCGGAGATGAATGCGCTCTCTTTATGCGCAATGACTGCATCCTGCTCCGGAGTGGGCTTGAACGGGTTGGGCTTCATTGTACGAGCGCCACGATCGCGGTCTTCAAGTATCCGGGGACGACGAAACTCGGATCGCTGCGGATGGATTCAGCAACGAGTTGTGCAAAATCTCCTTTGGGAGTGTCTTTGAACAGGCCCTGAACTGCCGCAGCTCTCTGATCGCCGCTCAGCGTTACCGCGGCATCCCACTTGGCTTCCGATTTCGGATGGAGCTCTAGGTAAGCTTCCCTCAACAATGAGTTATTTCCGGCGTTGACCAATTCCGTCTCCAGCGAATATGTGTTGATTACGGCTTGGAAGATATTCGATGCGCCAAGACTCTTGGCAATATCGTCATACTTGGTCTTCCTGCGCTCGCCTGGAGTTGCTGTGCCCGTAGCTTCTTCTGTTCGGTCGCCATCGGTAATGATGACTACACGGTCAGCGATCCGAATGTCGTTGTACGGTGTCAGCAGCAGTCGCAGGTAGCACTCGAAATCGACACCGTCGATCGGGACGAACACGGCGCTCCGAAAGATGCGGAATTTGTCCTGATCGCCCTTGAGGACATGATTCTTCGCGATTATCGGCAGGAGTAGTGCTTCCGCGATCCCCTCAACCAGCAAGACACGACCGCCGAAAAGGAGCGCAGACTTTGTTACGTCAAGGTAGCGATCTACTTTCCGGCGCTCCGGATCAGAGAGCGCAAGGGCTTTGAGCGGAATGCATCGGGTCAACCGACGGGCCACCGCTGGCGTGGTGGAGGCGTTCCGATCCGATGGATTTGTTTCTGGCGCTATACCTTCTGTAGGTTCAGAATCCTCGTGCACCTCTATTGCAGACGGGGGCGATTCGGTCTCAATCGTCGTTGCCGTAAGCTCATCGTTGGTCGGCTCTACGATCGCCGGAGCAGCTGCCGAGACTACGGTTTCGCCGGAGGGGCCGATTGCCTCTGCATCTTTTGCTTTCGCGTGGACAGATCGAAAGAAGACAAGTCTTTCGCTCGACACCCAGGCGGATAGGTTCGGGGAGTGTGTAGCGACAATGACCTGCAACTGCCCAGCTGGGCCCCGATAGTCCGGCTTGGTCTTTCTCGACTCCTCCGCCTGTTCCTCCAAGAAGCAAAGAACTGCAGCTTGAAGTTGAGGGTGAAGATGTGCCTCCGGTTCTTCCACCAAGAACATGGTCAAATCAGCGCTCTTTACCTTTTCCAATTCCACAGCGATGGTCGAGATGTAAAGAAGATTTGCATAGCCGTGACCGGTATAGCGCAAGTCTTCGGGTTCGATTCCGTAATCAGCCAGTTTGAAACGGAGTTCGCGGGCAATATCGATGAGGCTTTCGTCCGTACTGAAGCCAAGTGACGAGGCTTGACGGCGGACGCCGGCCGTCAAAGCCGCGAGCCCAATATCAACAGCTCCGTCGATGTCCTTTAAGATCTGTTCCTCTGAGTCGCGCTTCAGCCGTTTGGCGAGTTCGTTGGGATCATCCTCGCCCAGAAAGTGCTGCAAGAGCGCATAAATTCGAGTTGGGTTACCGGAGGCGAGAGCTCGCTTGGCATCGCGAAGAGGCGGCAAATACACGTGCCGGATCATGTCGTGGCATCCGGGTTCTGGCACGGACTTCAGATGGCCAGCCCAGCTTGTGGGACGGACAGGAAGACGTTTTTGGGTCTCATCATAGGTAAGGCCGAAGGTTACTTTTTCAAGGGTGTGGTCGGTTACAGCCGAGATCAGTCTTCCTTGCTGTGGGACACTGAGGTCGGAGAAGGTGGCTTGAACCTCAAACTTGGGTTCCGCGCCGCCGAAGCGAATGTCTGAGGATTCACAGTAGATTTCGCGCCGGCCGCTAAGGGGCGTAGTGATCAAACGCAGAGCGTCAATAGTATTGCTCTTACCGCCATTGTTCTCTCCGACTAGGATCGTCAGATCCTTCCCAAAGCAGACTTGCTCGTCTTCAAACGAGCGGAAGTTGTCAAGCCTGAGTGTGTCCAGGAACATCGGGCCTCCTTTGCAGGCGCTGAAGGGTTGTTACCCACAAGTCTCTCGCAGCGCATTCACCGTCTCAATGAGGCCTTGACGACGCAGCATCTCTAGGTATTCCTCGCGAGACATGGATGGATTGCGCAGGCTGGTGCGATGTTCCTCCGCGGCTGCGGAGACCTCTGCTGGATAGAGGCCGATAAGATGCACGATGAATTCGTCTGGCGTCTGGACATCGATCTCGTACTTTTCCAGAACATCCTCAGGAAAATCCCGGAGGTTATTCGTGATGATGACACTTGCCCCGCCGCGGATAGCCGCCGCGAGTACGTGGCGATCGTTCGGGTCCGGCAAGGTCAGGGCAGGGATGAGTTGTTCGTAGCCGGTTACGAGTGCATCGGGAACGTGCAGGTTCATCAGTTGGCACGTGCGCTCAAGCTGGGCGCGCGTCAGGTCTGGGCGGCTGTCGAGCAGATTAGAAATCCACTCTTCTTGCACATCCTCAGACCATCGCCCGCGAAAGATGCCCGGTACCGCAAGGTACATGAGCAGGTTCCGCAACTGGGCCGGATAGAGGACGTTGGCATCGAAAAAGGCCGTAAACGGAGGCATGGATCAGATGCCGAGTTCCTGATCGTACGCAGCCAACTCGGCAAGTGCCGCACGACGATCCGCCTCGAGTTTCCGCTTGTATTCGATCGCCTTTGCGAACGGTACGCGGCGATGCGTTCCAACCTTGCGATACTCAATTAGCCCTTGCTCCAGCATCTGGATCAAGGTGGGCCGCGAAATGTTCAGCAGATCCGCGGCTTCCTGAGTGGTCAGCTCCGCATGGACCGGAACGATTTTGACCGCGTTGCCGCGACTCATCTCGTCGAGAATTTGGACGAGAAGGCGGGCAGCGGAGGCAGGGATCTTCACGGTCGGCTCAGACTGGAAGTTCATCGCGCGCAGATCGAGAGAGACATTCTTGCCGATGCGCGGCGCAAGGATGTCCTTGGTCTCACGCGCAAGCTCAGCTTCAGCCTCCGATGGAATTTCCGGGACAAGAACAGCAGTCGGTGCCATACAGGTACCTCCAAAACTATTCTGCCTTATATTCGCACTAAACGCAAGTATTCGAAGTATACGCAACACCCCTACAACGCCGAAACCCACTAGAATTCATGATTCGGGATTGAAGGCGAGAGGAGTCGGGCAACTGCCAGTGAGTATTAGCTGTGCCGGCCGCGCGCTTCTCGCCAGAACCGGCGTGGGCATTTGTTTTTGCTCCCCCTTCGCTACTTATTCGGTGGGGTGCCTCGCCAGTGTCAACAAGCGCGCCGATTCACAGGCCGGTGTGCATCATTGCAGTTTTCCACGCATATTAGGTCTACCTGTTCACGCATATCTGGTCTACAAAAGCGGGCTTCTTCACGCATATTTGGTCTACATTCGCGCATAAACGGTCTACCGAACATCCGTATCCTATTGATTATGCTACGGATGCGCTTCTCCCTATATACCTGTACGAATACCCTATTATGATTAGCCTCTAGTAGCGGCGCACATTGTGGAAAACGGCATGGCCGAACACCGTCAAGAACCTCCACCCCCTTACGTGGAAAGGCGCCTAAGGCGCTCAGCGGAAGAACCTGGGAATGTGTGGCGCTGAAGGGAGGAGTAACACGCCGCCGTCTCTGATCTCAAGACGCAGCGCGCAATAAACCCGGCACACGCGCCCGAAGGCATCCAGTGCCTTTGCACGGAATTTGACGCGCCCTTGCGGCGTGTCGGCGTATCCGGCCCCGAAGCTTCGGCGCAAGGCCTCCCAGGAGATCAGTGTGGGCCGTTCCAAATAGCTAACGCGCCGTGTCGCCCATGTGTAGAGATCCAGCGACAATGGCGAACGCTTCAGCACTTTGATTGCCCGGAGGTCGAGGGGAACCGGGGCCTCAACAAGCTGTTCGAAAAACGGCTGCGAGAGCGTGACGGTCGACTGCGCCATGGGAGTGCGCGGCAACTTTAGCGGTGCCCACCAAAGATCAAATTCCTCCGCCAACAACAGATTGGAACCGGCAATGTGGGTTTGCGTAGTTTGATCGTGCCTCCAACGGGTGGAGATCGCCGCACCGAAAAGGCGCTCCATCTGATCCCGAAACCGCGGAATCGTTCCCCAATGGCCACCCGTGCATTGCAACCCGAGCTGCCCCATGAAACTCGACAGGGAACGTCCAAGCTCCAGCTTTCGCTGCCCGGTTCGCAGGGCCTCGGTCGTCATCCAGATCAGAATGAGCCGAGGATATGCGCCATAGGGAAGCCCAGCGCCTCCTAGATCCGTGATCGAGAGTGTCACGTCGCCGTCGGTACGCGTGTATTGCGTCCCTGGTTGCGCCCGGTGAGGGAGAGTCGTTTGAACAAGCATTTTTGCCATGAAACCAAGTGCGTGTGCCTCAATGGCGGACTCGCTGTGAATCGAGCTGACGAACGAGAGAATCCTCTCGGATTGCCGCCCTCGCGCGTTAGCGCTTGTGGCATTCGAGACATTTCCGTTTCGAGCGGCGGCACTGCCGTTGCGGCGACCGGTCGACGGTTGAGAACGTCGGTCTCGCGGAACGTCCGGCCAGAGTATCGATCGAATACTTGTCAGCTCAGAGGACACTCTGTGGCGTCACCGTGCGTCCAGGACGTTGGCGATTTCCGAAGTACGGAAATAGACCCTTCGACCAAGTCGAAGGCGGGCTGCGTTGATCTGCTTGACCCATTCACCCGATGAACGAAGGCTGATGCGCAGCCCCTCGGGAGATCGATCCAGAATCTTGGCCAGCTCCGTCAAGCTGAGGAGGGGGCCATACTGCTTGACCAGAGCTTCTTCAATAGTCATCGCCGTCTTTTCTCCCATAAGGTGCGTGCGAGCTCGTTTCGTTTGATGTGAAATAGAAATGCACATTTCAATATAGCGCAGAAGGCGCTACAATCAGTTGCGTGTTTTATACCATTACTGACGTGTACATTTCAATAGACTCCGTTTGCCTTTCTCAGCAGGCCTGTCCCGTTCTACGTACGCTTCCTAAGGGGCGCTGCCCCTCGCGCGCACAAGCCGTATCCCCAGTCTTCCTCCACTGCGTTCCGTGCAGACCTTCGCTGCGCTACGCCCCTTTCGCTTTGCTCCAAGGGTGGGAGATCCCCCTCGGCTTGCACTTGCTACCCCTGCCCTCGCCGCCGGGTGGCTCAGGGGTTGTTGGTTAACAACAACCGCCAATACCCAAATAAGCCGAAAGGACAACCCGATGAGCACACTTCCCAAGTCAGCATTCCAGATGCTTCCGCTTTCACGACTCCACGAGTCCCCAACCAATCCTCGGCGCGTTTTTGACGAATCTAAGCTGCTGGAGCTCGCCTCCAGCCTGAAAGCGCAGGGGCTGATCCAGCCGGTTGTTGCCCGGCCGAATGCAGACGGCTTCGAGATAGTCGCTGGCGCGCGTCGCTACCGCGCTGCCCAGCTTGCGGAGCTTTCGGAGATTCCCACCCGCGTCGTCTCTTTGACCGACGAGCAGGCGCTTGAATGGCAATTGATCGAGAACAGCCAGCGGGTAGACGTGCACCCCTATGAAGAGGCCCAGGGCTTTCAAAGGCTCCTCGAACTCCCCGGATATGACGTGGCTGCTCTGGCAGAGAAGACCGGCAAGAGTGAAAGCCTTGTCTACGCCCGTCTCGCCTTGCTCCAACTCATCCCCGAAGTTGCCGAGGCGTTTCAACAGGAACGCATCACCGCCAGCCACGCCACGCTGATTGCGCGACTTCCTCGGGAACGTCAGATGGATGCTTTTGAACAGTGCTGGCGCAAGGACTGGCAGGAAAAGGAACCACATCTGCTCCCTGCAAAATACCTTTCCTCGCGGATTGCCAATAACGTTTACCTGTCGTTGGACGAAGCGCCTTTTGACCGGGAGGATACAAGCCTCAATCCCGATGCGGGATCGTGCTCAGCTTGCTCACGTCGCAGCGGATACAACACCTCACTGTTCTCCGATGTTTCTGGCGACCAATGCATGGACTCCGATTGCTATTACGTCAAGCTCTCGACACACGTCCAGCGAGAGGTCGCGGCGAAGCCTGAGCTGGTTCAGATCGAAACTGCCTATCGGAGTCCGAAAGAACGGCAGCCAGGCACGCTGTCCCGCAACGAGTACCACGGACCTCGACGCGCCTACCGATGACGGCGAAGACAACGAGAACATCACGCCATGCGAAGCGTCAAAGACGGCCATCGTCGTTTATGGCGATGGCGCAGGCACCACCCGTAAAGTCTGCATAGACCCGAACTGCCCGGTTCACCATCCGCGCAGGGTCGTTGCCGTCGATCCCGAAGCCGAGGCTAGGCAGCGCGAGTTTGAGAAGGAGCAAGCCCAACGGAAGCGAATCCTGAAGCGGCGGACTGAGTCCTTCAATCGCATACTCGACAACGCACCCCCGACCTTCAACGGCCCGCAGCTTAGGGTTCTGCTTCGCGCTCTCATTCACATCGATTCTTATGACTTCGCAGACGATGTGGCCGCACACTTCGTAGGCGACCACGAAAACAACCAGCAAAGCGCCGAGGAAGTTCTGCTCTCCGTGATGGACGGAATGGAAGACGACAAGCTTCCCGCATTCGCCCTTCGGCTGGCCCTCACAGGTCATGTTGACCTTCCACGCGAAGGTGAGACGGATCATCTGATCGAAGCGGAAAAATTGTTCGCTCCTGCTCAACCGAAGGCCTCAGTGAAGAAACCCACAAGTAAAGCGGTGAGGAAGCCGGCAAACGCCAAGGCTAAATCGGCCAAGAGGCAATCCAGCAAAAGAGTCGCGGCCTAAACCTGGGAGGGGGCCAGCAATGGCCCCCATCTCAAGAGGAGAAAACTGATGCTGCAGTTCACATATAAGCTCAAGATCACCGAGCGGATAAAGGGCAAATGCAACCGGCATCCCCGCTACAACCCAGAGAAAGACGGGCGTGCCGGAATCCGTGGTGCCTGTTCGTGCTGCTTCTCTCTTTATGACCTCTATCAAGCCCGCCTGGCCCTAGATGCTGCACAGCGCGAGTTCATTCGCAGAGCTGTGCCGTGGACGCGTCTACGTGAGCCGCGTCACAAAAAGGGCATGGATGAGACCGAGCCATCTGCAGATGATCCGCAATAGTAGTCAACGATTTGGGCAGAGACTCGACGTCTGCGCGCGTTCTGCGGCCCGGGAACAACGGGCGTTCGAGTTTTTCACGGCTAACCGGGGAGTATAATTCCATCAAAATCAAAGAATTTCTCGCCGGGCGCCAGAATGAACGTGCAAGATGCTGTGCATTGGGGCCGCCGTCTCTTCGAGGGAATTGCCAGGAGCACGACGGACGATCGTGATGTCGAAGAGCCCACTCCCGGCGCTCTGTGGAAGAAAGCCTATCCAAAGCTCATGGATGGGCTTGAACAATACGGCAAGATCGAATTCGGCTCTCTCCCTGAATCCAGCCTGCTCCCGTTCCGGGAGACTAAACCGAAGTGCCAGGAAGAACTCGCTCAAATTCTAGATCAGCTTCTCATCGTTGTTGGCGTCTGCGGGGCCGCGGACATCAGGGGCGACATTCGTGAACGCCAAGAGTCGATAATCAGAGCAAGACGGCGCATCGCCAGCATTCAGCGAGACATGATCACAGCGGCGGCTGAGAGCTCACAAGGCCCTCTCGATGGAGTCTTATCCCCAAGCCGTGAACATCTTCAGGAAGACATCGAGAACGAACAACAGAAAATCGCGCGCTGCACCGAGCAGATCGCCGGTTTGAAACAGCGATTCCGCGATCACCTAAGGCAAATTGGCCTCAATGTTCCGGACGACCAAGCAGATTCTTATCTTCTCGCTGTCGAGGAGGACATCGTGGCAATGGCGGCGGTGATCCGCAACATAGGCCTCCTGACGGAGCAACTCCAGACCCTCGTGGATCAGGGCCGGGAGGCGCATGACGAAACTCTGCGCTATTACGGCTGCTACGTCCTCTTGGTGCTTGCCGTCGATCGCCTCGAGAACCATTTTATCGCACGGGTCGACCAGGAATTGCTGCCGTGCGTCGGCGGGATCGAAACCAAGGCGCGCGAGGCCATTGCCGAGGCTGGAACTCAAATCGCCGGGATGGGGCCAATCGACATCCTCGCGGGTAACATCGCCACGAATAAGACGGTAATCGACTGCTGCAAGGGTCTGGCAGAGATTCTCACGGCCCAGAAGCGAAGCATTGCCCAACGCAATCGAGAAACTCGGATCATGCTGGCGGCCGCCAGCAATACGTTCAAGACAGCCAAGAACAGCGGAGAGTTGGCCGGCCTAATCGGAGAGTGCCGCGCCGATTTTCAGGCATTGCGTGACCTTCGGTTGCCGCCGCTCCGCGCGTTCCAGAACATCCAGTTGACTGAACAGATGCAGCAACTATCGACCCGCGTAGCGAAGGGAGAGTAACAATATGGCGTCGCGCAAGGAGGGGAAATGCTGAAGTTCATAGGAGCGATGATTGGCGGACTTGTGACGATGACCGCAGCGGCCTATTTGGCATCTCGGACAGCCAACAAGTAGGAGCAATTCATGGGCTGGTCTCTCAGAAAATCGTGGCGGCTGCTGTCCGGAATCCGGATAAGCCTCTCCAAGAGCGGCCCGCGGCTGAGCGTCGGCATTCCGGGCGCCCGCGCGAGCATCGATATGCACGGGCGAACGAAGATTTATGGCGGCCGGGGACCAATTAGGTTTCAGAAGTCGTTCGCTCTCGGGAAGCAGATTGCGTCGTCACAGAAGAAAACTAACCGCATTAAAGAAATCCTAGGCGTCTTTCGCAAGAGCTAATCCTTCTTGTTTCTAGATGGGCATCCACTACGTTCGTAACGGAGATCACCGATGTCTCGCGCTGTTCTGAAATTCTTCAACGACATTCACATTGTCGGAGAAACAAAGTGTAGGGCTTGCTATTTCCCTCCAACAAAATGCAAACGGATCAACTGCAATGGCATACTTCACTCTAGCCAGGAATTCGACATCACCGAGGACGGGTGTGAACGCTTTTTTATATACGCTTGTGATGTCTGTGGGTCCGATGACGATTGGAGCTTAGATACAGCTTCCGAAGAAGAGATCTCCAAGAGCTATGAGCGTCTAGGCAGCGCAAGCTTCGAACAATTGCAGAGCGAGCGAGCAAAGAAGGATCCTCTTCCCAATGAAGTGGCACTGACTTGGTCCCGAGAGGCTCAACGAGTTTTAAGCCCATGTCCGCACCCAACCAGTCCGCAGCCTAGCACTCCCGAGTCGAACTCCCTTAAATCGGTCAGGCCACCCGATGCTGCGGGCGACCTACATCGAGTGCTGATGAGCGGGTACTTTTCAGATGTCATCGGCAGCTTTAGCCATTTGTGGGACAAGAAGATGTCTCATCGAGGCGTCAGGGCCGGGGCAATGGCCTATTTCTATCAACTGGCAACGAGCGGGCAGGACTACTTTGAGACGTTTACTGAACGAGACGAGGATACAGGTCAAACTTACGAGTTCAGAATGGCGAGACATGACGATTCCCCCAAGGCGTGTGCCAGGATCGCTGTATGTCGTAACATGGTCGGCTTTTGGACACAGGAGTGGCCGATTCACAAGTATGAAGCTAATGAAGTGTCGATGAACTGGGAGCTCGAAGCGGCAATTCTGGTCGGCGATCGCAAAGAAGTTCATGACTTGCTACAGATTCAGGCTATCAAGGGCTGGCGAACAGAGGTCGAAGTAGATGCATTACGGACGCATTATGAATTTGAGCGGATATTCACTTCGGAAGCGAGTAAGTTCTTTATCGACTCCTTCAGCCAATTACGCGACCGCCCGGCCATTGAAAAAATCGAGAGAGCATATTCTCTTAGATTCGACGCGGCTCAACTAGAACGAAACCGGACCTGGGATGGGCTCGGTGTCAGGCTGACCGCCGCAGCCATGACGCGCGGTCATTTTGCCCTTTCTTATGACGACTCAGCGCTCGTGAAAGGGATAGCATATAGGTCGCGTAAGAAGTTTAGAGAGTTGGGGCCAGTCTCTACCGCATATCGAGCGATGATTGCGATTTTATTAGACGGGGCAGGCTCGGCAGATGCAGCAATTGAAGAGTACTCCGATTTGTGCCTACTTGATTTTGGTGTGGCAGAATTTGACCCAACGCCACTGTTTGCTCTCAGGGCTGCTGAGCTGTTGTCTAGCACGAATGTCGCGGCTGCCAAAAACCTCCTAGCGAAGTTTGTGGAGAAGCGTCCCGATAAGGCGGTCGTACTGCAACTGGCGCGTTTGTCCATTAAGTCAAATGATGTAGTCGGCGCAGAGCATCTCCTCAGTTATCCGGCCGTGCAAGAAGAGCGCGACCTTTTCTTGGCACTCGTCGGCGCGAGTGAACTGAAGAAGAGGCAGATAGCTGAGGATAGAGCAAAATCTTGGCCGCATTTTAAGTGGCTCGAAATGGATTCGCGCGAAGATTTGATCGAAGCGGAGCATAGCCTTCTAGGTGCTGCAGCTAAGCAAAAGGACGCTATCTTTCGTTTTGCAACTATGGCAGAGAGAGAACTTAGGGAAAAGATTTTCGCCTCATATGCCACGAAATACGGGGCTCGACATAGATCAAGGGATGAGTACCTAGCCGCCTTCTGCAACTCCGAGCGTAAAGCGCCTCTCACTCTATCGCAAATGATCGGATGCATAAGGAAGGCCAAGGAGGATGGAGCTCACTGCGAGAGGGATCTTCGCGTGCTCATCTCGGAGAAATGTCCGAACGTATTCAGGCCAGAATGGGAAAGGGCTGCTAACTATTTGCGCGCCTTTCGCAATCCGACCATGCACGGCGACATATTGGCACATCTGACCGCCAGTGAAATGGAGAAGAATATTCAATTATTCCTGTCGCCGCTACTTGCAATGGCGGAGAGGTGATGGTTGGAGTTGTACCGTTCCTGCGATTATTGCAACTGCTGCAGTGGTCGGTACGTCGCGATAATCTTTTCATTCAGCACACCCAATTCATTTGTTGAGCTAGGTCCCCACAAAAAGGCTTTATCGATCGTCGTAGTTAGTACGCCCTAATCGCATCCCTATCACCTACAAGCCTACAGCACCCGATGGGCTCGAATCTCTTGCCGGAGCTCGTCACGCAGTGCGCGGCTCTTTCGGAGCTTCTTGAAAAACTCCTCCAGCATGCTCACGACGATAGCATTAACGCTTACGCTCTCGGCCTCGGACCATTCCCGCAATTTGACCCGTGCCTCGTTGCCTATATGAAGGAGCATGGGGTTCGCCAGGCCAAGTCCGGTCTTCCGCGTTTGAATGATCGTCACTTCTTTCGGATCGACGTGGGCCATGGCAAACAAAACGATGCGTGACAGATCCCCTGCCACGCGCGCCTCTTCAATCACTTTTTCTTTGAGTTCGACCGGGAGCCGCAGGGTCATTCCCACGCGATCGTCAGTCCATCGCTGGCCCTCTTTGTTTCCCTTGCGGGCCTTTGTAGCTTTCTTTTGAGCCAACTGTTCATCCTCCGGCAACCTGGCCGGGGACACACACTATTCCCCGGCTCGCATGGGGGTATACGGACCTTTGAACAGAATATCCTTTTCAACCCGAACGAAGAACCGATAGCCGGGCCGAATCCTGATCGTAGGTTGAATGTTCAGATTCCGCCGAGTCACCTCGACCCCAAGCTGGCCGACCTGCTGCCCAACGGCAGCGCCAGCCTGCTGGCCGACGCTCTGGCTCTGGAGCACCGAGGAGTTCTGGCCCTGACTCAGCTGAACTCCCATTGCAAATAAAGAGGTTAACAGCGCGCCCGAAAAAAGGCGAGCCCAATGATTATCGACCTGGTCCCGGTATCCTGCTGCCCCCTGGCCGTCATCGCCTTCGAATGCGCCGAGCTGCAATGAGCTCCCGTCCGGGAAGATAATTCGGTTCCACACCGCCTGCAACGCATCCTGGCCGTAGCCGACATGTGAGTTGTACATTCCAATGAGCGTTGACCCCGCCGGAATGAGCAAGTACTGACCGGTAACCGAGTCGTAGACGTTTTCCCGAACCAGGGCGCGAATCATGCCGGGCAAGTCCGAGTTCAGCTCCTGCTCCAGCACGGCGGGGATGAGCCAACCGGACTTCACTTCAAACTTTCCAAGCGCCGCTGTTCGCGCGCGGGTGAGGTAATCACGCGAATCCTTTGAATTTGCCTTGTTCGCGAAACCCTCCTTATCGAACTGCTCATTCTGTCGATCAAACTCGCTGAGGTTTTGGTCGGATTCGGCGCGAGATCCGGGAGCTACTTGAGCCGGCGCGCCGACGGCTTGATCGGCCCTTGCTCGTAGCAGCGCGGTCTGAATCGCCTGCAATGGGTCGGCTGTCGCCAACTGCTGTGCAAAGGCGGACTCTTGCGCGTAGGTGTTGGGCGCGCCGCGAATGGACGTGCCGGATTCAATCGCCTCCTGCTCCCGTTTGTACAGCTCCAATCGCCGCTCTTCTGCGAATGAGAGCGTGCCGTTCGCGGCCGTGGAGGCGGGTGTCTGAGTGTATTGAAGCGGAGGAATGGAGGTCCGTCCGGCTCCCGGTAACCCAGTGCGAGATGCGATGATGCTGTCGGCAGTTCCGTCAGTGATTGAGCTTCTAGGTTGCATGGACGCCGGCACGTGGGCACTACCCGTGTCCAGCCCTTGGCGCGCCTGATCGCTCATCCAGCTCTTCTCTGACACTGTAGCCGGCCCGGCTGCCGTGCGGGGCGCTTCGGCCTGCACAGTTTTCTTCATCCTTCGATTCTTCAGGCCATGTTGCATGTAGCCAGCAGCGAGCACGACCAGGCCGATCACGATCAGACCGCCCAGGGGCCGAATCCTTTTTGCTTTCGGAGGCGCCGCTCCACCCACCCCACGAACTACTTTGTCGAGGTCCGCATCGGCCACGGCCTGTTCCTCTGCGCCGTCTCTGGCGATCACGTTTTTGTTCGGTGTTTCTTCCGGGCGCGTATTGTCCGCCATGACTAACCCCTCCCGCTCGAATTGGCCGATTCCGCGTAGTCTTGCGACCGAGTAATCGTGACCTTCTTCTGCTTTTTGCCTACGCCGAGGATCAGGACACCCTTGTCGAAAAGGCGATCCACCACATACCGACTCCCATCCACCCGGAAGTTGACCAGCTCCGTCTTGCCGTTGGAGTAGATCATCAAAGTGGGGACTTCACGAAAGCGTCCATCGTTGGGATAGAAGATGTATGTGTGTTGGCCATCATCTAGGACCCGCGCAGGTCGCATGGCGGTGTCCCCGTCCAGCTTGTAATCGAAATAGAGATGATCGAGCGCATTTGGGACCATCGCCGTTCCACTGTCCGGTTTGGCTTTGCATTTCGCTTCCTGTGCCGTTTCGGCATCGCGAGCAGCAGCATCTTGCTGAGCTTGGAATGCAGTCCACTTCACGCGATCGTCCGAGGGATAGCGGAACGCCACCGTCGAGATGTAGCGTGTGGCATCGGAAACCAGGCGCACGACGTATGTCCTGCGATCAGTCGGCACAACCAAGTCCGTATCGAGGCCGGCTTCAATCGGTTTGATAATGAGTAGGGCCGTTTGAGTCAGGCCGGTGCCGGACGACACGGGTGTCACTTCCCACCGTCGGCCGTCGCCGATCTGTGGCGGGCTTTGGATATGCTCTCCCGCCTCGAGTTCCAAAGCGCAGACCCGCAGGGGCGCGCAGACGACAACCGGCATGCCCTCTCCAAATGTGTACAAAACCCGGCCGTCCGCGCCCGGCGTTGGCAGATTGAATCTGGATTCCCAAACATCAGCGACGGTTGCTGCACTGGCTGCGGTGGCGTTCAAAACCGCATGAGGAGCGCGCCAATCCGGTGGAGCGCCAACCGGCTTCGAAGCCGCGGCGGGGTTGGCCACTGCAGGACCAGTGCCGGGCTGTAGGGGCGGGATCGAAGGGGCGGTGAATCCCTTTTCCGGATTCGCCTGCTGACCGCGAAGTTTTTGGAGTGCCCCGTTGAAGTCGTATGTCGAAAGATCCTTGTCTTGCTGCGGACTACTCGGCGAAACGGTCGATGGCTTCGGATCGGGCAAAGGCGCCTTTGTCTGTGCCGACAACGAGCAAGCGATGCCAAGAAAGAGTGCGAAATGCAACTTCATCTGCTTTGACCTCCCTCTGTTGATTGCCCGGCCCCGTTCGATGTCCCGGAACTAACTACTTCGCCCCAGCTAACATTCGTGACATAGAGGCCGAGAGGATTGATGAGGGCCTGCTTTGGATCTGTCACCTCTTGCGTGTTTACCGTCACGATAGCGCGGTAGCGATGAGTGCCTTGCAATTGGCCGTACAAATCGTGAATCGATTCGGTCCAGACGACCTCATAGCTTTTCGGGGATTGCTGAACGATCGATTCGATCGACACGTCGGCGGTCTCCTTCTGGAGGCGCGAGAACGGCGAATTCTGCTGATACCAATCCGTCAACGCTTGCGATGCGGCTGAACTGGCCGACGCCATCGAATAGACCTCGTCTACCATCTTTCGCTGGACAACTGGATCGATCACCACAGTCCGGAGATTGGTGATCCAACGGGCGACGGTGGCCTCTTGCAATCGAACATCTTTGACCGCCACCTGCTTTGCAGGAATGACCGGGATCGCACGCCCAACCTCATCCAAGGCGACCACATAGGGTACTGTGTGTGATCGATATCCAATCGTGACCATGCCCGCCACGCAGACCAGGGTAGTGGACATCGATAGAAAAGCAATTCGCCTCCAATTCTTTGCTCGCGATATGAGGTCGCCGTAGCGTTCGTCCCACTCTTGGCGCGCCATCGTGTATGGATTCAAGGTCTTCGAAGTTGTTACCACGCCTATTCCTCCCCTTCCATCCGCAATTGTGGCGGCGGAGTATGTTCGCTTCCGTCGTCCGGGACCAGGTTCCGCCTTTGTTGCCTTCCAAAATTGACGCTCTGTTGCGAGCCGCTCATCGTTGCCCCATCGCTCGATGGAGAGCTTGCAGCAACTCCGCTGGTACTCGCGCCAGGGTCGCTGGGCGCACTGGGCGCCGGAGCATCCGAAATGGGCTCCGCCCCTATGCCAGGTGGTGGCCCTACCGGCGCAGGCACTCCCGCGCCTCCCGCAGCCGCGTCCGCAGCACCGGAAGCCACCGATGTTGATCCGCCGGCGATCGCGCCCTCAGAAAGCGCTCCGGCAGCTTCTGCTCCCCCAGCGCCCGCCACCGCCAATTCTCCGCCTGCAAGCGCTCCGCCCGTTGCCACTGTTGCAACCGCCAGTGCAGCGCCGGTGGCAGCCGCTGCGCCCGTACTTACGATGTCTGCCCCGCCAAGACCGAGACTGCCACTTGCGATCGAACCTGCCATCTTGGGAATCATCCATGATGCGAAAGCGAAGAGAAGCATGGAAGCGATCGTGGGAAATATCTGAAGGGCAGGCTGATCCGGCGTATACGCGTCCATCGCTGCAATCCAGTTCTGGGAAACGGTCTTGAACACCCCAAGCATCAGGTAAATCAGCATCAAACGAACACCTGTAGATATAGCTAGTGAAATGTACCTTTCAAAATAAGGCATAGTCCAGCGGCTCCCGGCAAAGCCAAGAAAGATGTAGCCGGCTGTCATCACGATGATTGCTTCCAGTTTCGTGACGATGTAGTGCAGCACTATGATGAGATACGAAGCAAAGACCATCACGATCATCAGGATCGTGGTTAGGGCCGCTCCGGTCTGAGTCAGCAGATTCGCTCCGTTCACTTTGTCGAAAAGGTCACTGCAAATCTGGATGCCTTGGGCCATGATGTCCGAAGGGCTCTGCGCCGCTGGGAGTCCGGTTGCATTTGTGCCGATGGTGATAAAACTATTCACGATGGCCGGAATCCAGGTTTGCCCGTTCACCAGAACGGCGTAGAAGAATGAAATCACGAGTAGCTTCTTAATGAGCGACAAGAAAAGTCCCATGAAGTCGCTCTCTCTGAGGAAGCTCGGGGCCGACCAGGCGAAATCAATTGCCGCCAACAGGTAGAAGAGTCTCGTGGCAGCCGCCATAATTGCCGGAATCCAGGCATTCGCGGCTGTCTGAATCTGCCGAAATGTGCCTCCCACGTCGGTGGTCGGATTCTGCGCGTGCGCTGCGACTCCGACGCACAGGAGTCCCGCTGCCACAAAGACAGTCCGTTTATTCATGGAACTCACTCTTTGGCTAGAAAGTCTTTCCATCTGACTGAATCTTGGGTTTCGAAAAGAACGTCGCGCGCGTTACGCCTGCGCAGATCTTCCCTTCGTCCGTGCCAGCCCAGTCGGATGGGGCTTGCGAACGTCGGCTAGCGCACATGGGCGTCAGTTCTTGCCTGACGCCGTCATGCTTTGCCAGCCATGCGCCCATGTCATCCGGCGTAGCTTGGTCCGGATCGCCGCCGCCCGCAGCCCTAAACTTCGCCACAATCTGACTGTCGTTCACATGACGGCAGCCCGCCGCCATCATGAGACCAATTGCGATGATTCCGACTCCAATTCGTCGCATGTCCCTCCTTCAAAACGTCACACCGTCGCTCGTGATAGTTGCCTGGCCAAAGAACTTGTCAGTATCAGCTTGCGTCGTTAAGTCTTTTTGAATTTGAGCCGACTGGAACGCGGCTTTGCTCTGCATGTCAGCCATCATCAGCTGGCGGAGTTTCATCAGCTGCTCAGCCTGGTTCTCGGCGATCTCATTTCCAACTTCGAGGGCCTGCATCCTTCCAACCGCCGTAGTGTTCTGGCTTTGGAGCGTCTTGAGAAGCGCTGCGTCGCTGTTGAACTGATCGTTCTGCAGCCCGGCCGCCTTCAATGAGCCCAAAGTACTATCCAGACTCGTCTGCCCCCATTGCGAATACTGCTGCCCGTAATTCGTCGTGCTTACATATCCAGGAAAGCGGAGCCTGAACGTCCCGTCCATATTTGAGAGGGTGTACGCCAACGATTGGCCGGTGTTCACGATCTTATTGAGGTTGACGATGTCGCTCTCTACCGTTCCAAACAGTTGATTGCTGATTGTAATTCCGTGCTTTGCCATGTCGGCAATTTGGGTCATTTGGTTCTCGACCATCATGACTTGCTTCTCAAGCTGGCCGACCAACTCTGCGTAGTTCAGAAGCTGCGTATACTCTGTTGCGAACAAGCCCACGCCGCCGGCGTGCGCTTCAGTGGGGATCGCCGTTGCGGTAGCGATCATTGCAACAATCGCGACTGCGCTCGTCCCCTTAGCTAGCCATTGCCTCGTCATGCCCTCGTCCTCCTTCGAAATAGCCGATCCAGTCCTTTGACACGTGCCTCTCTGCCATCCACGCGGCGATCCATCCGTCACCATGTTGCTTTTCCAATGCGTTGATTCGTGCACGATCTTTCGGGGATGAAACGCCGACAAAGCTGAGTGCGATCGGCCCCAAGCGGAAGGAAATGAGCCTTCGACCCAGCGGATGGACAAAGTAGTATTCGCGCTTAGGCAGTGCACGTTGAAGAATCTCAATCTCCCGACCGTTGAGTCCTGCGTATCGATAGAACTCGCGCATGCTTTCGTTGCCGGCCTCCGAATTCGGAAGATAGATCTTCGTGGCTGTGCTTTGCAGTATCGTGGAGGCGATTGGCGAGTCCTTCACATCAGCAATACTCTGAGTAGCGAGCAGTACTGCGGCATTCTTCTTGCGCAACGTCTTGAGCCAATCCTGAATCTTGTCCCTCCAGGCTGGGTGCCGAAGAAACAGCCACGCCTCGTCAATCGGAACAAACGTGGGGCGACCATCCAGCGACCGTTCCATCCGTCTGAAGAGATACAGCAGGACGGCCATTACCGTAGCATCCGAGAACGAACCGCTAAGCAGCGTCTCCATCTCGCAGACGATGAAATGTGAATCGACCAGACTGTCGTCCGAGGCGTCGAGCATTCGCCCCAGAGGACCATCGATCACATATGGCTTTAAGCCGGCCTTCAGGTTTTCGTCCTGGAGATTCGCTTCAAGCTCAGTCAGGGTCCGTCTCCGTTTAGGCGACTCAGCCAACTGGCGAACCGCCCGATGAATCAATTGCCGTTCAGCCGGACCGACTCGAACGTCCTGCAGGCGCATCAGCGTCTCTATCCATTCCACGCCCCAGGCGAATTCGGCGGGATCTTCGATGTCCCTCAATGGTTGAAATGCCAAACCACTCTCGCCAATGTCATAGAATCTCCCACCCGCCGCTTTGCAGAGTGCATACAGAGAATGGCCCTTGTCGAAGGCGAAAACCTGTGCATTGGGATAACGGAACCATTGGCTGGAGAACAAAGCGATGGCAACGCTTTTACCCGCGCCTGTCGGCCCGACGAGGAGCGAGTGTCCCACATCCTGAAAGTGCAGATTAAGCCGAAAAGGAGTGCCGCCACTCGTCGCAGCCTGGACGAGCGGTGGGGAGTTCGGAGGCATCAATGCCGATGGGTTTACACTCTCACCCGCCCAGACAGCGGAAATTGGCATGAGGTCTACAAAGTTCCTCGTATGAGCCATTGGACGCCGAACTTGGGCTGTGCGGTTGCCGGGCATTGTTCCAAAGAAAGCGTCGACCGCGTTCACGGTTTCGATCCGAACGCCGAAACCGCGGTTGATGAGCGCCTTGCGAAATTCCCCCACCATCGTTTCGATGAACTTCAGATCCCTGTGTTGGAGCACAATCGAAGACGAAAAAAATCCGTATTGGACCTCGCCTGCCGCTGCCTCCGACATCGCCCCTTCCGCATCCGCCGCCATCTCAACCGCATGCAGATTCGTTGCTCCGCCATGGGACTTGAAAACCTGATCCTTGAAACCACGGGTCTGAAACCGCCATTTCTTCCGCGTCTTTTCGATAATGGTTTCGGCTTCCCTTGGATCCATCAGGATGATGCGACTGTTCCATCGGTATTCGCAGGCGAGCGTATCCAATACCGACAGCGCGCCAGGCCATGTGGACCGCGGGAACCCGTCGATCGAGAGAACCCGAACGTGGCGGTCCGCCATTTTCGGCTCCATCCCCCCGAGGAAATCTTCCATGGCGAGCATGTCGTTTAGGAATACCGGTATCTCCGGCAGCATGACTTGTCCCTTGATACTTGTCAGACACCGCCGAAGATAGCTGAGAAGTTCGTCATCCACGCGCTCATAGCCACCTGGCTGTGGGATTCGCACAGCTCGTAGGCGCTTTACCGGAAATTGGGATGAAAATACATCTTCGAATTGCCTGATCTTCGCAACGAAATACCTGAGCGCGTCCGCACCCACGTTTGAGCCCGAGCTCCTCTCGGAGCCAGAGATCATGAATCCACGCAGGCGTTCGCTGGCCGCCACGGGCGGAAGATAAGTGAGAGCGAGGAAGTACTCACTTTCAAAATGGCTTCCCTCGGACTGGAACTGAACTCTGCGTTCTTCATCAATCAGAGCAGTCACTCTGTCCGGGAATGCTCCCTTCGGCCCGTAATCGTTCACTTTCGTCCGAAACGAATCGACCTGAACCATCCAACCGCCGCCTAAACGCAAAATGGAGGCCAGTCTGGTCGCGATGGCGTTCATCTCCGCATGTGTTGCCGATTGGAGGTCCGGCCCGCGAAAGCTCCACGCCGCGAGCAATGATCCGTCATGTTGGAGCAGAATCCCGTCATCGACGAGTCCGTACCAAAGAAGCAAGTCTCCGAGACCAACCGGCTGTCGTCGCGCTTCGCCAAACATCGTCCACTCCTATCCCCGAGATGGCTTTCCCACAACTGCTACCCCGCTCTTAGCGGGGTAGAAATCTCTATAGACCAAATGCCGTGCATAGACCTTGCGCATGTGAGGGTCTTCTTTGCCCATCCTGGCAAGGACAGCAACGATCGCCATGAAACTGATCCCTGCGATCAAAAAGGACAGAAACGACATAACACTCACCGCCATTAGCGCGGCCAGAAGACCACTGAGCAGAACCAGTTCTCGATCACCGCCCATCAAGAGCTGAGGCCGATTCAATGACGCTCGCATCGGTGTGAATACAGGTTGATCGTCCATAACGAGCTCCGGGTGATGAGGAGCGGCATGAGTCGCCGCCCCTCACGGGTTGATGTTTACCCCTGGGCGAGCGCCGAATGCAGCGGATGCGCGAACATGGCAACCTCTGCGGCTTGGCCAATGAATGAAGTCATCACCTGTGCAGCGAAAACTACGCAGCACACCGCGATCCCTACATGAAGCAAACGCTTCATCGTTTCGCCCATCTCGCCGCCGGCGAAGGCCAGCGTCGCTCCGAGCGCAACGATCGCGATCACTGAAATGGCATAGGCCACCGGGCCTGTCAGTGAGGTAACCAAGGTTGTGAGTGGACCTTCCCAAGGCAGGTTCGTGCCGTTCTCCGCCGCGAATGCTCCAGACGTGCCCAGGGCGAGCATTACGCCCAACTGGAGTCCGAAACGGCTGACGCCACGCCCCACAAATCTGCGTGCGATCTGTTTCAACCATTCATGCCGAGTCATTCCCATTTGCCTCCTGTGCCCGCCGGGCACATCGGTTATGCGTGCAGGCCGGCCTGCACGCCGCCAATTGGATCGGCTTCGCTGTTTGGCGAAGCCACGCTGTCATACCTGCGTGAGGCGGTAGCGTCCGTCCTCGTAACCGGACACCACCGCCACTTCACGCACCTTCCGACCCTCCATAGGATCGAGAAAGATCGAAATGATCAGGTCCACCACCTCGCCGATAAAGCGCTGTTGGGGAGCATGAGTGGCCTCACGAACCAGATCCTCCAGCCGGATCAATCCCGCATAGGCATCGTTCGCGTGAATGGTCAGGATTCCTCCCGGATGGCCGGTATTCCACGCCTTCAAGAGTTCGAGCGCGGTTCCATCGCGAACTTCCCCAACCACAATCCGTGAAGGCCTCAGCCGCATCGAGACCATCACGCATCCCCTGATCGGGAAATCCGTCGTGGCCAACATGCTCACGTGGTTTGGGCAGTCGATCTGGAGCTCCGGCGTATCCTCGATCACGACCACGCGGTCGTAAGGCGTCAAATCGGTAATTCCCGCGAGGATCGCGTTGCCGAGGGTCGTTTTGCCGGCTCCCGTCGAACCAACCAGCACGATGTTGCGGCGTTCCTGAATAGCCCTCTCAATCACTTCGCGATGACTCAGGCCCTTAACAGCTTCCAGGAACTCCATCTGTCTGCGCGCCCGGTTCCGGGGATCGCCCTTCCGCGAAAGAATTCCTGCCTCTTCGTAGTCCCGCAGACCAAAACGCTGCGCAGATGGTTGGCGAATCACAAATGTCGGAGCCGTCACGACCGGCTCGATGATGCCGGCAAAGCGAGAACCCCAGAGCGGCAAGTTCGTTTCCAAAACCGGGTGGCGGTCCGTAATTGTCGTCTTCCTCATTGATGCGATCGTCATCATCGCCCCTTGCGCCAGCCCCGGAGCAAGCGAACCGCATTTCTCGAATGGCGCCCCGGTTCTCTTCACCCACAAATACCCGTCCGGATTCAGACAAATGTCTTCGACGCGTCGATCCCGGTCCAGCAGCTCGCAGACCGTCTCGCCAAGCTCATAGCGCAACTTCTCAATGAGCCTGCCGAATTTTTCGTCGATGGGGAGAATTTCCGCTGCCATTGTCTACCGCAATGTACATTTCACACAGTACCATAGAAATGGACATTTCAATACCGTGCATGATACACCGTTTTTTGAATCCGTGCGATATCGAGGGGCTTATGGACAGAACGATCATCGCAATTCATAGAATGCTCGATGCGCTTGCCGCGAGCACTTATGACGTTGGCATTCTGAGCGACCGAGGCATGTTCCCCGGTCACGCAAGTCTCACAAAAGAGGCGATCTTGGCCAAGCTCAAGTTCCTGAAGGGCCAGAATGCACGTGGAGCGCATATCTACGTCCGTCCGTCGGGAATCCACAATCTGACCATTCTGGACGATCTTGCACAGGAATCCGTTGACCGCCTGTCCGCCGACGGTTTCGAACCCTGTGCGGTTGTCGAAACAAGCCCAGGGAATTTTCAGGCCTGGCTGAAGCATCACCGCACTTACGAAACTGCCGTCTCCACGTTCATTGCGCAGGAATTGGCGCGCCGGTACCAAGCCGATCCAAGCGCAGCGGATTGGAGGCGGTTCGGCCGGCTGCCCGGCTTTACGAATTGCAAGCCGAAACACCATCAGGCTAACGGACTCTTCCCGTTCGTTCTTCTGCGCAGTTGCTCCGGAAGGCCGTTCGCGCGGGCGGAAGCATTTGGCCTGGAGATGACTAGCCGTTTTCAGCTTCAGCAAGAAGAAAACAGGCGCGCGATAGAACGCCGCGTGGAGCAGCAGAAGCGCTTTCCAAACACGGGCGAGAGGTACTCGAAGCTCTCCGTCGAACGGTTCCGTGCCTTGCCCAGATACCGCGACCGACCGGCGGCAGCCGACATGGCATTCTGCATCTCGGCTCTTTCGCTCGAAATGCCTGAAGACGCCATCATGCGCGCACTGGAAGCCGACTACCTCTCCCGCGATCCGAATCCCTCTCGGAGGCATGCATACATCAGGCGCACGCTTTCAAAGGCCCGGTCGTGGGCTAGGTTGTGATGTCAGCTTGCGTTCTCGGAGCCATGCAACTTCCGCACAGCTTGGCATTCGGACTACGCAAAGGTTTCCCGCAGCGATTGCATGGAGGACCATAGAGCGAGAGACGATGGTGCCACACAGCATTCGGGTTGGTCTCTTTGTACCCGGCTATTTCCTCGTATCGTGCGAGCATCGCGTCAAAACGCTTGGCAAGTGGGACGTGTTCGAGTGGCGCCCCGGTCTCGGTGCGGTATTCCTTCACCGATTGCATGCCCAACCTATGGAGAGACGCAATCTCAGCGAACTCTTGATCGTCGAGCATCGGAATTTCGGTTTTGCATCGCCAGCACCAAAGCCACCGCATAGAACCATTTCCTTAATCCACATTCACACTAGGGACGTAATCTCTGGATAACCGTGACTCAGGTACGAATCCAAATCGACCTCTGACTTTGGCTTGCGTCTCAGCGTATTGACCTTGGACTGCTCGAAGCGATTTTGTGGTGGTCGCAGTTATGTTGTGGTGATGTTAATTCAGCGCAATTGTTGGACGCAATCTGAACTTGAGCCCAACATAATGGAGGCTCGCGTGAGTGGGCGGGTGTTCGCGCCTACAGGCGCGACTTCATTGGCTATTCGTCTCGAAGGATCTTCATTGGATCGGCAAGGCATGCCCGCCGAGCTGGAACATACACCGCAACAAAGGCCAGGGCCGCCAGAACACCTGCGCTTGCAATCAACGAGACGGGATCGTTGGGACGGACCTCAAATAGAAGCGAACCAATGAGTCTCGCAAATATCAGCGAGGCGCCGAGCCCAACGAGCATCCCTACGCCAATCACCTTGCCTCTAGCCAAAGTTACAAGAAATACGAGCGATCGAGGAATGGCGCCAAGCGCCACTCGGATGCTGAGTTCGCGCTGACGTTGCCGCACCTGATAGCTTGTCACACCATAGACACCCACTGACGCAAGCAAAAGCGCCACTGAAGCGAAGATCGTCATCAGCCACGTGGTAAAGCGCTGACGGTCCAGAGTGCTTGATAGCTCCTGATCCATCGTTTGTACGTCAGAGATCGGTTGTTCGGAGTTGACTGAGATGACAGCGCGGCGAACCGAATCGATCATCTGTTTCGGAGGGATCTTAGTTCGAACAGCCCAAGAGACCGGGAGTACCTTATTCATCTGAAGGGTCAATGTATCTGGAATTTGTGCTCTCGGGATGAATACCGTGGCTGTGGCCTGCACCGCTAGACTCGTCTCTCGCACATCATGTACAACGCCGACAATTTCGCGCGTCGAATCAGCATATTCCGAATCGAGCCCGACGCCCAGCTTAAGTCTTTGGCCAACAGCGTCACGGCTTCCGAATGCCTGGCGAGCAAGGGTCTCGTTGATAATCGCAACAGGTGTTGAAGTGCTTCTATCTGCATCCGTAAAAGCGCGACCTCGAACGAAGGGAATCCCAAGGACGTGGAAATAGCCCGGACTAACCGGGCGATAGGCTGGATTCATCGTAACTGGGGAAGGCTGGGCAAAGATTATCCCCGGCATGTCGGGCCCAGACTCCATCGGCAAGCTGGTGGCAGTCGCCGCCTGGTCTACGAATGGCAATGCCAGGAGCCGAGTTCGCACGGTGCCTTCAAACTCCGACACTCGGGAGGTAGTTGAATAGCTCGGAGGCAATGGAATCTTGAACACCAGGACGTGATGCGGATCAAAGCCAGGATCGATTCCTTCTAGCGCGCTAAAACTGCGTATCAAAAGTAAGGCCCCCGTTAGGAGAACGACGGACAGAGCCACTTCTGTTCCAATGAAACCACGTTGTAGAAGACCACGTAATGTTCCTGGGGTTCGACCGAGAGGTCCGGCTTTGATCAGGCTATTCAAATCGGCGTGACTCGCGAGCAGCGCCGGGCCGAGACCGGAAATGAGCAGCGTGACGACCGACATCATCGAAGCGAAAACTACGACTTCGAAGTGGAACGCGACTTCATGGATGCGAGGGATTTCACTTGGCGCCATCTGTAGCAATATCGGAAGTCCGACGAAACACACTCCTACACCGCATGCATCACCTGAGAATGCGAGGATCGCACTCTCGGTGATCGATTGACGAAGGAGACGAGCGCGTTGAGCTCCAAGAGCCGCGCGCACGGCCATCTCTTTTGTTCGAGTGCTCGCTCGCGCTAACTGTAAGTGAGCCACATTTACGCAGGCGATCAAGTGCAAAAGAAAAACGGACCCCAGCAGGACCCAAAGTGCTGTGCCCGAATTTCCTACGATCACCCTTTGATACGCTTCAGCGCGAAATCCGGCCTCACCGTCGTCGACAAGATCACCGTGCAGTTTCTTGAACTGCGGAAACAGCGCTTGCAATTCCGCCCGCGCCCCTTCCGCCGTCATAGCGGGCTTAAGTCTTCCTAAGAGCCTGAAATAGTGGCCAAGATCTCGAGGTTCGGCTGCTACGCGAAGCGGCAGGAACACGTCCGCTTGATACTCGAATCGGAAATCTTTCGGTAGAATCCCGATTACGTTGCAAGTTTGTTCGTTAACCCTGATCCCTTGGGTCAGTATCGATGGATTTTGGTTGTACCGCCGTACGAATAACCCATCTGTGATCACCGCAACACATCCTCCTTGCGGACGATCCTCGCCACGGCTGAAAGCTCTTCCAAGTGTCGGTGTAATGCCTAAGACTCGAAAGAAGTCGGCTGTCACATAAGTGGCTGGGACTGACTCTGGGTCGCCGCTTCCTGATAGGCTTACTCCCGAAGGAGCTACCTCAGAGAGAGCGAGCGAGTCGAACAACTGACTGAATTGCTGCAAGAATCGAAACTGAGCAGATCGGATGACGTGATACTCCGGCCCGCTGTCATATCTGGTGCTAACCTCCATGAGCCGGTCAGGTTGGGGGTATGGGAGGGGGCGCAGAAGAATACCATCAACGACTACGAAGATCCCGATAACTGCCCCGAGGCTGATTGCGAGCGTGGTCGTAATCGCTAAGGTGAACCCAGGCGACCTTCTCAACTGGCGGAGTGCGAATTTTACGTCTTGATGGAAGGGGTGCAATTCGCTCCTCCATATCTCAGTTCCTAGATAAGACTCATACTGCCATGGACGCGGTTCTTGGACAACGAAAAAGCGCCGTACGAGACAGAATCGCAGTGATGAGTAGGGCGAATTAGCATGAGCCGGGATTAAAAGGAGTGCTGCACAACGACGACACCAGCATGCGCGTCCTGCATCTGGCCCGTGCACCGGATGACGAACGAACCGGCGTGTTCACCTCCGGCGTCGTCTCGATCGCTGAAGGGCGCCCCATCGCGCTCTTCTTCACCGGCCGCCAGCATGCCGGCGAAAACATCGCCGACGTACTCAAGCGGCGCTCAGCCGCGTTGCCCGCGCCGGTGCAGATGTGCGACGCGTCATCATCGAACACCTCGGCCTATCCGGAAGGCGTCAAGATCCTGTTAGCGAACTGCCTGGCGCACGGGCGCCGGCAGTTCGTGGAGGTGATGGCGAATTTCCCCACCGAATGCCGCCTGGTGCTGGAGAAGCTGGGCAGCGTTTACCATAACGACGCCTTGGTGCGCCGCGGTCAACTGTCGGCCGACGAGCGCCTGCGCTTCCATCAAGAGCGCAGCCGTCCCGTCATGGAAGCGCTCCAAGCGTGGATGAAGGCACAGCTCGATGAGCATCTCACTGAACCTAACTCGGGCCTGGGGCAAGCCATCCAGTACATGCTCCGCCACTGGAATGCGCTGACGCTGTTTTTACGGCAGCCGAATGCTCCGCTGGATAATACGCTGGTCGAGCGAGCGCTCAAGAAGGCAATTTTGCATCGAAAGAACGCACTCTATTTTAAAACTGAAAATGGCGCCCGAGTCGGCGACCTGTTCATGGGCTTGATCCATACTTGCGAGTTAAACGGCGTTCCTTCGCTCGGCTATCTGATCGCCTTGCAAAAATACGCCCGCCATGTGGCCGAGCAGCCGGCCGCCTGGATGCCCTGGAATTACATCGATACCCTCGCCCGAACTGTCGCGGTATGATGAAGCCCACCAGGCCGAAAAGGATACTCGGCGGCAACAAGCATCGAGCGTCCTGAAATGGCCGTAAGAGGGCCTCAGCGAACAGTAAATCGCGAAGGGTTTTTGGCGACCCCGGGAAGCCGGCGAAACCACCCTCCGCGCTGGACTCTATGCACGCGTCTCTAC
The DNA here is from genome assembly GCA_963706455.1 of uncultured Acidobacteriota bacterium. Classification (GTDB taxonomy): domain Bacteria; phylum Acidobacteriota; class Terriglobia; order Terriglobales; family Acidobacteriaceae; genus Telmatobacter. The sequence goes on along the minus strand of CAVPNO010000107.1, from coordinate 26,660 downwards.
CAATGACCAGCAGACACTGCCCATGCAGCTTCGTGCCCTCCGTGAGTATGCCGCACGGCGCGGCTGGTCTGTCTCCTCACAGGTGAAGGAAGTTGGCTCCGGCGCATCACAGCGGCAGATGCGGGAAAAGCTGATGGAAGCCGCCGGTCGCCGCAAGACCGATGTTGTCCTGGTCTGGCGTCTGGACCGCTGGGGCAGGTCGGTCACCGACCTGCTCGCCACTCTGCGGGAGCTGGAGCATCTTGGCGTCGGGGGTCGTCCGACGCGACGGTTGTTTGGCAGCATGGTCCAGCGGATCGCGGCGCCGCTATCGGTGGCGGGGTAACCCGACTAAGAACTGCCCACTAGAGGAGCCGTTTGGGGCTATACTCCGGTAGGATAGAACGGAAATCTCGGGTACGTGTGGAATGTCTTTGCACATGCAGCGTGTTTGGTTCGTCGCGTCCCTTTCTTTCGGACTCGCGGCAAGCGGCATAGCACAGGCAAGTTTCGAAACACTGCTGAAGCGGGGTGCGGAGTTGGGCCAACGCGCCGACTATACGGGCGCTGTCGCCTGTCTCGAGAAAGCCCGGCGCCTTGCCCCGCAAAATTACACGGTTAATTTGCTACTAGGCGTCGATCTGCTGCGAAGCGGACGGCCGAAGGAGGCGGCTGACGCCCTTCGGCTAGCCACCGAAATCAATCCCAGCGATGTCGCCGCGGCCGGTTATCTTGGAGAAGCCTTTACCGCCTTAGGCACCTTCCCTCTGGCCGCGGCCAGCTTCCAGGATGCCGTCTCCCGCTCGCCCAACTCCGAAGAATCATTGGTAAAAGGGGCCGATTTCGATGTGGAGCGGTTTCGGATCCTGGGATTGCAGTTGCAAACCACCCAACGGGGCATGGCTGCCGTGCTCCGAGTGCAGGCGGAACGCTTGGCCAACGGAACGGAGGATCGAAAGGACCTGCTGCAACGATCAGCCCTGGCAGACCCCGAACAGAGCGGAATCTGGGGAGAGTTGGGCGCGGAGCAACTGCAACTCGGCCTCGAAAACGAGGCGGCGGACAGCCTGAAGATGGCGCAGCACAGCCAGCCACAAGAGCTATGGACTTTGCGGCTCGAAGCGCGGATGGCCGCCGCTCAAGGCGCCTGGCAAGAGGCCGAAAGATGCCTGTTGGAGGTGGGAAGCCGTTCGCCTGCCGTGCTTAGGAAGGACTTCCAGTCGATGCCGCGCGGTCTCGTGCCTGGCAGCGATGTTCCCGGGGAAATCTGGAATTGTCTGCGGCAGGGTTCGACCGGCTGTCTTGCGAGAGTTGCTTTTCGCGACGACGGCGCTATAAACAGCGCTGAGCGGCTCTTTGCCGAACAGCGCTGGGAACGGCTGGCGGCAGCTCCCGCGCCACCCCTGGACGATGCGCTGGGATGGTTCCGGCGCGGTGTCGCGCAGGCCGAGCTCGGCGATTGCGCGCGCGCCATCCCAGCCCTCGAACGCGGGCTCGACTCGGGAGCAGAAACAGCGGCATTTTGGCTCGAGACTTGCTACGCTTCGGAGGCGGAAAAGGCCGCTGATCGTTTGGTCGCCCTAGGCGATCAGGCCACTGCGCATCGTCTTCGCGGAGACATGTTGGTGCGGTTCAACAGCGACGCTAAGTCCGCGACCGGCGAATACAGGGAGGCAATTCAACTCAGACCCGGCGACCCGAGTCTGCTCGAAAGGCTGGCGCAGGCCTATATGAGCTACGGCGACCTGAAGCAGGCGCGCTTGGCGGCGCAAAAAGCGCTCTCCATGGACCCAAACCGGCCGCTAACGCTGAAGCTCCTTGCCTCGCTTGCCATGAACGAGAGAGACTACTCCGGCGCGCTCGTTTCCCTGAACAAAATGCTGCTTCTGCACCCGAACGATGCGTGGACACACGTGCAGGCGGGAATAGCCTGTGCACAGACGGGCAGGCCGCAACAGGCGCTGCGATATCTCCAGCCGGCGCTCGCGCAAGGCTATCCGGACGAGCGAGGGGCGCTCCACGGTATCCTGGCCCGGATTCTTCGCACGCTCGGCCGCGAACAGGAGGCTCAGCGTGCCGCCGAAGAGGCCGAACGGCTCGCGAACCTTTTCCAGGGAGGCGTCCAGAGCGATGATCGTCAGTAGGCGCGACTTTCTCGCAAGAGCCGCGGCTCTGCTTCCTTGGACGATGGCCCCTGCCCTGCGGTCGCGCGCAGCCGCAAAGGGACCCATTCGATTCGAGCTCGCCACGAAATCCAGCGGATTGGACTTTGTGCTTCGCAACGGCGCGCAGGGCCGGATGTACCAGGTCGAATCGCTTCCCGGCGGCCTTGGAGTTATCGACTTTGACGGTGATGGCTGGCCGGATCTCTTCTGCGTCAATGGTGCCGCGCTCCCCTCCCTGGCAAAAACCGGCCCCGAATACTCGAATCGGCTTTACCGGAACAACCGGGATGGAACCTTCACGGATGTGACGGAAAAGGCGGGGCTGGCGGGTCGAGGTTACGGCATGGCGGTCGCCGTCGGCGACTACAACAATGACGGCCATGAGGACCTGTTCGTGGCCGGAGTGCACGGCAATCAACTCTATCAAAACAATGGCGACGGGACCTTTTCCGATGTCACCGATCGAGCCGGCCTCGGGTCATCCGCCCTGCGGAAATTCTGGTCTGTCTCCGCGGCCTGGATCGATTACGATAACGACGGCAGGCTGGACCTCTTCATTTCCAACTATTGCGACTGGGAACCCGGTAGAGATCCGGTCTGCGCCGGTTATTGCCATCCCGACGTTTATCGAGCGGAACCCATGCAGCTATTTCATAACAATGGCGACGGCACCTTCGCTCAGGTGACTGCGAAAGATATTTTCCCCGAAGTACTCGGCAAGGGAATGGGCATCGCCTTGGCTGATTTCGAGGGGGACGGGCGTCTCGGGCTGTTCGTTGCCAACGACAACGCACGAAATTTGCTGTTCCGCTCAACCGGTCACGGCCTTCAAGAAATGGGCATCGAGGCGGGGGTCGCGTACAACGGAGATGGGCGCAATATTTCGGGCATGGGAGCGGATTTCGGGGACATTGACGGCGACGGCAGACCCGACTTGGTCATGACCGGCTTGAAAAACGAAACCTATGAGATCTTCCTCAATCGAGGCGGTGGCTCGTTTGACGACGGCGGCGCCTCGACGGGATTGCTTATGTTGAGCCGTCCATGGAGCGGCTGGGGCTGCGGTCTTGTGGACCTGGACAACGATGGCTGGCTTGACCTTTTCGTCGCCGGCGGCGGCCTCGACTCGAAACAGCCGCAACCGAACCGCGTTTTTTACAACTCGGGCGGAAAGTTCGCGGATGTCTCCGAAGGAGCGGGAAAAGACTTCGCCAATCCGCGCCTCCATCGTGGCGTCGTTTTTGCCGATTTCGATCGCGATGGAAGGATCGACGCGGCGGTGACGGCGATCGGAGAACCCATTGAATTGTGGTGGAACCGCAGTCCCGGCAAACATTGGCTGCAACTGCGGCTGCGAGGAAAGCGCAGCAACCGCTCCGCGATCGGGGCAGAGGTAGCCTGCAAATCCGCAAGCCGGACGCAAACCCGCTCGGTGACCAATTCTGTCGGCTACGCGTCTGCGAGTGACCTTACGGTGCACTTCGGCCTCGGCACGGACCGCAGCGCCGCTCTCGAGATTCGATGGCCTTCGGGGACGCTTCAAAAACTGAGCCAAGTAGCGGCCGATCAAAGACTGGAAGTAGAAGAGCCCAGTTAGTTCCCGATCCTGCACCTGCATTGCCGCCGCTTCAGCCTGCTGTTCCAGCAACTTGGATTGTAACGCCCCGAGACCGTACCGCCCTAGTCCCAAAAAGCCGGCACGCAGTAGGCCTGGTTGCTTTGAGTCAATAGGTTTGCCGAGCCATCTTATGGACTACACTTAACTTACCGATCCGGAGCGAAGGAATGTATTTCGGAGGAGTTCTCCATGGCTGAGAAGGCGTTAGATGATCTTGAAGCGGTTCGGATTATTGTCGAAGCACTCAAGAACTTCAAACCGGAAGAACAACAGCGGATCATTCGATGGTCAATCGAAAAGATCGGGCTGTCGCCGACGCTTTTGGGATTACATGGTGGTGGCTCGTCAGGACCCTTTCATAGTTCGACCCCTCCGCCGTCCCCTGGACTTGGCCAAGCCCCTGTTTCAAGTGGCGCTGTGGACATTAAGTCCTTCATTGATGAGAAACAACCGCGCAGTGACGTCCAGTTTGCGGCGACAGTTGCGTACTATTTACGGTTTGAAGCGCCTGCCGCCGAACGAAAAGAATGTATCGGCGGGGACGACTTGCAGGAGGCTTGTCGTAAGGTGAAGCGAGATCGTCTAAAGAACCCATACCAGACGCTCTTGAACGCACATAACCTTGGCTTATTGGACAAAGGTCCGGAAAAAGCCAGTTTCGCCATAAATACGGTTGGCGAGAACCTGGTCGCGATGACCTTACCAGGTGACGGGAAATTGCCCGCCAAATCACGGAGAAACAAGAAGACGGATACGGCCAAGAGATCCCTGAGAAACAAAGCTGCGGCAAGGAAATAACCGGCAGAGGGAGTGTCGAGGCTGTTTGGGAAACCATGACGACGACTGACGCAGAAATTGCGATCGAATCTGCTCTGAAGGAATCTCAGAGGCTCCGAAAAGCTCTGCTGAAGGATTCAAGCAAACAAGTGCGATCAGATGACCAGAAGCACGTGGCAAAGGCTACTGCTCAAAATTGGTTTCACCGGCATCGCGCCGTCATTACAGCTGCGCTGGACGAAGGCCGTGTAAAAGCGATCGACGAGCGCTTCAAGTTTTTGATCGCCGCAACGAATCGAGCCACAATAAGGACCAAATATGCTTCCGCACTTAAGGAGATTGAAAAGTACCTTGGGCAATTACACGCTGAATGCATGATCGAATTGGCATCCCATAAATCTTCGCCCTCGGTCTATACAACTGATATCGCTCCGAGTTTTTCCCCGTTGGTTTCGGACACAAAGATGCAGACGATCTTGGTGAATCGGTGGCAAGAGTGTGTCAGGTGCGTCGAGGTTGGCGCCCCACTGGCGGCAACAGTGATGATGGGAGGGCTACTTGAAGGCCTGTTGCTTGCGAAGGTCAATCAGCAGACTGACAAAAGCTTGGTGTTCAGGGCAGCGTCAGCCCCTAAAGACAAGTCCGGGACTCCTTTGAGGGTGAATGAATGGGGTCTCAAGAATTATATGGATGTGGCCCACGAGCTTAAGTGGATATCGAAGACGGCAAAAGACATTGGTGAAGTTGTGAGGGACTATCGCAACTACATCCATCCTCAAAAGGAACTTTCGCATGGCATCATCATCTCTCCAGAGGATGCTCGCATGCTTTGGGAAGTGGCAAAGACTGTTACATCCCAAATCCTGAAGCCATAATCGCCGGGTTCCCTAGGTCTCGCTCGTGAGACCTGAGAGGACGGAACGAATCATCACATGCATCGTGTAGAGACAGCAGGGAAGCATCCCTCCCATATCTCAGAATCGAGATGTGGTGCACCCGGCACTGCTCGATCATTTTGCAGTACCGCATAATTCCTTGTAAGTGGCCGAATTGTGACCATTCAGGAGTAAAACCAGAGTCCAGATGCCGATTCCTTGTCCTATGGGAAGTGTCACTAAGTCTACAGACGCAACGATCGCGATAACAATTAGGAGAGTTTTTCCCCATCTTTGGAAATTCAACAGACCTATTACCCCGACTATGGCCAAAGGAATAAGCACCAGAGTCACTAACATTGAGATTCCGAGAACGAATTGAAGATCAAAAGAGGAGTCGCGAACTGCTTGCCAATAATAAACGCGGGCCCGGCTAAGGAGGTACACAAAAGCAGCAACAGAGACTAGCCAAGAGAATCCCAAGGCTCTAATTTTACGGACAAGCCCAACCTGCCCTTTGGGCGTCAAGGGCTGCGGCGGGGTGCCAGCAGTGTTAACCGGTTTCCCGCAGTTTGAGCAGAAGCTTTGCGTTTCAAGCAGGATTGCTCCACATCATGAGCAGTACATGAGTATCTCCTTGCGTTATATCCCTAGCCTTGAACGTTCTGCCAATTATCCCTCAGTCCCTTCTCCGCGCTGATCAATCTTCATCTTTATAGTCGGATAGTTCTTTCGATCCCTATTATGCTTTAGTCCATTCATCTTGCTGCTTTCAGAGTCGCGGCTGGCCCGCCCTAAATACTGGGGTGCCCCGTCCTAGCTCCGCTAGGGCAGGATGGAACTGTGCCGTGCGCCCAATCTCACGGATGGAAACCGGCCCCACATCCCCCGATTTTGCGATGGCTCTACTTTCCTGACCCCGCCCGCCGTTCCGCCTCCATCAGGTTCATCAGGATATCGTTGATGCGGGTCAGGTGGCCTTCGCCCTTGGAGCGCAGCCATTCCAGCACCTGCGGGTCGAGCCGCACGCTCACCGGGACCTTCCGCCGCACGTCGCGCAGCCGCACCATCCCGGCAAGCTGTTCCGGCGTCAGCCGCGGAATATCCTCGTACTCCTCCTCGGGCAAGTCCTCACCGGCCGCCTGCCTCGCGGCTGCGCGCCGCACCGCCTCGATCTCAGCCTCAGTCCACTTCCTGTTCCTGATATCTTCTGAGGTCACCCGGACCAGCTCTTCGCGCGCTGATGATGCGGATTGTCTCTTCGCCATCGTCATCTCCTCGATAAACATGCACTACGAGCAGCACTGTTCCGATTCCGGCCCCGAGGGACACCCAGCCGATCGCCTGCCATCGCTGCTCGCCGGCTTCGTCGACCTGATTCAAGCCGATCAGGCAGTTCTCGTCCTCGAAAACGAGCACCGCCAGCTCGAAGCTGATGCCGTCGTGTTTGCGCTGATTCTCGCGGTTCTTGCGTTCATCCCACTCGTAGCGCATTTTGTATATACACAGTCTAACACGTACTTCATAACCCACGCTCGTCCCGGCTCTCGCCCTGACGAAGTTGGGTGCACAAAAAAGCCCTGGGATTTTGCAGATAATTACACGCTTGAGGCGCAGAATGGAAATTGAAATGGGGGCACCGGTCGCGGTCCCCGGGGCCGGTTTTTTTCTCCGGGGAATGGCGCGAATTCACGCGGGCACTGTGTGACTGTGTGAAGGGGGTTAAACTGCTGATATATAAGTAATTGACAAGAAACTTGGCCACACAGCCACACAGTCGCTCTGTGGGCAATCCGCGTGAGCCAGATCACCGTCTCGGGCTTTAGGCCACCGACTGCACGGCGAGAACTACTGCATCGAGCGAAAGCTCCGGCTCGGCGCGGACGGGCTTGGAAACCTCTGCGCCGAAGGCCTGGAACGGAGACGCCGCCTGCGGCAGAAGCACAAATTTGCCTGCTCCGGCGGGCTCCAGGGTCAGGGGCATGGGCTCGCGGCCGCTGCTGGTTCGATCCGCTTTGAACTTGAGCCATTCGCTCAGGCGGGGGTCCTCGATGTCGGGGCGGTCGTTCCAGAAATCAGGCTTGAGGGTGCACTGAATTTGAAGGTCGTCCAGGCGCAGTTCGATCGAGGGGCAACGCCTGCGAAAATAGCGCCGCGCATTGGCCTTCCCGATCCTTAAACCGGTACGGTCGCTTTGGTCTCTATATGTCGTGACAAACATTCTTTACCTTGTCCTTGTCGTTTGGCGTGACGAAAGGTGCGCACTCAGGCACACGAGTGCCGATTGCCATGGAGCCCAGGGATGACTTTTCGGATACTTACAGAACTATCCCAACGATCTGCGAACCGGCGGTTTGGCCCCCGCTGGAGCAGCAAGCGAAAGGACCCGATGCATGGCACGCCCGAAGGGAAGGGAGGGACAGGCGAGATGCATGTTGCAATGGACTTATTACTACTAATTCGAGAGTAACACGAAAGTATATGACCAGGACACAAATCGGCGTGACCCGAAGGCGAATTACTCTCGCGAACCTTCAATTTCACCTTTTATTCATGCGGTATTTTCGCTGAATCGTTTTACCAGATCTCGACACACGTAGAAATGCACCCGCGCGAATCCCGGCCGGCCGATGATAGTCCGCTCTAAGTTAAGCGAGTTGCGATTCGTTCCAACCGGGATAGGAACGCGTTTGTGAGTAAGTATTACCGGCCGCCGTTAAATGCATGCACGGCGTCGAGCATGGCGACAAGGTTCTCGACCGGTGTACCGGCCTGGACGTTATGGACGGTGTTAAACACGAATCCTCCGCCGGGGGCAAAGACTTCGCAGCGGCGCAACACTTGTTCACGAACGTCCTGGGACGAGCCGAACGGCAAGGTCTTCTGCGTATCCACGCCGCCGCCCCAGAACACGATGCGATCGCCGAATTTGGCCTTCAGTTGCTCGGGTTGCATGCCGGCGGCGGAACATTGAACGGGGTTGAGAATGTCGAACCCGATTCGATAAAGGAAGGCAGGAATTTGGATACCGCTCCGCACGAATGCTTGAACGTCTTCCATGACGTATGCGAATGGATCCAGTCGTTGACCCCCTTGTAATAAGGAAAGTACAGATCGATCACATCGAGGCCCATGGCCTGGCGCAGGTCCTCGTCGAGCATGCCGAGCATCTGGAATGGCTCGTGCACGCGCACTGGTCTCTTTTCGAGGCCGTAGTGATCGCGCAGTGCGGCGACGCAACTGGTGTGGATTCCCGCGACCGCGGTTCCCCCGATATCGATGGGAATACGGTCGGGTTGCTGATGATCAAGAGTGGCGATGAGTCGTTCGCGGCTGGTTGAGGCGGTTGTGGGCAAGTCCTTCACCTGAGGCTTCATTCTCTCGCGAACAGGCGCGACGCGGCGCGTTCAGGCGGTTGGCTACCCAGGACTCACCCGGAGATATCGATCAGCGCGACTCCGTTGGGCGGAAGGGTCAAGGCGATTTCTTGTTGATGGATCGCAACGCTTTCGGGAGCGGGTAACTGCGTTCTCTTCTTCAGTTCGGCGATCTGATCTGCAGTTGGATACGCGGGGCTGCCTATGTCCTGATAGGCGCGCCTCAGGCTGCCATGGCTGTCGTCGACGCGGCTGATAAGGGCATGACGGTAGGAATGCCGGCTGTCAAGGATCAGCTTGAGCGCGAGCGATTCGCCTTCCTGCTGGTATTGCGCCGCCGACTGCACGAGGGGATCGCCCATGGACGAGCGCTGCCCGGGTGGCTGGGGGATGAGATTCCAGGCGAGGATAGCCAGAGATCCGTCTTTACGGCGCGTGGGCAGAATCGGGCCGTCGTCGCTGCCGAGGCACACATCGCCGAGTTGGTGGAGGAGAGTGAACGTGTGCCAGGACGGGCGCGGGACGCCTCGCATGCCAAGCAGCCCGAAGCTATTGTTGAGGAAGGTCCGGGGGACGCCAAGTTCTTCAAAGACGTTGTCGAAGGTCCAGTAGGACAGGATGTCGGCGAGACCGATGGTGCTCTTGATGGTGTGGGCGATGAAGGCGGGATTCTGGGAGGCCCACTCCGTGATGTAGAGCGGCACGCTCGGGATTTTGGACGAGGCAATCTCCCTCTTCATCTTTTCGAGGGCGCGCGGAATCACTTCCTCGAAGGAATAGTGAACACCTTCGCCGAAAACGGTCTTTTGCGGATCATCGGGGTAGATGTGGCTGGAGACAAAATCGATCGGAACCTGTTGCGCGGAGCAGTATTCCAGGAGGTCGCCGACCCATGCAGCCTGCGCGGTGGAGGGTCCGCCCACGCGGAGCCGCTTGTCTACGGCTTTCAGAGCAGCCGCGGACTGGCGATAGAGCTCGAAGTACTCGGCCTTGCTGCCTGCCCAGAAGATGATGTTCGGTTCGTTCCACACTTCGAAGTTCCAGGTGGCGATCTCGTTGATTCCATAACGATCGACGCAGTGGCGCGCGAGCCCGCCGACCAGTTGACCCCACTCGGCCATGTCCTTGGGTGGCGTGGTATTGCCGCGATACCAGAAGATGGTCTTGGTTCCGCTGGCAAGGTGGGCGGGCATGAAGCTCAACTCGACAAAGGGCTTCAAGCCGCGGTCGAGCATGGCATCGAACACCACATCGACATAGAGGAAGTTGGGTTGCGGACCGGAGGGCCAGACGCCCATCTCGTCATTGAAGAGTCCATGGAAGCGGACGGATTTCATGCCGGTCGTCTTTTTGACCAAGGCCAGGTCGTTCAGCCACTGCTCACGCATGCCAACAACCGCGCGATCGGAGCCGACGCATTCTTCCCAAACGTGCGGAAGCGGTCCGGCCTCTGCGGAGTGAATGCGAATGGTTTGGGATGTTTTGGGCTCCTGTGCCGAAACACGAAACTTTGGCGCGAGGGCGGAGGCGCCGGCAAACGTGGCTGAACGAAGAAAGGTGCGTCGATCCATGGAGTGCCTCGCGTGTTATCCCAGCTCTCAAAATCGAGGCCGGCGGTACCCATGCTAGTGGGCGGGTTGGGCGGAAGGGGCACCGAGTTCGGCCCTGGCGGCGGATGGCTGGACTTCAACGCTCACCTCAGCTTTGCCCAGGCTGTCGGCTCCGGCTGTCAGGCGGATGGTGCCGGAGTCGTGGGATGTACGAAGGACCACGAGGGCGCGGCCCTGAAACAGCGCCCGGTGATCGCCTTGATAGGATTCAGGGCTGGCGGCGTCGCCGTTTCCGACGGCGAGGATGGCGCCCGGGCCGCTGAGCGAGAAGCGCACCTGCAGGTCGGCGTCGGGCTGCCAGCGGCCATCGGAGTCGACCGCTTCGACGTTGATGAAGGCAAGGTCCTGGCCGTCCGCCTGGACCGTGGCGCGGTCCGCTGTCAAGCGCAGAGCCGCGGCTTTGCCGGCGGTGGTGAGCACGTTTTCCGCGACGGGGCGATCCCCGCGGATGCCCACCGCTTTCAGTGTGCCCGGCGCATAGGGCACCGAGAATGTGGCTTTGAATTCCTGTTCGCGGCCGGTGAGCTTTTCTCCGATGAGCTTGTCGTTGAGGAATAACTGGACTTTTTCGGCGCCGGAATAGACTTCCACCTCCAGATCCTTGCCTTCCTGTCCGGGCCAGCTCCAGGTGGGGAGCGTGGGATAGGTGGCCCACATGATGGCGATAATCTTCTTGCCTTCGGGCTCGGGCAGGCGAACCGTGGTATAGACGCGATCGCCGCCATTCCACAGGATGTCGCGATAGTACGACTGCGGCTTTCGGTAGCCGGTCAGATCGAGATCGCCGCACATGGCCGCATGCCAGGGATAGCCGTGCATGAAGATTTCCATCATGGCCTTGGCGTTGGGATCGGTGTTGTTCTTGGCCAGATCCGCCATTACGTCTTTGCCGTTGGCCATGCCGGTGAACATCTGGTCGATCATGCCAGGGTTGGCCATCATGCCCGACATGCCTTCGGCCATTTTCGCTTGTTGCGGAGTGCCGAATTGCCATGCGCCGATGCCGGACTCACCCAGGTAGTCCATCGCCGTCCAGGTGAGATCGCCGAGGACGTACGGATTGTCATGCGAAATCTGCCACAGCGGAAATGCCTTCGACGGCCACGATTCGGTGGTCAGCATCAGCCGCGAGGGCAACTGCTGATGATCCTTCAAATAGGTTGGGATCAGGTTGTAGTTGTAGCCGGTAATATCGAGGAGCGAGAACACGGCGAGCGCGTTTGGCTTGGTGGTGCTCCCGGGAAAAGCGAGGGTGAGCGGGCGCGTATTGTCGAGGGAGCGGACCTGGCCGGCGAGTTGCTTGCCAATGGCCGCGCCTGATTCGACTTCCAGTTCGGGGATTTCGTTGCCGATTCCCCAGATCACGATTGACGGATGATTGCGGTCGCGGAGCACCATCGACGAGACGTCCTGCTTCCACCACTGATCGAAATCGGCGCCATAATCGAACTTGACTTTGTGAGCTTTCCATACGTCGAACGGCTCGTCGAGCACCAGCAGGCCGATGCGGTCGCAGGCATCGAGGAACGCGGGCGAGGGCGGGTTGTGCGCGGTGCGTACGGCGTTGTAGCCGGCCGCTTTAAGCAACTGCACCCGGCGCTCTTCGGCGCGGTCGAATGCGGCTGCGCCCAGCGGTCCGTTGTCGTGATGGACGCTGCCTCCGGTGAGTTTGACCGACTTGCCGTTGAGCAGAAGGCCCTTCTCCGCGGACCATGCAAGAGAGCGGATGCCGAACGGCGTTTCGACCTCATCGATAACTTTGCCCTTCGCGAGGACCTGCGAAACCGCGCGGTAGAGTGTCGGCGAATCGGGCGACCACAGCGCGAGATTGCGGACAGTGATCGTTTGGGCCGTGTCGCTTTGGCTGCCTGGCGGGCTGGTTAACTTCGACTGTGCGGAGCCGACCTCATTCCCCGCCTTGTCGAACAACGTGGTTTGAATCGTGACGGCGGCGCGCTCGACCGACTCGTTCGCGATGCGGGTGTGAAGCAAAACATTGGCCGACTGCGCCGAGGCTTCCGGCGTGGTGACGAAGACGCCCCAATGGGCAACATGCACCGGATTCGTCACCACGACGCGGACGTGCCGGTAGATGCCGGAGCCGCTGTACCAACGGCTGTTTGGCTGGGCCGAGTTGTCGACGCGTACGGCCAGCACGTTCGACCCTGTACCGTTCAGTTGCGGAGTGAGATCGAACGTGAAGCCTGTGTACCCGTAGGGATGCGTACCCAGCTTGTGGCCGTTCAGATATACGGTCGCATCACGGTACACTCCGTCGAACTCGACGCTGACGCGCTGGCCGTTCCATTCGGCGGGAGCGCGAAACGCCTTCCGATACCAGCCAATGCCGCCGGGATAGAAGCCGCCGCCGCCGCCGCTGGGATTGTCTTTGGCCGGAGCGCTTTCGATGCTCCAGTCGTGGGGCAGGTCTACATTGCGCCAGGAAGAGTCATCGAAGGAGGGCACTTCTGCGCCGGCAGGATCGCCAAGAAAGAACTTCCAGTGGGCGTCGGCGGAAAGCACTTGTCGTGACGACGCAGCGTCGATCGCATGGATTGAAGGGGCACATAGCAAGCATGTGAATACAGTTACGACGCGGGTGAGCCAATGCATCGAAAGTCTCCGTCCGTGTTCTCCCACATCTGCCGGCATAAAGCGCCGGCAGATATGGGGCACCTAGTTTTGTTGCCGGTTATCCTGTTTTGCTACTTGGCAGGCTGAGGGGCTTCTTTCGAGGGAGCCGCGGTCCAATCCCCCGTCACGCCGAAGGGCTGGACTTCGACGCTTCCGGCGATCTTGCCGGAGTCATCGAGAGTGGCCGTGTAGACCAGCGTCAGCGGGTTGCCGTTGTATTCCGATTCGTACTGCCAGGTGAGCTTGTTCCCGTCCAGGCTGCCGGTAACCTTCACTTCTTTGTCCTGGGTTCTGCAGGTGCCGGTGATCTTGGTGTCGGCCTGGACAAACTTGCAAGCCTGGTCGCTCTCGTTGCCGGCAATGCTGTTGTGGATGGTCCAGTCGCCTGTAAGGCTGGGGGCGCCGGCGGCAAAAGCGGATGCGGAAAACAGGAGGGCGGCGGGGGCGAGGAGTTTCTTCATGCGAGTTTTACCTTTCGGAGTGGTTTCGACGGCGTTCATTGGTTCCACCCCAAGTCTCAAAATCGAGACCTGGGGCACCCAGGATGATGGCTAGAACGTGACGGGTTGATGGAGCGGCAAATCCTGCGAGGATCCGCCGACGCGGATCACATAGCTTCCGGGCGTGAGCTTCCAGGAATCCGAGGCCTCGTCGTAGACCGTGAGGCGATCGCGGGTGACGGGAACGGAGACCTGCTTCGATTCGCCGGGCGCGAGTTCGACTCTCGCCCAGCCGATGAGGCGCTTGGGCGGCTCTCCCGCCGCATCGGGGAGCGAGGCGTAGACCTGCGCGATCTCAGTGCCGGCGTGCTTGCCGGTGTTCTTCACCGTGAACGACACCGTGGTTGACTCGCCGGGAGTGACGGACAGGACCGAGTAGGCGTAGGTGGTATAGGAGAGGCCGAAGCCGAAGGGGAACAGCACGGGCTTGTTCTCTGCGTCATACCACTTGTAGCCCACCTTCAACCCTTCGTCGTACTGGATCTGGAAAGGCGGAAGGCCCTTGGCGGCGCGGGCCATCGCGGCGGAAATGTCTCCTCCCGCTTCGAAATGCTGCTGCGACTCGGGTGGCGGTTGCACGACTGTCGGATGGGGCAGGTCGGCGTCGCTTTTGGGGAACGTGATGGCCAGCTTGCCGGTGGGATTCACGGCCCCGGTGAGGATGTTTGCCAGCGCTTCGGCGCCGCGGATTCCCGGATACCATGCCTCGACCACGCCGGCGACCTTGTCGATCCAGGGCATCGTGGCCGGGCTTCCCGTTTCGAGCACGACAATGGTCTTGGGATTGGCGGCGGCTACCGCTTCGATGAGCTTGTTCTGATCGGTGGCGAGATCGAGCGTGGTGAGGTCGGAACCTTCAGACTCCCACTGATAGGCGAAGACGATCGCGACGTCGGCGGATTTCGCGGCTGAAGCGGCGGCCGCGCTGTCGTCGCCCGTGAGAAACGAGACTTTGGCTGATGGCAATTTTGCCGAGAGGGCATGGAGGGGCGAGCTTGGCATCCACTGCGGACGCATGAACATCTCCATCATGCTTTTGGCCGGTGGAAGCGGAACAGGTGAGCCACCCGGGGCGCTGACCTGCGCGGAGCCGCCGCCGCTGAGCACGCCGACATCGGCGTGACCACCGATCAGGACAACGGATTTGACGCCGGCGTTAAGAGGGAGGACCTGGCGCTCGTTCTTGAGCAGGACGATGCTCTTCTCCGCAATTTTTTGCGCCACCGCATAGCCTTTCTCGACATCCGGGACAAGTGTTTGCGCGTGATGATCGAACAGGCCGTAAGCGAAGATGGTTCGGAGAATGCGATGGACGTGATCGTTGAGCTCGTCCTGGGAGACTTCGCCGCCGTCAACGGCTTTGGCGAGGGCGTCGCCGTAGAAGGTTTTGTTCGGCTGCTCCATGTCGAGCCCGGCATGGGATGCCTTGACGGTGGAATGAGTGCCGCCCCAGTCGGAGACAACGAATCCTTTGAAGTGAAAGTCCTTCTTCAGAACGTCGGTAAGGAGGTAGCTGTTTTCGCAGGCGAAGTCGCCATTGGCGCGATTGTAGGAGCACATCACGCCGCCGGCGTCGGAGATGCCGAGAGCGATTTCGAAGGCGCGCAAGTCGGTCTCGCGCATGGCGCGTTTGCTGATATTCACATTGACGGCGTTGCGGCCGCTCTCCTGGTCGTTCAACGCATAATGCTTGAGGTCGGCGATGACATTCTGCGACTGCACGCCCTTCTCGACATTGCCGTCGAGGATTCCGGCGAGCAGCGGGTCGTCACCCATGTACTCAAAGGTGCGGCCGTTGCGAGGCTCGCGGGGCAAGTTGACGCCGCCGCCGAGGGTCATGTTGTATCCCTGGTCGCGAAGTTCGCGGCCGATGAGGGCGCCGTATTCGAAGGCGGCTTCGGGGTCCCAGGAGGATGCGGCGCCAAGATTGTTGGGCAGCGCGGTGGAGTAGCGACCCTTCAGGGCGCCCAGGGTCACACCGTAGGCCGAGTCGGCCATCTGGATTGCGGGAATTCCGAGGCGGGGAATTGAGTTGGTATAGCCCGCGCCGCCGTTCGATTCGCTGGGCGCGGTGGAGAAGAAGGACATGCCTCCGCCGTGCAGCAGAGAGATTTTCTCGTCGAGCGTCATTTCCTTGATGACCAGGTCGGCGCGCTCGTCGGGAGAGAGGCTGGTTTCGGACCACGGATAGTGTTTGGGTTGAGGCATTCCCGGGAACTGGGCAAAACTCCACGAGCCCGCGAGAAGCGCGGTGGCGAATGCGACTGGCCAAGCATTGCGGATTTTCATCAATTCTAGTGCCTTTCTGATTTGATTCTTGCGAACGGTCCGGCATACTCTCCGGCGGGTGGAACTGTCAATGCATTCCCTGCGAGGCGGCCACATCATCGGCGTTGGGCCGCTTCATCAGGAACGGGAGCGGAATGAGGCAAGCGACAATGACGCCGAGAACAAAGAAGGCGCTGATGTAGGCCAGCACATTGGCCTGGGCGTCGACCATTTGGTCAAGCTGGGCAAGAGAGTGACGGCCGGCCTCGGCGACGCTGCTACCGCTGCGAATGGCCGCTTGTTGAAGTGCCGCGAGGTAGCGGTCGAAGAAGACGTTGCCGTGATGGAGGTGGGCGGCGAGATCCACGCGGCTGATCTGCCGGTGTCGCGAGAGGTAGGAAACTAGAAACGATACGCCCACCGCGCCGCCGAGATTGCGGACGAAATTGCTGATGCCGGAGACCTGGTTGTTGTCGCCCTGGCGCATGCCGACGTAGGCGAGGGTGCTGATGGGGATGAAGATCAGCGGCAGGCCGACGACCTGGAACACGCGCATCCACACGATAGTGTGAAAGTCCACGTCGGGCGTGATGCGCATCATCCAGAACATGCTGGCCGAGGTGAGGAGAAAGCCGACGGCGATCACCTTGCGGGGATCGAAGCGGCTTCCGAGGATTCCGGCGACGGGCATCAGCAGCGCAAGAGCGAACCCCGCGGGGGAAAGTGCCAGGCCGGCGCGCTCGGCGGAATAGCCGAGCTGGAGTTGCAGGAATTGAGGAATAAGAATCGTGGATCCGTTCAGCACCACGCCGAGGGTGAAGTTGGACAGCGTTGAGGACGCGAAGTTGCGGTTTTTGAGCAGGCGAAGATCGATGATGGGATTCGAGTGGGTCCATTCGCGCCAGATCATGGCGATGAGGGAGAGCGCCGCGACGGCGCCGGCGATGCGGATGATGTTGGAATCGAACCACTCGAGTTGTTCGCCCTTGTCGAGAACATATTGAAGAAGCCCGACGCCGAGGACGATGGTGGTGATTCCGAAGTAGTCGGTCTTCTTTGCCCGCTGCTCGCGCGCTTCAAGGACGTGGGGTGGATCGTGCACGACGCGCTGCGTAAGGAAGATCGAGAGGATGCCGATGGGGACGTTGATGAAGAAGATCCAGTGCCAGCTGTAGTTGTCGGTGATCCAGCCGCCCAGGGTGGGGCCGATGGCCGGAGCGACCACGATGGCCATGCCGTAAATCGCGAAGCCCATGTTGCGCTGCTCGGGAGTGAAGGTGTCGGCGAGGATGGCCTGCTCGCTGGGACCCAGGCCGCCGCCGCCAAGGCCCTGCATCACCCGGAACAGGATGAGCATCGGCAGGGTGGTGGCCAGCCCGCAGAACATGGAACTCAGCGTGAAGAGCACTACGCAGGCCATGTAAAAGCGCTTGCGGCCCACGCGCGTCGAGAGCCACCCGCTCATGGGCAGGACGATCGCGTTCGAAACCAGATAGCTGGTCTGGACCCAGGTGCTTTCATCGGAGGTAGCACCGAGGTTGCCGGCAATGTGGGGAAGGGCGACGTTGGCGATGGAGGTATCGAGGACTTCCATGAAGGTCGCCAGTGTGACCGTCATGGCTACGACCCATGGGTTGAAGCGTGGAGCACCTACCTGAGCCATACCGTTGCCTCAACGGACATGCCAGGGCGGAGGCGGTCCAGATTGTCCTGGCTCGCATTGAGGCGGATGCGGACCGGCATGCGCTGCACTACTTTGATGTAGTTGCCGGTTGCGTTTTCGGGGGGCAGCACGCTGGAGCGCGCGCCGGTGATGCCCGGGATGCCTTCGACTGAGCCTTCAAAGTCCGTCTTGAGGGCATCGACGTGAATCTTGACGCGCTCGCCGGCGCGCATCCTGGCCAGTTGTGTTTCTTTGAAGTTGGCGGTGATCCACGTATCTCCGGTGGCGACGATCATCATCAGCGGCTGGGCTTCGCTGACGCGGTTTCCGATCTCGGCGCTGCGCTGCGTGACGATGCCACGAACAGGGGAGACGATGTGGCAAAAGCTGAGGTTGAGTTCCGCGCGCTGCAATTGCGCCACGGCCGCTTCCACGTTGGCTTCGGCGTTGGCCAGATCGGCCTCGCGGATCGAGAGCTGACGGGGTGCGTTGCGCGTGACCTGCTCGCGGTGGGCCGCCTGCGCATCGATGTCGGCCTTGCGCTGTTCGAGCAGCTTTGCGGCGGATTCCACACTGGCCTTGGCGGCGGTGGAGTTGGCGACGGAGGAGTGCGCCGCGGCTACCATCTGTTCGTAATCCTGGCGGGAGATGGTGCCGGATTTGAAAAGCTGTTCGTAGCGTTGAAGCTGGGCTTCATCGCGGGTGCGAATGGCCTCGGCTTCGGCGAGCTTGGCGGTAGCGCCGGCCAGATCCTGGGAGGCGGCGGCAAATCCCGCCCGGGCCTGGGTCAACTGCACGTCGGCGGTGACGGCTGAGGCAGCATTCTCGGCCTGCGTGATGGCCACTGAGGGGCGCTGCGCACGCAACTGCGCAACTGCCTGATCATATTGAGCCTTGGCCTGGGCCCAGGCGATCTTCTGTTCGCTGGGATCCAGATCGACCAGCGGCTGGCCGGCTTCGACGGCCTGATTGTCACTGACGTGGACGGCTGCGGTGGTGCCGGAAATCCTTGAGCTGACAACGTTCAGGTGCCCGTCGACTTGGGCGTCATCGGTGGATTCATAGCCGTGGGTGTACATCCCCCACGCGACGGCGGCGGCCGCGGCGAGCAACGAAGCCAGGGTCAGAATCAGGATCTTGGTTGTGTTTTTTTTCTTCTCGGCCCTGGGGAGGACTTCGAGTTTGGCGGCAGCCTGTGGCATACTGAAAACATACTGACTGGTCAGTTTTTTGTCAAGATCGAAAATTCCCTCCCGGGTTACAGTGGAAGGTGCCCATGGAAACGCTGAGTAAGCAACAACTTCGCACCCAGGAAACCCAGGCACGGCTTTTGAACGCCGCCGAAGAAGTGTTCGTGCGCGACGGATATGAGGCCGCCCAACTGGACGAAATTGCCGCAACGGCGGAGAGAAGCAAGGGCGCCGTCTATACTCACTTCAAGAGCAAGGAGGATCTGTTCCTGGCCTTGTTCGAGCACCGCATCCGGTCCTATATCGGGGGGCTTGCGGACAGCCTGAAAAAATGCGCCAACCGGAAACAGAGCCTGGACACGTTCCGGGAGTTTTACGTCGGACTGGCGCAGGACCGGAAATGGCCGATTCTGACCCTGGAGTTCAAGCTTTTTGCGTTGCGCCATCCGGAATCGAAAGAGCGTCTACTGCGAGTCTTCGAAATGTCGAGGGCGATGAATGATGATGACGCCCACTACAAGCAGATGTTCGGAGAAATGACCAAGAGCGAGAAGAAGGACCATGACCTGGCACTGGCGTCGCTGGGGCCGATCGTCACGGGGCTGATCCTGGAGAGCTATTTCGAGCCCGAGATTCTTTCCGAGCAGGGGCTGCGCAAAATGCTGGGCCGGATCTTCGACTCGTTCTTTCTGGGTGGCAGTTAAGAGGCTGCGAACCAAGACGGCGGTTCATCCAGCGGCCGCTTTCGGTCGCGGTTTTCGCAATATATAGCGAGCGAGTTAGCAAGTTAGCGCGGAGATCCAGTTTCACTGGGGACACTAAGACCCGCGACAGGTCCAGGCAGCCGAGGGGGCCACCAACCCGACAATGTCAAGTAACGTTTGTCGGGGCATGGCGCAGGTGATGTGCTCCTTATCCTTGTCTTTCCCTTCATCTGGACGTAGAATTCGGCCATATTCCGGGTTTTATCCTCCAACTTTACCCGCGGTAAGAAGGGAAGCTCAATGAGCTTGCGCGGTCTGCTTCATTGTTCCGGTTTGCTGCTGTCGGTTTGCTCTCCGGTTCTGCTTTGCGCCCAATTCCAGGAGCCCACAAAAGATGAACTGCAGATGACGTCGGACCCCAAGGCTCCGGGCGCTTCCGCGGTTTATCTCTACCGCGAAGACCTAACGGACCAGGGCAATTCCACCCGCACGTACTATGAGCGCGTCAAGATCCTGACGGAAAAAGGAAAAGACCTGGCCACCACGCGGTGGGAGTACGCGCCGGAGTCGGAGAAGATCGCCGCCGTAGAGGGCCGGACCATTCACGCCGACGGCACCATCGTTCCACTGACCGACAAGGGTTCAGACCTCATCGATTACAAGACCAAGGGGTACCAGCTCAACACGCTAACGGTGACCCTGCCCAGTGCCGAGGTGGGGAGCATTCTTGAATACCGCATCCGGATCAAGTTCGGAATGTACGCGACGCCGGATCCAACCTGGATGATTCAGCAGTCCTACTTCATTCACAAAGCGCATTATTCTTTCAAAACCGCGAACGCGTTTTATGTGCCCGGATGGGTGGCGAGGATGGCTGTGGACGCCAAGGTGGTGTCCGATAAATACGGCCTCTTTACTCTGGATATCAATGATGTGCCGGCGCTTCCTGACGAAGACTGGATGCCCCCGCTGAACACGGTCCGATGGCGCGTCTCGTTCTTTTACACGCAGTACAAGACCAATGCCGAGTTCTGGAAGGAAGTGGGCAAGAGCTGGGGAAACATTGTTCACGACCTTGTGAACCCTTCGGGCGGGCTAAAAAAAGCCGCGGCGGAGATCGTCGCTCCAGGCGACACCGACAGGCAGAAGGCGCAGAAGATTTACGCGGCGGTGATGAACTTCGAGAACACCAGCTTTACCCGCGAGAAGTCAAAGGTGGAACGCAAGAAGGAGAAGATCAAGGACATCAGTACGATCGAGGACGTGTGGAAGCAGAAGCGGGGCGATTCCGACGACATCGCGGTGCTGTACGTCGCGCTGTGCCGCGCGGCGGGCCTGAAGGCGGACCCGATGGTGGTGGTGAATCGCAGCACGGCGCTCTTCGACGAGAGCGTGCTTAGCGCACGCCAGATGGAAGACTTCATCGCGATTGTCCAGCTTGACGGAAAAGAAGTGTACCTGGATCCGGGCGAGAAGATGTGCCCGTTTGGAACCCTTCACTGGAAGCACACCCTGGCCACCGGTTTCCGGCTGGTGGACAAGACCGGCGTGATTGCCCATACGCCCTCTGCCGAATACACCGGTTCCATCGTGAAGCGCATGGGCGAGATCACGATCGATGAAAACGGAGGGGTAACGGGGCTGGTCCGCTTTATTCTGACGGGGCAGACGGGGCTCCAGTGGCGCCAGGCGGCGCTCCAGAACGATCAGGACGAAGTCAAGAAACAGTTCAATGAATCCATGCGGGACGAAGTGCCCGATGGCGTGCAGGTAGATTTCGATCACTTCGTTGGGCTCGATGACCCTACGAGCAACCTGATGGCCATCGTGAAGGTCAGCGGCAGTCTGGGTGCGGCAACGGGAAAGCATTTCTTTTTGCCGGCATACTTTTTTGAGTCCCACGCCAAACATCCGTTTGTGGCCCAGGACAAGCGCATCACGCCGGTCGACGTGCGCTATCCCAAATCGGACATCGACGACGTGACGTACAAGCTTCCGCCGGGCTATACGGTGGAAACTCTGCCGGAGCGGTCCAACCTGAGCTGGCCCGATCATGCCCTGCTCAAGACCGGGGCGGCGCAAAAGGAAGATACGGTCGAAGTGGCACGCAGCCTGGCCTACAACTTTACGATTCTCGATCCGAAGGACTACGGCAGCCTTCACGACTTCTATGGAAAAGTCGCCTCCGCCGACCAACAACAGATTGTGCTCACCCGCAAGCCCGTAACATCAGGAAATTGAGTATGCGCTTCTGGCTTCGTTTCGTTACCATCGTTCCGCTGGTTCTTACCTCCGGTCTTCCGGCGCACAGCAGCTGGTTCAGCAAGGGCCAGCCTGTCCCGCAATGGGGAATGGATGCGGCGAAGATCCACACGCCGGATTACGCCAAGGACAGTTCTTCGGTGATTCTGTTCGACGAGTATCTGGAGACCGTTGACGCGCAGGGCCGTGCGGTGGAGCGCGAGCGCTATGCCATCCGGATTCTGAAGCCGCAGGCTCGCGAAACGGGCTGCGAGGTCAGCTACGACGTAACCGAGAAGATCAACTACTTCCGGGTATGGACGATCTCGGCCGACGAAAAGACATACCAGGCGCAGGATACGGACTTTCTCGAGCATGGAGACACCGATGTTCCCGTGATGCTTTCTTCCCGCAAGATCCGCATTGCCCATCCTCCGGCGGTGGACGTGGGGGCAATCGTGGTCTGCGAGTCGGAAGAACTGATGGAACCTTATATGCAGGAGAAGAATTGGTACCTGCAGAGCGGCACGCCGTTCGTTTCCGAGGCGCTGGAGGTGGATCTGCCCCCGGGCCGAACGCAAATCAGCTCCTGGCATAATCATGAGGGGGTAAAACCGGTCGAGGTGGCGCCCGGGCACTGGCGCTGGGAACTGAAGGATGTGCCGGCGCTCACGCTTCGCGATGTACCTTCTGCCCCAGAATGGGCGGCCCTGGCGGCGCGCATGTCGGTGCAGTGGGGGGATGCCGCGGTGGAGGGAACGGACAATCAGTGGCGGGCTATCGGCCAATGGTTCAGTACCCTGGAAGCCAGCCGCCCCGATCCCACGCCGGAGATCACCGCCAAGACCCAGTCGCTGGTCGCGGGAGCGCCCGATTTCTATACCAAGCTCAACCGCATCACCGACTTCATACAAAAAGACATCCGGTACTTCGTGGTGATGCGCGGCATTGGAGGCTTTCAGGCAAACCACGCCGCCGACATCTTCCGGAACCGATACGGCGATTGCAAAGACAAGACCACTCTCCTCATCTCGATGCTGCAGGCCGCCGGCATCCATGCATATTACGTGGCGGTGGATCATCGCCGGGGATTCGTGGACCCGGAGGCCCCCTCGCTGGCCGGCGATCACATGATCACCGCTATCGAGATCCCGGCGGACGTGGAGGAGCCCCGGCTGAAGGCAGTGGTGAAAGCGAAGGACGGCAAACGCTACCTGATCTTCGATCCGACGGATGAGCGCACCCCGGTGGGCAATCTCAGCCCCGGGCTGCAGGGAAGCTATGGAACGCTGGCGGCGGGTGCGGCCAGCCAGGTGGTCGCGATCCCGGTTCTCGACCCCAGCGCCAACGGCACCGAGCGCAAGGGGACATTCACGCTGGCCGCGGACGGCACGCTCACCGGATCGGTGGACAGCCTTCACACCGGGCCATTGGGGGCAGATCTGAGGCTCATCCTGAAGTACAGCGACGAGAAGGAGCATCGCGAAGCGCTGGAGAAGGCGGTGACCCATGACTTGCCGGGGGCGGTAATCGACTCATTCAACTTCGTGCAGCCGCCGGAACTGGAAAAGCCGATGGAAATTCACTACAAGTTCACGGCTGCCCAGTACGCCCACCAGGCCGGTCCGCTGACCCTGCTTCGGGTGCGGGTGGTCGGCTCGCATTCTCTGCCTTTCAATGACAAGCCCCGCACCGTGCCCATCGACCTGGGGTCGACGGGCCGCTGGCACGACAGCTACGACATTACCCTGCCCCCGGGGATGGTGGTGGATGAGACCCCCGATCCGGTCGACCTGGATCTGGACTTCGCCAGCTATCACTCGAAGATCACAGCCAATGGCAACGTGCTCCACTACGAGCGCGAATACGTTGTGCGCCAGGTGGAGATTCCCGCCGATAAAGCGGCCGCGTTTCGCAAGCTGGAGAGCACGATCCTGGCGGATGAAAAGGGAACGGCGGTGCTGAAGAAGGGGTAGAGCCAGGACGCTCTGTCGGCTTCGACGTCGCCGGTGCGCGGTGAATGGGAACAAGAAAAGCCTGCGGCGATCAGCTAAATCGGCGCCCGCGGCACTCGTGCGCCGGGAACTGCGGGACAGCGAATTCTCCGGCACTTTCCGATTCCCTGTCTTGGCTCCCGGCTGGCACAATAGCTAGACCAGCTTTCCCGCTTTCCATTTCATCCGTTCCAAGGAGAAGCCAAAGTGTCAACCGAGTCCGCCAACACCTTTCTGACCATTCACATCGAGCACGAGGGTGACGAGTGCATCGTCCATTGCAGCGGCTCGCTGGTATCGGGGGCGTGCAGCTACCTTCACAAGGAGGTTTATCCGCTGATCGCCGACACCAAGCGGATCGTGCTTGACCTGGCCGATGTTGGGTGGGTGGACAGCATGGGACTTGGCGGGCTGGTGCGTCTCCACGTGGTTTCCAAGAAAAACGGCTGCAATCTGCAGCTGGTCAACGTGGGTCCGCGAGTGAAGGACCTGCTTGAATTGACCAATCTTCTCGCCGTGTTTGGCGAAATCGGCGAGAAGGGCAGCGCATAGCCGTCCATCGTCGCCTTTGAGCGAATCGAGGCAGGAGAGTCTCTTGGAAAGATACAGATTACCGAAGACGCTCTGCTCCAAAGCTTGCGAGCTTTTCATGCTCCTGAACCACATTCGCTGACGGATTGTAAAGCAGGTTTACCCCGGCGCGTCGCGGCAGAAATACCGGGGGCCGCGTTCTGGACACCTGGACGTGTTGAAAGATGTCAGCACGGTCATGGAAGCGAAGACCGCCAAAATTCCATAGAGTTCTTACAATCTCGTCCGCGTAACTCAACGACAGTCCTCCACGCCCGGAATTCCGGCGGACTTCGTGCATTTGTACCTTGATGGTATTCAAGTACCGGATTAGCCCAAATCGACGGTGGTTATAGGCGCGGGAGAGGGAGAGACCCTGCTCTAACCCATGTCACAATCACGGCACAATTGGTGAAGTGGAATGCTGCGGCGAAATTGAGGGAACCAAATCTATAAGAAATATAAAGAGTGAATGGTCGGGACGGGCAGATTTGAACTGCCGACCCCTCGCACCCCAAGCGAGTGCTCTACCAGGCTGAGCCACGTCCCGACACGATCAAGCCGGCTCGGGCGAGCCGGCTTTTGGGGGTCTCAATAGAGTTTACACCAGAACTAAGCCAAGCCAGGCGGCGACGACATCCCAGGTCCCTACAACCGGGGACCTCCACACTCCAACCGGGGACCTCCACACAGCGAACAAGACAGCGAACAAGGACCCGTTTCGCGGGGAACCGGGGACCTGGGACACCCGCGCTTGCCGGGACACCGCGTGCTTGCGGATTTAATGCGAAGGGGGCACATACTCGCTGGGAAGGGCCGATCCGCTGCCAAAGAAGAATTCCTCCATCTGCTCAACGAGGAACTGCTGGGCCTGAGGGGTCCAGGGCTGCAGGCGGTATTCGTTCAACAGCATCTTCTGGCGATCCACCCACTCGTTCCAGGCTTGCTGGGAGACGTTCTTGTAGATCTTCTGACCGAACTCCGAATCAAAAGGCGGCTCGTCCAGTCCCTCCATTTCCCGCTTGAAACGAACGCAAAAAACAGTGTGCGCCATGCTCTTCCGGCTCCTTGTGCCATTTCCATTGTATGGGATGGGTTGGTGGCCGGTTTCGATCCGGCGCGGGATTCACCTCCCGCCCACCCGGTCTGGAGCCCGCGCTGCTTTCAGCGCCGCCCGGGCTTCTTGCGTGGGCCCCTTCCTCTCCGCTTAGAGGCCTGCGGCGATTTCTCGCGTTTTACTCTCTTCTTCGCCTTGGCGGGTCGCCCGGGTTTTCTGCCGGTGAGCGCCAGGCCGTCTTCGGCGATGGAGAACTGCAGGCGACGCTCCTGAGCGAGAATGCGATCGAGGATTACCTGTACGCGGTCGCCGGCGCGGAAACGGCGCCCGGTGCGGTCGCCGACGATTTCGCGGGTGTTCTCACGGAAGATATAGCGATCGTCGCGGAGCGTGTCGATGGGCACAAGGCCCTCAACGAAAAGGTCGGTCAGCTCGACAAACAGGCCGAACTTGGTGGGGTTGAGAACCAGCGCGGAGAATTCCTCGCCTACGCGGTTCTCCATGAAGCGAACCTTCTTCCACTCGACCAGTTCACGTTCGGCTTCGGCGGCACGGCGCTCGGTCTGGCTGGTTTCCTCAGCGATCTGGGTGAGTTCGGATTCGGGGATGGGTGGCTCCGTCAGCCCGGCAGCTCTCTCCGAGGTCTCAGAAGCGAGACCCGGGGCACCCCGATTCGTGCGTGAGTGGGGCACCCGGCTTGGGGGGTGGCCTTCGTGGGGGTGGGTCCACGGCGAGTTGAGGCGGCCGGGCGTGATAAGTCCGATCCCGGGGACACCGTCGCGGAGGAGCGCTTTGGTGATGCGGTGCACGATGAGGTCGGGATAGCGGCGGATGGGTGACGTGAAGTGGGTGTAGGTGGGCGCGGCGAGCGCGAAGTGTCCCTCGTTTACCTCGGAGTAGCGCGCCTGCCGGAGCGATCGCAGCATGAGATAGCTCAGAATTCGTTCTTCGGGCTTGCCTTCGATTTTGGCCGCCAGGCGCTGGTACATGCGGGGAGTCACGGCGATGTCTTCCGGCACTTCGTGTTCGCGGGGCCGGGTGCCGGTGCCGCGCGATTCGCGGCGCTCGGCGCGGGTCTGGATACGCTTGACGGGAAGGGCGCCGAGGCCGAGCGAGTAGCCGAAACTGGCGGCGATTTCCTCGAATTCGACGACGCGGCGCGGGTCGGGCCTCTCATGGATGCGGTAGAGCGAGGGCACCCCCAGGTCTTCGAGCCAGGTGGCGACACACTCGTTGGCCGCCAGCATGAATTCCTCTATGAGGCGGTTGGCCCAGGTGCGCTCGGCGCGGGTGACGCCGCGCATCTGGCCATTTTCGTCGAACTGGATGACCGGCTCGGGCAGGTCGAAGTCGATGCTTCCGCGCTCCTCGCGGCGGCGGTTCATCAGCATGGCGAGGTTTCGCATGCGTTCGAATTCGGCGGTGAATTCGGAGTAGG